>CAVUKT010000049.1:0-63314 GCA_963742055.1 uncultured Actinomycetes bacterium | reverse complement strand
TAAACATCAATGATCACAGTTACGCGCGGCACGTGGAGTGGATCCGCGCTCTCGCCTTCGACCGGCTGGACCTGCGCGGCCTCACGCTCGTCGGGCAGGACTGGGGTGGCCTGATCGGGCTGCGGCTGGCGGCCGAGCATCCCGGGCGCTTCGCGCGGGTGGTCGCGGCCAACACCGGGCTGCCCACCGGGGATCAGCCGATGCCCGACGTCTGGCTGCGCTTCCGTGAGGTGGTGCAGACCGCCCCGGCCCTCAGCGTGTCCCGGCTGGTGCAGTCGGGCTGCCAGACCACGCTGTCACCGGCCGTGCTGGCCGCCTACGACGCGCCCTTCCCGGACGAAAGCTTCGCCGCGGGGGTGCGGGCGATGCCCGGTCTGGTGCCCACCACCCCGGATGATCCTGCCTCGGCCGCCAACCGGGCCGCCTGGCGGCAGCTGTCCACCTGGGACAAGCCGTTCCTGGTGGCGTTCAGCGACCGGGATCCGATCACCGGCGCGATGGGGCCCGTGCTGAGGGAGGCTGTTCCTGGGGCTGCCGGGCTTGATCACCCGGTGCTCAAGGGAGCGGGTCACTTCCTTCAGGAAGACGCCGGTGAGCAGCTCGGACAGGTGATCGCCGACTTCATCCGGGCCTCACCGGCGCCCGGCTGACCGGCGCCTACCGGTCTGGTCCGGGCCTGTCCGGGGTTGTCCGGCTATTAGCGGTTCGCCCCGAGAGTGGCTGTTGCCCTGTGAGAGTAGCGCCTGCATACCCAGGGCTCTCGGGAGGACAGCCTCGATGATCAGCCTTACCTGCGCGAAGGCAGACTGCGGGAAGCCACTGCTGACCTGCCAGGCGTGCCGCGGCAGGCCCGGCAAGGAATGCCGCCAGTGCGACACCACCGGAATGGTGTGCGCGGCGCATCACGGTCACTGGAGGGACCGCTAAGCAGATCCTGCCGGGCGTTCCGTCATGATCAGGGACACCGTGTTCCGGGCTCGCCGCGGCGGCTAGAGTCCAGGCGGGTACTTGATCCAACGGGAGGGAGACCCGATGCCCACACGAACTGCGCGGACCGGCTGGACCGGAACGCTGGAGAACGGCTCTGGCCAGGTCGAGATGACGAGCTCCGGGGTTGGGACCTATGAGGTGTCCTTTCCCAGGCGGGCGGCGGACGATGCCGGGGGGTTCACCAGTCCGGAGGAGCTGATCGCGGCGGCGCACTCGGCGTGCTACGCGATGCAGTTGTCCGCGCTGATCGGCCAGGCCGGCGGCACGCCGCAGGCGCTCGATGTGCAGGCTGACGTGTCCCTCGGGCCCGACCCGGCAGGCGGATTCCGGCTGACCGGCATCAAGCTCACCGTCCGGGGTGAAGTCGAGGGCCTGGACGCCGCCCAGTTCGCCAAGGCGGCTGAGGACGCCAAGGCGGGGTGCCCGGTCAGTAAGGCACTCACCGGCGTGGACATCACCCTCGACGCCCAGCTCGAGTCCTGAGCACCCGGTAACCAACCACCGGGTCGCTGGACACCGCGATCCCGGACACGACGAACGCCCGCCCGCCGGCCCGCCCGCCGGTGCGCGGGCGTTCGTCGTCAGCTGCCGCTGATTGTTCCGGTTAACTTCTCGTTCCGGTCAGCCTCACGGCCTCCAGCGACGGCTCACCGCAGTCGGGCGCTCACAAATTGCTACCGTTCCGCACATGATCGATGCTGCACATGGGTATCCTTACGTATCCAGGGGTAATTCACGTTCACCCCGGCCACTGCCCCTGGGGCCTGCGCTCAGGCCGTACCGCGCGAGGAGCCCCGAATGGTCTGGCAGGCAGGATTATGCTGACGGGCCGGAGGCCCGCGGCCATCCCCGTCCTCACCTTTGCCGCCGAACCGCACGGCGCGCCACCCCCCGTCCTGCGCGCGAGCGCGACCGGCGACTACGCTCGCCGGCCCGTCGGCGGGGACCCGATGCTCGTCCTGCGCCGGTCAGCCGACGTGGTGCGCTCCCTGGCCGACGGCACGCATTTCGCCATGGCTGGGCGTCACGGGGACGGGGGAGTTGCGCGGGAGCCCGTTAACCGGGGCGGAAATGCAGTCACCTGACGGGGGCTGCTCAACATGAACGCGCCCGGCCTGCTCACCTACCGGCACCGGATCAACCACCTGTTCACCCGCCGGGCCGCTGAAACCACCCGCCCCGCCGTCCACGCCCTGGCGGTCCAGTTGGCCGCGAGCCTCGCCGGGCGGCCGGCCGCGGATGTGCTGGCCGGGTTTGCGGAGCCGTTCACCGCCGCCGCGGTCTGCTCGGCCATGGGCGTGCCCGCATCCGACTGGAGCCAGGTCCTCGAGTTCTCCCGGGTCGCCTTCGCGGTGGTGCCGGGCCCCGCCGCGGTCAGCGACGTCACCGCGGCGTGGGAAGCGCTGTATGACTACTACGGCTCGCTGGTGGCCGCGAAACGGGCCTGGCCCGACGGCACTTTAACCTCCCGCATAGTCAGCGCGCTCGATGGGTCCACGGCCAGCCAGGTCACCCACGTGATCGGCACCGTCAGCAACGGCTTCGGTGCGGTCCTCCCGGTCCTGGCCGTTGCGCTCGCCGAGGTGGCGCAGCGGCCCCAGATCATTACCGCGTGCCTGCGGGGCGAGCGGACCTGGACGTCGGTCGCCGAGCAACTGCTGCGCCTCCGGACGATCTTCCCGGTGGCCCTGCCCCGGGTCGTGCTGGCGGACACGCAGCTGGGCGGCCGGCTGGTCACCCGGGGCACGGTAGTCCTGCCCTCACTGATAGCCGCCGCCCACGACCCGAGCAGGCCGGCGCCGTGCAATATCGCGTTCGGGGCCGGCCCCCACTTCTGCCCGGGGGCCGCGCTGACCCGGCTCTGGCTGGCGGGCGCGCTGGCCGGATTCTTCGAGGCCTTCCCCAAGGCCAGGCTGGCAGGCCGGCTGGAGTGGCAGCCGGGCACGCTCTCGGTCCCCCGCGAGATCGTCCTGGCGCTGCGCTAGATCGTCCCGATGCTGCACTAGCGTCCGGCCCTGCTAGCTCGTCCTGCCGCTGCGCCGGTGTCCTGGCCTGCGGGGTTCTTATCCGCTGGTGCAGGCCCGGGTGGCGTAATCGGCGACGGCGGCCCTGATCACCCCGACCATGGCGGCCCGGTCCCGGGGAAATGGGTGCTTGCCTTCCGCGTCAGCGAACGTGACGTCATAGAGCAGCGGGGGGCTGCCTTCGGTCCAGCCCGGGCCGCTCAGGCACAGGACGCCCGAGTACTGATGACTGCAGATCCCGAAGCCTGGCCCGGTACTCACCGTCGCGACGTCAGAGCCGGTGAGCCGTCCCTTGCGGAAGGTGGCCGTGACCGGCCCCAGCGGAGTGGTGAGCTCCACGGTGTGCTCGTGCATGGGGTTCTCCCAGCGCCAAGCCCCCCAGCCATCCTGAGATAAGGCTACCCATGCATATCTACGGTAATCGTATGGCTATCTAGGGATAAACTAAGAATGTGCAGATATAGCCCCAGTCGGTCAGGGTTGTGCTAGGGTCGTGCGACATGGTGATGATCGACTCGGCTGCAGATGTCCCCGTCTATCAGCAGCTCGCCGCCATTCTCCGGGGGAAGATCGACTCTGGCGAGATCCCTCCGCGCCGGGCCATCCCCAGCAAGCGCGTTCTTTCTGAGGAGTACCGGGTAAGCCCGGGCACGGTCGAGCGGGCCGTCCAGGCCCTGCGCGCCGAGGGTTACCTCAAGACCGTGATGGGCCGGGGACTCTTCGTCCGTCCGCTGGAAGAACGGCAGCGCTAACGAGACGGCTGACGCCTGGCGAACGCCAGAACCAGCTCCGCGGGGCTAGCGGCTGCCCAGGTGTGCGGCCATCGCGTGCTGGACCAGGGTCACCAGGGCCATCTTGGCTGATTCCCGGGTCCGTGCGTCACACTCGATGACCGGCACATCCTCCTTCACCGACAATGCTTCCTGTACGTCGGTGAGCGTGTGCGGAAACTCGCCGTGGAACCCGTTGACGCCGACGATGAACGGCAGCTCGGCCGCTTCGAAGTAGTCGACCGCGGGGAAGGAGTCGGCCAGCCGCCGGCTGTCCACGAGGACCACGGCGCCGATGGCCCCTTCGATGAGGTCATCCCACATGAACCAGAACCGGTGCTGGCCCGGCGTGCCGAACAGGTACAGGATGAGCCCGGCGTCCAGGGTCACCCGCCCGAAGTCCATGGCCACCGTGGTGGTCGTCTTGTCCGGCACCCCGGACAGGTCATCCACCCCGCCGCTGGCGGCGGTCATCAAGGCCTCGGTGGTCAGCGGCGTGATCTCCGAGACCGCCCCGACCAGCGTGGTCTTGCCCACGCCGAAGCCGCCGGCCACGACGATCTTGACCGACGTCATCGCCGTGCTCATGTGATCGCCCTCCCGCCGCGGGGTTCGGGCGTGAGGGCGCGCCCTACCCTTTCCACGAGCAACGCCATCTCGTAGGCCACCAGGCCCATGTCGCAATCAGCGGATGCGAGCACGGCGAGACTCGAACCGTCGCTGATCGCCATCACGAGCAGCACGCCCCGGCGCATCTCGACGATCGTCTGGGTGACCGGGCCGCCTTCAAACACCCGCGACGCCCCATGCGTGAGGCTGGTCAGGCCCGAGGTCACCGCGGCCAGCTGGTCCGCGCGGTCCTTGGGGAACCCCTCCGAGAAGGCCAGCGGCAGCCCGTCGGCCGAGACGACGATGGCATGGGCCACGGACGGCACCCGCCCGGCAAAATCCGTGATGATCCAGTCCAGATCCTGGACCGGAGAGCTCAGCGGGCTCACGATAGGCCTTCCTTCCTGGCCTCCGGGGGCCAATTCGAGCTGGATGATCGCGGCTGCCGGGGGCACGGTGGTGCGTCACGAGGCACGGTCGGCCTCGTCGCCCATGTCCGTTTCATCCCCGGGTGCGCTCGTGCGGGCTTTCCTGATTCCCTGCTGGAAGCTCGACAGGCGCTGCCTGGTCTGCGAGGCGGACCGGCCCTGCAACCGGGGGCAGCTGCGCCGCCGGGCCCGCACCGCCGGGGACCAGGTTGGCCTTGGGAACCCGCTTGGGCAGCCCTGCCTCCGTGGTATCCGCGAACACCGGCGCCCGCGCCGCTTCCGCGGCCTGCCATCCCGCATCCGCGGGCGAGGACCAGCCAGCTTCATCAGGCTCCGGTAGCGGGGTCGTCCGGCTGACCGGCCGGCCGCCACGCCGGAACCAGTCGGACTCGACCGATTCGAAAATAGGCAGGCGGCTGGCTGGCCCCGTGTTCTCCGCGGGCGGGATTACCACGCTCGCGGCCGCCCAGGGCGGGTCCGGAAGCAGCGATCCCGGGGCTGAGCGCGGTCCCGTTAGCTGACGGCGCCGGCCGGGCCTCCTGGTCCTCGGAGCGGGACCGGGCCGCGTCGCCGGCTGCGGACTGACCAGCTGCGGACTGACCGGCCGGGGGCTGGCTGGCCGCGAACTGACCAGGTCCGGAGTGGCTGGGCCCGGGCTGGCTGGGCACGGGGGGCTGGGATGGGCGGCGGCCGCGGGCCGCCGCGGGCGCACATCCCGCGCGGGCCGGGGCGCAGCCGGAGGCTCGTCGGTCCCCTCGACGGCCAGACCCGTCTCCATCCATGGCGTCGCTGGCGGCCGGGCTGACCGCCCCCAGCGGGCGCAGATCCACGACCGAGTCCGGCGGTCTCCCGCGTGACCACCTCGTCGGGCAGCCACACCAGGGCGGTCAGGCCGCCCTTGGAAGCGGGCCGGAGCCGGACGTGGATCCCGTGCCTGGCCGCCAGCCGGGCCACCACGAACAGGCCCATCCGGCGGGAGACCGCGACGTCCACGACCGGCGGATTATCGAGCCGCCAGTTCGCGTGCGCCATCTCCTCGGCACCCATCCCGACGCCCTGGTCGGTGATGTCGAGCAGCACGCCGCCGCTGTTGAGCGAGTACCCGGACACATGCACCAGGGTTTCCGCGGGCGAGAACGTGGTCGCGTTCTCGGCCAGCTCGGACAGCAGGTGAACGACGTCGTTGACCGCCTGACCGCGGACCGAGATGCCCGGCTGCATGTCCGGGATGACCCGTTCGTAATGCTCGATCTCCGACACCGCCGCCCGCAGCACGTTCACCAGCGCCACGGGCTCGCTCCACCGCCTGGAAAGCTCGTGGCCCGCCAGGACCAGGAGGTTCTCGGAGTTGCGGCGCATCCGGGTGGCCAGGTGGTCCATCTGGAACAGGTTCGCGAGCCGCTCGGAATCCTGCTCGCCCTGCTCCAGGTCGTCGATCAGGCGGATCTGGCGCTCCACCAGCGTCTGGCTCCGGCGGGAGAGGTTCACGAACATGGCGTTGATGTTCCCGCGCAGCGCCGCCTCGTTGGCCGCCAGCCGCACCGCCTCGCGGTGGACCTGGTCGAACGCCCGGGCGACCTCACCGATCTCATCGGTGGAGTCCACGTCGATGGGGACCACTTCCAGCGAGTCTCGCCGCTGCCGCCCCCGCTCATCAGGCGGACGGTCTCCGGGAGCCGTACCCCCGCCACCTCAAGCGCGCCGGTCCGCAGCTGGTGCAGCGGCCGGGTCATCGAGCGGCCCAGGGCCAGGGTGAACAGCAGCGCGAGCGCCAGGACCAGGATCACCGCGAAGCCCTCGAGGAGCGCCGCCGTGATCGCGCGGCCCCGCAGCCCGCCGCTCTGCCCGATGACCGAGGACATCAGTCCCTGCTCGACCGCGTGCAGGCTGGAGACCAGGTACACGGATCCGCTGGCCGCGTTGGTGAACGCCGGGTTCTCCGCCGACGAGCCGCCGTCGAGCGCCAGCGTGATGGCCTGCTGCACCTGCGCCTGGGCCCGGTCGGCCTGCGCGGAGGAGAGATCGCTTTCGTAGAGGTGGCGCTGGCTGCTGGTGGCGGTCAGGCTGAACTGGGCCAGATCGGCCTGCTGCTCGGCCTGGGCGGCGTTGATGGCGGCCAGCTGGCCGGGCTGGAACTGGTTCGCGCCCACCAGGTCGGGGGTGAGGGCCGAGGTGAGGATGGCCTGTTCCTGAGAGACCTGTTCCTTCGTGGCGGAGATCAGCCCGACGACCCGGGCGTTGTCGGCCAGTACCGCGTCGTTGCTGCCCGTGGCGATCTCGTCCTCGAGCGCGAGGAGCTGGGTGATCGTGGCGGCGTACTCCTGGATCACGGCCAGCGAGGGAAGCTGGGTGTGGATCGCCGCGTTGCGGAGCGCGGGCAGGCCGTTGATCGCGGTGATCGCTCCCTTGGCCTCCTGCTGGGCCACGGCCGGATAGGAGCTGCCGATGGTGGCGGCCCCGCTCCGGACCCGGGCCGCGAGCCGGTCGGTGGCCTGGCGGTCCTGGGCGAGGACCGCCAGCTGCGGGGCGGCGGTCGCGGCGGGTGCGCCCCGGCCGCCGCCTGACGGGCCCATGGTGATGTACCTGATGGTGTCTTCGCGTTCGGCCTGGAGGGCCTGGACCAGGTTGGTGATCTCGCCCCCCAGCCGGGAGAACTGCTCGACCCGCTGGTACGCCAGGGCGCTGCGTGCGGACGCGACCACGCTGAAGCCGCCGAGGATCAACGCCGCCAGCGTGGGCAGCAGAACCAGCAGCAGCAGGCGCGAGCGGACCCGCCAGTTCTTCAGCGCGAAGCGGCCGGCGTTCTGCGCCGGCGGGGGCGGGGCGACCTGCGGGACCACGGCGCTGTCCAGCCGCCCGCTGCCGCCCGGGCCCCCGGTCACCGCCTGGCCCAGGCCGCCCGCCGACCCAGCTCACCAGCCTGGCCCAGGCCACCCGCCTGCCCGGTATCGCCGCTGTCGCCTAAATAGGTGCGGCTCCCGTTGAGCGTCGCGCCTGGTGCCGTGAGGTAGGGCGCCGGCGGGCGGCTGGCCGCGTCATAGGCCGCGCTGTCTGCTCTCCCTCGCCTGGATCGCACAGTTTCTGCACCTCTCAACCCGGAAACGGCAGGCGCCCACCGAGCCGCAGGCACCGATGTGGACCAAAATGGCAGCTCCGGTCTCTGGCAAGCCATTCTGAGCGCAGGACCCTGGCAACAGAGTCAGGAGCCAACTCTAGCCCTGACCGGATCATCTCGCGCTAATTGTTACCACTGTTGTCAAACTACGCTATCAGGGCGGCCGGGTCTGTAGTAAAGCCTGCCAAATCGGGCCCGCGATGGCGCCTGAGCGGGCTAGCCTAAGCAGCGAGTGCGGCAATATTACTACCTTTCTTCGGAAATCCCTGACGCTGCTATAGCACTAAGGAAATTACCATTTCCTTCCGGGTCTTTATCGCGCTCGCCGGACTTTATCTAGGGAGGCACCATGAGGCTTGTTCGGCCCAGGACCCGCGGCGGGCGTGCGCGGCTGGCCCGCCGGTCGCGCGGGGTGCTGGTGGCCGCCTCGCTGGGGTTGCTCGCGACCGGCTGCCACGTGCCGGGCGGCTCGGCCGGCCAGGCGGCGGGCAGCGAGCAGATCACGGTGGCGGTCGTCCCGGGGTTCGCGAACGCGCCGCTGCAGGTGGCCGTGGAGCACGGGCTGTTCGCCCAGCGCCACCTGGATGTGACGGTGCAGACCTACCAGAACCTCCAGCAGGCGTACGGCGCCCTGACCAGCGGCCAGGCGGACGTGATCAGCGGTGATTACGCCGGGCTGCTCTATGCCCAGGCGGATGAGGGTCACGCCCAGCTGCGGCTGATCGCGGACGGGTACGACGCCACGCCGGGAGTGATGGAGGTTCTCACCCTGCCCGGCTCGACCATCACGGCCCCCCAGGACCTGCAGGGCAAGGCGGTCGCCACGCCGCCGCGCGAACTCGCCCCGTTCTCGGCCGACGCCCCCTACAACGTCGAGACCCTGGCCACCGAGGCCGTGCTGCAGAGTGACAGCGTGAGTCCCTCCAGCGTGCTGTGGACGGCCATGCCCGCGGCGGACATGGCCACTGCCCTGCGCGATCATCGGGTCAGCGCGATCGTGGCCACCCAGCCCTACATCTTGCAGGCCGAAACCGAGCTCGGCGCCGTCGAGCTGTTCGACGTCTGCAGCGGCGTGACCGCCAGCCTGCCGCTCTCCGGGTATTTCACCACCGCCGCCTTCGCCAGCGGTCATGCCGCGGCCCTGCGTAGCTTCCGGTCCGCACTCACCGCCGCGAAGGCCAGCACGGCTCAGCTCGGCACCGTCCGGTCGGCGCTCGGGACTCTGCCGGGGATGTCCGCACAGGAAGCCGCCCTCGTCACGATCGGGCAGTACCCCACGTTCCTGAGTGTCGGGCAGGTGCAGCGGGTGGCTGATCTCATGTATGGCACCGGGATGATCCGCACCACGATCCCCGTGAAGAGCCTGGTGCTGCGTTAGTCCGGGGGGCGACCCCCTGGACCCCCGCTCGCCGCTCCGCGCCGAACGCCGGCCGGCGAGCACCCGCCTGCGGCGGGCCCCGCCTCGCCGGCGAATCAGCGCTGGCTGGCCGGGCCGCGCCTGCGGCACGCTGCTCCGCTGGCTTGGCCGGGCGCATCCCGGAACCCCGCCATTCGCCAACTCAGCGGGAACACGCCTGCGGCGCGCCCCGCTTCGCCGGCAAATACGCGCTGGCTTAGCGGGACGCGCCTATGGCACGGCGCTCCGCTGGTTCGGCGAGCTGCCTCCTGGAAAGAACCTTCGCGATCGGTCAGCCGGTGAAGGCGAAGTGCTCGAAGTCGAAGTTGGATAGCGGCTGGCCGACCTTGCCGGCCGTGTACCCGGTTATCGTGTCGCTGTAGGCGTCCAGCACGTCAATGTAGGCGGGGATGATGTACCCGCCCTCGTTGAAGTCGAACTTCTGCATCTCGGTGATGATTTCCTTGCGCAGCGACGGGCTGGCGGTCGCGTTCGCCTGGTTGTAAAGGTTCGTGTAGTGCGGATTGTTGGTGTGCGTCTCGTTGAAGGGTGACGCCTTCAGCATCGACTCCGCGACCTGGGAGAGGTACGGGTAATAGTTGTAGAAGTCCTGGCTGAATGACCACTTGAGGTAGTTGGGGCCGAAGAAGGTCCCGGCCGGGACGTTGCTGAGCTTGACCGTGACGCCGGCCGCCTTGGCCTGGGCGGCCAGCACCGTCGCCATGGCCACCGTGCCGGTGGCCACCGCCGAGGTGGTGAGGGTCACCGTGAGACCGTCCTGGCGCGACTTGTTCAGCAGGAACTTGGCCTGCTGGATGTCGCCTTGCGCGGGCCGGACCAGCGAGTGGTCGAAGTCAGGGTCGTACGGGGAGAAGAGGTCGTTCGCGACCACCCCGTAGCCGTCGAGGGCCGAGTCGATCAACTGCGGGCGGTCCACCAGCAGCCGCATCGCCTGGCGGACGTTGACGTCGTTGAAGGGCGCCTGATCGACGCGCATCGTGAACGGGACGATCTCACCGGAGTGCGATACGACCGTCTTGATGCCGCTGCTGGTGGCCAGCGAGGCGATCTGCGGCCCGTCGAGCGCGCCGGCCCCCTGGATGACACTGGTGGTCAGCGCGTCCTGCAGGGTGGTGTTGTCGCTGAAGTCGATGATGGTGAGCGTGTCCACGTGGGGCAGCCCGGGCTTCCAGTAGTGCGGGTTGCGGGTGAAGACGCTGCGCTGGCCGGGCGTGAAGCTCTGGTACACGAACGCCCCGGTGCCGACCGGCTTGGCCGGGTTGAATCCCTCCGGCGCGATGTACAGGTTGTACCAGAAGGCCGCGAGCTGCTCGGCGAAGCTGGAGAAGGGCTTGGTCAGCTGGACCAGCACGGTATGCGGGTCGAGGGCCTTGGTGTTCGCCAGGTCGATCGGGCCGAGGCCGAACTTCCCGGTGAAGCCGTTGGAGAACACCCGCTGGAAGCTGAACAGGACGTCGGAGGCGGTGAAGTCCTTCCCGTCATGCCAGGTCACGCCGGGCCGCAGGCGGATGACCCACTCCGAGAGCGATCCCTGGTGCGGGGTGATCGACTCGGCCAGTACGTACTCCACCTGGGCCTGGGCGTCGAGCTGGACCAGAGGCTGGTAGAGCGACTGCAGCCGGGAGGTGTCGATGTAGGTGAGGCTCTTGTGCGGGTCGAGGGTGTCCGAGCTGGAACCTCCGGAGAGACCCAGCTTGAGGTTCCCGCCCCGGCGCACCCGGCGGCTGGCGTCTAAATGCTGGGTCGGGCCGGAGCTGGAGCCGCCGCAGGCGGCCAGCAAACTCCCGGTGCCCGCCAAGGCGCCGGCGGCCGCTATCCCGCGCAGGAATTGCCGTCGCCCGAATTCTGATACCGGCCGCGGCGTGCTGCTCTGATCCGGTCGATCCACGGAACCTACCTCCACGAAGTTCGGCATAGGAACGCTGAACGTATTCAGGGGACATGATCGAATAGGCGCTTGGCGGCCCAGGCGCGGGACGCGGGGCCAATCCTCCTGGTAAAGCGCCCTATGCGGATTACTGGCCATAATGTCACAGGCCGTCTGGTCGCGCTACCCGGGCGAATACGCTCCGGCAGCGACGGGTTACTCGGCCACTAGGAGAACCTTTCCGACGTGCTGGCGGCGCTCGAGGAAACTATGCGCCGCCGCGGCGTCACTGACGGGGAAGGTGGCGGCAATGGGCACCTTGATAGCCCCGCGCCGGATGAGGTCCAGCGAGGTGGCCAGCTCGTCGGGGGGCGCCAGGCGGAAGCCAATAATGCGCCAGCCGTTCCGGAACACGGGAATCAAATCGAGCGGGACCACCTCGCCCGCGTGCGCGCCGCAGATGACCAGCGTGCCTTCCTCCCGGAGCACGGACAGGTGCACCTCGAACAGCGGGCCGCCCACGGTGTCGAGGACGGCGTCGAAGCGGCGCCCGTCCGTGGCCCGCAATAGCTCCGCTGGCCAGGTCGCGCTCGCCCCGGACGATGATCGCGTCGGCGCCGAGCGAGGAGACCTGGGCGGCCTTGGCTGCCGTGCCGACCGTCGCGACCACGGTCGCCCCGGCCAGCTTCGCGCACTGGACCAGGGCGCCCGCCACGCCGCCCGAGGCCGAGGGGACCAGCACCAGGTCACCCGGCCGGACCTGGGCCAGGCGGTTGACCATGTGCCAGGCGGTGCTGACCGCACACTGCCCGGCGGCCATGGCCAGCAGGTCATCTTCGGGCTCGAGAGGGACCACCACCTCGGCCGGAACGCAGACCAGCTCGCCGTAGCCGCCCCACCGCGTGGTGCCGAACACCTCGAAGGACTCGCACAGATCGGGGCGCCACCGGGCGCACCGGGCGCAGCGCCCGCAGCTGTACTGCTGGAAAGCGGTGACGCGATCGCCGGTGCGGACCGGGCCGCTGTGGTCGCCCACGCCGACGACCGTGCCGGCGAATTCCGCCCCCAGGACCATGGGCAGCTCGAACGGCCAGCGCGAAGTCCCGGCGCGGGAGTCCAGGTCGGAGTGGTTGACCCCGCAGGCCTGCACCTGGACCAGTACGTCTCCCGCGCCGATCACGGGATCCGGGATGTCCGCGTACTGCATCGCCTCGGCGGGCCCGTACTCATAGAACGCCGCTGCCTTCACCGCCCGCAGCCTCCCCGGCCGGCCATTCTGCGGCACGGAATTACGTAGTAGTTTCGGCGGCTCGGTATAGGCCGTCTCCGGCGGCCCAAGATCCCCGAAACAGCGCGGCCGGAAGCACGCAGGCGGCACCGTTTGGTCACATTAGTTTCACCCGTCACGAGGTGCACACGGGAATCACGATCAAAGCCTGACATGGGCAGTCCCAAGCTCCATTGGCCTGACACGAATTTACTAAGATAATTCGGAGATAAACGGTACCGTCTTGACCCGTGCGGCCCGCTGAGGTGGCGGGGCCGCCCGCCACTTCGAGTGGCGTTTCGAGGAGAATATCCCCGCGAAGAGTAAGATTCAGGCTGATTCCGGTAAATGGCGCCTGGGCCACCTCGTTGTCCTGGCTGCGGCGGCCCGTTACGGTAGAGATCGATTAGCCACCAGGATGGCTCGGAGGATCGGCAACGTGGCAGACGCCCGCGCGGTTCGGCGGCCGGAGCCGCCAGGCCGCGGGTTCCCTGCCCCGCCGCCGCCCACGGCCCGCCGCCCACGGCCCCGCCCCGCCCGCGGGCGGGCCGGGACGCTCACCCGGTCCGCCGGCTCCTCGGGCGGCGGGCCGCGGCCGGGCTGTTCACCTTATGTGTGGTGTCCGTGCTGGTGTTCGCGGCCACCGAGGTGCTGCCGGGTAACGCCGCCAACGCGGTGCTCGGGCGCACCGCGGCCAGCAGCCCGGCGGCGCTGCACCGGCTGGAGGCCGCCCTGCACCTCAACCGGGGCCTGCTGGACCAGTACTGGCTGTGGCTGTCCGGCCTGTTCACCGGCCACCTCGGCCACTCACTGGTCAACGGGCAGCCGGTCTGGGGCTACGTGGCGCCCAGGCTCATCAACTCCGCGGTGCTGATGGGGGTCACCGGGCTGATCGGGACCGCGGTCGGCGTCGCGCTGGGCGCCCTGGCCGCGCTCCGCCGGGACGGCTGGTTCGACCACATCAGCTCGGTCGCCGCGCTGGCGGTGACCGCGCTGCCCGAGTTCGTGGTCGCGATCGGCCTGGTCATCCTGTTCTCCACCGTGGTCACCCACCTGCTGCCCGCGGTGTCGCTGCTGCCGCCGGGCAGCTACGCCTGGAACGCCCCGCGGCTGCTGATCCTGCCGGTAGCCACCCTGGTCATCGTGATCGTGCCGTATATCCAGCGGATGACCCGGGCGGCGATGATCGAGGCCCTGGAGTCCGACTACGTGGAGATGGCGCGGCTCAAGGGCGTGCCGATGTGGCGCATCGTGGCAACCCACGCGCTGCCCAACGCCACGGCGCCGGTGATCCAGGTCATCGGGCTCAACTTCCTGTACCTGGCGGGCGGCGTGGTCGTGGTGGAGTACGTCTTCGCCTTCCCCGGCATCGGCCAGGGGCTCGTCTACGCGGTCGAGAACCGCGACATCCCGGTCATCCAGTTCATCGTCGTGTTGCTGGCCGCGTTCTACGTGTTCATGAACATCGTGACCGACGTGATCGCGTTGCTGGTCACGCCGCGGCACCGGATTCCCAGGTAGGACGGAGGGCGGGTAGCGGATGGCCGCTGACGGGCCGGGCGCGGAGCGGATCCGCCGCCATCAGTGGCTGGCCTCCGTGGGCTCGGCGGTGCGCACCCCGCGCGGGGCCACCGGGCTGGGCGCTGGCCGGGCTTCGTCGTGGCTGGTCGCGGTCCTCGGCCCGCTGATGGCCCCCCACCCGCCGACCGCGCTGCTGACCTTCCCGTTCGGGAAGCCGTCCGGGCATTTCCTCCTCGGCGCCGACTTCCTCGGCCGCGATGTCCTGTCCCGGGTCCTGGACGGCGGCTGGCTGCTGCTGCTGATGGCGGTGTCCGCGACGGTCCTCGGGATCGTCGCGGGAGCGGCGGCCGGGATCAGCGCCGCCTACCTCCGCGGGCGCTCCGACGGGCTGATCATGCGCACCGTCAACGTCATCCTGGCCTTCCCCCAGCTGGTCTTCGCCCTGCTGCTGCTGAGCATCCTGGGCCCCAAGCTGTGGCTGATCGTGCTGGCCGTCGGGCTGACCCACGCGCCCGCCGTCGCCCGGGTGCTGCGGTCCGCGACCCTGGACATCTCCGAGCGGGATTTCGTCAAGGTCGCCGAGTTGCAGGGGATGCGCCCGGCCGCGGTGATGACCAAGGAGATACTGCCCAGCCTGAGCACCCCGCTGATGGTGGAGGCGGGACTGCGGCTGACCTACTCGATCATCATCATGGCGGGCCTGGCCTTCCTGGGCTTCGGCCAGCCGCCTCCGTCTCCCAGCTGGGGGACCATGATCAACGAGAACCGGGCCGGGCTGGCCCTGAACCCGTGGGCCGTGATCGTCCCCGCGGCGCTGATCGCCCTGCTCACCATCGGCACCAACCTGCTGACCGACGCCATCGGGCGGGCCGCGCTCGGCGTGGACCGCAGGCCCGAGGAAGCCGCCCTCGTGGACGACCTGGGCCCGGCCGGGACCCGGTGGCTGAGGCGAGCGGGAAACTGGCCGGCACGGCCCGGCCGCCGGCCCGGCCCTTCCGGCTGGAGGTGCGCGACCTGGAAATCCGCAGCGGCCGTCACGGGCCCGCCGTGGTCAGCGGGATCTCGCTTCGCGGTGCGGCCCGGCGACGTGCTCGGCCTGGTCGGCGAGTCCGGGTCCGGGAAGACCACGGTCGCCCTGGCCCTGCTGGGGCACACCAGGCGGGGCCTGTCCGTCAGCCGCGGCGAGATCCTCCTGGACGGCCTGGACCTGCTGCGGCTGCGCCCGGCCGGCCTGCGTCAGGTGCGCGGGGCCAGGGTCAGCTACGTGCCGCAGGACCCGTCGGCGGCGCTGAACCCGGCGCTGCGGATCGGCTACCAGCTCCGGGAGGCGCTGCGGGTGCACCATCCCGGCCGGCTTCGTACCCTCGCCGGTCGCCGCCTCGCCGGTGACCCCGGGAAACGGATCCTGGAGGTGCTGTCCGAGGTCCGGCCTGGAGGCCAGCCCGGCCATGCTGCGGCGCTACCCGCATCAGCTCTCGGGCGGCCAGCAGCAGCGCGTCGCGCTGGCCATGGCCTTCGCCTGCCGGCCCTCGCTCATCGTCCTGGACGAGCCCACCACCGGCCTCGATGTGTCGACTCAGCGCCATATCCTCGACACCATCCGCAGCCTGTGCCGGGGCTACGGGGTGGCGGCCGTCTACGTCAGCCACGACCTGGCCGTGGTCAGTGAGCTGGCCGCCGAGGTCGCCGTCATGTACGCCGGCCGGATCGTGGAGGCCGGCCCCGCGGCCCTGCTGTTGCACCGCCCGCTGCACCCCTACACCCGGGGGTTGCTCGCGTCCGTCCCGGGCCCGGACCGGGGCGGCCCGCTGGCGGGCATCCCCGGGCAGCAGCCGCCGCCCGGCCACCGCGGGCCCGGGTGCGCGTTCGCCCCCCGCTGCGGCCTCGCGCTCGACCCGTGCCGGGCCCGCGTGCCGGAACCGGCGGCGGTGGCCGGGCGGACCGTGCGCTGCCTGCGGGCGGCCGAGGCGGACGGGGCGGCCGGGGCCGCCCGGTCCGTGCCCCGGCCGGCCGCGCCCGCCGCCGGCCCCGCCACCGGCCCCGCCCGTGCTCTCCGTCCGGGGGCTTTCGTTCAATTACGGCCCGGTGCCGGTCCTGTCCGGCATCGATCTGGACGTGCCCGCCGCGGGCGTGCGTCGCCGTGGTCGGCGAGTCCGGCTCGGGCAAGACGACGCTGGCCCGCTGCATCGTCGGGCTGCACCGGGACTGGACCGGCGAGATGACCCTCCAGGGTGCCCCGCTCGCGCCCAGTGCCCGGCACCGCCCGGGGCCGGTCCTGCAGCAGATCCAGTGCGTCTTCCAGAACCCGTACACCTCGCTCAACCCCCGCAAGACGGTCGGCCAGATCGTGGCCGAGCCGCTGCGGCGGTTCCTGCGCGTGCCCCGCGGCGAGCAAGCCGACCGGGTGGTCAGCGTGCTCGAGGACGTGTCCCTCGGCGGCCGCTACCTGTCCCGCTATCCCGATCAGCTATCCGGCGGGGAGCGGCAGCGGGTCGCGATCGCCCGCGCCCTCGTCGCCGAACCCGGCCTGCTGGTCTGCGACGAGGTGACCTCGGCCCTCGACGTCTCCGTGCAGGCCGTCGTGGTCGAGCTGCTCCGCGCCGCCGCGGCCCGGCGGCAGCTGGCCATGCTCTTCATCACCCACAACCTGGCCCTGGTGCGCAACGTCGCGCAGTTCGCGGTCGTGCTGCGGCAGGGCGAGATCGTCGAGGCCGGGCCCGCCGACCAGGTGCTCGCCGAGCCCGCGCAGCCGCTACACCGCGCAGCTCATGGCCGACGTGCCCAGGCTGAGGTCATGAGCCGCGCCGATCATGGCCGGCCGCCCGGCTGGATCATGACCCCGCCGGGGGCGCCTGCGCGTTCCAGAACCCGCACTGGTGCTCGGCCGCGAATGTGGCCGCCGGGATCGTGGCGCTCTGCCCGCCCGGGCGCAGCGACATGAGCTGGCGGCTGGTGTACGCGGGCCAGTACGGCTGGCCCGGCGCGTCGGGGGCGCCCAGCCGGGTGAACGCGCCCCACCAGACGATCATCTGGTGGGACAGCTCCAGCTGGGCCGGGGTGAGCTGGTCATAGAGCGAGGTCCCGTTGCCGAAACTCGGCCACAGGTACGCGAGCTCCATCGCGTGCCCGGCCCCCCACTGGTAGCCCGGACAGGTCCTGTTCAGCGCGGGCGCGTGCCGGTCGTCGAACTGGTAGAAGAACGTGGGCGTCCGGCTCGCGAACTGGGCGGCCAGGTTCTGGGTGGGGCACCCGCCGATCCCGTCGAGGAAACCGCTGTCGGTCCAGATCGCCCCGATGGCGTACGAGGCGGTGTACGGGCTGGGGTAGGCGCTCCACGGATAGCGCGGCCAGGATCGCGGGCGCCTGCGCGCCGTAGCTCTGGTCCACGAACTGGACGTACTGCTGCTCGGTGTAGGAGGCGAACCCTTGCGTGAAAGTCCGTCCTTCGTCGTGGTTGGTCCCCATCAGCAGCGGGACCCGGGCGTAGTCGACCGTCAGCCACCGCGGTGAGGGGCGGCAGCGGGAGTTCCGGGCCGCCGGACGCGAACTGCGGCGAGTAACTGGCGCTGGCCGTGAGCAGCGCGGACTCCGGCGTGTTCCGCAGGCAGGACGCGGCGGTGGCCGCGTCGGTGCAGCCCGCCTGCGCGGCGAACGCCAGCCCGGCGGACTGGGCCTGCGCCGGGGTCTGGGACGGGCAGCTGCCGCTTTCACTGATCGCGCCGCGGAACAGGCCGCGGGCCAGCGGCGAGGTCATCAGCGCGCAGACGGACCAGCCGCCCGCCGACTCCCCGGCGATCGTGACCTGATCCGGGTTCCCCCCGAACCGGGCGATGTTGCGGTGCACCCAGCCCAGCGCCGCTTCCTGGTCGAGCAGGCCGTAGTTGCCGTTCGCGGTGCGCGCCGTGGTGCCCAGGCCCGGCACGTCCAGGAAGCCGAACACGCCCAGCCGGTAGTTGATGGACACCACGATGATGTGGTCGGTCCTGACGATCAGCGAGCCGTCGTGCTGATCGCCGGCCCCGTTGGCCAGGCCGCCACCGTGGATCATGAACAGGACCGGCAGCCCGCGCCCGGCCCGACCGTGTGCGGCGGCGCGACCTGGGTGGTCCGCCGGGGCGAAGACGTTGAGGAACAGGCAGTCTTCGGTGTCCTCCCGCGGCCCGTTGCCGCTGGGGAGCTGGGCACAGCGGTTTCCATAGGACGTAGCGTCGCGGACGCCGGTCCAGGGCTGCACCGGCTGGGGCGCCTGCCAGCGCAGCGCCCCGACGGGCGGCGCGGCGTAGGGGACGCCCAGGAACTGGTCGACGCCTTCGTGGTGCTTGCCCTGGAGCTTGCCGTCCTCGGTGGAGACGATCAAGCCCCCGGTGACCCGCCAGTGCCCTTAGCGACCTGCGCGGCATGCGCGGGAGTGGCTACTGACGACAAGGCGGGCGGGGCGGCCAGCATGGCCGCGAGAGGAATGGCCGCGGCGAGCCCGGCCACCGCCGGTAAGCTCTGCCACCGCGCCAACGGGAAACGACCTGACCTTGCGTGCATGCTGGATCTCCTCCTCGAGCCAGCCCGGCGCGGGCCGCACCGGACGGCGAGACCAGGACCAGGACCCGGCCGCGCGGCACGCGCACGAACGCATCAGACCCTTCTGATTCTGTAACCGTCCGGACGCAGAAGACATAGATGCTTTATCAAAATTTCCCGGGCCGTCCGGATCCGCCGAGGGGCTGGTGGGCTCGGGGACCCGCCGGGCGGGCGCGTCACCAGGGCAGGGCTGGCCGTCCCGGTAGAAACCGCCGGTGGGCCCGTCATCCGGAAGCAGGGCGGCCCACATCACGCTGGCCGCCCCGGCGGCCACGGGCCGGCCGCCCTGGCCCATGTCCGTGTCGGTCCAGCCCGGGCAGACCGCGTTGACGAGGATGCGGTCGGCCCGCAGTTCGCCGGCCAGCAGCCTGGTGAGGGCGTTGAGGGCGGCCTTGGACACGCTGTAGGCGGGGGTGCCCCCGGTCATCTCGGAGATGGATCCGCCCTCGCTGCTCACGTTGACGATGCGGGCGTGGGCGCTGCGGCGCAGCAGCGGCAGGAAGGCCTGCGTGGTCCGCCAGGCGCCGAGGAGGTTGGTGTCCAGCGCCTCGCGCACCACGCCCAGATCGGCATTGTGGGCCTGCTGCCAGGTGTCGTAGTGCAATGGCGGCGTTGTTGACCAGCACGTCGGCGCGGCCCAGGTTTTCCGCGGTCCAGCCCGCCGCGGCCTCGATGGTGGCCGGATCGGTGACGTCCAGCCGCAGGGCGATGACGGTGCCGCCCGCCGGGTCGAGCTGGCGGGCGGTCCGCTCGCCCTGGCCGGGGTCGCGTGCGCCGGCGATGACCACGAACCCGTGCCCGGCGAGCTGGCGGGCGACGTCACGGCCGATCCCGCGGTTGGCGCCGGTGACGACGGCGACGGCGGCGCTCAGCGGCCATCGCCGGCGGGCTGGTCGACGTCATGGGGCGGCCGGGGGGGACAGGGACGGCGGGCGGAACGCGGCGAAGGGGTTGGTGACGACCAGGGTCCGGGCCGCGAACCGGTACAGCGTGGCCGGCCTGCCGCCCGCGGGCGTCGGCCGGGCGGCCGCGGCCGTGGCCTCGATCACGCCGCGGCGGGTCAGCACCCGCTGCAGGTTGGTCGCCGAGACCGGGTGGCCGAGCGAGGCGGCGTAGATGTCGCGGAGCTGGGCGATCGTGAAGGTCTCGGGGGCCAGGGCGAAGCCGATGTTGGTGTAGGACAGCTTGGCCCGCAGCCGGTCCCGGCCCGACTCCGCGATCGACCCGTGGTCGAACGCGGTCGGCGGCAGGTCCTGGACCGGATGCCACGCGGTGTCCGGCGGGATGCGCGGCTCGACGTCGGCGGACACCAGGGCCAGGTAGGCCGTGGCCAGGACGCGGCCCCGCGGGTCCCGCCGCGGGGTCGCTGCGGGTCTCCAGCTGCTCCAGGTACGCGATGTCGGTCAGGTCGACCTTGGTGGCCAGGTGCCGGCCCAGGGAGGTCCCGAGCCGCTCGTCGGCGCCGAGCGGGCCGCCGGGCAGCGCCCAGCAGCCCTTCGAACGGCGGCGCGCCGCGCCGCCAGAGCAGGACGTGCAGCTGCTGGTCGGCGGACCTGGAGGACCACGGCCAGCACCTCGTGGGCGAACCGCGGCGCCTCGCTCGCGGCCGGCCTGCTGGCGCGGCCTGCCCGTGGCCGGCGCGGCGCCTCGCTCGTGGTGGCCCGGCGTCTCGCTCATGGCCGCCTTCGGCTCAGTGTCTGGCACGTTCGCATGGTACTGAGCCTTCCCGTTTCGGCATCAGGTTTTAGACTACGAGGCGAAAAGGTTTTAGACTCAGAGTCGAAAACCTCCGCGGGAGATGGGGCCGGACATGACCAGGACTGACGCAGGCGCAGCGGCGTGAGCACTGCGCGGAGCCCAGCGCGGCCAGCAGCGCCGGACGCCGAGGCCAGCAGCAGCGGCGAGGTAGGCGGGTGACCGGCGGCCGGGACGGAGCCGGCCGGGAGGGACTGGGCGGCGGAGGTCCGGCGGCTGGCCGCGGCAGCGCGACGCCGTGATCCTCGCGCACAACTACCAGGCGCCCGAGATCCAGGACGTCGCCGATCACGTCGGCGACTCGCTCGCGCTCTCCGCGGCTGGCCGCCGCCGAGCACCGCGAGCGTCATCGTGTTCGCCGGCGTCTACTTCATGGCCGAGACGGCCAAGATCCTCGCCCCGGACCGGACGGTGCTGATCCCGGACTCCCGGGCCGGCTGCTCGCTCGCCGACACGCATCACCGCGGAGCAGGTCCGGGAGTGGAAGGCCGAGCATCCCGGGGCCGCGGTCGTCGCGTACGTGAACACCAGCGCCGAGGTCAAGGCCGAGTCCGACCTGTGCTGCACCTCGGCCAACGCGGCGCAGATCGTGGCGTCCCTCCCGGCGGACCGGGAGGTGCTGTTCCTGCCCGACCAGTTCCTCGGCGCCTACGTCCAGCGGGTCACCGGCCGCGACAACCTGCACGTCTGGCTCGGCGAATGCCACGTGCACGCCGGGATCAGCCCGGCCGAGCTGCGCCGCAAGGCGGCCGCCGAGCCCGCAGGCCGAGCTGTTCATCCACCCGGAGTGCGGCTGCTCGACCGCCGCGCTGTGGCAGGCGGGCGAGGGCGACCTGCCGGCCGGCCGCACCCGGGTGCTGTCCACCGGGGGCATGCTCGACGCCGCCCGCACCACCACGGCGCCGGACCGTGCTGGTGGCCACCGAGACCGGCATGCTGCACCAGCTGCGGCAGGCCAACCCCGCGGTGCGCTGGGAGCCGGTCAACCCCGATGCGGTGTGCCGGTTATATGAAGATGACGACGCCGGCCGCCCTGCTGCGCTGCCTGCGCGAGGGGGTGGAGGAGGTGCACGTCGCTCCCGGCGTGGCCGACCGGGCCCGGCAGGCCGTCCAGGCCATGATCGCGGCGGGGTCGCCGTCGGCGGCCAGCGCGCAGGCCGCCGGGAGTCGCCAGGCCGCAGCGGCGCTGCCGGTGACCGGCGCGGAGCTGCGCCGCCTGCCCTGCTCGCCGCTGCGCTGGGAACGCGACGCCGACGTGGTGGTCGTGGGCTCCGGGGCCGCGGGCATGACCGCCGCGCTGGCCGCCGCCGGTCACGGCCGCCGGGTGCTGCTGGTCAGCAAGGACGGCGATCGGCGGGGGCGCCACGCCGCTGGCCCAGGGCGGCCTGGCCGCCGCGATCGGCCCGGGGGACACCCCGGCCCTGCACCAGCGGGACACGCTCGACGCGGGCGCCGGCCTGTGCGACCCGGCGGCGGTGGCGACGCTGGTCGCCGAGGCGCCCGGCGAGATCGCCCGGCTGGCCGCGCGCGGGGCCCGGCTGGAGCGCACCGCGCTGCACCTGGAGGGCGGGCACAGCCGCAGCCGGATCGTGCACGCCGGGGGCGACGCGATCGGCGCGGAGGTGCACCGGGTGCTCCGCGGCCGCCCTGCTGGCCAGCCGGGTCCAGGTCCTGACCCGCTGCGTCGCGCTGGACGCGCTGACCGGCGACCGCGGCGCGGTCGGCGGGGTGCTGGCCGGGATGGCCGGCGCACGGACGGCGGTGCTGCAGGTCGGGCACGGTGACGCGCCGCGCGCGGTCGTCCTGGCCACCGGCGGCTTCGGCCAGGCGTACGCGACCACCACCAACCCGGCCGGGCTGACCGGCGACGGCCTGGCCCTGGCCGCCCGGGCCGGAGCGGAGCTGCGGGACGTCGAGTTCGTGCAGTTCCACCCGACCGTGCTGTGGCAGGACGGCGGCCCGCGGCCAGTGCCCGCTGATCACCGAGGCCCTGCGCGGCGCCGGGGCGGTGCTGGTGGACGCGGCGGGCCGGCCGGTCATGGCCGGGCGCCATCCGCTCGGCGACCTGGCCCCGCGGGACGTCGTGTCGGCGGCCATGCAGCAGCGGATGGGAGCACGGGGGACGGCCCGGACGACCATCTGTGGCTGGACGCCACCGCGCTGGGCCGCGCCGTGCTGGAGCGGGACTTCCCCACGGTGGCCGCGGCTGTGCCGGGCCCGCGGGATCGACCCGGCGGCCGAGCCGATCCCGGTCGCGCCCGGCGCGCACTACGCCTGCGGCGGCATCCTGGCCGACATGGACGGGCGGACCTCGGTGCCCGGGCTGTACGCGGTGGGGGAGGCCGCCTGCACCGGGGTGCACGGCGCCAACCGGCTCGCCTCCAACTCCCTGACCGAGGCCCTGATCACCGGCCGGCGCGCCGGGGACCTGCTCGGCGCGGGAGCCTGCCCGGAGCCGGCCGGCCCGGCTGCGGCTGCCTCCGCGCGCGGCCCGGGGGCGAACCCCGCCGGCCCGGCCGGCCCTGGCCGCGGCCATGTCCCGGCACGCCGGGGTGCTCCGCGACCGCGAGGGCCTGGAACGGCCTCCGGCAGACGCTGGACCAGGCCCGGCCCGCCGCCGGGCGGCTGGACCTGGCCACCGCCGAGGCGACCAGCCTGCACGTGGTCTCGGTCCTGGTCGCGACGGCCGCCCTGGCCCGCGCGGAGAGCCGGGGCTGCCATCGGTGGCGGGATGCGCCCGCGGCCGTCGCCGGACGGCCCGGGCCCGGCACACGGTGCTCCGCGCGGACGACGGGCCAGCGGTGGGCGGCCGGGGCCGTCCAGGCCGGAGTCGGGGCCGGCGCATGACCCTGCACCCGTCGGACTGACGCAGGCGCTGCTCGCCGCGGGACTGGATCCCGGGGACACCGAGCGGCTGGTGCGCGGCGCGCTCGACGAGGACCTCCGCTACGGGCCCGACGTCACCTCGGCCGCGACCGCCGCGCCGGGCGCCCGGCGGTGGCCGGCGTCGTGGCCCGGCAGCCTGGCGTGCTGGCGGGCCTCCCGGTCGCCCTGGCCGTGCTCGACGCGGCCGGCCTGCCGCCAGAGGCGGCGCAGCCGCGGCGCGCGGACGGGGACCGGATCGGCCGGGGCGACGAGGTGCTGCGGATCCGCGGCCCCGCTGCGCGAGCTGCTCGGCGCCGAACGGACCCTGCTCAACTTCCTCACCCACCTGTCGGGCATCGCCACCGCCACGCGGGCGTGGGCCGACGCGCTGGCCGGCACCGGGTGCGCCGTCCGCGACACCCGCAAGACCACGCCGGGGCTGCGCCAGCTGGAGAAGTACGCCGTGCGCTGCGGCGGCGGCCCGAACCACCGGATGGGACTCGGCGACGCCGCGCTGATCAAGGACAACCACGTGGCCGCGGCGGGCGGCGTCGCGGCGGCGATCGCGGCCGTGCGCGCCGCCGCGCCCGGCCTGCCGCTGGAGGTCGAGTGCGACACCGCTGGCCCAGGTCCGCGAGGCGCTGGACGCCGGCGCCGCGCTCATCCTGCTCGACAACATGGGGCTGGCCGAGCTGCGCGCCGCCGTGGCCCTGGCCGGCGGGTACCCGGCGGCCCGGCTGGAAGCCAGCGGCGGGCTGCGGCTGGAGGAGGCCCGGGCGGTCGCGGAGACCGGCGTCGACTTCGTCGCCGTCGGCGCGCTCACCCATTCGAGCCCCGCGCTCGACCTCGGCCTGGACCTGCTGGGCGGGCAGCAGACGCACTGACGGGACGCCGCGTCCGCGGCCAGCGGCTCGACCCGTCCCGCGGCCGTGCCTGACGAACGCATATCGGTTATCCCGCCATATTCCGGACAATTCTCCCCGGAATTACTAATCATATTCGGAGTTCTATCCTGACTACTAATTTCCATTGAATTAGATGGCAATAGCCAGAATCGCAATTTGTGTATGCCAATTCCCCTCCAAAATCGGGCCGACCTGCGTACCGTAGGTGGATCAAAAGGCACCAAGGGGAGGGGTGGCCAAATGTGGCATTATGTCTCATTCGGCGCAGGTGTCAGTTCCCGGACGCGGCGCGTCCGCCGGAAGAAGGGGCGGATCGCCGCGACGGCCGCGATGCTAGCAGCGGCCTTAGCGGGAACGTCGCTGGCCGGTGCCCCGGCCGCATCGGCCAGCCCGGGGAGCACCGTCATCGTCACCGCGACCGGGCTGCTGAGCCCGGTCACGCGCGGTGCTGGAGGTAGGCGGCACCATCCTGACCCAGTTCCACCTCATCAACGGGGTCGAGGCCGCGATCCCCGCGCTCCTGGAGCCGGTGCTGGCGGCGCTGCCGGGCATCACCGTGACCCCGGACGCTCTCGGTGAACGTGCAGTCCAACCCGGAGTCCACCGGGCCGCACACGCCGTCGGACGTGTTCCTCCAGGAGACCGGGGCCGACCAGCTGGCGGCCCAGGGCGACACCGGCCAGGGAGTCACCGTGGCCGTGGTGGACACGGGCATCGACAACCTGCCCGACTTCTCCGGGCCGCCTGATCGGCGGGGTGGACCTGACCGGCGGGAACAACCCGTTCCAGGACAGCTACGGGCACGGCACGTTCGTGGCCGGGCTGATCGCCGGCGACGGCGCCTCGTCGAACGGGCAGTACTCGGGCGAAGCGCCGGGCGCCAAGCTGGTGTCGATCAAGGTGGCCGGGGCGGACCGGCGTCACCCACCTGAGCACGCTGATCACGGGCCTGCAGTGGGCGGTCGACCACGAGGCCCTCTACGGCATCCAGGTCCTCAACCTGTCCCTGGGCTACCAGTCCAGCCAGTCCACCGTCACTCAACCCGCTGGACCAGGCCGTCCAGGCGGTGTGGAACGCGGGCATCACGGTGGTGACCTCGGCGGGCAACGCCGGGCCGTTCAACGGCACCATCCTGTCCCCGGGCGACGACCCGATGGTCATCACCGTCGGCGCCCTGGACGACATGGCCACGCCGTCCCCCGCGGACGACGAGATGACCGACTTCAGCAGCGTCGGGCCGACCTCGCCGCGACGGCTGGGTCAAGCCTGACCTGGTCACGTCGGGCCGGTCCGTGGTCAGCCTGGCCGCACCCGGCTCGACCATCGACACCCAGTACCCCTCGGCCCAGGTCGGCGCGGCCAACTTCGTGGGCTCGGGCACCTCGTTCAGCGCCGCGATCACCAGCGGGGCGGCGGCGCTGGTGCTGGCGGACAATCCGGGCCTCACCCCCAACGAGGTCAAGGCGCGCCTGCTCGGCACCACCAACCCCGGGCCCGGTCGGGAACCCCTTCGTCGACGGCCACGGGGCCCTGAACGCCTACGCGGCGGCCACCGCGGGCCCGATGGACTACAACCAGTCGGCCACCGGCCTGATCGGCGCCGTGCTGGGCGCCACGGTCTCCCTGTCGCCCACCGGGCCCGCCGACACCTGGAACGCGAGCCTGTGGTCCGGGCTCACCTGGAACCAGGCGCCGGCCGGCGGCGGGAACTGGAACGGCTGGGCGTGGAACGGCGCGGACTGGAACGGCTGGACCTGGACCGGCCGGGCCTGGAATGACGGTGGCTGGGCCGGGGCGGCGTGGAACGGCGAAGACTGGACCGGCCGGGCCTGGAATGATGCGGGCTGGGCCGGCTCGGCCTGGAACGGGGCGGCCTGGAACGGCTCGGCCTGGAACAGCTCAGCATGGAAGTGACCAGCCCGGCGGCAGCCGGGCCGCGACGACCATGAAAATACCCCGCGCTACCTGGGCCATCATCGCCGCTTCGGTCGCGGGGGGCGTGGGCACCCTGGTGCGTGGCCGGATGGCGGCACCCAGGCGCTGGCCCAGGCCAGCGGGAGCCAGTGGATCGTCGCGGCCGCGATGGGCGTCCTCGCCCTGGCCAGCTGGCTCTGGCCGGTGGTGGTGTACCGGGGGGCGAGTCCGAGGCGTTCAACACGGACGAAGGCTTCTTCGTCATCCTCGCCCTGCTCGTGCCACCGCTGCTCACCCTGGCCACCCTGGCGCTGGCCTCGTCGCTGGCGCAGGCCGCCCGCCGGCGTTCGTTCGTCAAGTCGGCTTTCAACACCGGCCAGGTGCTGATCGCGGCGGGCCTGGGCCTGGCGGTCGAGCCGGGCCCTCGCGCCTCCCTCGGCGTCGCTGACCGCAGCCGAGGTCGCCGCGCTCTTGCTGGGCGTGGGCGTGTACTTCGCCGTCAACAGCTCCTGATCGCCGGGGTCGTCATCTCGATGGGCACGACCTGGCGTGAGTTCACCAATGATCTGCCGATCCAGGTGACGCTGGCCGGCGCGGGAGCACTGGCGGGCGTGATCCTGGCCCTGGCGATCCAGGCCCACCCGTGGGCCGTGGCCCTGGCGGTCCCGGCGCTGATCCTGCAGCGCCGGCTCATCAGTGCCCGGTTCGCGGCGCTGCACGACCGGGGCCGGATGAAGGGACTGTACGAGGTCACCCTGGAGGCCAACCGGGGCCTGCGCCAGCAGGCCGTGCTCGAGACGATCCGCGACGCCGTACGGCGGCTGCTGCGCAGCCCCGGGGCCATCCTGACCTCCGAGGACCCCGCCCCTGACCAGCTGGCCGCGCCGATGACCGTGGCCGGCCGGCGGCAGTGGCTGGTCGCGTCGGGACGGCGGCGCGATGAGCCGTTCGACGAGGCCGACCAGGGCCTGCTGCAGGCCCTGGCCGCCGTGGGCAGCGGCGCGCTCAGCAACGCCGAGCTGTACCAGCAGGTCCACGTCGAGCGGGAGCGGCTCTCCTCGATCACGCTCAACATCGGGGAAGGCGTCTGCGCCATCGATGCGGCCGGGGAGCTGACCTTCGTCAACCGCGCCGCGGCCGACCTGATCGAGCTGCCGTCCCTCGACATCGCGATCGACGATCCGGTGACCGACGGTGCCCCGATGGCTCCCGACTTTCCTGCTCGAGCCGGCCCGCGAAGCCATGCGGACGGGCCGGGTCATCCGGGAGGACGACGCCCGCTTCCGCGGCAAGAACGGCGGGACCATCCCCGTCGCCTACACGGCGTCGGCCGTCCTGGGCGACGGCACGCCGTCGGGCGCGGTGATCACCTTCCGCGACATCACCGAGCGCAAGGCCTTCGAGGACGAGCTCCACCACCACGCCTGCTACGACAGCCTCACCGGCCTGGCCAATCGCCGGCTGCTGGTGGAGCGGCTGGATCAGGCGCTCCGGCGTTCGGTGCTGGACCGGAAGACGCACGCCCTCATCTTCGTCGACGTGGACCGCTTCAAGAGCATCAACGACAGCCTCGGCCACGTGACCGGGGACGGGTTCCTCGTCGCGATCGGGGCCCGGCTCAAGGCCGGGGTGCGCAGTAACGATCTGCTGGCCCGCTTCGGCGGCGACGAGTTCGTGGTGCTGCTGGAGGACGTGGCCGGCGTGGAGGTGGCCGTCGCCGCCGCCCGGCGGATCTGCGCCGCCGTCCAGCAGCCCATCGTGCTGTCCGACGGTCACGAGCTG
This sequence comes from uncultured Actinomycetes bacterium, assembly GCA_963742055.1. Classification (GTDB taxonomy): domain Bacteria; phylum Actinomycetota; class Actinomycetes; order Streptosporangiales; family Streptosporangiaceae; genus RYN-230. The sequence goes on along the minus strand of CAVUKT010000049.1, from coordinate 35,509 downwards.
GTCGCCAGCGTTTCGGTCGGCATCGCCCTGACCGAGCCGGGCAAGAGCGCCGACGACGTGCTCCGCAACGCCGACGTGGCCATGTACGAGGCCAAGGCCAAGACCGGAGGCGGCACCTACCGGGTGTTCGACCAGGCGTCCATGGGCACCCGCTCGTCGGAGCGGCTGCAGATGGAGGCCGACCTGCGCAAGGGGATCGAGCGGGACGAGCTCGAGGTGTACTACCAGCCGTTCTACTCCCTCGATGAGGAACGCATCGTGGGCGCCGAGGCGCTGGTGCGCTGGCGCCACCCGGCCGAACGGCCTGATCAGCCCGGAGAGGTTCATCCCGATGGCCGAGGAGACCGGGCTGATCCTGCCGCTGGGCCGTTACGTGCTGGACCAGGCGTGCCAGCAGCTGTGCTCGATCCGTGACCGGCTGGGCGTGGACCTGCCGATCAGCATCAACCTCTCGCCCCGCCAGTTCCAGGAGAGCGGGCTGCTGGCCCAGGTGGCCGGGGTCCTGGACGCGACCGGCCTGCCCTCGGAGCTGCTCATCTTCGAGATCACCGAGAGCATGGTCATGGAGGACATTTCCAGTGCCCGCGAGATCATGAAGAAGCTGAACCGGCTGGGTGTGCGCCTGGCCATCGACGACTTCGGCACCGGCCATTCCTCCCTCGCGTACCTCAAGCAGTTCCCCGTCCACGAGGTGAAGGTGGACCGCGCGTTCGTCCAGGGCGTGGCCGAGAGCCCGGTGGACTCGGCCATCGTCCGGGCCGTCATCGACCTGGCCAACGCCATGGGCATCGCCACGGTCGCCGAGGGGGTGGAGACCAAGAGCCAGGTCGCCGGGCTCAAGATGCTCGGCTGCCAGGTGGCGCAGGGCTTCTACTTCTCGCACCCGCTGCACGCCGATGAGTTCGACCAGCTTCTGACCCGCCACTTTGCGGCGGTCGCGGAGTACGCGCGGCCAGCGCGCGCCGGGCCAGCGCGCACCTGAGCGGGTACCGAGCGCGCGCACCCTAGGCGGCCGCACTGATCGCGGCCAGGATCCCGGCCAGGCGGTCCCGGTCCGCCCCGGCCAGCGCGGCGAAGGGCGCCCGGGGGAGGCCCACATCCTGGCCCAGGATGCCGGCGGCGGCGTGCATCAGCTCCAGCCAGTGCGGCGCGCCGCGGTCATCCCGCCAGGCCGGGTCGAAGATGATCTTCACCAGCGGGAGCAGCCGGAACCACTGGTCGCGCAGCGCGGCGACGGGCTCGCCCGCCTGCACGCCGTCCCAGAGCCGCCTGGCGAGTGACGGGTAGAGCGCGGGCAGCGCGGAAATCCACCCGTCCGCGCCCATCAGCAGGCATTCCAGCGCGCTGCCGTCGTGGCCGCAGTACACCGCCGCGTCGTCGCCGAGGGCGATCTTCGCGTCCCGGGTGTGGTAGGCGTCGTAGAAGGACTGCTTGACCGCGTGAATGACGTCGGCGTTGACCAGTTCGCGGAGCACCTCCAGGGACAGCTCGACGTTCGTGGTGGCCGGCACGTGGTACAGCATGACCGGCACGCTGACGGCTTCGCGGACGCTGGCCAGATGCCGCCACACCGCGTTGACGTGCGCGCCCATGTAGTACGGCGCGGACACCATGACCGCCGTCGCCCCCGCCGCCTGGGCGTGCCGGGCCAGCGCGACGCAGTGCTCGGTCCGGTACGCCGCGACACAGACGATCACCGGCGCGCTGCCGCCCACGGCCGCCAGCACCGCCTCGCTGAGCTGCTGGCGCTCGGGCACGTCCATGGCGATGAACTCACCGGCGCTGCCCGCCACGACCAGTCCGTGGGCCCCGTCGGCCAGCAGCCCTTTCGCGTAACGGGCTGCTTTCGCGGTGTCTACCTCCCCGTTGCTGAACGGGGTCAGCATGGGCGGGAACACGCCGCTGGGAAAGGTCATCGTTGCATCCTCCTGAGGGCCGCCTGCTGAGGGCTGGCCGCCGTTACTGCTTCACGGCGCCGAAGGTCAGGCCGCGGACGAAACCGCGCTGCACGAGGACGGTGGCGAGCAGGGCGGGGACCACGAGCACCACGCCCGCGGCGGCCAGTTCGTTCCAGTTGGAGAACGTCGTGCCGATGTAACCCTCGACCGCCACCGGGGCGGTCTCGGTGTGCGGCCCGGTCAGGATCAGCGCCCCGAAGTACTCTCCCCACGACGCCAGGCCCACCAGCAGGCCCACGGTGGTCAGCCCCGGCCACACGGTGGGCAGCACGACCTTCCACAGGGCCCGCATCTTGCTGCAGCCGTCGATCCAGGCCGCCTCGTCAAGCTCGCGGGGGACCTCGTTGAAGTAGACCCGCATCAGCCAGATAGTGAACGGCAGCAGGCCGGTCTCGTAGGCCAGGACCAGCCCCAGATACGTATCGAGCAGGTGCAGGTGCTGGTACATGATGTACAGCGGGATGATGAAGACGACCGGCGGCGCGACGTAGGCCAGCACGAACCAGGTGTTGAAGACCCTGGCTCCCCTGATCGGCGAGCGCGAGAAGGCGTAGCCCGCCGGGACCCCGAGGAGCAGGGCGACCGCGGTAGAAGCGATGGCCACGATGACCGAGTTCAGCACGTAGTGGGCGAACTGCCCGCCGAGGATCACCTTGAAGGCCGACAGCGTGGGCCGGGCGACGTATCTGGGCGGCAGCGCGAAGGCGTCGTTCCCGCTCTTGAAGGCCGTTCGACACCAGCCAGTACAAGGGCAACAGGACGAATATCGCGCCGAGCACCAGCAGGACGAGCGTGATGACCAGGCCGCCGTGCCGCTGCAGGAACCGCCGTCGCGGCTGGACCGGCCGATCCATCGTTGCTGCCGTTTGAATCATCTCCTCGTTGCGGCGGTTCATCGGCCTGCGTTCTCCCGTCAGCGCCGGCGCATGAGCGCGAACAGGAGCAGCAGGGGCACCGCCATGATGACCACCAGCAGGACCCCGAGCGCAGCCCCGTAGCCGACGTTCCCGTACACGATGGTCTGCTGGTACACGTAGAAATTGATCACGGTGGTGCTCAGGCCCGGGCCGCCCCCGGTCAGGACCTCGAAGAGGGCGAACTGCTGGAACGCGGCCACGGTGCGCAGCAGGGCCGCCAGCACCAGCGCGGGCATGATGGCCGGGAACGTGATGTACCGGAACCGGTTCCAGGCCCCCGCGCCGTTGACCATCGCGGCCTCGATCGGGTCGCGCGGCGCCCCGATCAGGGCGGCCAGCACGATCACGGCGACGACCGGGACCCCGCTCCACATGTCGGTGATGATCACCGAGGGCATGGCCGCGGTGGAGGAGGCCAGCCAGTTCGGCTGGGGCAGGTGCAGCAGCCCCAGGTAGTAGTTGACCCAGCCCTGCGAGGTGTTCAGCAGGGCGGCCCAGCTGATGGCCGCGGCCACGCTGGCCACGGTCAGCGGGAGCAGGAAGATGACCCGGAAGCCGGTGACGAAGCGGTGCTTGCTGGCCAGCAGTACGGCCAGCAGGAGCCCGAAACCGGTCTCGAGCACCACCGCGGCGACGACGTAGACCACGGTGTTGAGCAGGACCGTGTGGGTCACCGGATCGGTGATGATCGTTTTGTAGTTGGCCAGGGTGGGCGGGAAGATGTGGTTGTTGACGCTGTTCAGGCTGGAGAAGCTGAGCCCGAAGCCGGCCAGGAACGGGATCACGGTGACCACGAACACGGCCAGGAACGCGGGGATGACCGCGATCCGGAAGAACTTGCGGTCGAAGGCGCTGAAGGTCCGCAGGGCGACCTGACGGGCGGGGCCGGGGCGGCCCGGTCCCCGGCGGCCGGCGGGCCCGGCGCCAGGCTGGCCGGCCTGGCCGAGCAATTCGGGCTGGGGGCCCGCGCCTTCCAGGCCAAGCTGCCTGCTCATGGTTGCCCCCTTGTGGTCGGGGCCCGGCGGACGCCGCTGCGGGCGGTCCGGGCCGGCGGCCGGGGCTGGCTCCTGTCGGGAGCCAGCCCCGGCCGCGACTGCGCCGGCGGTCTTCCTACTTTTGGAGGCCCGCCTGCTTGAACACGGCGTTCTGCCCGTTGGCGGCGAACGCCATCGCCTTGGCGGGCGCGGTCCCGTTGATGAGCTGCGAGATCGCGATCTCCTCGTCCTGCTGACTCTGGTTGAAGGCCGTCGAGGGCGGGAACGGGGCCGGCTCGGCGTGCGCGGCGACGTAGGACAGGGCCTGCAGGTAGTCGCTGGGCACCCCCTTGATGTCCGAGCTCGCCACCGACTTGTCCACCGCGAGCCCCGGCTCGTCCCGGGCCAGGATCTCGGCCTTGTTGAACGCCGGCGTGGACAGGTACTGCATCAGCTTCCAGGCCGCGTTCTGCTGGTCCTGGGGGACGTTGGGGTTGATGAACATGCCCCAGGGGCCGAGCGGCATGCACGGGTTGGCTGGTCAGGCACTGCGGGGCCTGGAAGCCGACCACGCCTGCGATGGGCGAGCCCGCCGCGGGGGTGAACTCGTGGCCGGTGAAGGTGGTGATCCCGTCGTAGTCCATGGCCACCTTGCCCTGGTCGAAATCGTTGACGCAGTTGACGGCCGTGAAGGCTCCGACGCCCTTGGGGGCGTCCTTGGTCATCAGCTGCTGGTAGAGCGTGGCCCACTTGAGCGCGCCCGGCGAGTCGAGCAGCGAGTTCCACTTCGGCCCGACCATGAAGCCCTTGTTGCTGGCGCTGTAGGGGATGTAGTACGCCTCGCCGAAGTGGAAGGTGGCGATGGCGGCGCCGGCCTCGCTGCCGCGGGTGCAGAAGCCCGGGGTGCCGGTCTTCTGGGTGACGGCGTTCGCGTCGGCCAGGATCTGCGGCCAGGTCGTCGGGGCGGTGGTGATCCCGGCCTGCTTGAGCAGCTTCTTGTTGTAGGCGAGGATCGCGCCGTCCACGAACTGCGGCAGGCAGTACAGGGTGCCGTTCAGCGAGCAGTTGCCCAGCTCGGACATGTCGTTCAGGTTGAACCCGCTCACCTTGAGCTTGCTGTTGGCGACCAGCGGCTTCAGCGGCACGCCGCCCAGCAGCCCGACATCCTGGCTGATCAGGGACGTCGGTCCCTCATACATCGCGAAGGCGCCCGACTTGGCGCGCTGGGCGATGGTCTCCTTGTCCAGGATGCCGGCTTCCGGGATGGCGTTCACCGTCACCTTGATCCCCGTCGCCTTGGTGAACGGGGCCAGGTGGGACGACTGGTAGGTCCAGAAGTCCGCGTTGGTGGTCCAGATCGTGATCTGCTTAGCCACCGCGTCCGAGCCGCTCCCGGATGATCCCGACGACGACGATCCGCCGCACGCGCTCACCAACAAGCCGATCGCCGCGCACGCTGCGGCCAAGTATCTTAGGCGCACTTTCCCTCCCTGCCAGTGATGACGCTGACCGCTGACGACGGTCAGATGAAAATCGCCCAAAAGCGACACAGTTGCCCATATTGTGCGATTGTGCGCTGGATTCGGACGTGGCTCGGGCGCCGGTGCCCTGCCCGTGCGGTCCAAGGGCCGCCTGGCGGAGTGGCGGAGAACCCGCATGCTGCATCGTGCTCTCCCAGTGCGGAGCCGGTGGTCGCATACTCGGCCAGCACGGCGTATTCTGTCAACAACTTACGATAAACGGATATCTGTTGTTATAGGTCCTTGCCCGATCGGCGGCCGGAACGCGACCTGACGGCCCGCGGCCCGCGCCGGCCCTGCCGCTGTCGGGCTGCTCGGGCGGGTACGGCGGGAGGTCGCGGGTCAGCGCGCCGGGCCGGCGGCGCGGCCCGGCGCGGGCTGATCGGGGGCGAGGCTTGACACTGCCGCGACGCCGACCCTATGTTGACTTGCGCTCAAGTTAATTGGAGACTGTCAACATTGTGCAATGACGCCGGTGAGCTGAGTGGCCAGCGTGCCTGCTGGTGATAATTCGTTGACGATTGTCGGCGAATGAGGAGTGAACTATGCCACCGCAGCGCAGTCAGGAAGGTGCCGTCGGCGCTGACGCCGGCCAGCCGTAAGAGCCTGGGCGAGGACGTAGCGGAGCGACTCCGCGAGGCGATCCTGCACGGGGAGCTGAGCCCGGGCCAGCGCCTGCGGGAAGAGGAACTCAGCGTGCGGCTGGAGGTGAGCCGCGGGCCAGTACGGGACGCGTTCATCCTGCTGGAACGCGAGGGACTGGTCCGGTCGTCGCGGAACCGGGGCGTCTCCGTGGTCGAGCTCACCCGCAACGACCTGCAGGAGATCTACACCCTGCGGTCCGCGCTGGAGCCGATGGCGATCACCCTGGCCATCCAGCGGGGCGACGCTGAGGACCTGGCCGAGATGGACGCGAGCCTGGCCGAGATGACGTCCGCGTTCTCCAGGCGGATCACCGAGCGCGACGCGGCCCGCCTGGACGTGCAGTTCCACGACACCATCTACCAGGCCGCGCACCATCAGCGCCTGTCCAACGCCTGGGAGCAGATCAGGCTGCCCACCTACTGGTTCATGTTGTCCCGCAACGTGGCCAGCCCCGACTGGCGAGAAGGGACGGTGAAGGGACATGCCGAGATCCTCAAGATCATCAGGTCCGGGGATGAGCGCGCGGCCGCCGCGGTGATCACGGAGCACATCTCGTTCGCGTACGAGCGGATCCTGCAGAGCTACCTCGACTCCAAGTCCGAGCCGCCCGGCGGCGCGGATACCAGCAGTCCCATCCCTGCCCCGCTGGCCGCCAGCAAGCGAATACCCCTATAACGATGATGATCGCGAGAAACGATGCGACTCGGTAGTTACTACACCGCGGCGGTGCGCTAGCCATGGCCACCGTGGTCATCGCCTATGGCCAGCGCGCGCAGACGACGCTGGAGACCGATCTGCTGGAAGGGATGGGCTATCAGGTCCGCCACCTGAGTGGCATTCCCGGTTCCCCTCGGCGAGGAGCTGGCCGACGCCGACGCGGTGCTGGTCACCGTCCAGGAGATCACCGACGCGATGCTGGCCGCGATGCCCGCCTGCAAGATCATCGCGAGGGTCGGCACCGGGCTGGACAGCATCGACCTCGACGCGGCGGCCCGGCGCGGCATCCTGGTCACCAACGTCGCCGACTACTCGGTGGACGAGGTATCGACGCACGCCATCGCGCTGCTGCTGGCCTCCGCCCGGCGGCTGCCGCAGTACCTGGACCTGGTCCGGGCCGGCCAGTGGGATTCGGTCGGCGCCGGGACCATCCGCAGGCTCCGCGGCCAGACCCTCGGCCTGGCCGGGTTCGGCCGGATCGGCCAGGCGACCGCGGTCAAGGCGCTCGGCCTCGGGCTCCGGGTGCTGGTCTGCGACCCGTTCAGGCCCGCGGCGGACATCGCGGCGGCCGGGGCGGAGCCGGCCGACTGGGCCACCGTGCTGGGCGAGTCGGACTATCTGTCCCTGCACGTCCCGCTCACGCCGGAGTCCGCCCACCTGATCAACGGCGAGGCGCTGCGCGCCATGAAGCCGTCGGCCGTGCTCATCAACACCGCCCGCGGCGGGCTGGTGGACGAGGCCGCGCTGGCCGCGGCCATCCGGTCCGGGGAGATCGCCGGGGCCGCGCTCGACGTGCTGGCCCACGAGCCACCGCCCGGCGATGATCCCTTGCTGCACGACCCCAGAATCCTGATTACGCCCCACACCGCCTGGTACTCCCAGGAAGCCCAGCGGGATGTGGTGGTCCGGGCGTGCGAGGACGTGCAGCGGGTGCTGTCCGGCCAGCCGGCCCGCTCGCCGGTCAACGTGCCGGTCGTCGCGGCGCCCGAGCCCTCGGCATGACCGGGCCCCTGGTGGACCTGGCGGGGCGGCACGCGGTGGTGACCGGCGCGGCCGGCGGTCTCGGCCGGGCCGTCGCGCACACGCTGGCCGGGGCGGGGGCCCGGGTCAGCGTGCTGGACGTCAACGCGGCCGGCGCGGCGCAGACCGTGGCCCAGATCCGCGACGCGGGCGGCCGCGCCGACGCGATCAGCTGCGACGTCGCGGACCCGGGCAGCATCGCCGCCGCCTTCGAGCAGGTGGCCGGCTCGGGCCGGCCGACATCCTGGTGAACAACGCGGGGATCAATCCGCGCGCGGCCAGCCTGGAGATCACCGACGAGGTCTGGGCGCACACCATGGCCGTCAACCTGGCCGGTTACTTCCTCTGCGCCCGGCGTTTCGCCGAGCAGCTCATCGCGGCCGCGCGCGCCCGGCGGACGGCCCCGAGGCGGACGGCCCCGGGGTAAGGGAACCGTGGCCAAGGGACGTGGTGAACGTCAGTTCCATCGGCGGGAGCACGTCGCTCGGCCGGGGCAACTTCGTGTACGGCGTCTCCAAGGGCGGCGTTGAGCAGCTGACCCGGGAGCTGGCCGTGGCCTGGGCCCCGCGGGGCATCCGGGTCAACGCGGTCGCTCCGTGCCAGATCGCCACCGACGGGCTCCGGGCCCTCAGCGCGAGTCCCAGCGCCGAGGGGCGGCTGATCGACACCTTCCTGCGCGGCATCCCGCTGGGCCGGCTGGTGGAGCCCGCCGAGGTGGCCGCGGCCGTGGCCTTCCTGGCCTCCGACGCCGCCGCGATGATTACCGGCGTCATCCTGCCCGTGGACGGCGGCAACCTGGCCCTCAACGCCGGCGGGACGATCGGCGAATAAGGAGCAGCATGTCGAGAGTGGAACTGACGGTGCCGGTCTACGGCATGGCCGACACCGAGAGCGTGGTGCTGCGCTGGCTGCACCAGCCCGGCGAGCGGGTGGCCGAAGGGTGAGCCCGTGGTCGACATCGAGACGGCCAAGGCCGAGGTCACCCTGGAGAGCCCGGCCACGGGCGTCCTGGGACCGCATCTGGTCGACATCGACGTCGAGATCCCCACCGGGACCGTACTGACCTGGATTGAGGTGGATGGCGGGTGAGAGCCCACACGGACATCACCGAGGCGCTGCCCGGTACCGGCATCGACCTGGGCGAGACGTCCTCGGCCGAGGCGGCCGGCTGGCTGGACCGGATGCTGCTGATCCGCGAGTTCGAATCCACCGCCGGCCCGCTGGCCGCGGCGGGCACCATCCCGGGCGGCATGCACTCGGCCATCGGCCACGAGGCGGTCGCCGTCGGGGTCGGCTCGGTGCTCCGCCCGGACGACGTGGCCGCCGCGCCGCACCGCAGCCATCACGTCGCGCTGGCCAAGGGCATGGATCCGGCGCTCATGATGGCCGAGCTGTTCGGCAAGCGGACCGGCTCCTCGGGAGGCCGCGGCGGTCACATGCACCTGGCTGACTTCGGCGTCGGCTTCTTCGGGTCGAACGGCATCGTCGGGGCCGGGGTCGGGCTGGCCCTCGGCGCCGCCCTCGCCCAGTCCTACCGGGACGAGCCGCGGGTGGCGGCCGGGTTCTTCGGCGACGGCGGGGCCAACACCGGCCGGGTGTGGGAGTTCGTCAACCTCGCCGCGGCCTGGCACCTGCCGCTGCTGGTCGTCTGCGAGAACAACGGGTACGCGGTGGAGACCCCGATCAGCGTCGCGATGGCGGGTGAGTCCATCGCCGGGCGGGCCGCCGGGTTCGGCCTGCCCGCCGTGCAGGTCGACGGCCAGGACGTCGCGGCCGTGCACCGGGCCGCGGCCGCAGGCGGCGGCGCTGGCCCGGTCCGGCGGCGGCCCGACGTTCATCGAGGCCCTGACCTACCGGCACCTCGGGCACGACATCGGTGAGCGCGGTCAGTACCGCACCGCCGAGGAAGTCGCCTGGTGGGAGCGGCACCGCGACCCGATCGAGCGGCTGCGGGCCGCCCTGGTGGCCCGGGGGGACCTGGACGACGCGGGCTACGAGCAGGCGGCCGAGCGGGTCCGGGACCAGGTCGCCGCGGCCGTGTCCGCGGCCGAGGCGGCGCCACTGCCCGACCCGGCCACGGTCGCCGACGGGGTCACCGCTACCGAGCTGAACATAAGGACCGGATCATGACCGCCACCGCCAGCAATCCGGTCACCAGCCGCCGGACCACCTTGTCCCGCGCCTACCGCGACGGCCTGGCCGAGGAGATGGCCCGGGACCCGAGCATCCTGGTCATGGGCACCGACCTGTATGAACGCGGTGGTCACTGGGCCCAGGTGACCGGCCTCGGCCCGCAGTTCGGCCGGGACCGGGTGCGCAACACCCCGATCTCCGAGGCGGCGATGGTCGCCGCCGGGGTGGGCGCCGCCCTGGACGGCCTGCGCCCCGTGGTGGACCTCAACTTCACCGACTTCTCGTTCGGGGCCATGGACGAGATCGTGAACCAGGCGGCGAAGGTCCGCTACTGGTGGAACCGCCCGGTGCCGCTGGTCATCCGGGGCACGACCGGGTTCGCCGGCGGCGGGGCGCAGCACAACAACAGCCTGGAGGCCTGGTTCTGCCACGTGCCCGGCCTGCTGGTCGCCATGCCGAGTACCCCGGCGGACGCCAAGGGCCTGATCAAGACGGCGCTGCGCGGCGAGGATCCGGTCATCTTCCTGATGCACAAGATGCTGACCGGCCTGCGCGGCGAGGCCGGCGGCCCGGACGACCTGGTGCCCTTCGGCCAGGCCGCGATCCGGCGGCCGGGCACCGACGTCACCGTCGCGACCTACGGGGTCATGGTGGGCAAGGCGCTGCGCGCCGCCGAGACGCTCGCGGCCGACGGCATTGACGTCGAGGTCATCGACATGCGCACGCTGATGCCGCTGGATCTCGATACGGTGCAGCGCTCCGCGCAGCGCACCCGCCGCCTGGTGGTCGCGACCGAGGCCTACCGGCACGGCGGCGTCGGCGGGGAGATCGCCGCGGCGATGTCCGAGAGCCTGTTCGGTGAGCTGGCCGCGCCGGTCCGCGGGTCGGCGCCGGCTTCGCTCCGGTGCCGCACAGCCCGGTGCTGCTGGACGCGCTCACCCCGGGGGCCGCCGAGGTCGAGCAGGCCGTGCGCGCCGCGCTGGCGCCGCGCGGGGACGGGTAGCCGATGTCCCTGCCGGACCTGCCGCTCGACGAACTGCGCAGCTACCAGCCCCAGCTGGCCAGCCCGGCCGATGCGGCCGGGTTCTGGGCCGGCACGCTCGCCGACGCGGCCCGCGTTCCGGTGGCGGCCACGTTCGAGCGGGTCGCCACCGGCTTGCGCCTGGTGGACACCTTCGACGTGTGCTTCGCCGGCTACGGCGGTCACCCGATCCGCGGCTGGCTGCACCTGCCCGCCGGCCAGGCCGGCCCGCTGCCCTGTGTCGTGCAGTACATCGGCTACGGCGGCGGCCGGGGCCTCGCCCACGAGAACGTGTTCTGGGCCGTGGCCGGCTACGCGCACTTCATCATGGACACCCGGGGACAGGGCGCCGCGGGGTCGGTCGGCGACACTCCCGATCCGGAGCCGCCGGCCCGTCTCATCCCGGCTTCATGACCCGCGGCATCCTCGACCCGGCGACCTATTACTACCGGCGGCTCTATGTCAACGCGGTGCGCGCGGTCGACGCCGCCCGTGGTCACGACCGGGTCGACGGGGCGCGCGTCGTGGTGGCCGGCGGCAGCCAGGGCGGCGGCCTGTCCCTCGCCGTCGCGGGGCTGCGCGACGATCTGTCCGGCGTGCTGGCCGATGTGCCGTACCTGAGCCACTTCCGCCGCGCGATCAATGTCGCCGAGCGCGGGCCGTACCTGGAGATCGCCCGGTACCTGAAGGCGGACCGGCGGCGGACCGACGACGTGCTGCGCACCCTGGATTACTTCGACGTCGCGGCGCTGGTCGCCGCGGCGACCGCGCCCGCATTGTTCTCGGTGGCGCTGCAGGACGACGTCTGCCCGCCGTCCACGGTCTACGCGGCCTATAACGCGTACGGGGGGCCACGGCAGATCGTCGAGTACCCGTTCAACGACCATGAGGGCGGCGAGGGATTCCAGCGCCAGGCCCAGCTGGAATGGCTAGCCGATCTGCTCGGGGCGGGCCACGCCTAGCGGATCGGTGATCGTGTAGATCAGGTCGAGCACGCCCTGGCCGACCGGGATCCCCGTCCGCCAGCCGTTCCCGGCGGGTCCGCGACTCCAGCTCGCCGGGCAGCAGCACGGAGCCCCCGGTCGGGCCCGCGCCCGCCTCGACCAGCTGCGCGCAGAACGCCGCCGCCTCCTCGCGGTAGGCCTGCTCAGCTGGTGAACGCGGCGATGCTCACCGCGAGCAGCACCGTGCCGTTACCGCCCGCGTAACCGGGCGTGGGGGCCGTGCCCATGCCGGTGAGCAGCCCGCCGAGCAGCTCGATCATGATGCTCATGCCGGAGCCCTTGTGACCGCCGAAGGGCAGCAGGGCGCCGCCGGCGAAAAAGTCCTCCGGGCGGGTCGTCGGCTGACCGCGGGAGTCCACGATGAGCCCCGCCGCGACCTCACGCCCTTCCGCCCCGGCCACCCGGAGCTTGCCCTCGGCCACCCCGGCCGTGGAGAAGTCGAGGACCAGCGGGTCCTCGGCCCGGCGCCCGGCGCCGCCCAGGCGAAGGGATTGGTTCCCAGCGCGCGGCCGGTACCGCCGAACGGGGCGACCACCGCGCCCGAATTGCAGAACGCCAGGCCCATCAGCCCGGTCGAGGCCAGTTCCGCGACGTATTCACCCAGCCGCCCGACATGGTTGCAGTCCCGGATGGTCACCGCCGCGACGGCGTGCTCGCGGGCCAGTTCGGCCGCGGTCCGGGTGGCCAGCTGGGCCGCGGGCTGGCCGAAACCCCACCCGCCGTCCACCACCGCGGCGGCCTGCTGGCGCCGGGCGACGGCGGCGGCCGCGGCCGGCCGGATCTGGCCGTCAGCGATCCAGGCCGCGTACTGGGCCAGCCTGATCACGCCGTGCGAGTCGTGACCGACCAGGTTGGACAGGACGAGCGACCTGGCCACCTGGCCGGCGGTCGCCGGGGGAGCGCCGAGTCCGGTCAGCGCCCGCTCCGCCAGTGCGATCAGCTCGTCGGCCGGGAACCGCCCGAGGCCGGCCCGCTCACGTATCTCGGTCACTTGTTGACAGTAATCAGTTTTTCGTGATGAAGTCAACGGCATGCCCGTTCTGGAGGTGAGCCGGTGATTTCCGGTGTCTACGTCCCGCTGCTGACCGCCTTTGCCCCCGATGGCCGGGCCGACCCCGGGGCCTGCGCCGAGCACGCGCGGTGGCTGGTGGCGGCCGGAGTCGACGGGCTGGTGCCCTTCGGCACGTCCGGCGAGGGGCCATCGCTGAGCCTGCGCGAGAAGCGCGCGCGTGCTGGACGCCCTGGTCGCCGCGGTCCCCGGGACGCCCCTGGTGCCGGCCATCACCGAATCGAGCCTCGATACCGCCCTGCAGCTGGTGCAGGTGGCCAACGACGCGCCGGCCACGGCCGTGATGCTGCTGCCGCCGTTCTACTTCCGTCCCGCTGGGCGACGCCGGGCTGCGCCAGCTACGTGAGCGAGATCCTGGCCGCCAGCATCCATCCCGTGCTGCTGTACCACATCCCCGAGTTCGGTCCTCCGGTGCCGGTGCCGCTGGTCGCCGAGCTTCCGGTCTGGGGCGTGAAGGACTCCGGCGGGGACCTGAGCTACACCCGGGCCGTGCTGGCCGCGGGCAAGCAGGTCATGGTCGGCGCGGAGCACACGATCGTGGACGCGGTCCAGGCGGGGGCGGCGGGCTCCATCCCGGGCCTGGCCAACGTCCTGCCTGAGCATCTGGTGGCCGTGGTCGCCGCCGCCCGCGCCGGGAACACCGCGGCGGCCGGGAAGATCCTGGGGCAGGCGCTGGCCTTCCGGGATGAGATGCTCGGCGCGCTCGGGCCGTTCGAGTGGATGTCGGCGATGAAACTGCTGGCCCAGCGCGCGGCACGGGGTGGACCTGGGCGGCGTCCGGGCTCCGCTGCCGGACGCGCCGGGCGGCGTCGTCAGCCAGCTCGAGGGGCGGCTGGCCAGCCTGCTCGCCGAGGTCGAATCCGGTAGCCTCCTGCCGTGACCCAGGCTGCGGCGGTGACCGGCGTCGTCTGCGAGCACGGCGAAGGCCAGCCGGCCGCTGCCTCGGGCTACGGGAGAGATGAGCCGTGGCTGAACCGACCCAGCGGGTCGCCATCGTCACCGGCGGGACCCGCGGTATCGGCGCCGCCGTGGTCGACGCGCTCACCGCGGCCGGGCTGGCCGTCGCGAGCTTCGACGTCCAGCCGCCCGCGGAACCGGGCCCGGACCGCGGCGACCGGGCGTACCTGACGGTCGATGTCTCGCAGGCCGGCCAGGTGCAGGAGGCCGTCGGGGCGGTCGCGCAGCGTTTCGGCCGGATCGACGTGCTGGTCAACAACGCCGGCATCCTGGACGTCCACGCCGTGCACGACACGCCGGAAGACACCTGGGACCGGGTGATGGCGGTGAACGTGAAGTCCGTCTTCCTGATGTCCCGGGCGGTGATCCCGCACCTGAAGGCGGCCGGCGGGGGATCGATCGTGAACATCTCGTCGGTCCACGCGATCGCGACCGTGCCGCGGCTGGCCGCCTACGCCGCCAGCAAGGGAGCCGTGCTGTCCCTGTCCCGGCAGATGGCGCTCGACTACGCGGACGACGGCATCCGGGTCAACGCCGTCGTCGTGGGGGGTGTGGACACGCAGATGTCAGCGGAGCACGGCGCGGCGATGGCCCGCGACGGGGTCACCGTGGCCCCCGGGACCGGGGCCATCGGCCGGTCCGCGCAGCCTGGCGAGGTCGCCCGGGCCGTGGCCTTCCTCGCCTCGCCCGAGTCGTCGTTCCTGACCGGTGCCCCGCTCATCGCGGACGGGGGGATGCTGGCCCGGCTGTTCTGAGTCAGTTCTGGGCCTGCCGGGGCCGCTGGGGCGATCGGGGCCACTACCAGGCAGGCGGTATCCTGATGACGGTCAACCGTTATGAATTAGCAGCAATGGGAGTGCGGCGGGTGCGGTCTGCGGTGAGCGCCGGCGGAGACGGGCCGGCGCTGGGTCCCGCCGCCCGCCGGGTCCTGGCCGACGAGGTCGCGGACGCCCTGCGCGACGCCATCACCACCGGCCGCTTCGAGCCCGGGCAGCGGCTGATCGAGCATGAGCTGGCCACCCAGCTCGCCGTCAGCCGCGGTCCGGTGCGGGAGGCGCTGTCCCGGCTGAGCCAGGAAGGCCTGGTGGTCGTCGACCGGCACCGCGGGGCCTCGGTGGCCACCTTGTCCGGCGATGACGCCGATCAGATCTACAGCCTGCGCACCGCCCTGGAGGAGCTCGCCGTCGAGTGGCTGTGCCGCCTGGCGACCAGCGCCGATTTCGACCGGATCGAGCAGGTGCTGGCCAGGTATCGACGATCTGCCGCGCCCGCTGACCCGGCAGGCGATCGCCGCGCTCGACGTTGATTTTCACGACGCCATCTTCCGGGCCAGCCACCATGAACGGGTCTGCCGGGCCTGGGAGGGACTGCGTTCCCAGGTCTACCTGTACCTGGTTCAGCTCGGTGCGCAGGACGACGAGTTCACCACCGGGTGGCAGGACCGGCACGGGCGGCTGCTGCGCATCCTGCGGACCCGCAAGTCCACCGCGGCCGTCAAGGCGATCGGCGCCCACACCACCGGTATCTACGAGCTCGATGGCCTCGACGGGCCCGGATAAGTTCCGCTCAGCGGGCCGGGCCGGCCTGCGGGCTCCCCGGCCGGCCGGAGGGCCGGCATCACCTGCCCGGCCAGCAGCTCCGCCGTCTCGCGCGTCCCGGCCGTTGACGGTGGCGAGGAAGTAGTGCACGCCCGCGTCGATGAGCCCCTGGTAATGCACGATCGCCTCGTCGACCGTGGCGAACACCGGGACGGTGCGCAGCCCCGCGTCCGGGATCCGCGCCCGGCTCCGTTTGCTCTCCAGCTCAGCCGCGGTCTCGGCGAGCGTGAGCAGCGGCGTGTAGTGAGTGCGCAGGATCGCGTCGTAGGGCCTGCCGATCTCCTGGCAGTAACCGCGGAGCACCTCGTACTTGCGCCGGACCGCGGCCAGGTCGTAGGCACCGCCGGTCCACTCATGCGGACCGAAGTTGGACACGTCGGCATACCTCGCCACCAGCCGCAAGGTGGTGCGCTCGCCACCCCCGCCGATCAGCACCGGCACCCTCGGCTGCTGCACCGGACCGGGCCGGACGTGGGCGTCCCGTGAGCTGGAAATGCGGGCCCGCGTGGGTAACCGGGCCCGCCCACAGGCCGCGGATGATCCCGGCCGCCTCGGCCAGGGCCGCCAGCCGCTCGGGCGCCGCCGGGAAGCGCAGGCCCAGCTGGCCGAACTCCGCGGCGTCGTCGCCGGTGCCCAGGCCGAGCACCAGGCGGCCGCCGCTGATCCGGTCCACGTCGGCCGCCTGCCGGGCGATCAGCGCGGGACTGCGGTAGTAGACGCAGCTCACCAGCGCGATGAGGCGCAGCCGGGTGGTGACGGTGGCCAGGGCCGCCAGCTGGGTCCAGCAGTCCATGCTGCGCAGCGGGTGGTCGTTGGCCCAGTACGCGTCGAAACCGAGTTCCTCGGCCCGCACCGCGAAGTCGCGCACCTGGGCCCACTCGGGCAGGAAGGTGCCCACGATCGCGAACCGGGGCCGCTGCTGAGCCTCCCGCACCCAGGGGTGCACCATGATCCGGGATGCCGGCAGCCCCTGTAGGCCGGGTCGCTGGGTCAGTCGGGCCGAATCCGGTTAACAGTGACCGTAGGCGAAGGAGTTCAAGAGCCGCCGCTGGCCTTTCTCCGTCCACCTGGCCGGCGAGCTGGCCGCACGCCTCGGTCAGGCAAGCCTGATATCCGGCCGGGTCCACGTCGCGCGCGGGCGCGGTCACCAGGCGGCTGGCCGGCAGGGCGGACGCCCAGATCCGGGCTATCTCGAACGGGTGCGGCGGGTCCCAGGGCGTGCCGACGACCACCGTCGGCACGCTGATCCGGCGCAGGTCGCGGACCTGGCGCAGCGGCGTCGAGCGGGGCAGCTGGGTGAGCCGGATGGAGCGCCGGACCGCGTGCGGCGCGTGGAACTGCGCCACGAGGCTGGCCGCGGCGGCCGGTGACTGCTCCAGGACGCGGCCGTACTCGGCGGTCTCGACGAACCTGGCCAGCCCCGCCCGGGCTCCGTGGCGCCGCAGCAGCCGCCCGGCCTGGATCAGCGGCAGCAGGTTCGACCGGCGGCGTGACGTCCAGCCAGGCCGGCCTGATCAGCACCAGCCCCCGGACCCGGCACGGCTGGCGCAGGGCGAGGCCTGCGGCCACGCCCGCGCCCATCGACATGCCGACCACCACCGAGGGCGGAAATCGCAGCCGGTCCAGCAGCGCGGCCAGATCGCGGGTCAGCCCGCCGAACGTGAAGCTCCTCCGCTGGCCGACCAGCATGGTGGCGCCGTGGGCCCGCAGATCGGGCGCCAGGCGGGAGCGCGCCGCGTCGCCGCCGGCGTACGGCCAGAGCTGGCCGCTGTCGCCGCCGAGCCCGTGCAGCATCAGCACCGGGACCGGCGCGCGGGGCCGGGCGGCCGCTGGCCCGGATGCGTCCCGGGCCAGCGGGGACCCGGGCGCGAGCCGGTAGCTGGCCGCGACCGCGTAGCTGTCGCTGGCGGCCTGGCCGGCCCGCCGGGCGTCTCACGCTGGCCCCCCGGGATCCGGCGGCCAGGGGTGGCGCCGCAGCAGCCCGGCGAGCATCTCCCGGACCCGGACGCTGTCGGCCTCGCTGGCGTCCTGCACGATCACCGGGACGGGACGGGGCAGCGTGGCGCGCAGGCTGAAGATCAGCTCATAGTCGAGCAGCCCGTGGCCGGCCGCCGCGAACCCGGCTTCGGCGACGTCCTTGGCGTGCAGGCAGACGATGTCGTCCGCCAGGCTGGTGAAGGCCGCGGTCAGGATGTCGCGCTGCTGGTGCGCGGTGGGCACCTGGATCAGATTCGCCGGGTCCAGCACGATGCCCACCAGCCCGGCGTCGCCGCCCAGTTCGTGCAGCAGCCGGCGGGCCGCCACCGCGCTGGATACCACGTTGGCGGGTTCCGGCTCGATGCCCAGCCGGATCCCGGCCGCCCGGGCGGCCGGGAGCAGTTCGGCCAGGGATGCGCGCAGGTCACTCCAGGAGCTTTCGCGCGCGTTGTCCGGATGTCCCCGCCAGATATCGGACGGATCGCGGGTGCCGGTGCACAGCGTGGCGACCTGCGCGCCGAGTTCGGGGATCCGCTCGATGAACGCGCGGGCCTGCGCGGTGGCCCGGGCCCGCCGCCCGGCATCCGGATCGATCATGTTGTACGTCACCGAGACGCCCCAGATGCTGATCCCGCAGTCGGCGAAGGCGCCGCGGATGCCAGCCAGGTCGAGCCCGGCCAGCACCTCACCCGGCGGGATGGTGGGCAGCCCGAAGCTGCTCAGGTTGAGCTGGACCAGGCCGAAGCCGGCCTGCTGCACGGCCCGGGCCACCTGCGCGGCCGTGTCGCGGGGGAACGTGCGGGCGAAGATGCCCAGGTCAGCGTGCACAGCGTCGCTTCCGGCGTCCGCGCTCACAGGTCTACCGGGTGACCGTCGCGGTGCGCGCTGGCCGCCGTCGCCTCGATCAGCCGGAGCGCCTCGACACCGTCGTGGGCGTCGGGATCGGCAGGCTCGCCGTGGCGTACCGCCCGGGCGAACGCCTCCAGTTGCCGCTGGTAGGGATCGACCGCACCGTAATCCGGCGACGTCCATTCCAGCGACCGCTCGGCAAAGACCCGGACGCTGCTGGCCTGCCGGTAGAACGGGAAGTAGGACCTGATGCTGACCGCGCCGTGCTCGCCGAATACCTCGACGCCTTCGGCGTAGTTGGCGTGCACGTTGGCGCTGATCTCGAAGGACGCCGGCGCCCGGGTGGTCCGCAGGCTGCCGCGCCAGTGCAGGTCGCGGCCGCTGCGGGAGAGCTCGGCCCGGACCTGGGTGACCTCGCCCAGCAGGAACCGGACCGCGTCGAAGACGTGCGCCCCGTGGGTCCGCAGCAGGTAGGTCTCGCGATCGGCCTTGAACTGGGCCTCCGCGGACCGCACCGACTCGTCCACCGCCAGGGCCGGGAACAGTGCCGCTTCCGTGCTGGCCCGCAGGACCGTGGGCAGCCGGTACCAGAAGGTCGCGCTCGCGATCGCGCCCAGCCGGTCCAGCGCCGCCCGGGCGTACTGAATGCCGGGGTCGTGCCGGCGCATCGCCCCGACCTGCACCGTGCGGTCCAGCTTGGCGGCCAGGTCCCGCAGATCCACGGCTTCGGCGCTGGTCGCGGCCGCGGGCTTCTCGATCAGCACGTGCAGCCCGGCCTGCAGCGCGCGGCAGCCGAGGTCCCGGTGGAACCGGTCGGGCGCGGCGATCAGCACGGCGTCCAGCCCGGCCTGGAGCAATTCCTCCGTATCGGTGTAACCCGGCACGTCGTAGCGGCGGCTTACGGCGTGGGCCAGGACCGGGCTTGGATCACTGACGGCGGCCAGCCGCACGTCGGCGGACTTCGCGATGGCCGGGAGGTGCGCCACCTGGGCGATGCGGCCGCATCCGATGAGGCCGAGCCGCAGGGCGGGGCCCCGGTCCGGGTCGTCCGTGTCCGGGCTGGGTGTCCTGGGACGGGGTGTCCAGCGTCATTCGCGTGTCCTGTTCCTAGGGGTGAACATCGGTGCGGCCGTCCGGGGCCGCGAAGCCGGCCCCGGGCGGCCGGGCGGGCGGGTAGCTGCCCGGCAGGCGGCGGGCCAGCTCGGCGGCGCCGAGGGCCGCGGCACCCGGGCCGGTCTGGCCGAGGACGATCGGCACCGGGCTGAGCACGGCCGGGAGCGCCGGCGCGCGGGCCAGCTGCTGCCGGGCCGGACGCAGGATCAGATCCCCGGCTGACATCGCCACGCTGCCGCTGAGCACGACCAGATCGGGGTCGAGCACGGGCATCACGCAGGCCACCGCCTGCGCGACGGCGCGCCCGGCGCGGGCGAGCAGCCCGGCCGCCCAGGCGTCCCCGCCGCGGGCGGCCGCGATGACCTGCCGGGCGGTGATCTGCTCGGGCCGGCCGCCGGCCAGCGACAGGATCGCGGCGCCTTCGGGCTGGCCAGCCCGGGCCCGGGCCTGGGCGGCCAGGCCCGGGCCGCTGGCGTAGAGCTCCAGGCAGCCGCGGCCCCCGCAGCAGCAGTCCGGGCCGGCCGGGTCGATCGGGAGGTGGCCGATCTCGCCCGCCAGGCCGTGGCTGCCGCCCGACCAGCACCCCCGACACCACGATCCCGCCACCCACCCCGGTCCCGAGCGTGATCAGCATCAGGACCTCGGCCGGCCGGCCGGCTCCCCGGACGTACTCGGCGAACGCCGCCGCGTTCCCGTCGTTCTCCATCAGCACCGGGCAGTTCAGCCTGGCCTCCGCCAGCCCGGCCAGCGGGGTGGCGGCCAGGCCCAGGTTCGCGGCGGTCCGCACCTCCAGCCGGTCGCGGCTGAGCCAGCCGGCCACCGACAGCCCCACCGCCGTGAGCGCCGCGGCGGCGGCCCGGCGGCCCCGCTGACCGGCGGCCAGCTCGCGGGCGGACAGCTCGCCGACGACCTCGCGCGATGAGGTCCACCGCCTCATCCGGCCCCGCGATCGCGTGCTCCTGCCAGATCTCGCCGCGGACCGCGCCGGAGTCGTCGAGCAGGACCCCGGCAATCTTGCTGCCGCCCAGGTCCACCCCGGCCACGGTCACCGGCGGCCACCTGCTTTCGGTTAGTTACTGTTGACTGTTTACAAGAATCGTAACGAGTGTCATCGTACTGAAGTGAACCGTCAAGGGCGGGCCGGCCCGGGCCCTGGAGGAGATACCGGATGGAAGCGTTCGTCTCGCTGTGGTCGGCGGATCTCCTGGCGCTCGGCGAGGATGTCCGCCGGATCGAGGACCTCGCGGCCGGCTTCCACATCGACGTCTTCGACGGTCACAACGTCCCCGAGCTGCTCTTCGGCCCGGACCTGGTCGCGTCGCTGCGCGCGTTCACGGCCGCGCAGATCGAGGTCCACCTCAACGTCACCGATCCCGGGTACTGGGCCGGGCGCTTCGCCGCCGCGGGCGCCGACATCATCACCGTCCAGTCGGGCCCGTGCGCTGACGTCGCCGCCGTGCTGACCCAGATCCGGGCCCTGGGCTGCGTGGCCGGCCTGGGTATCGAACTGCACGAGCCGGCCGCCGGTGCCGCGGCGTTCTTCGGCCTGGCCGGCCGGCTGCTGCTGCTGGGCACGCCGATCGGGGTGAAAGGCCGGTCGCTCGATCCCGCGACCCCGGCCCGGATCGCCGAGCTGGTCCAGGCGCGGGAGCGGTCGCCGCACCAGCCCGCCATCGTCGTCGACGGCGGCGTCCGCCGGCACACCGTCCCGCTGCTGGCCGCCGCGGGCGCCGACGGCGTCATTCCCGGCTCGCTCGTCTACGGCGCGGATGACCCGCGGGCGGTGCTCACCGAGATCGCCGCGCTGGCGCCGGGCACCGGGCCGCCCGCCGTGTCCGGCTTCTGGGCCAGCGAGGCCCGGGCATGAGGGCCGCCGTCGTCCAGGCCCCCGGCGACCTGGCCATCACCGAGCTCCCCGACCCGGCGCCGCGCGACCATGAGGTCGTCGTGGCCGTCGACACTGCGGCATCTGCGGCACCGACGTGCACGTCCTGGACGGGGACTACGGCGTGGTCCGCTACCCCGTCATCCCGGGCCACGAGTTCGGCGGCGAGGTCGTCGCGGTCGGCCGCGCGGTCCGCGGCCTGGCCGCCGGCACCCGGGTGGCGGTCGACCCCATGGACTACTGCGACGCGTGCTCGATGTGCCGGTCCGGCTGGACCAACATGTGCCTGGACGGGGGCGGGCTGGGCACCACCGCGCCGGGTGCCCTCGCGCAGTACGTCGCCGTCAACGGAGCCCGCTGCGAGCCGCTGCCGGACGGGCTGGACCTGGGTGCGGCCAGCCTGGTCGAGCCGCTGGCCTGCGTCCTGCACGCGGTGGACCGGATCGGGCCGGTGCTGGGGCGGGACGTGCTGGTCCTCGGGGCGGGGCCGATCGGCCTGCTCAGCTCGGCCCTGCTGGCCATGTCGGGTGGCCGGGTCGATCTGGTCGACCGGCAGCCGGACCGGCTGGCCGTCGGCCCGCGGTTCGGGGCCCGGCGGACCGCCACCGCGGTCCGGGAGCTGGACAGCACCTGGGACGTGGTGGTGGACGCCACCGGCAATCCCGCCGCGGTCGCCGACGGATTCGCGGTCACCCGCCGGGCCGGCCGGATCGCCCTGCTCGGCGTCAGCGGCCCGGGCCGGTCGTTCGCCTTCGAGCCGTTCGACATCGTGGCCCGCGAGCTCACCGTCGTCGGGGTCAACTCGGTCCGGCATACCTTCGGCCGGGCGGCCCGGCTGCTCGCCGCGGGCACGCTGCCGGTGGACCTGCTGCATGAGCCGCCGCTGCCGCTGGCGGCCACCGCGCAGGCGCTGGAGCGGAGCCGGCGCGGAGCGGGCCTGAAGACCCGGGTGCAGCTCCGGGAGGCGTCGTGAAAGCGATCGTCTACGACGCCCCGCGGCGCTGGCGACTACGCCGACGTGCCCGACCCCGTGCCGGCCGCCGGGGAGGTGCTGCTGCGGGTGGCCGCGGCCGGGGTCTGCGGCACCGACGTCCATCTGGACGCGGGTGAGTTCGGGCCCGTCTACCCGCTGACGCCCGGGCACGAGATCGCCGGCGTCGTGACCGGGGCCGGCGCCGGGTGTCACCGGGCTGGCGGCCGGGGATCTGGTCGCGCTCGACAACATGATGGCCTGCGGGCACTGCCCGCAGTGCCGCCGGGCCCGTCCCCAGTTCTGTGCCACCATGCGGGCGCTGGGCGTCACCGACCCGGGCGGGTTCGCCGAGTTCGTGGTGGCCCCGGCGGGCAAGTGCCACCCGGCCGGCGATCTCGACCCGGAGGTCGCCGTGTTCGCCGAGCCCGTCGCGTGCGTCGTGCACGGCCTCGACGTCCTGGCCCTGCGGCCCGGCAGCGACGTGCTGGTCGCCGGGACCGGGCCCACCGGGCTCATCCTGGCCCAGCTCCTGCGGGCGGCGGGCGCCAGCCGGGTGACCGTCGCCGGACGCAGCCCGTTCAAGCTGGAACTGGCCACCGCTTACGGCGCGGACGAGGTCGTGCTCATGACCGCGGGAGGTGACCCCGGCGATGCCGCGGCCGCCCTGGCCCCGGACGGGTTCGACGTCGTCATCGACGCCACCGGGTCGGCCGATGTCCTCGCCGCGTGCACCCGGCTGCTCGGCATCGGCGGGACGCTGTTCGTCTACGGCATGACGCCGGAGACCGCCAGCCTGGCCATCAGCCCCTACGACATCTTCCGCCGGGAACTGACGATCAAGGGGTCGTTTTCGCAGGCCTTCAGCTTCGACCGGGCCATGGCGCTGCTGCGCGGCGGCCGGGTGCAGACCGGCGGCATGGTGACCCACCAGTTCGGGCTGCCGGAGTACGGCGCCGCGATCAAGGCCGTCGCCGGGGACTCGGGTTGCCTGAAGGCCCTGGTCCGGCCGTGACGCGCGAGCGGCCCGGCCTGCCGGGCACCCGGTCCTTCGACGTCGCCTCCCCGGCCCACGCGAGCTGGCTCGGTGAACAGCTCGGCGAGCTGCTGGACTTCTGCGCCGCCGCGGCCGACTGGCGGGACGGCGGCTTCGACGGGCTGACCACCACCGGGCAGCGGGAGCCCGGGCCCAAGCGGCTGTACGCCACGGCCCGGATGACCTACGGCTTCGCGCTGGGCGCCATGCTCGGCCGGCCGGGCTGCGGCGAACTGGCCGATCACGGACTGCGGGCGCTGCGGACGATCTTCCGTGACAGCAGCGACGGTGGCTGGTTCGCCGAGCTCAGCAGCGACGGGCGCGAGGTCACGGTGGCCCGCAAGGAGACGTACAGCCACGCCTTCGTGCTGCTCGCCGCCTCGACCGCGGTGCAGGCGGGGATGGCCGCCGGCGACCTGCTCGAGGACGCGGCGGTGATCTTCGACCGGTGGCTCTGGGACGAGCCGGCCTGTGCGTGGACTCCTGGGACCAGGGCTGGACCGAGCCGGATTCCTACCGGGGCATGAACGCGAACATGCACGCGGTGGAGGCCTTCCTGAGCGCCTACTTCGCCACCGGGCGGCCGTCCTTCCTGCGCCGGGCCCAGTCCATCTGCGCGCGGCTGATCAGCTTCGCCGCTGCTGCGCAGTGGCCGGATTCCCGAGCACTTCACCGCGGACTGGACGCCGCTGCCCGGCTATCACGCGGACCGGCCCGCCGATGGGTTCCGCCCGTTCGGCTCGACGCCGGGCCATGGGGTCGAGTGGGCCCGGCTGCTGCTGCAGCTGAGGCTGATCCCGGGCGGTGACCCCGACGGCCTGCTGGCCGCGGCCACCGCGCTGTTCGGGCGGGCCGTGGCCGACGGCTGGGACGCCGGCCGCTGCGGCTTCGCCTACACGGTGGACTGGCAGGGCGCTGAGGTGTCATCGCAGCGGCTGCACTGGCCGCTGGCCGAGGCGATCGGCGCGGCCCGTTACCTGCACGCGGCGACCGGGCAGCCCGAATACGCCGGCTGGTACGCCACCTTCTGGGCGGTCGCCGAGCGCTGCTTCGCCGACCGCCAGGGCGGTAGCTGGTGGCACGAGCTGGGCCCGGACGGCCAGCCTGGCAGCACCATCTGGGCGGGCAAGTCCGACCTGTACCACGTGCTCAACGCCCTGCTGTGCAGCCTGCTGCCGCCCGCGCCGACCCTCGCGGCCGGGCTGGACCGGCGCCGGTAACAGGCACGCGCCGCGGCCCGCCGCCTACCGCCCAGCGGGAACCAGTTCGGGCAGCTCGCGGCGGGCGGCGGCGCGCAGCCGGGTGACGATCTCCGCGGGCACCGAGCGGTAGGGCCAGCGCAGCCGCGTGCCGACCGGCGCCCAGCCGCCGACCGCCGCCAGCGTCTTGTCCAGGGCGGCGTTGCTGAACCCGGCGTCCTGCAGCGGCAGCACATGCCGGGCCAGGAACGCGTTCAGCCGCGCCTCCAGCCCCGCCGCCGCGGCCGGATCGGTGAGCATGTCCCGGTACCAGGCCACCGCGCCCTGCGGGCTCAGGCAGGCCACGTTGGAGTAGGCGCCGCTCGCGCCCTGGCGCAGCCCGCTGGCCAGGTGATGACCGGCCACGAAGATGGACAGGTCGCCCACGCAGGCGCGCATCTGGTCGAACCAGGCCGCGTCACCGCCTGCCACCTTGATCCCGATGAGCTGAGGGAACTCAGCCGCCAGGCGGCCGAACAGAGCGGGCGTGAGCTGGGTCTTGGCGTGCGGCGGGTTGTACAGGACCAGCGGTGACGGCCCGGCGGCGCGCGCCATCCGGTCGATCGCGGACCGGACCTCGTCCGCGGACAGCACGCACCAGTCGGGCAGGATCACCTGGATCGCGGCGGGCTCGTAGGCCGCCGCCACCCGGATCCTGCGCAGCGAGATCTGCCCGCTCATGTGGCTCGCCCCGAGCTGGCACGGCACGCCGGCCCGCCGGCACGCCTGCGCCACGACGTCCGTGATGAGGTCGTACTCGTCCTCTTCCAGGCAGTGGAACTCGCCTGCGGTGCCGTTGGTGTACACGCCGTCCAGCCCGGCGGTCACCAGGATCGCCAGCTCGTCGGCGAGCCGCCCGAAGTCGATCGCCTCGTCGCGGGCGACCGGCAGCAGGACGGTGCCCCAGGTGCCGCGCAGGGTCTGGCGGGTCAGCACGCGGGCCTCAGCGGGTGCCCGCGACGACCACGGCACCGTGCCGCAGCTGGCCGGTGCGCAGCCATCCGATGGCGTCACTGACCGTCCAGATGTTGAGCCGCCAGGCGGCCCGTTCCGAGTACCCGGCGCAGTGCGGCGACAGCAGGGTGTTCGGCGCGCCCAGCAGAGGCGAGTCAGCGGGCAGCGGCTCGGTCCCGAAGGTGTCCAGTCCCGCGCCGCCGAGCTGCCCGGCCGCGAGCAGTTCGGCCAGGGCCTGCTCGTCCACCTGGCCGCCCCGCGACACGTTGATGACCAGCGCGCCCCGGGGCAGGAGGGACAGCTCACGGCGGCCCAGGATGCCCCGGGTCTGCGGGGTGAGCGGAGCGTGCACGGTCACCGCGTCACTGCGCGCCAGCAGGTCATCGAGGTGGTCGACCCGCTCGGTGCCGGCCGGCCCGCCGTCATCTCGCAGCGGGATCGTAGATGAGCACCTGCGCCACCATGGGAGCCAGCATCGCCGCCACGGCCGCACCGATCCGCCCGCACCCGATGATGCCCACCGTCATCTCGTCGAGCGGCGGCATCGGCGCCAGGCTGAGCGCGGCTTCCGGCGTGCCATCCCTGGCGCACGTGGCGATCCGCCGGGACCAGCTTGCGGTTCAGCGCCAGCAGCATCGCCACCGCGTGGCTGGCCACTTCGGTAACGCCATAGGTCGGCTCGTTGAACACGGTCAGGCCGCAGGCGGCCGCGGCCTCCAGGTCTACGGTGTCGGTCCCGATGCCCATCCGCCCGATCACCCGCACGCCCGGGTCGATGGCCTCGATGAGCTCGGCCGGGAGCCGCTGCAGCGCCACCACCAGGCCGCTGGCTCCCGCGGTGGCCGCCTTTATCTGGTCGGCCGTCGAGATGTCCGCGACCCGGATGGTCGCTTCGCCGCGGAAGTGCGCGGCGACCGTGTCCGGACCATGGAGCGCGCCCTCGGCCGCCACGATGATGCAGGCGTCTGGGCTCCCCGGGACCGTGGCCAGGTCAGGAGCTTGCTGTCGGGAGCGATGCCCCCCATTTTTAGTCATCAGTTAACAGTCTACTGAACATGGCCCGGTTACGACAGGGGTGCCGGACCGCCCTCGCTGCCCGAGCGCAGGCCGGGGCGGATGGCGGGTGACACCGCGCGGCCTCCGTCATCCCGCCGCCTCACCAGGCCGGGCGCGCGGCAGAACGGCCGTGGCTCCGCTAGGGAGCTCCGGAGCCCGAATCCGGCCGACGGCAGTGCTCCTATATCCAGACGCGGGATTCGTTCCGGGCTTCCTTGGCGCGGAAGGCGTCTTCGAGGCTGATTCCGCACCAGCGTTGACGATCGACATCAGCAGGATCACGCGTCCGGCTTCGTCGCCGAGGTCGGCGATTCGTCCGGCGGGTCCAGCG
Organism: uncultured Actinomycetes bacterium; assembly: GCA_963742055.1. Taxonomy (GTDB): domain Bacteria; phylum Actinomycetota; class Actinomycetes; order Streptosporangiales; family Streptosporangiaceae; genus RYN-230. The sequence goes on along the minus strand of CAVUKT010000049.1, from coordinate 8,567 downwards.
GTTGTCCCTGGACCGCGGACGTCCCGGTGAGCTCGCCGACCTCTTCGCCGCAGTCTGAGGCACCGGGGTGCAGGTCTGGCTTGTCCAGTCCCCGCTCGGCTTCCATCTCGGGACGTAGTCCTGGATTCCGGGCAGAGAGCACCCTGGCTCAGTGACGCCATCCGCTGGTCACTCGCGCACTTGACGGCGGGCAGGGGTCGTGAGGCTAGCAGCACTGACGTGCGGCACCAGCGGGCGGGAGTGCGCATCGGACTGGCGCTTCGGGTGCAGCGACTGCCAGCGCTACCGCCCGGGACATCGCCGCGCCTGGGCTCGGCATGGCAGTCACGAGAAGCTAACAGCAGTTATCGCGCTGCGTGACATAAACGCGATCTGGAGTACAAACCCAGGTCAGGCTGGGTGCGCCGCCAGGGACTCGAACCCCGAACCCGCAGATTAAGAGTCTGCTGCTCTGCCAGTTGAGCTAGCGGCGCTTGGAACGCAGTGATGCTAACAGTATCTGGGCCGCGGAGCGAACCGGAACACCGCGCCGCCGCCGCACCCACGGCGCCGCCCTGGACCGGGGCAAACCCCGACATATCCGTCCCGCCGCAGTTTTGACGCCGAACCGCCTGGCAGGCAGGAGGTCTCGACTCCCGCGCGGCTGTATGGGATAAAAGTTTCGTGCTGTGGGTGGGAAGCTCAGCCGACCGGCTGGGCTCACAGGTTCTGCGCGGCCGCGCGGTCTCATGATGGCTGCGGTGGCCGGGCAACTCCTAAGGAGGGGCCATGTCAATGATCTCCGGTAGAAAGGCTCGCGGCGGCGGGTCCCGGGCTCCGGGGGCGGTGCCTGCCACGGGCGCGCGCACGACCTCCCGCGCCCGGCGGACTGCGGTCCGCGCGCTTCCCGTCGCGGCCGCCGCCGGTATGGTCGCGCTCGCCGTGCCCGCCGCCGCGCCTGCGGCGGTCAGCCACGCCCGCCCGGCCACGGCGGTGCCGGACATCAGCCGCCCGATCCTGATCGGCAAGCAGCTTCCGGCCCCGCTGACCACCGCGCAGTGCCAGGCCGAGATCGGCATCAACTGCTACACGCCGGTGCAGTACCGGACCGCCTACAACCTGAACCCGCTCTACGCCCGGGGCGTCACCGGCCGGGGCAAGACGATCGTGATCGTCGACTCCTACGGCTCGCCCACGATCCGCAACGACATCAAGGTCTTCGACAAGCAGTTCGGCTTCCCGGACCCCGACCTGAAGATCGTGAAGTTCGGCAACGTCCCTCCGTTCGACCCGACCAACGAGACCCAGGTGGGCTGGGCCGAGGAAACGACCCTGGACGTGGAGTACGCGCACTCCATCGCGCCCGGCGCGAAGATCGTCCTGGCCGAGACCCCGGTGGCCGAGACCGAGGGCGTGACCGGCCTCCCGGAGATGATGAACGCCGAGCGGTCGCTCATCAACGCGGGCGTGGGTGACGTCATCTCGCAGAGCTTCGGCGCGACCGAGAACACCTTCCCCGGCTTCAGCCAGGGCAACTACTCCAGCCTGCTGAACCTGCGCTACGCGTTCAAGGACGCGCTGGCCCACCACGTGACCGTGCTCGGCGGCGTCCGGTGACGACGGCGCGACCGACTACGAGAGCGACGGATCCACCCTGTACCCGTACCGGGTGAACTCCTGGCCATCGTCGGACCCGCTGGTCACCTCCGTCGGCGGCTCGCAGCTCAACCTGAACCAGGCGGGTAACAAGATAACGCCCGACGTCGGTCTGGAACGACGGGTACGGCGCGGGCGGCGGCGGGCGTGTCCGCGGTCTTCTCCCGGCCGCTGTTCCAGATCGGCGTCCGCGGCGTGGTGGGCAGCCACCGCGGCACCCCGGACATCTCGATGAGCGCCGCGGTCAACGGCGGGTGCCTGGGTCTACATGTCCTTCGCGGGCATCGAGACGCCCGGCGTCTCTGACCCGGGCTGGTACATCTTCGGCGGGACCAGCGAGGCCACGCCGATCTTCTCCGGCATCGTGGCCCTGGCCGACCAGGTGGCCGGGCACCGGCTGGGCCTGATCAACCCGGCGCTGTACGCGCTGGGCGCCGCCAGCCAGCACGGCGTCAACACCGGCCTGGTGGACATCACCGCCGGGAACAACAGTTTCGCCGGGGTGACCGGGTACAACGCCGGCCCGGGCTACGACCTGGCCAGCGGGTGGGGCACGATCAACGCCGCACGGTTCGTGCCGGCGCTGGCGTTCACCGCCTCGCACTAGGAACGGGGGCCGGGGCCGCCCGCCGCGAAGGCGGGCGGCCCCGGCTCAGCAGCCACCGTGACTCCGCGGGGCCGGCCCACCCGGGGCCGGCCCGCGGCCAGTTACCGGCTGGGACAGGTCGAACGGGCGCAGGTACGGCGCCGGGCGGTACCGCACGAACGCCGGCGCCGTCGGCGAGACGGTGCTGCCCACGGCGAAGATGTTGTACGCCGGCCCGAGCGCGGCCGCCTGGTCGTTGAGCCTGGCCGGGTCGAGCGCCGCGGGGTTCCACCGGCCGGTGCCGAGCCTGCCGAGCAGGACCTGCACGGCGCTGATGGTCTCGGCCGGGGTGAACGCGCAGTGCCCGGCCCGGTGCACGAAGATCTGGCGCAGCATCTGCCCGTCACCCGCCCGGTCCACCACGCTCTGGTAGGCCTGCTCGTTCTCCGGCACCACCAGGCCGTCGCCGGTGGTGTGCATGGTCAGCACCGGCACGGCCAGGTGGCCGTTGAAGGCGATGTTCTGCGCCAGGTAGCGGACCGCGGACGGGCTGGCGCTGATCCGCTGGGCCTGGTTGAGCTTCTGCAGGTCGGCGGTCAGGCTCAGCCCGGCCGCGTGATACAGCGCGGTCACTTCGCGCGAGGTCCGCTGACCGGGCGAGCTGCGCGAAGTAGTTCACGCCCGTGTTCCAGGACGGGTTCCCGCCCGCCCGGCCTTCGAGTTCGGCCCGGAACGCGAAGATGAACGGGAAGTCAACCTGGGTGTCCCACAGGAACTGGTTGGCTTCCTGGCCGGCCGCGTCGCCGGGGGCGGGCTCGGGGGACAGCGGGGTGAACCAGCCCGGGGTGTCACCGAGCGCAGCGGCCAGGGCCAGCCGGGCCCGCCCCTGCGGGGTCTGCTGCGCGGTGGTCGCGGCTGTCTCGGCCCCGGTCAGGTTCGCGGTCGGGTTGGTGATGTTGACGACCTGCACTGACGGGTCGACCAGCTGCTGGAAGGCGAACTCCGCATCCAGCGCGGTGTTCCAGGTGGCCACCCCGCCGGACAGCACACCGCACATCGGCAGCGCGGCACTGAACCGGCCCGGGTAGCGCTGGATCAGGCCCGCGGTGATGATGCCGCCCAGCGAATGCCCCCAGGCGATCGTCCGGCCGGGGGTGCGGTACGTCTGGTCGAACGCGTCGAGCGTGGCGATCTGATCGGGCAGCGCCTGCTGGATCGCCCAGCCGGTCGAGGCGTAGGAGGAACCGGCCAGCGCGTAGCCGTGGCTGAGCAGCCAGCTGGCGGTGACCGGATCGCCGGCGTCCGCGGCCGGATTGGCCGATCCCGGTGTCACGTACCCGTGGCTGTACAGGAAGAGCGTCCCGTTCCACGCACCGGCCGGACACTGCAGCAGATAGGTCGCGCCGTCTGGCAGCGAACCATTCACCGTGGTCACCGCGCCGGAGGCGCCGCAGGACGTTTGGGCCAGCGCGGGCGCCGCCGGCGCCAGCCCGATCGTGAGGAGGACCGCGGACAGGGCAAACAAGGCAAGCCGGACCAGCTTTAACACGACCACGCTCCATTGCGTCAGACGCGCGCCAATAAGTATGCGAAGCGACAATAACCTGATCCGCCTGGTTTGCGAAGTAGCGGCACTGCGCGCCGATGAACTGCGCTGGCCTGCGGGCCGCGCGTCAGCCGCCCAGGAAGCGCCCGGCCACCTGGGCCAGCCGGGACGGCCGCCCGCTCCGCGCCTCGGCCCGGTCCGCCCAGCTCATCGCCTGCAGCCCGGCGTTGGCGCCGAGCCAGCGCAGCGGCTCGGCCTCCCAGGGCCGCGAGTGGTGCCCGACCCAGGGCAGCCGGGTGAGCTCACTGCTGCGTTCCCGAGCACCAGGTCGGCCAGGGTCCGCCCGGCCAGGTTGGTGGTGGACACGCCGTCCCCGACGTAGCCGCCGGCCCAGCCCAGCCCGGTGGCCCGGTCCAGCCCGGCGGACGCGCACCAGTCCCGGGGCACCCCGAGCGGGCCGCCCCAGGCGTGCGTGACCTCGACCTCGCCCAGGGCGGGGAACAGTTCCTGCAACGTCCGGCGCAGCGCGCTGAACACCGCCGGGGAGCGGTCGAACTCGGGCCGCACGGCCGAGCCGAAGTGATACGGCGCGCCGCGCCCGCCGAAGGCCAGCCGCCCGTCCGCGGTGCGCTGGCCGTAGATGATCAGGTGCCGGTAGTCGCCGAACGTCGGCCGGCTGGCCAGCCCGATCTGGTCCCACACGGACTCCGGCAGCGGCGCGGTCGCGATCATCAGCGAATACACCGGCGCGATCGCCCGGTGCAGGCCGGGCAGTTCCGGCGTGTAGCCCTCGGTGGCCCGGATCACGTACCGCGCCCGGACCGTGCCCGCGCGTGGTCCGCAGCCGGCCGGGCGCGATCTCGGTGACCGGCGTGTCCTCGAACACGCTGACGCCGCGGCGCCGGACCGCCTCGGCCAGCCCGCGGGCCAGCCGCGCCGGGTGGATCGCCGCGCAGTGCGGGGTGTACGTGGCGCCGAGCACCCCGTCCGCGGTCACCTGCTCCGCCGTCTCCGCCGCGGTCAGCAGCCGCAGGTCGTCCTCGCCGAACCCGTAGGACCGGGCCTCGTTGACGTCGTCGATGGCCCGTTCCAGCTGCGCGGGCGAGCGGGCCAGCTGCAGCGCGCCGCCCTTGGCCCAGTGGCAGTCGATGCTCTCGGCCGCGACGACCCGGCCGACCTCGTCCACCGTGTCCTCCATGGCCCGGTACATCGCGATGGCCTGGTCCCGGCCGGCCATCCGCTCCAGCTTGGCCAGGGACGCCGGGAAGTACGCGGAGCACCAGCCCCCGTTGCGGCCCGAGGCGCCGAAGCCGGCGATCTCCCGCTCGCAGACCGCGATGCGCAGCCCCGGGCTGGCGCTGGCCAGGTAGTACGCGGTCCACAGGCCGGTGAACCCGGCCCCGGCGATGGCCACGTCCACGTCGAGATCGCCGGGCAGCGGCGCACCGGGGGTCAGGTCCCCGGGAACCGAGCTCAGCCAGTAGGAAAGCGACCGGTAAGACGGCATCCGCCCATCGTTACATGCCCGGCCGCGGTGCTTCGCGTGGCCCCGCGCCGGCCCGGCGTGCGTGAGCACTCCGCGGTTCGGGCATCCTGAAGCCATGCCCGCTGATGTGCCCGCCCTGCCGCCGCCACGTCGTGCCCCCGGCCCGTACCGGGTCTGCCTGGTCTGCCTGGGCAACATCTGCCGCTCGCCGATGGCCGACGTCGTGCTGCGCGCCGAACTGGACCGGGCCGGGCTGGCCGGGCTGGTCGAGGTGGACAGCGCGGGCACCGGCGACTGGCACCTGGGCGAGCCCATGGCCGAGCAGGCCGAGGCCGAACTGGCCCGGCGGGGCTACGACGGGTCCGCGCACCGGGCCCGGCAGGATCCAGCCGTCCTGGTTCGCCCAGCGCGACCTGGTGCTGGCCATGGACCTGGCAACCTGGCGGCGCTGCGCGCCCTGGCCCCTGACGCGGCGGCGGCCGGGCCGCGGCTGATGCTGTTCCGGTCGTTCGACCCGGACCTGGCCGCCGCGAAGACCCACGATCCCTGGGACGGCGGCGTGCCCGACCCCTACGGCGGCCCGCCGGCCGGCTACGCGCAAGCCCTGGACATGGTCCAGGGCGCGGTGCGGGGCCTGGTCGGACGGCTGGCCGAGGTAGGCCAGGTCCCGGCGGGCGGAGCGTGACCATGCCCGCGGACGACGTGCCTGCGGACGACGGGCCAGCGGACCACGGGCCGCGGACTCCGGGCCAGGGCGGAGGATCAGGAGCCGGCGTCCCGGGCCCCCCAGCTCGCCCGGCGGGTCCCCGAACTCGCCCGGCGGCTGGAGCGGATCACCGGCACCGCGGTGCGCGACGTCCGCGCGGCCGGGGCGCAGCACCAGTGGGCCCACTACCAGGTCACGCTGGCCGACGGCCGGCTGGCCTTCGCCAAGGCCGCCCGCGGGGACCAGGGCGGCGTCTTCGAGGCCGAGGCGCGCGGGCTGCGCTGGCTGGCCGACGCCCATGCGGTGCCGCTGCCCGAGGTCCTCGGCTGGGACACCGCGACGCTCGCCGTGACCTGGCTGCCGCAGCAGGCCCCGGACCAGCACGCGGCCGAGCAGTTCGGCCGCGACCTGGCCGTGCTGCACGCGTCCGGCGCGGAGCGGTTCGGCACTCCGTGGCCCGGGTTCATCGCCACCCTGCCGCTGGGCGACCGCTCCGGGGACACCGTCACCGTGACCGCCGAGGCGACCGCGCACCCGGCGAGCCCGCGTCGCGCTGATCAGCGGCGCCGGCGACTGGGCCGCCTGGTACGCGGGCAAGCGGCTGCTGCCCTACCTGCGCCGCGCGGCGGGCACCGGGGCGCTGACCGGGTCCGACACCCGCCTGGTGGAAGAGGTGATCAGCCGGATCGCCAGCCTGGCCGGACCGCCCGAGCCGCCCAGCCGGATCCACGGCGACTGCTGGTCCGGCAACGTCCTGTGGTCGGGCGGCCGGGGCTGGCTGGTCGACCCGGCCGCGCAGGGCGGCCACCGGGAGACCGACCTGGCCATGCTGGCCCTGTTCGGGGCCCCGCACCTGGACCGGATCCTGGGCGCCTACCAGGAGGTGGCCCCGCTGGCCCCGGGCTGGCGCGACCGGGTTCCGCTGCATCAGCTGCATCCGCTGCTGGTGCACGCCTGCCTGTTCGGCAGCTCCTACCGCGAGTCGGTGCTGGCCGCGGCCCGGGCCGCCCTCGCCGCGGGCTGAGGGAGCAGCCCGGATGCGCTGCGGGCCGCTTTTCCGCCGGGCCTCCGCCGGTCTTCTCCGCAACGAACCCCGTCAGGCGCCCGGCCCCGGTCCCCGGACGTCGCGCGGGGTGGCTCGCCGGCCCCGGCCGGGCTGGCCTGGCCCGGCTGGTCGCTCTCGTCCGGCTGGTCGTCGCGGGCTTCGGGGGCCAGCGGCAGCGTGATCCGGAACGTGGCGCCCTGGCCCGGCGCGGTCTTCAGCGCGACGGTGCCGTCGTGCGCGGCCACGAGGGCGGCCACGATGGCCAGGCCGAGGCCGGTGCCGCCGGCCTGTCCTGGTCCGGGCCTGGTCCGCCCGGTAGAACCGCTCGAACACGTGCTCCGCCTGGTCCTGCCGCAGGCCCGGGCCCTGGTCGGCGACCTCGAGCACGACGCTGGGCACCGGCTGGCGCGGCCCGGCCAGCAGCCGGACCGCGACCGGGGTGCCCTCCGGGGTGTGGGTCAGCGCGTTGTTCATCAGGTTGCCGATGACCTGGCGCAGCCGCACCTCGTCGCCGAGGATCAGGAAGGCGGCGCCGGACCCGACGTCGAGGGTGATGTCCCGGTCCGGGGCGATGATCCGCGCGTCCTGCACCGCGTCCGCGGCCAGCGTGAGCAGGTCCACCGGCCGGTGCTCGATCGGCCGCTGCTGGTCCAGCCGGGCCAGCAGCAGCATGTCCTCGACCAGCACGCCCATCCGGGCCGACTCCTGCTCGACCCGCTGCATGATCCGGTCCATGTCGGCCCGGGTGAGCTGGCCGTGTGCTGCCCAGTTCGTGCGCCGAGCTGGCGGCCGCCGCTGCCGGGCGTGCCGGTGGCCTCGGCGGCCGGGCTGGCGTCGTCGTGCAGCCCGCCCCGCTGGCGGTAGTACTCCGCGTACCCGCGCATCGCGGTGAGCGGGGTGCGCAGCTCGTGGCTGGCGTCCGCGACGAACTGGCGCATCCGCTCCTCCGAGCGCCGCGCGGCCGCCTCGGACTGGGCCTGGGCGTAGAACGACGACTCGATCTGGGCCAGCATGGTGTTCAGCGACCGGCCCAGCTGGCCGACCTCGGTGACGCGGATCCTGGTCGGGCACCCGGCGGGACAGGTCACCGGCCGCGATGGCCCGGGCGGTCCGCTCGATGTCGGTGAGCGGGCGCAGGCTGGCCCGGACGATGGCCACCCCGACGACGGCCAGGCCGACGACGATGATGACGCTGACGATCAGGTCGATCCGCGGCCAGCTGGCTGATGGTCCCGTTGATGTCGCCGAGGTCCACGCCGGCGATCAGGGTGACGTTCTCCGGTGCGACTGGCCCGAGCAGAGTCCGTGGACCGCCGCGAGCTGCTGGGCGACGACCTGCCAGTTGTCGCCGCTCCGCAGGCCCGGGACCGTCGTCAGCTGCCCGGAATGAGCCTTGAGCCAGGCCTGGTCGGTGGGCACGTCCGGGCGCTGTCCCAACGGGGTGGTGGGGGTAATCACCTGGCCACTGGTGCTGAGCACCTCGACGATTTCCGGCGGCGCATACAGGCCCGTGATGTGCCCGTTCGCGTACTGCACGGTCCGGTTGTACAGGCCGGTGACCGT
>CAVUKT010000048.1:0-71810 GCA_963742055.1 uncultured Actinomycetes bacterium | reverse complement strand
GGCCGCGTTGCTTAACGATGGGGCGGGTGAGCAGCCCGGCCAGGGCCTGCTTGATCGGCGGCCGCGAGCCGAACACCAGCAGGAACAGGGCCTCCCGGGCCAGCCGCTGCGCGTCCTGGTCGGCCAGGATCGCCGTAGAGCCCTGGCTGACCAGCAGCGCCGCCGTGGCCCGCAGGGCCAGCTCGCAGGCGGCCGCGCGGGCCGCGGGCATGTAGGCCGGATCGGCGGTATCCAGCGCCGTCCGGCACCGGGACACCTGCTCATCGAGCGGGCCCGGGCCGATCAGCTCGCTGCACCGCGCGGCGAGGCCGAGCGCCAGCGACCCGTTCGAGCGCAGCCCCGCCGCGTCCCGGCTGCGCCACCGGGCCAGGGCAGGGTGGCGGTTACCCGCCCGGCCGGGACGAGATGGCCGCTGAAGCTGAGTTCCACGGTGGAACTGGCCATCACCGCGACCATGTCGAGCGGCTCCGCGATAAGGGTCGGGGTAGCGCGACCCGGGCCACCCCCGGCATCCAATACGGCCCACACGATGGTGTCGTCCTCCCGGCGGGCCGCGACGTGCAGGGTGTCGATGTACCTCCAGCCGGTGACCCAGGGCGAGGTCCCGTCGAGCAGGTACCCGCCTTCGGCCGGCCGGGCGCGCAGCCGGGGCGGCCCCGGCAGCAGGCCGGCCAGGGCCACGCCGGCCCGCCGCTCGCCCCGGCACAACGGCCCGAGCATCGCCTGCCGCAGCGCGGTATTGGCGGTCCCGGCGACGGCGCGCACCACGCCGTGGTGCTGCATCCACACGAACGTGGTGGACAGGCACGCCCCGGCCAGGATCTCGATGATCTGGCAGGCCACCGCGAACGGCAGGTCCAGACCGCCCGCCCCACGCGGGCCGGCCAGCCCGTAGAAGCCCTCGGTGGCGAGCAGGTCCAGATGCTCCGGTGGCACCTGCTGGCTGGCCTCGACCCGCATCGCGGCCGGGGCGAACACCCCGGTGGCCAGCTCCCGGGCCCGGTGTATCCAGTGCGCGCTTCCTGTCCTGGGCATGACGCCAGCGTGCCACGGCTGTCCCCGGTGGTTGCTACCGTCGGTCGAGAGCAAGGCGTGGCCTGGTCGGGCCGGCGAGGAGTGGCGGGCATGCTGGTCATCCACGGCGTCTGGGCGCGGGATGCGCTCTGCCTGTGGGCCGAGGACTCCGCGCTGCCGGCCAGCCTGGATGCTCCGGCCGGCGGCCGGCCTTCCCGGGCCCCCCGGCCGCACCCGTTCGCGGCCGATCCCGGTGTCCTGGGCGACGCGCTCGGCCTGCTCGGCGAAGGTCCCCGGGACCTGGCCAGCAAGGCGGCCGCGGACGAACTGTCCCTGTGGCTGCCGTCGGCGGGCCCAGGTCCCGGGTGTGCCCCGGAGCTGATCCGGCCGGCCGACCCGGATGAGGACGGGCACGGGGACCAGCGCGGCGCGGGCCGCGGGCGGCGCGCCGCGCTCGGCTGCTGGCGGGTCCCCGCGCTGGCGTTCGGCCCCGCCGCCGCGCTTACCCTGCCTGGGCGCCCTGGATCCAGCGGATAGCCCGCCGGCCGCGGCCGCGCACCCCGACCTGATCGCCGGGGGCTCGGCCGTCTACTGGGCGGCCGTGGCCCGCTTCGCAGCCGACCTGTGCGCCCGCGGCCGGATCCTGCCCGTGCTCGGGCAGGCTGGCGACGGTGCTGGCCATCTGGGGCTGCGGGCGGCCTGGGGTCTGCTGGCAGTAGCTCGGCCGGTCAGTGCTGGGCTGCGGCCTGGCGCCCGGTGCTGACCGGCCCGGACGCCCCGCGGGCCGCCGAGCTGGCCGGGGCGATGCCGCCAGTGTGCCGGGCCGGTGAGCCTGGCGGCCAGCCGCCCGGGCCGTTGCTGGCCGGGGCGCTGGACGCGCTGACCGACGCGGCCGCGCGGGCCCGGCTGGACGCGTCCGCGGCGCGGACCCGCGGATGCGGCTCGTCAGCCCCGGGCCGGCCAGCAGCACTGGAGCCTGCTCCCGCCGCGCCGCGGGCGCAGGCCCGCCCGCGTCCCGGTCGCCGAGCGCTGGGCGGCCGCGCTGACCGGCCCAGATGCCGCAGGTCGAGGTGGCCACCGCGGAGGACGAGGCGGAAGTGGCCGAGCTGGCCGCCGCCCTGGATGCCTGGCGCGCGGCCGCCCAGGCCCCGGCGGGCCCCGTGCGCACCTGCTTCCGCCTCGTGGAGCCCGTGCTGCAAGACCCGGTGCCAGCCGCCAAGACCCCGTGCCGCAAGACCACGAGACCCGTTGCCGGAGACCCGGTGCCGCAAGACCCCGTGCGGCCGGGAGACGACCAGCGCTCCGAACCCCGCGACGACACCTGGCACGTCGAGTTCGCCCTCCAGTCGGCCGAGGATCCCAGCCTGATGCTGGCCGCGGCCGACGTGTGGGCGGGCACCGGCGGCTGGGCCCCGGGCGGGATGGCCCGCCCGGACGAGGAACTGCTGCTCGGGCTGGGCTCGGCGGCGCGGCTGTTCGGTGAGCTGGAGGACGCGTTGCGGGACCCGGCGCCCGCCGGGATCGCACTGGACACTGCGGGGGCGTTCCGCTTCCTGAAAGAGACCGGCCCGCTGCTGGCCGGGGCCGGGTTCGGCGTGCTGCTGCCGGACTGGGCCCGCAAGGCCCGGCTGGGCCTCAAGCTCACCTCCCGGTCCCAGGGCACCACCCCCTCCGCCTCGGCCAGCGCACCCAGCGGCAGCGGCTTCGGCCTGAACGACCTGGTCGAGTTCCGCTACGACCTGGCCGTCGGGGACACCACGCTCGACGCCGAGGAGCTGGCCGAGCTGGCCCAGCTGAAGATCCCCCTGGTCCGGGTCCGGGGTCAGTGGGTGGAGCTGGACGAAGGCAACCTCCGCGCCGCGCTGAAGTTCATGGAGCGCGGCCGCGAGGGCGTGATGCGGGCCGGTGACGTCCTGGTGGCCGGGCTGCGCGGCCCGGAGGAAGATCTCGAGGTCACCGCGGTCGCGGCGGACGGGTGGCTGGGCGACCTGCTCTCCGGGGCGGGCGACCGCTCGCTGACCCCGGTGACGGCCCCCTCCTCGTTCCGCGGCGAACTGCGCCCCTACCAGGAGCGCGGCCTGGCCTGGCTGTCCTTCCTCAGCGACCTGGGCCTGGGCGGCATCCTGGCCGACGACATGGGGCTGGGCAAGAGCGTGCAGACGCTGGCGTTGCTGGACCACGAGCGGGTGGCGCAGGGCGTACCCGGGGCGCCGCCACGCACCGGCCCGACGCTGCTGGTCTGTCCCATGTCGCTGGTGGGGAACTGGCAGCGGGAAGCGGAGCGGTTCACCCCGGACCTGGCCGTGCACGTGCACCACGGCTCGGACCGGCTGTCCGGCGCCGACCTGCACGCCGCGCTGACCGGAGCGGACCTGGTCATCACCACCTACGCGCTGGCCGCCCGGGACCGCGAGGCGCTGGCCGCGCTGGCCTGGCAGCGGGTGGTCTGCGACGAAGCGCAGAACATCAAGAACGCGGGCACCCGGCAGGCCCGCGCGGTGCGCGGCCTGCCCGCCCGGTCCCGGCTCGCGCTGACCGGCACCCCGGTCGAGAACCACCTGGGCGAGCTGTGGTCGATCATGGAGTTCACCAGCCCCGGGCTGCTCGGCCCGGCCGAGAAGTTCCGCGAGAATTTCGCGGTCCCGGTGCAGCGGCACGGCGACGAGGAGGCCGCGGCCCGGCTGAAGCGGCTGACCGGCCCGTTCATCCTGCGCCGGGTCAAGACCGACCGGTCCATCATCTCCGACCTGCCCGACAAGATCGAGATGAAGATCTGGTGCACGCTCACCCCGGAGCAGGCCTCGCTCTATCAGGCCACGGTGACCGACATGCTGGCCCGGATCGACGCGGCCGAGGCGGACATCGAGCGCCGCGGCCTGGTGCTGGCCACCATGGCCAAGCTCAAGCAGGTCTGCAACCATCCGGCCCACCTGCTCGGTGACGGCTCCCGGCTGCCCGGCCGGTCCGGCAAGCTGGCCCGGCTGGAAGAGATCTGCGAGGAGATCGTCGCGGCCGGGGACAAGGCGCTCTGCTTCACCCAGTACGCCGAGTTCGGCCGGGTGCTGCAGCCCTACCTGGCCGCCCGGCTCGGCTGCCCGGTGCTCTACCTGCACGGCGGGACGGCCAAGAACACCAGGGACGCCCTGGTCGCCGAGTTCCAGAACGCCACGGAGCCGGCCGTCTTCCTGCTCTCGCTGAAGGCCGGCGGGACCGGGCTCAACCTCACCGCGGCCAGCCACGTCATCCACTTCGACCGCTGGTGGAACCCGGCGGTCGAAGATCAGGCCACCGACCGCGCGTTCCGCATCGGGCAGCGCAAGGACGTGCAGGTCCGCAAGTTCGTGTGCGTAGGCACGCTGGAAGAGCGGATCGACGCCATGATCGAGGAGAAGAAGGCGCTCGCGGAGCGGATCGTGGGCACCGGGGAGGGCTGGCTCACCGAGCTGTCCACCGCGGATCTGGGCCAGATCCTCGCCCTGTCGCCTGAGGCGGTAGCCGAATGATGAGCAGAGCGGCGGTAGCCGATGATGAGCAGAGTGGCGGTAGCCGAATGATAGGCAGAGCGGCGGTAGCCGGATGATGCAGAGTGGCGGGAGCCGCGATGAGCAGAGTGGCGGTAGCCGGATGCAGCCGGGACACCTCCTGGTGGCACGAGGCGCTCCGCGCCGCGCCGGGTCGAGAACGGCATCAAGGCCCGCAGCAAGCGCGGCGCGATCGGCGAGCAGTGGTGGTCCCGCCGGTTCGTGGAGGTGCTGGAGTCGTTCGGGATGAGTGGCCGGCTGGCCCGCGGCCGGAACTACGCCCGGCGCGGCCAGGTCATGGAGTTCGAGCTGACCACCGGCAAGGTCCGGGCCCGGGTGCAGGGTTCCCGGCCCGCCCCGTACCAGGCCCGGATCGGGGTCCTGCCGCTGACCACCGCGCAGTGGCGCTCGGTCACCGCAGCCCTCGGTGCGCAGGCGCTGTTCCGGGCCAAACTGCTGGCCGGGGAGATGCCGCACGAGATCGAGGAGGTGTTCGCGGCGTGCGGCACCCCGCTCTTCCCCCGGTCCGCGCGCGACCTGGAGATGTCCTGCTCCTGCCCGGACTGGGGCGTGCCGTGCAAGCACCTGGCCGCGGTCTGCTACGTACTGGCCGAGAAGTTCGACGACGACCCGTTCGCGATGCTGGCCTGGCGCGGCCGTGGCCGGGAGGAACTGCTCGGCACGCTGCGGCGCCAGTCGGCCGCACCGGGACCCGGTCCCGGTGGGATGACGGGCCCGGCCGGGTTTTCGTTGGAGAAAGTAAATGCGCCGCCGCTGGCGGAATCCCTGGACCGGTTCTGGTCGCCGGGGTTGTCCCGGGCCCGGTTGCGCGCGGCCCAGGCCGTCCCGGCTACCGCTCCGGACCTGGTGCTCCGCTCGTTCGAGCCGCCCGGGGTCGGAGTCCGCGGGCAGGATCTGACCGCCCTGCTCACCCCCGCCTACCTGCGGCTGGCCGGCCCGGAGGAGCTGCCGGGCGAGGGGCAGGACGTTCCCGGTCCCGGATAGCCCGGGGGATTCGTGTACACGACTGTGTCTGGCGCGCCACAATGGGTTGATCGGCAAGCGTTTGCGGGGAGGGTGCCAGATGGACCGGAAGCCGATCATGCCCGGAGCAGCGGCATGACGGACGAGGCGCGGCCGCAGCAGGTTCCGGCGGCGCAGGTGCCCGCGGACGCCCTGCTGGTGGACGTCCGGGAGCCAGACGAGTGGGCGGCGGGGCACGCGCCCGGGGCGGTGCACATCCCGCTGGGCCAGCTCGGGGCCCGTTACACGGAGATCCCGCAGGACGGCCGGGTGTACGTGATCTGCCGGGCCGGCAGCCGCTCCAACCAGGCCGCGCACGCGCTGGCCGGGGCGGGCTGGGACGTGGTGAACGTGAGTGACGGGATGAACGGCTGGGCCGCCGCGGGGCGCCCGATGACGAACGAGTCGGGGACCACGCCCTACGTGGCCTGAGCGCCTGGGGACGGCCAGCGCCGCCCCCAGGGCACCGGCAGCAGTCGATCAGGCCCTGCTGAGCCGCTGAATTTCCGCGTCCGTGAGCACCAGGTCGGCGGCCTGGGCCGAGTCGGTGATGGATTCCGGCCGGCGGGCGCCCGGGATCGGGATCACCACCGGCGCGAGGGCCAGCATCCAGGCCAGGGTGACCCGCTGCGGCGAGACGCCATGAGCGTCGGCGACCTCCTGGAACGCTGAGTGCCGGGCGCCGAGCTCGCCAGCCCGGTCGCTGCCGCCGAGCGGGCTCCAGGGCAGGAACGCGATGCCGAGGCGGGCGCAGTGCCGCAGTTCGTCTTCGCTGGACCGGAAGGCCGGCGAGAACTCGTTCTGGACGCTGGCCAGGTTGCCCTCGCCGAGAATCCGCCGCGCGGTGTCGATCTGCGCGACCGTCGCGTTGGAGATGCCGGCCAGCCGGATCTTGCCCGCGTCGAGCAGGTCCTTGAGGGCCCCGATCGACTCCTCGTACGGGACCGCGGGGTCGGGGCGGTGGAACTGGTAGAGGCCGATGACGTCCACGCCGAGGGCCTTCAGCGACGCCTCCGCGGCCTCGCGCAGGTGGGCCGGGGATCCGTCCACGGTCCACGAGCCGTCGCCGGGCCGGACATGGCCGCCCTTGGTCGCGACGAGCACGCCGCTGGTGTCGCCGCCGTAGGTGGCCAGGGCCCGGGCGATGAGCCGTTCGTTGTGACCGGTCTCGCCGGGCTTGAGGTGGTAGGCGTCGGCGGTGTCGATCAGCGTGACGCCCGCGTCCAGGGCGGCGTGGATGGTGGCGATGGAGCGCTGCTCCTCGGGCCGGCCCTCGATCGACATGGGCATGCCGCCCAGGCCGATCGCGCTGACCTCAAGACCGCCAATGGACCTGCTGCGCATCGGTGCTCCAGTCGTGTGTGCTATCCGGTGTCCGTTACCGCAACTCCCCGCGCCCGGCGGGACATGCCGCGCTGGTGATAAAAACTGGTCAACCTGGTGATCACCCAGAGCGATCAGGGAGGAGTTCGGCCACGAACGCCCGGGCCGCCGCGGACAGCCGCCGGGCGGTCGGGGTGGCCACCGAGACCCGCCAGCGCAGGGCCGGGCCGTCCAGGCCGATCACCGCCAGCCCGGTGAGATCGGCCGCCGACTCCGGGATGAACGCGATGCCCAGGCCGTTGCGGACCAGGGCCGCGGCCGAGGTGAACTCGGCCACCTCGAAGGGCACCCGCCGGTCCAGGCCCGCCCCGGCGAACGCGCGATCGGCCAGCGTCCGGTTCCCCCATCCGGGCGGGAAGTCCACGAAGTCCTCCTCAGCCAGCTCGGGCGAGCGTCACCCCGCGCTGCCCGGCCAGCGGATGCCGGGCCGCGGCGATCAGGATCAGCGGCTCCTCGCTCAGCGGCTGCAGCCGCAGGCCAGCCGGGGCCTGTCCGGGCAGGGCCACGAGAGCCAAGTCAAGTTCGCCACTGATGACGAGTGCGGCCAGCCCCGCCGACCCCGCGGGAGCCTGCCGGAGGTGGACCGACACCCCCGGATGAGTGGCGTGGAACCGGCCGAGCAGCGCCGCGAGGTCGAACGAGCCGGTGGACAGCATCGTGCCCACGGTGAGCGTGCCGCGCAGGCCCGCCCGGGCCTGCGCCACCGCGTCCCGGGCGGCCTGGGCCGCGGCCAGCGTGGCCCGCGCCTCCGGCAGCAGGGCCAGGCCCGCGTCGGTCAGCGCCACGCGGTGCCGGTCCCGGTCGAACAGCGTCGCCCCGAGCTCCCGCTCCAGGCCCGCGATGGCGCTGGACACCCCGGACTGGACGACATGCAGCCGGCGCGAGGCCCGGGTGAAGGACAGCTCCTCGGCGACCACCACGAATTTTCTCAGGCTCTCCAGCGACGGCAGCTGACCTGGGTCTTCCCGGGATCCGGGCCGCGCTGACGTCATGCGTGCTTCACCCGTGCATCATCTCCCGGGGAGATTTTGCTTAGCAAGACTTGTCATTGCCGTAGATCAATGATCCGGGCCGCGGCTGGTGTTATCCCGGGCGACGTTACTTCTCCGAAGGAGCCGCAGATGCCAGCGTCCACGCCCCTCGCCAGCCGGCGCCGGGAGATCCCTGCCGGGACGTCCGGTGCGATTTCCCGGGAGGATGGCCAGTCGCCGGCGAGCCTCCGTGCGGCCGGCCTGTGCTGGCCGGTCCTACCGGCGCGGGTTCTGGCTGGTCGGTTTCGTGTTCCTGGTGACCATGGCCTTCTCGGCCGTGCCCGCCCCGCTGTACGTGCTCTACGCGGCGCGTGACCACTTCGGCCCGCTGATGATCACGGTCATCTTCGCGGCCTACGCCGTGGGCGTGATCGCCAGCCTGTTCCTGGCCGGGCATTTGTCGGACTGGCTGGGACGCCGGCGGATGGCCGTGATCGCCGTGACGGTCAACGTGGCGTCCGGGGTGATCTTCCTGCTCTGGCCCACGGTGGCGGGGCTGCTCATCGCCCGGGTGGTGTCCGGGGTCAGTGTGGGCATGCTGACCGCCACGGCCACCGCCTACCTGAGCGAGCTGGACGCATCCGGCCGCGGCGGCCTGCCCCGGCGCCGCGCGGAGATCATCGCGACCGCCGCGAACCTGGGCGGGATCGGGCTCGGCCCGCTGGTAGCCGGATTCCTGGCCCAGTACGCAGCGGACCCGCTGGTGGTGCCCTACCTCGTGGTCGAGGCGCTGATGCTGGCCGGCCTGCTCGGGCTGGCGCTCGTGCCCGAGACCGTGACGCGTCCGCAGACCCGGCCCCGGTACCGGCCGCAGCGCATCTCGGTGCCCGCGCGGCACCGCCCGGCGTTCTACGCGGCGAGCGCCGCGGCCGCGGCTGAGTTCGCGCTGTTCGGCCTGTTCACGTCGCTGGCCCCCGGCTTCATCGGTGGCACGCTGCACGACACGTCGCACGCGCTGGCCGGCGCGGCCACGTTCGCGGTGTTCGGCGCGGCGGCCCTGGCCCAGATCGTGGTGAGCCGCGCTCCGCTGCGCCGCCAGCTGGCCCTGGGCCTGGCGGCCCTCGTCCTGGGCCTGGCCCTGGTCACCGCGGCGTTCTGGCTGGCCAGCCTGGCGCTGCTGCTGGCCGGCGGGGTGCTGGCGGGCGCCGGCGCGGGCGCCGCGTTCAAGGGCAGCGTGACCACGGTGCTGGGCATCGCCCGGCCCGAGGCTCGCGGCGAGGCGCTGGCCGGCTTGTTCCTGGCCGCGTACGTCGGCCTGGCCGTTCCGGTCGTCGCGCTCGGCGTGGCCACCCAGCTGCTGTCCGCCCGGGTGGCGGTCCTGGGCTTCGCGGTGCTGCTGGTGGCGGTCGTCGCCCTGGTCAGCCGGAGGCTGCTGAGCCGGTAGAGCTCAGCCGGAGGCGCTGAGCCGGAGCCGCTGAGGCGGACGGGGGCCGCGGGTGGCCCCGCGGCCTCAGTAGGGTGGAAAGACCATCCAGGACTCCCTCACCTCCCGGCTCGACTTCCCACTTTCCGGAGAGGATCCATGGACTACGTCAACCTCGGCGCGACGGGTCTGCAGGTGTCCCGCATCTGCCTCGGCATGATGAGCTACGGCAACAACTCCCAGCGCGAATGGGTGCTGGACGAGGACGCCGCGGAGCCGATCGTGCGGGCCGCGGCGGACGGCGGAATCAACTTCTACGACACCGCCGACGTCTACTCCGCGGGGGCCAGCGAGACCGCTACCGGCCGGCTGCTCGGCAAGATGTTCACCCGCGAGGAGGTCGTGGTCGCCACCAAGGTCCACGGCGACACGATGCCCGGCCCGAACGGCCGCGGGCTGTCCCGCAAGCACATCATGGCCTCGATCGACGCGTCGCTCGAGCGGCTGGACATGGACTACGTGGACCTGTACCAGATCCACCGCTGGGACAACGCGCACGCCGATCGAGGAGACGATGGAGGCGCTGCACGACGTGGTCCGGGCCGGGCAAGGCCCGCTACATCGGCGCGAGCAGCATGTTCGCCTGGCAGTTCGCCAAGGCGCAGTACACCGCGTCGGCAGCACGGCTGGACCCGGTTCGTGTCCATGCAGAACCACTACAACCTGGTCTACCGCGAAGAGGAGCGGGAGATGATCCCGCAGTGCATCGACCAGGGCGTCGGGGTCATCCCGTGGAGCCCGCTGGCCCGCGGGTTCCTGACCGGAACCCGGACCCGGGACGGCGGCAAGCACACCGTGCGGGCCAACTCCGACGCGTTCGGGGACGCCCTCTACACCCAGCCGGCCGACTTCGACGTCGCCGACCGGGTGAACGAGGTCGCCGCGGCCCGGGGCGTGCCCGCCGCGCAGGTGGCGCTGGCCTGGCTGCTGCACCGCCCGGGGGTGACCGCGCCCATCGTGGGCGCCACCAAGGTCAGCCATCTGCAGGACGCGCTGGCCGCCGAGCAGCTGGAGCTCACGCCCGGAGGAGATGGCCCGGCTGGAGGAGCCGTACGTGCCGCATCCCACCCTCGGCCACGGCTGACGTCATCAGGATTCCCCTGCTCCTTTCGGTCAGGTGGATCAGGTTCTTCCACACCAGCAGCGCCTGATCCCAGCGTGGTGACGATCCGCGGCCTCAGCCGAAGGTGAACACGTACGCCTGGACTCCAGGGTCGGGGAAGACGATCTCGAAGGTGCGGTCGGTGATGGGACCCCGCTGCCGGACGAGCTGGTAGAGCCGCGGCTGCACGACCTTCCCGTGGCCCTGATCGTTGACGTCGGTTCCGCGGTCCGCGCCCGGTGGCTGCCCGTCGATGAGCACACGGAACGGTACGGGAGTTCCTGGTTCTGCCGGTCTGAGAACAAGATTGAGGTCGCGCGCGTGGAAACGGCAGACGATCCGCCCGCCGGGCGCGTTCAGCGTGGCGCTGTTCCTCCACCGTCCAGTCCCCGGACAGGGCCCATTGGTTGAATCGCAGCTGCGCGGGGGCGGTGTAACTGTGACGGCTGGCCCGGCAGGACGCCGCCGGGGGAGGCGAAGTTCTCGGTGCGCTCATAGCCGGTGTAGTTTTCCGGCGATCTCAGGGTGGCCCAGTCGGCGGGTGCTTCGACACCCTGTGCCTCGACCGATACCAGTTCCTGGCCGATGTCGCCGGCATCCGGCCTCGGCCAGCAGTTGCTGGATGACCATTTCTGACTGCTGCGTATTCGCCTTCGCCGAAGTGGTGATGGCGGATATGTCCTCCGGCGTCGACGAAGTAGAGGGCCGGCCAGTAGTGGTTGGCAAAGGCACGCCATACCGCGTAGTCGCTATCGAGCGCGACCGGGTAGGTGATCCCCAGGTCCTGCGCGGCCTGGCGGACGTTATCGGGGTGGTGCTCGAACGAGAACTCGGGCGTGTGCACGCCGATCACGACCAGCCCGTGGTCAGCGTATTTCGCGGCCCAGGCGCGGACATAGGGGAGCTGGCGTAGCCAGTTGACGCAGGTATAGGTCCAGAAGTCAGCCAGCACGACCTTCCCGCGCAGGCCTGCTGGGGTCAGCGGCGGCGAATTGAGCCACCCGGTCGCACCGTCGAACGCGGGCAGTTCGCCCTCAACGGGCAGCCGGACCGAGGCCGTGTGCAGTCCGGCGGGCGTGCGCCAGTGTGCGTTCATGGCGATCCTTCCTGGGCTCGATGCCCGGCCTTCCTGGGCCGGATGGCCCGGCGGGACGCTGCCGGGGGTGGCCAGGTCTTCGGCGGACGGCGCGCCCGCCCTGGCGCGCCGTCCGCCGCTGCCCGGCTAGCGCAGTGACCGGAACGAGGCCCGCATCTCGGCGGTGAACAGGTCCGGCTGTTCCCAGGCGGCGAAGTGGCCGCCCCGGTCGAGCCGGTTGTAGTGGATGAGGTTGTGGGGGTACGCGCGCTCGGCCCAGCTCCGCGGGGCCTGGTAGAGCTCGTCGGGGAAGACGCTGATGGCGAACGGGATCGTGATGGGCTTGGCGTCGAAGAAGTCCGCCTTGTTCTCCCAGTACAGGCGGCCCGAGGAAACCCCGGTGTTCGTCAGCCAGTACAGCGTGATGTTGTCGAGGAGGTCGTCCCGGGTCAGGGCGCTGTCCAGGGTGCCCTGCAGGGCCTGTTCCACGAGCCCGGGCTGGCCGGTGCCGTCGCCGTGGTCCAGCATGAACGCCGCCAGGTCGGCGGGTGAGTCGGCCAGCCCGTACAGCGTTTGCGGGCGCGTCGTCATGATCAGGGCGTAGGCCACGTGCTTGGCGTAGAAGGTGCTCAGCTGCTCGTACGCGCGTGTCTCCTCGGCGGACAGATCGGGTGGCGGCGGGTCGCCGCGCTGGACCGCCTTGTTGATGGCGGCGGGAGCGGTGCCAGGCATGTTGGAGTGAATGCCGAGCAGTTCCGGTGCGGCCTGGATGCCCATCGTCTGCGTGACGGCCGCGCCCCAGTCGCCGCCCTGCGCGACGAACCGGGTGTATCCGAGGCGCTTCATCAGCACCACCCAGGCCCGTGCGGTGCGGGCGGGATCCCAGCCGGTGGCGGTCGGCTTGGCGGAGAACCCGTAGCCCGGCAGCGAGGGAATCACCAGGTGGAACGCGTCCGCCGCGCTCCCGCCGTGCGCGGTGGGATTGGTGAGCGGCTCGATGATCTTCAGCTGCTCGATGATCGAGCCGGGCCACCCGTGCGTGACGATCAGCGGCAGCGCGTCCTCGTGCTGGGAGCGGACGTGAATGAAATGGATGTCCAGCCCGTCGATCTCGGTGATGAACTTCGGCAGGGCGTTCAGTTTCGCCTCGCACTTGCGCCAGTCGTAGTCCGTCCCCCAGTAGCGCGCGAGGTCCTGCATCATCGCCAGCCGCACGCCCTGGGAGTCGTCGCTGACGGTCTCGCGCTCAGGCCACCTGGTCGCGTTGATGCGCCTCCGCAATTCGGTAAGTTCCGCTTCCGGAAACTCGACGCGGAACGGCCGGACGCTGTTGTCTTCGGCGGGCATCTTCGTGTCTCCTCACCTTGGTGATTCTGGGCGGCCGGGAATGTCGCGATACACGTAGTGCCCGAGAATCCCCGCAGGTAGGAGACGACCACCAGGCGTGAGCCAACGACGGCCTGAGCCGCTTTCGGGATCAGGCCGGTCGCCGCCTGCGATTGCAGGTTGCTCAGACATCAGGCTCTCCCCGGTTGGCCTGAAGTTGGTGATATCAGCGTCGCATACCGGGCGGCGCGTCACCAGCCCCGGAAGTCACGGGCGTGACCACGCCGCAGTGCTCGGGCTGCCGCAGTGCCCACGCTGGAGCGGAACAGTCCGGCTCATGGCAACTCGGTCCCTTCCGGGCCGGACCGCCGCTGCGTCAGGTGAGCAGCTACCTCGTAGTCACGCTGCCGGGAGGCAGCAGATGCTGGCAGGCTTCATTAGCCCGCGCCCGGGGGCCGGTGACTTTTCCGTCTGGGTGCCCGCTGATGTGGAAGCTTTCCGATGAATTGGCTGGGATCGGGGAAGTTCGGCACGCCGTGGGTTCGCATGCAGTGCGCGTAGGCAAGATTCGCCCGGAAGGCCGCCGGCCCGGCCGAGGCCGAGCCGCCGGAGAACCCGACATGCACTGCACTGCCGCACGCCGTCGCCAGCACGGCGACGGCGGCCACGACAGCCAGGGTTCCCGCCCGCCGCAGGCCCCGGCTACCACTGGTATTGCCGTTCATGACGTCGCTCCTTAATGGCCGGGTGGTCATCGGGTCCTCTTCCGGATCCCGGCATCAGCCAGTTGTACAGAAGGGGAGGTGACAGCGACGGGAACCGAAAATGTCACCTGGCTGTCACCTGCGGCCTGCGATCCTGGGAAGCGGGCGGCTGGCTGACATGCCGCGGGCGCAGGAAGCGGCGGGCAGGCGATGCGGGTTCTGGTGACCGAGGACGACGAGATCCTGGCCACGGCGGTGGCCGCCGGGCTGCGCCGCGAGGGGATGGCCGTCGACGTGGCCCTGGACGGCGAGGCGGCCCTGGAGCGCCTGGCGGTCAACCGCTATGACGTGGTGGTGCTGGACCGGGACCTGCCCGGCGTGCACGGCGACGACGTCTGCCGCGCCCTGGCCGCAGGCGGATCCGAGAGCCGGGTGCTGATGCTCACCGCGGCGAGGTCGGTCAGGGAACGGGTCGAGGGCCTCGACCTTGGCGCCGATGACTACCTGCCCAAGCCATTTGACTTCGCCGAGCTCGTGGCCCGCATCCGGGCCCTGGGCCGGCGCGCCGCCGCCGCCGCTGCCCGCCAGCCTCGAACACGGTGACCTGAGCCTGGACCCGGCCCGCCGCGTCGCGGTCCGCGCCGGGCGGCGCCTGCCGCTCACCACCAAGGAACTCGCCGTGCTGGAATGCCTGCTCGCCGCGGACGGACGGCCGGTCCCGGCCGAGGAACTGCTCGAACGGGTATGGGACGAAGCGGCCGACCCGTTCACCAGCACCGTGAAGACCACCATCGGCCGGCTCCGGGCCAAGCTCGGCGACCCGCCGGTGATCCAGACCGTCCGGGAGAGCGGCTACCGCATCGGAGAACCCTAATGCACACTCCCCGCCCGCGCCCCGGTCCGCCGCGCTGGCTGCGGCTGCCCCGCCGCACCGCCCGGCTGCGCCTGACCGTCCTGTACGGCGGGGCGTTCCTGGCCTGCGGCGCGGCCGTGCTCGCCCTGACCTACCTGCTCTACGGGCGGCCGTGCACTCGGCGCAGGTGCACGGTAGCCCAGCGTCCACCAGGTCCCAGAGGCGCCACGCCGCCGCGTCCGCCAGCTGGCCGCACGCGACTCAACACGTCCCGCTCGCCGCCCGAGGTCCAGCAGGCGATCCTCGAGGCGGCGCGCGGGCAGATCGCCGCCGACCGGCAGCAGCTGCTGATCGTCTCCGCCATCGCCCTGGCGGTCATCGCGGTGGCCGCCGCCGCGATCGGCTGGCTCATCGCCGGCCGGGTGCTGCGCCCGCTGAGCACGATCACCGCCGCCGCCCGGCGGATCTCCGCCAGCAGCCTGCACGAGCGGCTGGCCCTGCACGGACCCGACGACGAGCTCAAGGAACTCGCCGACACCCTCGACGGCCTGTTCGCGCGGCTGGAGGCCTCCTTCGACGCCCAGCGGCGGTTCGCCGCCAACGCCTCACACGAGCTGCGCACCCCGCTGACCCGGGAACGCACCCTGCTCCAGGTCACCCTCGCCGACCCGGCCGCCACCACCGGCACCTGGCAGGCCGTCAGCCAGGAACTGCTCGCCTCCAACGCCGAGCAAGAACGCCTCATCGAGGCGCTGCTCACCCTGGCCAGCAGCGAAGCCGGACCCGGCGAGCACGAGCCCGCCGACCTGGCCGCCATCACCAGCGCCGCCCTGGCCGCCGCCCGCCCCGCGATCAGCCGCCTGGGCCTGCACGTCCAGGCCGCCATCCAGCCCGCCGCCCTCGACGGCGACCCCCTCCTGGTCCAGCAGCTGGCCGCCAACCTGATCGACAACGCCATCCGGCACAACATCCCCGGCGGGGACATCCAGATCACGCACCAGGACCAGCCACGGCCGGCGCCGTCCTGTCGGTGACCAACTCCGGGCAGGTCATCCCGCGCCGCCGAGGTCGACCGCCTGTTCCAGCCGTTCCAGCGGCTCGGCCCGCGCCCCGCCCGCCGCGACGGCGGCCACGGCCTTGGCCTGTCCATCGTCAGGGCCATCGCCGCCGCCCACGCCGCCACCATCACCGCGCAACCCCGGCCCGGCGGCGGCCTCGCCATCGACGTCACCTTCCCACCGCCAGCCCCGGCACAGACCCCCGAGCCGCATACCGGACGCGCGGCCCGCGTGTAGACCCGCCGGTACCCCCGGTTACCGGGACGACGCGCGGGGAACCGAATAGCCTTAGCAGCGATGAACGCTACCGTGCCACCCGCCGGGAACCTGTACTTCGTCGTGGGATATGACGGCTCGCCTCCGGCCACCCGGGCGCTCGACGCCGCGGTCAGGCTGCTGCACGGCCGGACCGGCTCCATCGAGGTGGTGTACGTCGCTCATCTGCCTAGCATCGACTCGCTGTCGCCAGGCGCCGTAGAAGAAATGGAAGTTACCTTCGACGATATTGCGCAGGAGCTTCTCACCACGGCCACCGAGCAGCTGCGCGACCGCGAGGAGCGCTGGCGGTTCGAGCGGCGCGAGGGCCTCATCGCGAGGAGCTGACCGCCGCCGCCAGGGACATCCACGACGCTCACCCCGACGACACCGTGGCGATCGCGGTCGGGAGCTCATCACACGCCATGCACCGCGTGGTCGGCTCGGTCGCGGTCAGCCTCGCCCGCCACTCAGCGGTGCCCCTGGTGATCGTGCCTTAGCTGCTCCCCCGTACAGCTCTGCGGGGGCGGGCGCCGGTAGACGTGGCGTTTCCGGTGTGCCTATCTTGGCTTGAGACGGCGGCATTGGGCCGCGATCCCAGCAGCACTACTGGGCAATCGTTGCTCCAGACCCCTGGTAGCGATCCGGGCAGTGCGGTGCACGCGAAGGGCATAGATCCCATGTCATCTGCCACCCAGGCCCGTCCGGCCGCCCCCGCCGACCGGCGCTGGCTGGTCCTGGTCGTGGTGGCTGTCGCCCAGCTGATGGTGGTCCTGGACTCCACCGTCGTGAACATCGCGCTGCCGTCGGCGCAGCGTGCGCTGGGGTTCCCGAACAGCGACCGGCAGTGGGTGGTGACGGCCTACGCCCTGGCCTTCGGCAGCCTGCTGCTGGTCGGCGGCCGGCTCGGCGACATGTACAGCCGCAAGTGGGTCTTCATCACCGGCCTGGTCGGCTTCGCCGTCTCCTCGGCCCTCGGGGGCGCGGCCACCTCGTTCGAAATGCTGGTGGCGGCCCGGACGCTGCAGGGCGCGTTCGGCGCCATCCTCGCCCCATCCGCCCTGGGCACGCTGGTCAGCACCTTCCAGGACCCGCGCGAGCGGGGCGGGCCTTCGGGGTCTTCGGCTCCGTCGCGGCCGGCGGCGGCGCCGTGGGCCTGATCCTCGGCGGCGTACTCACCCAGTACCTGTCCTGGCGCTGGACCCTCTACGTCAACCTGGTGTTCGCCGTGATCGCCGTGGCCGGCGCCCTGGCGTACATGCGCAGCAGCAGGCCCGCCAACCCGCCGCGGATGGACTGGCCTGGGGCCGTCCTGGCCTGCGCCGGGCTGTTCCTCATCGTCTTCGGCTTCTCCCACGCCGAGACCGCCGGCTGGACCGCCGCGCTGACCATCGGCTCCCTGGTCCTCGGCGTGCTGCTGCTCGCCGCGTTCGTTTTCGCCGAGCGGCGGTCCAGTCACCCGCTGCTGCCGCTGCGCGTGATCCTCGACCGCACCCGGGGCGGCTCCTACGTCGCGGTCGGCATCTCGGGAATCGCGATCTTCGGCGTCTTCCTGTTCCTCACTTACTACCTGCAGGAGGTCAAGGGGTACAGCCCGGTGACCAGCGGGCTGTCCTTCCTGCCGATGATCGGCTGCATCCTGATCAGCTCTAATGTCTCCAGCATCGTGACCCTGCCCCGGTTCGGGCCGCGCGTCCTGATCACCACCGGCATGCTGTGCGGCGTCGCCGCGATGATCTACCTGACCCAGCTCACCGTGACCTCCAGCTACCTGGTTGGCATCCTGCCCGCCCTGCTCGTCATGGGCCTGGGCTTCGGCATGATCTTCGCCCCGGCCATCAACACCGCCACGGCCGGCGTCCGCGCCAGGATTCAGGCGTAGCCTCCGCGCTGGTCAACACCATGCAACAGGTTGGCGGGTCGATCGGGACGTCCTTGCTGAGCACCATCGCGCTGACCGCGACGGCCAGCTACTTCGCCGCGCACCACGCGGAACCGCTGGCTCCCCTGATCGCGGCCACCCACGGTTACACCGTGGCGTTTGCGGTGTCCGCGGGAATCTTCAGTCTCGGTGTGATCCTCGCCATCACCCTGCTTCCCTCCCGCCAGCGGCTGGCAGATCTCCGGGCCGCTGCCGCGACCGCGGCCGAAGCTGCGCCACCCGCACCGGCACCCGCGCCCGCCGCCGCACCCGCCCCTCCGGCCGCACTCGCGCCCGCCGCCGCGACGCATGCCGCGGCTCCCGCCTCCGGCCTCGGGCCCCAGCCTGAGACGCACGCGATGCAGGCGATTCCGGTAGCGCTGCTGTGCTGCTCGCCGGTGATAAACCACGCATCGCTCCCGGCGAGCAGGCCCCTCGGGTGATCGCGGGCCGGGCAGGCACCCGCTAGCTCCAGATCCCTGAACGGGGACCCGGACGGTCGGCTACCTGGTGGACTACCTGGTGTGGACGTGCGGGCACCCACGCCCCGACTCAGCCGGCATTGACCGCGAGGACCAGGGGCAATACGCGGGGCGCGCCGGCCTCGCGGAGCAGCCGGGCCGCGACCGTCATCGTCCAGCCGCTGTCGATGCGGTCGTCGATGGCCAGCACCGGGCCGCCGAGCGAGGCGACCGCCCCGGCCAGCGGGCCGGGCAGGCGCAGTTCGCGCCAGACCGCCTGGAGCCGCTGCGGGCTGTTGAACTGCTGGGCGCCGGAGGCCCCCGCCCGGGGCCCGGAGCCGGCGTAACTCAGGGAGCCCAGCAGCGGCAGCCGGCCGATCTCCGCGATCCGCTCGCCCAGGCTGGCGATGAGCCGGGGCCGGGTACGGCTGGGCAGCGTGACCACGCCGGCCGGGCGCTGCTCCCAGTCCCACGCGGCCAGCACCTGGACCAGCGCGGCGACGAGGTCGCCGGCAGGACGTCGGCGCCGTCGCTCGGGTCCGCGGGCTCGTCCAGGAGGGCGCGCAGCCGGGGGCCCCAGCCGAGGCCGGTGAGGCGGCCCAGCGCCCGGCCGGTGTCCGCCGACAACTCCGCCGGGATCTTGCCCGCCACGTCCACGCCGAGCCGTTTCATGCCCGGCGGCCACATCCGGCGCGGGCTGATGTCGATACCGGGCGGAGCAGCCGGGCCCGGGCCAGCTCGGCCCCTTCCGCCGACACCTCCGCGGGCCACGGGCGCCCGGTGCAGTTGTCGCACCGGCCGCACGGCTCGGCCTCGGGGTCGTCCAGCTGCTGGCGCAGGTACTCCATCCGGCACCCCGGGGTGCGCAGGTAGCTGAGCATGGCCTGCTGCTCCCGGTGCCGCTCCGCCGCCACCGTGGCGTAGCGCTCGGCGTCGTAGTCCCAGGGCTGCCCGGTGGCGGCCCAGCCCCCGCTGACCTTGCGCACCGCGCCGTCCACGTCCAGGACCTTGAGCATCATCTCCAGCCGGGCCCGGCTCAGGTCGACCTGGGTCTCCAGCGCGCCGGACGACAGCGGCCCGGCCGCCGCGCCCAGCGCGCCGAGCGTCGCCCGGACCAGCGGCTCGGGCGGGAACGCCAGCGAGGCGAAGTAGGCCCAGATGTCCCGGTCCTCCGGTCCGGGCAGCAGGACCACCTCGGCCCGCGGCACCGCCCGCCCGGCGCGGCCGATCTGCTGGTAGTAGGCGACCGGCGACTGCGGGGCGCCCAGGTGCACCACGAAGCCCAGGTCGGGCTTGTCGAAGCCCATGCCCAGGGCGCTGGTGGCCACGAGCGCCTTGAGCTCCCCGTCGAGCAGGGCGCGCTCGGCGGCCAGCCGCTGCTCCTGCTCGTCCCGTCCGGTGTAGGGCAGGACGTTGTGGCCCCGGTCGCGCAGGAAGGCCGCGGTCTCGTGGGCGGCGGCCACGGTGAGGGTGTAGATGATGCCGGACCCCGGCAGCTCGTCCAGGTGCTCGGCCAGCCAGCCGAGCCGCTGCTGCGCGGCGGGCAGCTCCACCACGCCCAGGCACAGGCTGTCCCGGTCCAGCGGGCCGCGCAGCACCAGCGCCTCGCCGTCGGCCCCGCTGGCCAGCTGCTCGGCCACGTCCCGGGTGACCCGCGCGTTGGCCGTCGCCGTGGTGGCGAGCACCGGCACACCGGGGGGCAGGTTCTCCAGCACGGTGCGGAGCCGCCGGTAGTCAGGCCGGAAGTCATGCCCCCAGTCGGAGATGCAGTGCGCCTCGTCCACGACCAGCATGCCCGCGGTGGCGGCGAGCTTGGGCAGGACGAGGTCGCGGAAGCCGGGGTTGTTCAGCCGCTCCGGGCTGACCAGCAGCAGGTCCACGGAGCCGGCGGCGATCTCCGCGTAGATCTCGTCCCAGTCCGCCATGTTGGCCGAGTTCACGGTCCGGGCCTGCAGCCCGGCCCGGGCCGCCGCCTCGATCTGGTTGCGCATCAGGGCGAGCAGCGGGGAGATGATGATGGTCGGCCCCATGTCCCGGGCCCGGAGCAGCGCGGTCGTGACGAAGTACACGGCCGACTTGCCCCAGCCGGTGCGCTGCACCACCAGGGCCCGGCGCCGGTCGCGGGCCAGGGCCTGGATCGCGGTCCACTGATCCTCGCGGAGCCGGGCGGACGGCCCGGCCAGCGCGCGCAGGCAGCGCTCCGCCTCCTCGCGCAGACGTGCCGGCGCTCGCGCAGCTTCCCAGCACTGGCCGGCCTCGGAAACCATGAGTCCTTGGTATCAGGCGCCAGCGACAGCCGGGACAGGCTGCGACCGCCGCCGGGCGGCTCTCCGTCCCGCTTGCCCGCCACGTGCGCACTGGCCAGGCACTTCGCGGCCGCATCGCCACGCACTGTGGGATACTCGGCGGTAGACATCGGATGTGCGGGGATCGTCGGGTGCTGAGCAGGGCCCGGGCAGCGGCGCAGAGCGCAGGCGGGGTTCGGAGGACGGCTGTGGCGCTGACGGACGAGGCCATCGAGAAGATCAAAGCCATGATCGTCTCCGGCACCCTGCGAGCCGGGGACCGGCTGCCCCGGGAAGCGGACCTGGCCGCCGAGCTGGGCCTGTCCCGCAGTTCGCTGCGCGAGGCGGTCAAGGCGCTGTCGCTGATGAACATCCTGGACGTGCGGCGCGGCGACGGCACCTACGTGACCAGCCTGCAGCCCCCGCTGCTGCTCGAGGCGCTCAGCTTCATCGTGGATTTCCACCGGGACGGGACCGTGCTGGAGTTCCTCCAGGTGCGGCGGATCCTGGAGCCGGAGGCCACGGCGATGGCCGCCGAGCGGATCTCGGCGGCCGAGGTCGCCGCGCTGCGCGAACTGCTGGACAGCCTGGGCCCGGATCCCGAGGTCGAGGACCTGGTCGCCAACGACCTGGAATTCCACCGCCGGATCTCGGCCTGCTCGGGGAACAGCGTGCTCACCTCCCTGCTCGATTCGCTGTCCGGGCCGACGTCGCGGGCCCGGGTCTGGCGCGGCCTGACCCAGGAGGGATCCACCCAGCGGACGCTGGCCGAGCACCGGGCCATCCTGGACGCGCTGGAGTCCCACGATCCGGTGGTGGCCCGGTCCTGGTCCACCGTGCACATCGCCAGCGTCCAGCAGTGGCTCGCGTCGGTGCTTGTGAACGGCCCGTGCTCTGAAACTGCGTCAGGGAAGCTGGAGCCGATAGATCGCCCGGGCGTTCCCGGCCAGGACCGCCGCCACGTCCGCGGCGCCGAGCCGGGCGGACAGCAGCGAGACGGCCAGGTCGAGCACCTCCCCGTAGCTGGCGGCCAGGGTGCAGACCGGCCAGTCCGAGCCGACCATGAGACGGCGCGGCCCGAAGGAGTCGATCAGGTGGCTGGCGTAGGGACCGATCTGCGCCGCTGACCAGTCCGGTCCCGCCTCGGTGACCAGCCCGGACAGCTTGCCGGCGACGTTGGGGCAGGCCGCGAGCTCGCCCACCAGGCTGGCCCAGGGCTCGTACTGGCCGCGGGCGATGTCCGGCTTCCCGCCGTGATCCAGCACGAAGCTGACCTCGGGCAGGTCGCGGGCCACGCGGATCGCCGCGGGCAGCTGCGCCGGGCGGACCAGCAGGTCATAGACCAGCCCGGCGCCAGCCAGCGCGCGCAGCCCGCGACGCACGTCCGGCCGGTCCAGCCAGTCCGGATCCGGCTCGTCCTGGACCAGGTGCCGCAGGCCGGCCAGCCGGTCCCCGCCGGGAAGCCCGCGCAGCCGGGCGATCTGGTCCGCCACGTCCGGCGCGGTCAGGTCGGCCCAGCCGACCACGCCCGCGACCAGCGTCCCGGACGCGGCCACGGCCAGGAACTCCCTGGTCTCCGCCGCGCTGGGCAGCACCTGCACCAGGACGCTGGCGGTCACCCCGCTGCGCGCTGGCGAGCGGCGCGAAGTCATCGAGGCCGAAGGGCCGGCCCAGGGACGGCAGCGCGTCGAGCCAGGCGTGCCGCCGGACGCCCGGATCCCACAGGTGGTGATGCGCGTCGATGATCATCCGGCGATCCCGTCCCTGGGCAACAATCCTCCGCCATCACCCCTGGCCGCAGCCCGTCCGGCAGGCTGGCGCGGGCCCGGTACCGTGCGATCCTGGTATAGATCGGATGTATTGAGCCCGCCGGAATGAGGGCCGGCCGCCCCGACAAACAGCTCATCACATCGCAGTGCTCCTCCAGCAGGCCAGGCGGCACTTTACTTCGCTATGCTGCACGTACCGGACCTGACGGCAGCCCCCCGCCCTGCAGTCGAGCGCACGCCCGGTGACGTGCGCCAGAGGCATAGTTCCTGTGGCCCGAGGAGGTCGCTGATGATCGCTGCCGGGTTAATGCGCGCTGTTGCGCGCAGGCCACTGTGGTCACTAGCTATGCGGCCAGGGCTCTCGGCGCCCTGGCGATCGCCGGGGTGGCGGCCGCCCCCGTCTTCCTGACCGCCCCCGCCCTGGCGGGAACCGCGGGAACGCGGACGCGCAGGCCGGTGCCCGGATGGTGACCTCCTGCGGGGCCGGCGTCTCCGCCGTCAACGTCCGGCTGCCCGTCGGCTTCGACCCGCTGACCGCGACCCCGGCCCAGCTGGCCGCGAACGATCTGCCGCTCCGGCCCACCGGCCGGGTTCAGCTGGCCGCGTGGCGGAAGTTCGTCACCGGGGGAGTGCGGGCGGCCCGGCCTACGTGTGTCTTCGCCCCCGTGACCCCGTCCAGCGCGCCCCGGTCCCTGGTCGGGGACGCGCAAGCCCGGATCGGGGACGCCAGTCGCTCGTGGGGGACGCCCAGCCCGGCGTCGCGCAGTCGATCGTGGGGGACGCCCAGCCCGGCGTCGGCGCCAGTCGATCGTGGGGGACGCGCAGCCCGGGTCCCTGGTCGGGGACGCCAGCCCGGTCCCTGGTGGGAGACGCCAAGCCCGCAGTCCATGGTCGGGGACGCCAGCCCCCTCGGCACCCTGACGCCGCCGGCCACCGCGCCGCGGCCCAGCCCGGCGGGCAACCGGGCCAGCGCCGCCACCCGGACCGTGGTCTACGGCACCTGGCGGGTCACCCGGCCGAAGAATGACCCGACCGCCGCCATGTCGTCGTGGGCCGGCCTCGGGCTCGGGCGGGCCGGGAGTCCGCTCGTCCAGGCAGGCTCGTCCGCGGGCGGCTATTTCGGTCCCTACCTGTGGTGGCGGGTGGCCCCGCAGCGGCCGAACGAGCAGCGGATCAGCCTGGACACCGCGGCGGGCGACACGGTCTACGTGCGCATCCAGCTGCAGCGCGGCCAGGCCACGGTGACCATCAGGGACGAATCCACCGGCGCGGGCGGCACGTACGTCCTGCGGTACCGCCGCCTGGACGGCTGACCAGGCCCGCCGACCCGGCTCGCCGGCCCGCCCGGCGTCCTGACCGCCCTGCCCGGGGCAGGCCGGGAGCGGGTGGCATGGGAGCATGCGCCAGATGGACGGCGAAATCAGGCGGCTGAAGGCCTGCCTCAACGGCAAGCGCAGCCAGGCCGACAATCCCGCGGTGCCGGTCACCCCGGCGGAGCTGGCCCGGGACGCCGCGGCGGCGGTCGCCGCCGGGGCCGAGGCCGTCCACCTGCACGCGCGCGGCCCGGACGGCGCCGAGTCGGTGCGGGCCGCTGACGTCGGCGCGGCGGTCGCCGCGGTCCGCGCGGCCTGCCCGGGCACCCCGGTGGGGGTGTCCACCGGGCTGTGGATCACGCGACGGGGACGCGGCGGCCCGGCACGCCGCCGTCGCGGGCTGGGCGGGCCTGGACGCCGCCGCGCGGCCCGACTTCGCCTCCGTGAACGTCAGCGAGGAAGGCTGGGCCGGCGTGGCCCGCGTGCTCGGCGCGGCCGCCATCGCCGTGGAGGCCGGGGTGTGGTCGGCCGCGGACGTGCCGGTACTGGCCGCGGCCGGGCTGCCCCAGCCGCCGCTGCGGATCCTGGTCGAGATCATGGGCGAGCCGGCGCTCGCGGCCCCCCGGGCCGCCGAGGCCATCCTGCGCGCCCTCGACGCCTCCGCGGTGCGCGGGCTCCCGCGCCTGCTGCATGGCGAGGGAGAGAGCTGCTGGCCCCTGGTGGCGCAGGCGGCCCGGGAGGGACTGCCCACCCGGATCGGCCTGGAGGACACCCTGGCCGGCCCGGACGGCGGCCGGCCAGCGGCAACGCCGAACTGGTCCGCTGCGCGCTGGAGATGCTGGACGGCACCCAGCGTTAGCGGGCCGCGAGGATCTGCTTCTGCAGGGCGGTCCCGGGCTGCACCAGGGTCTGCGATGCTGACCGCCGGTGCCGTTCAGCTTCACCGTCGGGGTGGAGTCGATGCCGCTCTTGATGACCTGCTCGCTGAACGGGACGGCCTGCGGGGCGAACGTCTGGGCCGAGACACAGTGCGTGAACGACGCGCTGGTCAGCCCGATCTTGCGGCCCAGCGCGAGGAGCAGGCTGACCGGGAACCCGTTGCGGGCCCGTTCGTCGGGCTGGTTGGAGTAGAGCAGGTTGTGGTACCTCATCCACGACCCGGCGGGCACGCACTGCGCCGCCGCCCAGGCCCGCACCGAGTTGTCCTGGGCCGGCTGTTCGCCCAGGAAGATCGTGAACGGGTGGTAGACGACCCGCACCTTGCCCTGCTGGGCCAGCTTCTGCACCGTCGCGCCGTTGGTTTTCTCGAACTCGTCGCAGACCGGGCACTGGAAGTCCTCATAGACGTCCAGCACGGGCGTCTTCACCCCGGGCTGGGCGTTGGTCACGCTGTGATCCGGGTTCTTCGTGACCGGCGCGAACGGGCCGTTGTAGTAGGCGCTCATGCACCGCGGCGGTGCTCGTGCCCGTGTTCTGACCGGGCCGGACCACCAGATGACGACGACCGCGATCACGACCGCGCCCAGCGCGCTGCCCACCACGATGAGCACCCGGTTGCGCTGACGGCGGCGGGCCGCGCGCTCGCGCTCCAGCCGGATCCGCTCCCGGGCCGCGGCCCGCCCGGACGACTTGCTCATCTCGCCGCACGGGTTCCTGGGCGTACTGGTCACGCCGTCCTTGCTGCACTGGGGACACAGGCCGAACAGCTCGATGGTGTGGTCCACCGCGGTGAAGCCGGCCTCGGCCGCGACCTGCTCGGCCCAGCGCTCCACGGCCCGGCCCTCCACCTCGACGCTGGTCCCGCAGCTGCGGCAGATGAGGTGATGGTGGTGGGCGTTGCTCTCGCACCGGCGGTACAGCGTCTCGCCGTGCGCGTCGCGGATCGTGTCAACCTGGCCGTCCTCGCTCAGCACCTGCAGGTGCCGGTAGACGGTGGTCAGGCCGATGTGCTCGCCGCGCTGGCGCAGTTCCGCGTGGATCTGCTGGGCGCTGCAGAACCCGGGCAGCCCGCCGAGGACCGCCGACAGTGCCTCAGCCTGCCGGGTCCCGCGCACCCGGGTGCCGCCCGGGCGGACGCTTAGCAGGCACCGGCGTCATCACACCCGCACATTAGCAGCCGTGACCCCCTGCTCCCCAGCTCCGCGCCAGGCCCCGGGCCCGGCCGGGCGCCGCCCGCGCAGCGCGGCCCAGCCCCGCCCGGCGGCGTAGCAGACCGCCCCGAGCGCGCCCACGAAGAAGCCAACCGGCCAGTTCGTCTGGTAGGCGGCGGCGATCGAGGCCCAGACCACCACGACCGCGATGACGGCGGACAGCGCCAGGGCGGGCAGCGGCTTGCTGGTCACCGAGCGGGCCGCGGCGGGCGGGCCGATCATCAGGCTGAAGATCAGCAGCGCCCCCACGACCGGCAGGGTCATGCTCGTGGCCAGCGCCACCACCACGAGGAACAGGGTCTCCACCCGGGCCGGCCGGATGCCCCGCGCCTCGGCCAGTTCCGGCATCACCGAGGAGAGCAGCAGCGGCCGGTACAGCGCGATGATGGCCGCGACGCTGACCGCGGCGAGGATCGCGATCGGGGCGACCTCGTTGCTGCTCACCCCGAGCACCTCGCCGAACAGCAGGGCGTAGATCTCCGGCGCGTACTCCGTGCTGAAGCTCAGGAACAGCGCGCCCAGGCCGAGCAGGACCACCAGGGCCAGGGCGGTGGCCACGTCCCGCCGCCCGTGGCGGCTGAGCCAGCCGATGCCCGAGCGCGCCGACCAGGGCCGCCACGGCCAGCCCGACGAGCGTGCTGATCCCGAGCAGGCTGGCCCCGGCCGCGCCCGCGAACGCCCCCTGCGGGACCGCGTCCGCCACGAACGCCGCGCCGCGCAGCACGATGAAGAACCCGACGGTGCCCGCCACGACCGCGACGATGGTGCCGACCAGCCAGGCGTTGGTCATGAATCCGGAGAACATCGGCTCAGGCCCGCCTAACCCGGCTGGTGCTGACCCGGCTGGTGATCCCGGCTGTGCCCTGACCGCCACGTAGCCCAGGAAGATCAGCGTGACCACGAAGAAGCTGACCGGCCAGCCGTGCCGGGCCGGCGGCCAGTAGAAGCTGTCGTAGGCCAGCAGCACCCCCAGCCAGGTGGCGGCCAGGCCGGCCAGCGCGCCCCAGGCCATGGCCAGTCCGGGACGGCTGGTCAGCCGGAGCCCGATCGCGGCGGGCCCGATCAGCAGCGCCGTGGACAGGATGGTGCCGATCGTCATGGCGGACAGGGCGACGGCGAGGGCGATCGCGACCAGGACCAGGAGGCCGACCAGCCGGACGCTGATCCCGCGGACGGCGGCCAGGTCGGCGGCGACCGAGCTGAGCAGCAACGGCCGGTACAAGATGGCCACGATGCCCACGGCCGCCACGCTGAGCAGCGTGATGACCGGCAGCAGCGAGCTGCTGATGGTGAACATGGAGCCGAACAGGATCGTGATCGTGGCCCCGGAGACGTTGCTGTGCGTGGTGTCCCAGTAGAGGAACAGCGCGGCCAGGCCGAGGCCCGCTCCCCGGACGATCCCGGTGGCCAGGTCCCGGCCGCGGGGCCGCTGGACGCCGATCATGTCCATCACCCCGGCGGCCAGCACGCCCACCCCGACGAAGCCCCACAGCGGGCTGACCCCGACCAGGAAGGACGCGGAGCCGCCGGTCACGCTGATGTCGGCCAGGGCGTGCCCCGCGTAGGACTGGCCGCGGATCACCGCGAACGAGCCCACGATCCCGGACACCAGCGCCACGACCCCGCCCGCGGCCAGGGCCACGTGCACCGGGGCGCTGGAGAAGAAGCCCGGTTCGAAAATCAGTCTGCAGCAGGTGGGCACGGACAGATCACGCGCCCTCGTGAATGACCGGTTCGGGTTCCGGCTCCGGGACATCGAGCCCCACCCCGCGCGCGGCCGCGACCACCAGGATCCGCCCGTGCACCCTGATGACGTCCACGTGCTGGCCATACAGCTCGCTGAGGACCTCCGGGCGGACCACCTCGGCGGTGGTCCCGCTGGCGGCGCGGCCCGCCGCCATGTACACGAGCCGGTCCATGACCGGCAGCAGCGGGTTCATGTCGTGGGCCGAGATGAGCACCGCGATCTGCTGCTCGCGGGCGACCCGGCCGAGCAGTTCGACCACGTCCTGCTCGCTGGCGATGTCCAGGTTGGCCAGCGGCTCGTCGAGCAGCAGCAGCCGGGGGCGGCTGATCAGCGCGTGCGCGATCAGCACCCGCTGCTGCTCGCCGCCGGACAGCAGGCCCACCCGGGTGTCGCCGAACCGGTCCGCGCCCACGGCGTGCAGCATCTCGTCGACCTGCTGCCGGCGCCGGGCCGACGGCAGCGGCAGGCCCAGCCGCTGCCCGTCCAGTCCCAGGCCGACCAGGTCGCGGGCGCGCAGCGGCATGTCCGGGTCGAGCAGGATCTTCTGCGGGACGTAGCCGATCACCGAGCCGCGCCGGGTGCGCGGCTGGCCCGCCACCCGCACCGTGCCGGCCGAGGGCGCCTGCAGGCCGAGGATGACCCGCAGCAGGGTGGTCTTGCCCGCGCCGTTCGAGCCGATCAGGGCGGTGAACTCGCCCGGGCGGAGGGCGAAGCTGACGTCGTCGAGGATCTTCCGGCCCGAGAGCCACAGGCTGACGCCCTGCACATCGAGCAGTTCGCCGGTGTTCTCCTGGGCGTCGCGCAGTTCCCCGCCGGCGTTCTCCCACGCGGGCTGTTCTCCCACCGGGCGCGCCATCACTTCAGCTTCTCGGTGGAGATCTGGTGCGCCACGGCCCGCTCGAGCGCGGCCGTCTCGGCCAGCATCCAGGACTGGTAGTCGTAGCCCGGTTCCGGCATGGTCTCGTACACGCCGACCACCGGGATCCCGTCGCGGTGCGCCGCGGCCAGGAACGAGGCGGTCAGCGAGTCGGTCACCTGCTGGTTGTACAGGAACACCTTGACCTTGTGCCCGGAGAACAGGCCGTCCTGGAGGGACACGTACTGCGGGGCCGGGTCCACGCCGTTCATGATGTCGGCCTGGAAGGCGAACGGGGTGAGGTTCCGGGTGCCCGCGGCCTGCAGCAGGTAGTCGCCGACCGGCTCGGTGGTGGCCACCGGCGTCCCCGGGTAGCGCGCCTTGAACTGGGCGATGGCGTGGTACCAGGGCTGCAGGGACGCGTCGAAGGCGGCCGCCTTCGCCGCGAAGTACGCCTTGTGGGCGCGGCTGGAGGGCCGACAGGTCCGCGGCCACGGCCTTGGCCACGGCCGGCATGGTGGACGGCTTGTACCACAGGTGCGGGTTGGGCGTGCTGTCCGGCAGGCCGAGCAGATGCTGCACGTCGATGACCTTGCGGCTGCTGTTCGGGGCCGCGGCCTCGATCTTGTTCATGTACGTGTCGTAGCCCAGGCCGTTCTGCACGACCAGGCCCGCGCTGGCTGATCAGGCTGGCCACGCTCGCGCTGGCCTCGAACGTGTGCGGGTCGGTGTTCGGGTTGCTCTCGATGGCGCTGACGTGCACGTACTTGCCGCCGACCTGGCCGATGACGTTCGCGTACTGGTTCTCGGCCCCGACCGCGATGATGGTGGCGCTCGAGTTGGCCGCCGGGGCCGTCCCGGAACCGGACGAGCACGCGGTCAGGGCCGCCGCGGCGCATGGTGAGCGCCGCAGCCGAAGCCAGCTCTGGCATGACAGCATGTTGAAAATGATAACCGTTATGAGTACCGGTCGCAACGCGAACGGACATGGCCCAGGATGGGGACATGGCCACCCGACTGAAGAACGCCACCAGCCCGTACCTGCTGCAGCACGCGGACAACCCGGTCGACTGGTGGCCCTGGTCCGACGAGGCCTTCGCCGCGGCCCGGGCCCGCGACGTGCCGGTCCTGCTGTCGGTGGGGTACTCGGCGTGCCACTGGTGTCACGTGATGGCGCACGAGTCGTTCGAGGATCCGCAGACCGCCGCGCTGATGAACGAGAACCTGGTCGCGATCAAGGTTGACCGGGAGGAACGCCCGGACGTGGACTCGGTCTACATGACCGCGACCCAGGCCATGACCGGCCAGGGCGGCTGGCCGATGACCGTGTTCATGACCCCGGACCGGGACCCCTTCTTCTGCGGGACCTACTTCCCCCGGGAGCACTTCCAGCGCCTGGTGCTCGGGCGTGGCCAAGGCGTGGCGGGAGGACCGGGACAACGTCACCAGCCAGGCCCGGGAGATCTCCGCCGCGCTGGCCGAGCGGGCCGCACCGCCCGCGGGGCAGGTCCTGGACCTGGCCGCGACGCCCCGGGCGGCGCCGAGGCTGTGCTCGCGCAGTCGTGCGACCAGGCCGTCCTCGCCCTGGCCGAGGACTACGACGCGGCCGCCGGGCGGATTCGGCGGCGCGCCCAAGTTCCCGCCGTCGATGGTGCTGGAATTCCTGCTCCGGCACTCCGAGAGCGCGCGGCAGCGCAACGGCGAGCCCGCCGCGACGGCGTTGGGGATGGTCGACCGGGACCGCGGAGGGGATGGCCCGCGGGGGCATGTATGACCAGCTCGCGGGGGGATTCGCCCGGTATTCCGTGGACGCCGGCTGGGTGGTGCCGCACTTCGAGAAGATGCTCTACGACAACGCGCTGCTGGCCCGGGTGTACGCGCACCTGTGGCGGCGCACCGGGTCGGAGCTGGCCCGCCGGGTGGCCCGGGAGACCTGCGCCTGGATGCTCGCCGAGCTCGGGACCGCCGACGGCGGCCTGGCCTCGGCCCTGGACGCGGACAGCGACGGCGCGGAAGGCCTCTTCTATACCTGGACGCCGGACGAGCTGACCGGGGTGCTCGGGGCGGCGGACGGCGCAGTACGCCGCGGCCGGCGTTCGGGGTGACGGCGGCCGGGACGTTCGAGCATGGCCGGTCGGTGCTGCAGCGGCGCGCCGACCCCGCCGACCCCGCCCGGTTCGACCGGGTCCGGGCCGCGCTGCTGGCCGCGCGCGGCCAGCGGGTCCGGCCGGGGCGCGACGACAAGGTGGTCGCGGCGTGGAACGGGCTGGCCATCGCGGCGCTGGCCGAGACCGGGCTGCTGCTCGGCGAGCCGGCCTTCATCGACGGGGCCCGGCGGGCGGCGGAGTTGCTGGCCCGGGTGCACTTCTCGGCCGGGCGGCTGGCCCGGACGTCGCGGGACGGCGTGGCCGTCCGGCAGCGCCGGGGTGCTCGAGGACTACGCGTGCGTGGCCGAGGGGCTGCTGACCCTGTCCGGGGTGACCGGCGAGGCCGCGCTGGCTGTCGCTGGCCGGGGAGCTGCTGGACACCGCGCTGGAGCGGTTCGGCGACGGGACCGGCGGCTTCTACGACACCGCCGACGACGGGGAGGCGCTGGTCTACCGGCCCGCGGATCCCGCGGACGGCCCCACCCCGTCGGGGGCCTTCGCGGTGGCCGGCGCGCTGCTCAGCTACTCCGCGCTCACCGGGTCGATGCGCCACCGGGAGGCCGCGGTGGCCGGGCTGGGGCTGCTCCGGCCGATCGCGGCGCGGTTCCCGCGGGCCGCCGGGTCGGGCCTGGCCGTCGCCGAGGCGCTGATCTCCGGGCCCGCCGAGATCGCGGTCGTGCGGCCCGGCGGACGACCCGCGCACGGCCGGGCTGCACGTCACCGCGCTGCAGGCCGCCCCGCCGGGCGCGGTTATCGCGCTCGGGGACGGCCGGCTCGCGGGCGGACGGCGGACCCGGAGATACCGCTGCTCGCCGGGCGCGGGCCTGGTCGGCGGGGCCCCGGCCGCCTACGTGTGCCGCGGCTTCACCTGCCTCGCCCCGGTCACCGAGCCGGAGGCGCTGCGCGCCGCGCTGTCGGCGCAGCGCGCGGGCTGAGCTGAGCGCTCGCGGGCTGAGTCTCGGCCCGCGGTGGCCTGGGCTCGGCGGCGCTGGCGCTCGCGGGTGAGGCTCAGCGCTCGCTGGGTGCGGCCTCCAGGCCCGCTGCATGAGCGTTGTGTAAATGGCACCGTAATTTTCCCGGATCGTGATCCGGTCACCCCTCCGCTGGCCTGGGCGTCCGCGCGCCCCGGCCGGCCGCGGCCGGGCAAGCCGGGCGGCGCGCGGCCTGGTATGCGGGCCGACGCCGGGGTATACCGGACCTCGTGAATCCCGCTCGGGCGCCTGGCACGCGTGGTGCGCCACGCCGGGATGCCGTGCTGCCCGCGTCCTGGGCGCACGCCGTTACGGCGCCGTGCTGCTGGCCGGGGTGGCCCTGGCGGGCACCGCGGCGGCGCGCGTGCCGGCGCCCGTGGGCGGACCCCAGCCGGCCGCGAGCCCGGCGGCCACGGTGGCCGCGCACAGCGCGCCCCGCAAGCTGCTCCGGGCGGACGTGATGGTGGTGGCCCAGAAGGCGCTGCCGGCCAGGGACGTGGCCCGGGTGGCCCGGCTGCGCGGCGTCCAGGCGGCCCGGGCGGTTGACGCGGCGCGGATCCGGGTGAACGGGACGTTCGCGGCGGTCCTGGGGGTGGACCCGGACACGTTCCGCGCCTTCGCCGCGGGACCGACCGCCTCGGTCCAGCCCGCTGTGGCGGAACGTGGCGAACGGCGCGATCGCCGTCTCCTACACCATGGGCAAGCAGGACAGGCTGCCGCTGGGCGGGACGGTCCAGGTGGCCGGGCGGACCATGCGAGTCGCTGCGCGTCGCGCGGGTTCGGCACGGTCGGGATCGGCGGGGTGGACGCGGTGATCTCCGGACGCCAGGCCGCGCGCGCTCGGCTTCCCGGCCGGCAACGCGATCGTGGTGAGCGCCCCGCACGCCCGGGTCGCCGCGCTGGTCCGCGAGATCAAGGCCCGGATGCCACGCGGAGCCGTGGTCGAGCCGCTGGTCACGACGTCGGCGCAAGGCACCCCGGCCGCGGCCGGGGTGGCGGGCTCGTCGCTCGCCGCCGGAACCGCGGCCAGCGCCGCGGCCAACGGGCGGGCCGCGCTCAGCATGGCCGAGCTCGTCGCGATGCTCAAGGCCGCGGCCAGCCGGGTGGGCTACCCGTACGTGTGGGGTGGCTCCGGGCCGACCACGTTCGACTGCTCCGGGCTGGTGCAATGGTCGTTCGCCCAGGCCGGGGTGGTCATGCCGCGGGTGGCCGCGGACCAGGCCCGGACCGGGCCCGCGATCCCGTTCAGCCAGGCCCAGGCGGGTGACCTGCTCTTCTACCACACCGACCCCACCGCGCCGGACTACATCTCCCACGTGGCCATCTACCTGGGCAAGGGCCTGATGATCCAGGCGCCCGAGCCGGGCGAGAACGTGCAGATCGTCCCGGTGGCGCTGGGCAGCGAGTTCGCTGGCGTGGTCCGCGTCTCCCCGGCCATCGCCGCCCAGGTGGCCGCCGCCCCGGTGGGCTGACCCGGCCCCCGTCCCCGGATCTGGCCGGGTCGCCGGGCTGGGCAGCCTGGTCGTCGCCCGGCGGTCGCAGCCTGGTCCTGGCCTGGCGCGTGCCTGCGCGCGGTGCTTGCCTGCGCCTGAGCCGCGTGATTACATCATTACATGAGTACTGGGAAACACGGCGAAGACGCCGTGCCGGGCGAGGAGGTCCGGGGCTGGTTCGCGGGCCGGCTGCCCGCGGGCTGGTTCACCGAGGCGCCCGAGGTCCTGGTGGACCGGGAAGAGATCACCGTGGTCGGCCCCCTGGGCGACCTGGACGTGGCCGCGGACGCCTCGCCGGCCGCGCAGGCGGCCGCCGCGGACGGCGCGGGCCCGCCGGTTCCGCGAGGAAACCCGCGATAACCGGATCGAGATCGCCCGGGAGGCCGAGGTCAAGTTCAGCCGCAAAGTGTCCTGGGGGGTCATCTGCGGGGGCCGGAAGGTGATGTTCACCACATTGACGGTCCCGGTGATGACGCGGCTGCGCCAGTCCGAGCGCCGGGTGCTCGACACGCTGGTGGACGCCGGGGTGGCCCGCAGCCGCAGCGACGCCCTGGCCTGGTGCGTGCGCCTGGTCGGCGAGCACGAGGAGTCCTGGCTCGGGCAGTTGCGTGAGGCACTGCGCCGGGTCGAGGCGGTCCGGGCCGAGGGACCCCAGACCTGACCGGCATGGCGTCTCGGCGGGTGCGGCCCCGTCAACCAAGAGGCAGGCTCGCTTTGGTGAACAAAGCGTAACGAGTTGTCGTAATATCGCTACTTTCTGTTTAGATAGCTCGCAGGGCCGGATGAGTCCGCGGAGGGCCTGGGCGTGTCACGAGCCCGCCCCAGTGGTGACATCCTTGATACGGGCAGGCCATGCCCATCGGCCGGTGGCTAGCGGCGGGAGTAGGTTCGCATGGGGCTGCGCGAGGTTCGGATAGGGCTCCGCGATCTCGCGTACCGCGCCTACGAGCGCAGGCTGGAAGCGTCCCTGGCCGGGCATCCCGTCCCGCGCCACGTGGGCGTGATCCTGGACGGCAACCGGCGCTGGGCGCGGCTGGCGGGCTTCACCGACGTCAGCAACGGCCACCAGAAGGGCGCCGACCACATCTTCGAGCTGCTCGGCTGGTGCAGCCAGGCCCGGGTCGAGGTGGTCACCCTCTGGCTGCTGGCCACGGATAACCTGTCCCGGCCGGCGGCCGAGCTGGACCCGCTGCTGAAGATCATCGAGAGCACGGTCCGCGCGCTGGCCGACGCGGGCTGGCATGTGAAGCCGGTGGGCGCGCTCGACCTGCTGCCCGCCGAGACGGCCCAGGTGCTCAAGGACGCGGGCGAGGCCACCGCGGGCCGCCCCGGGCTGCTGGTCAACGTGGCCATCGGCTACGGCGGGCGGCGGGAGATCGCCGACGC
The DNA here is from genome assembly GCA_963742055.1 of uncultured Actinomycetes bacterium. GTDB lineage: Bacteria > Actinomycetota > Actinomycetes > Streptosporangiales > Streptosporangiaceae > RYN-230. The sequence continues at coordinate 37,543 of CAVUKT010000048.1, read as the reverse complement.
GGTCCGCTCCCTGCTGCAAGACCACGCGACCAAGGGCACCACGATCGAGGAACTGGCCGAGGTCCTCGACGTGGAGCACATCGCCGAGCACCTCTACACCGCGGGGCAGCCCGATCCCGACCTGGTCATCAGGACCTCCGGGGAGCAGCGGCTGAGCGGATTCCTGCTCTGGCAGAGCGCGCACTCGGAGTTCTACTTCTGCGACGCCTACTGGCCGGACTTCCGGCGGGTTGACTTCCTCCGCGCGCTGCGCTCCTATTCGGCCCGCCAGCGCAGGTTCGGATCCTAAACCGGTCCGTAAACCTCTTCCGGCGTGGTGTGCGACACCTCGTCTGGGTCTTCCGGGGATGGCACAGCCCGGGTACCTTTCAATCAGGTGGGCGGTGCCTAGCCGTCCCCCCGGGAAGGCCCTCGACATCCTCGAGCTTCGTGTCCTGGCACGCAGGCGAGACGAGCGAAGGGCCGGGATCTGGCCCTTTGAAGGGCTGTCCCGGTCCTGGAGACACATCTGTGTCCGAGCGCGGCGCCACTTCAGGCGCCCAGGGGAGAACGAGTGGCCAGTTCTTCTGCCCGCCGCGAGCCGCGGCCCAGCAATGCCAGTACTGACACGGACGGTGGGGCTCCGGCTTGTCCGGAAGCCGCCGGTTCAGCTACGTGCTGGACACCAGCGTCCTGCTCGCCGACCCGGCTGCGATCAGCCGGTTCGCCGAGCACCGCGTGATCATCCCCATCGTCGTCATCACCGAGCTGGAGGCCAAGCGTCATCATCCCGAACTGGGCTATTTCGCCCGTCAGGCCCTCCGGCATCTGGATGACCTGCGGATCGAGTTCGGCCGGCTGGATGCCGACCTGCCGATCGGTGACGAAGGCGGAACGGTCCGGGTCGAGCTGAACCATTCGGATCCCACGGTGCTTCCCCCGGGGTTCCGGCTCGGCGACAACGACACGCGGATCCTGTCAGTCGGGCGCAGTCTCGCGGCCGAGGGCGAAGACGTGGTCCTGGTCAGCAAGGACCTGCCGCTGCGGGTCAAGGCGGCGTCGATCGGGCTGACCGCCCAGGAGTACCGGGCCGAGCTGCCGGCCGACTCGGGCTGGACCGGCATGACCGAGCTCGACGTGAGCGCGGACGACATCCAGGAGCTCTACGACACCGGCAAGCTGGACTGCGAGCAGGCCCGTGACCTCCCGTGCCACACGGGGCTGGTGCCTGGCCGCGGCCGGGTGCAGCGCGCTCGGCCGGGTGCTGCCGGACAAGTCCGTCCGGCTGGTGCGCGGCGACCGGGAGGCGTTCGGCCTGCACGGCCGCAGCGCCGAGCAGCGGGTCGCGCTCGACCTGCTGCTGGACCCGGACGTCGGGATCGTCTCGCTCGGCGGGCGGGCCGGCACCGGCAAGTCCGCGCTCGCCCTCTGCGCGGGCCTGGAAGCCGCGATGGAGCGGCGCCAGCACCGCAAGGTGGTGGTGTTCCGGCCGCTGTACGCGGTCGGCGGCCAGGAGCTCGGCTACCTGCCGGGCTCGGAGGCGGACAAGATGAACCCGTGGGCCCAGGCGGTGTACGACACGCTGTCCGCGGTCACCTCGCAGGACGTGATCGACGAGGTGCTGGCCCGCGACATGTTCGAGGTGCTGCCGCTCACCCATATCCGGGGCCGCTCGCTGCACGACTCGTTCGTCATCGTCGATGAGGCCCAGTCCCTCGAGCAGAGCGTCCTGCTGACCGTGCTGTCCCGGATCGGTTCCGGGTCCCGGGTCGTGCTGACCCACGACATCGCGCAGCGCGACAACCTGCGGGTGGGCCGGCACGACGGCGTGGTCGCGGTCATCGAGAAGCTGAAGGGGCATCCGCTGTTCGCCCACGTCACCCTGGTCAGGTCGGAACGCTCCCCGATCGCGGCACTTGTCACCGAGATGCTGGAGGACTCGGGTTTGTAGACAGACCCCGGGTAGCGGGAGGCCCCGGCAAGTCGGCAGACTACTCCACATGGTTTTCGACTTGTCGGAGCTTCTCGCTGCCCGCCACGGGGAGGGTTACGCCCTCGCCAGCCAGCACCTGAACCCCCAGCTCCCCCGGATGCTGCACGCCATCGGCTTCGACCGCGTGTACGAGCGCGCGGAAGGTGCCTACCTCTACGACTCCGATGGCCAGCGCTACGCCGACTTCCTGGCGGGCTTCGGCGTCTTCGGCGTCGGCCACAACCACCCCGTGGTCCGCAAGGCGCTGCACGACATGCTCGACGCGCGAGCTCGCCGACCTGGTCCAGTTCGACACCCCGCTGCTGCCCGGCCTGCTCGGCGAACGGCTGCTGGCCAAGGCCCCGGGCCTGGACCGGGTCTACTTCTGCAACAGCGGCACGGAGGCGGTGGAAGCGGCGCTGAAGTTCGCCCGGTACGCGACCGGGCGGCAGCGGATCATCTACTGCGACCACGCCTACCACGGGCTCACGGTCGGCTCGCTGTCCGCCAACGGGTCAGGCGAGTTCCGCAAGGGCTTCGGCCCGCTGCTGCCGGACACGATGATCCCGTTCGGCGACCTGGAGGCCCTCGAAGCCGAGCTGCGCCGCGGCGACGTGGCCGGGTTCATCATCGAGCCCGTGCAGGGCAAGGGCGTCGCGGTGGTCCCGCCCGGCTTCCTGGCCGCGGCCCGGGCCCTGCTGCACGAGCACGGGGCCCTGCTGATCTGTGACGAGGTGCAGTCCGGAATCGGGCGGACCGGCCGGTTCTTCGCCTACCAGCACGACGACGTCGAGCCGGACATCGTGACCGTGGCCAAGGCGCTGTCCGGCGGATTCGTCCCGGTCGGGGCCACGCTGGCCAAGGAGTGGATCTTCGACAAGGTCTACTCGTCGATCGACCGGGTCCTGGTGCACGACTCCACGTTCGGCTCCAACGCGGCCGCGATGACGGCGGGCCTGGCGTCCCTCGCGGTCATCGACGACGAGAACCTGGTGGAGAACGCCGAGCAGACCGGCGCCCTGCTGCGGGAGGCCCTGCAGCTCCTGGTGGACAAGTACGAGCTGCTCGCCGAGGTCCGCGGCCGCGGGCTGATGATCGGCCTGGAGTTCGGCCGGCCGAAGGCCATGCGCCCCCGGGCGGCGTGGAACATGCTCCAGGCCGCCCGGCACGGCCTGTTCGCGCAGACCGTGGTGGTCGCGCTGTTCCAGCGGCACCGCATCCTCACCCAGGTGGCGGCGGACTTCACCGAGGTGATCAAGCTGCTGCCGCCGCTGATCATCGGGGAAGCCGAAGTGGACCTGTTCCGGGACGCGTTCGTGGACGTCATGGACGACGCCAGCCGGGGCAGCGGGCTGATCTGGGACTTCGGCCAGACCCTCGTCAAGCAGGCGGTCAGCGCGCGTCGTCACTGAGCTCGTCGGCACTGAGCTCGTCGGCACTGAGCTGGTCGTCACCGAGCAGGGCCTGGGCGATGCTGAGATCCACCGGGTAGGTGATCTTGATGTTGCGCTCGGTGCCAGGCACCACGGCCACCGGCACGTCCGGCAGGTACCGCATGACCACCCCGCAGTCGTCGGTGGCGGCGAGGTCCGCGAAGGCGGGGTCGGCCACCGCCAGCTCGTGTGCCTTGCGGATCACCGACAGCCGGAAGCCCTGCGGGGTCTGGCAGCGGCGCAGCGTGTCGCGGTGCGGCATCCCGGTCATCAGGCCGTCTTCGACCACCACGATCGTGTCGGAGGTGGGCACCGCCACCCCCACCGCCTGGTACGTGTCCAGGGCGCGCACGCAGCCGGCGATGGTGGCCTGGTCGAGCAGCGGCCGGGCGGCGTCGTGGAACAGCACGTTGCCCTCGGCCGGGCCCAGCGCGGCGATCGCCCGCCGGGTCGACTCCGGCCGCGTCTTCCCGCCCTCGATGATCCCGGTCACCTTGCGGTACCCGCCCAGGGCCAGCAGCTCGCGGGCGTGGTCGGCATGCCCGGGCGCCATCACCACCAGGATGGCGTCCACCCCGGGAGCCTGCTCGAACGCGGCCACCGAATGCTCCAGCAGGGCCCGCCCGGCCAGCGGGAGCAGCTGTTTGGGGAGCGCGGCGCCGAAGCGCACCCCCGAGCCGGCCGCCAGCACCACAGCCACCGTTCGCATGAGCGGACTCTACCTGGACCCTCGCGGTGGCGAGCCGGGGATGGTATGCCCGGCCATCTCCGGGTAGGACAGGCAGGGATCACTCAGCGGAACCCAGACCAGTGGCTGGCCAGCTACTCCGCACGCGCGCGCACGGGAGAGGGACATGACGGTAACCACGGCCGTGGTGGTGCTGCCGCGGCGCGTGGCCGTCTGGGCCAGCCGCCGGGCCCTGGCCCGCAACTCCCTGACCGGCATCGAGCTGGCCTGCGCCCTGTGCGCGGCCGTCTGGTTCAGCGCCGGCACCCCGCTCACCGCGCTGGCCGGAGGCGCGGCGCTGGGCGGCGGGTACCTGGCCCGGCGGGTGGGCGGCCAGCTCACCGTGGGGGCGTTCGAGGGCTGGCTGGCCGGCGCCTGCGCCCTGGCGGGCGAGCTGGCCGTCTACGCGGGGCTGGCGGCGGGCGCGGCACCGGGGCAGGCCCGGGTCTGGGCCCTGGCCACCGCGGCCGCGCTGCTGCTCGGGATGCGGAAGGTGGCCCGGCTGTGCCGTCCGGCCCGCTCCGCGGCCAGGCGCGCCGGCGTCGGCCGGACCACGAGGCGCTGGCGGCCCAGGGCCCGGTCCGCGCCCTGGCCGTCCTGGCCGGCCGCCTGCTGGGGCTGCCCGCGGGGGAGCGGGCGGTGGTGATCACCGTGACGGCGGCCTTCTACGGCACCCGCATGTCCCTGCTCGTCCTCACCTGCTGGGGGGCGGTGGCGCTGGCCTGGGCGATCGCGGGCCCGCGACCGGGAGCCGCCGCACAGCCGGGAGCCGCCGCCCGGCAGCCGGGAGCCCGCGGCCGCGCCGCGGGCCCGGTCCGCCGGACCGACATCGCGGCCGCGCGCGACGACGGTCCGCTGGCCCGGTTCGCGGGCGCGCTCGTGCGCGGCCAGCTGGTGCCGCTGCCCCCGGCGGTGGCCGGGCTGACCGCGACCGTCCTGCTCGCCACGCTGGGCCTGCGTGACCTGGCCGGCCTGGTCCTGCTGACCCCGGTGGCCGCGATGCTGCTCGCCGCGCCGGGCTCTGCGCATCCGCACGACGGCCCGCTCGACTGGCTTACCCCCCTGGTCATCCAGGCCGGCCAGTACGTCTACCTGGCCGCGCTGGGCTTCGCCAAAGGCGTTCCCGGCCCGCTGATCTTCGCGCTGACCGCACTCGTCGCCCTCCGCCAGCTGGACGTCGCCTACCGGGCCCGGCTATCCGATGCCCGCGGGTGATCCGCGCGGCGGGATCGGCTGGGAAGGCCGGATGCTGGTGGCCGGGGTGGGCGCCATGCTCGGCGTGGCCACCTTCTGCTACCTGGCCCTGGCCGTGTACCTGATCTGGCTGCTGTCCTCGGGCAGCCTGGCCAGCTGGCTGGCGATGCGAACCCGTCGGCCAGGTGTCCGGCGGCCCAGTACTGGGCAGCAGTGCTCCGGGGTGCCGCCGCAGCGCCGAAGGTGCGGAAGGCTAGGATCACCCCGTGGAGGGTGTATCTCGATGCTCCAGCTCAGACAAGCGCCGCTGCTCAGCGGCGGGCCGAGCCAGGGATGGCGGTCACCGGTAACCATCCCTCGCCTGTGGCTGGCCGCGATCTTCGCTGCCTGCGCGCTGTTTGCTGCGGGCATGGGCGTATTCAGCACGGATTCCCTGCACCGGCTGTGGGGGCTGTTCGCGGCCGTTGCTTACGTGCTGGCCGCCGGGGCCGTCCTGGCCTGGAAATCGTCGCGGTCGGTGGATCTGGCCCTGCTCCTGGGGATCGGTGGCGCGCTGGTCGCGCCGCTCACCCTGCTGGCCGAGGAGGGCCGGTGGCAGCCCGAGGTAGCCGTGATCGCCCGGGGGGCCCGGCTGCTGCTCCAGCACGGCTCCCCCTACGAGAGCCAGGCCGTGATCACCGCCTCGCACGACCCCAACATCTACAACCCGTACCTGCCCGTGATGGCGATCTTCGGCCTGCCGCGCGCGCTGTTCGGCCCGGGAATCATCACCGATCCGCGGGTCTGGTTCACGGTGGGCTTCGTGGCGGTGTTCGCGGCCGCGCTGGCCGCGGCGGGAGCCCGGGACGTGCTGCGCTGGACCCTCCTGGTCACCGCGACCCCGGTGATCGCGTTCTCGCTGACGGTGGGCGGGACCGACGTCCCGGTGCTGGCGCTGCTCTGCCTCGGGCCTGGCGCTGCTGTGGCGCCGCCCGCAGCCGGTGCTGGCCGGGCTGGTGCTCGGCGTCGCCGCGGCCACCAAGGCGACCGCGTGGCCCGCGCTGATCGTCGCCGCGACCATGCTCACGGTCCGGGACGGCAGGCGCGCGGCGGTCCGGTTCATGCTGGCCGCGATCGCCGCCGCGGCCGTCATCATCGCGCCGGTCGCCGCGGTCTGGCCGCACGCGCTGGTGGAGAACACGATTCTTTTCCCGCTCGGGCTGGCCAAGGTCAAGTCCCAGGCGGTCAGCCCGTTGCCCGGGCACGTGCTGGCGGATACCGGCCCGGTCGGCCACACGATCGCGGTGGCCCTGCTCTGCCTGGCCGGCCTGGGCGTGCTGGTTTCGCTGGTGGTCCGCCCGCCGCGGAACGTCCCGTCGGCGACCTGGCGGCTCATCATCGGCCTGGTGCTCATGTTCGTCGCTGGCCCCGGCGACCAGGTTCGGTTATTTCATGTACCCGCTGGGCCTGTGGGCCTGGCTGATCGTGTCCCAGCTGGGCGCGCGGCGCCTGCTGCCCTCGGATCGCCCGGACGAGGACGCCCCGGGGGCCGACCTCCGTCAGGCGGCGTGGCCCAGCCCAGCGCCGCCTAGCGCTGCTCCGGCTGCGGCGCCTGCTCCGGCACATGGGCGGCGCCTGGTCCGGCTACAGCCTGCGGCGCCGGTCCGGCTTACGTGGGCGCCTGCTCCGGGTCGGCAGCCGCCAGCGCCTCGTTGCGGGCCCGGCCGCGCTCATCCCCCCGGCAGCGGGGTGTCCGGGCCGGCGAACGCCGCCGAGTCCTTGCAGATGTTCGCGTTCGCGGTGATACCGCCGTAGCTCTTGGCCAGGTTGCGGAGCGTCTTGGCCGACGACTTGGCCGCGCTCTTGCCCGTGCTCAGGCCGTGGTAGTTCGATCCGAGGATGAGGTTGATGGACCCGGCGCCCAGCGCGGTGTCCTGCTGCGCGACGACCGAGCCGAGCGCGGCCTTGAGCGTGTTGACCTCGGGAAGCTGGGCTGCGGAGGAGTACTGGATCGTGGTGCTCGTGTAGCTGTAGTTGGCCGCCGGGCCGGTGCCGGTCACGGTGAAGCCCTTGCCGGTCAGGGCGGTGGCGGCCGAGCCCGCCACCCCGTTCACCCCGGACCCGTTCAGCACCTGGACGCTGACCTTGGCCGGGCTGACCGTGGGCTCCGCGGCGGCGGGCGCCGCCGGCTTGGCCTTGCCCTTGGCCTGGCCGAAGCGGGCAGCTCGCGGTCGGCCTCGATGGCCCGGAACATCCGGTCCGACTGCGGCTGCTCCCAGGACAGTTCGGCGGTGGGATCCCCGGCATAAGGCACCACGGGCACGGTGACCAGCTGCACGGAACTCGAGCTCAGGCTCTTCATGCTGTCCGCGATGCGCAGCATGGTGGACAGGTCCAGGCCGCTGTCGGTGGTCAGGGACTTCGCCACGTCGCGGACCACGTTGAAGATCCGGCTGGGCTGGCTGAGCAGGTTGGTCGCCTTCAGCTTCTGCATGACCGCGGCCAGGAAGTACTGCTGGCGCTGGATGCGCTGGGTATCCGAGCCCTCGCCGATGTTCTCCCGCAGCCGGACGAACGCGAGCGCCTGCGCGCCGTTGACCACCCGCTTGCCCGCCGCGAGGTGCAGCCGGGCCTGGGGGTTGTTGATGGCGAACGGCAGGCAGACCGGCACCCCGCCGACATCGTTGACGATCGACTGGAAGCCGGCGAAATTCACTTCCACGAAGTGCTGGATGCGGATGCCGGTCTCCTGCTCGAGGGTCTTCCACAGGCACGGCGCACCGCCCGCGGAGAAGGTGGCGTTGAGCCGCTCGAGCTCCCCGGGCTGCGCGCTCTGGCCGGGATGGCCCTGCTGATCGTTGGCGCAGGCCAGGACCGGGACCATCGAATCGCGCGGGAAGCTGATGATGTCCGCGCGGGTGTGCCCGGGGGCGATATGCAGCAGCATCGAGGTGTCGGAGCGGGCGCCCAGGACGTCGGACCCGAACTTGCGGCCCAGGCCCTGGCGCGAGTCTGAGCCGATGATCAGGATGTTCAGGCCCGCGGTGAACGGCGGCCGCTTGCCCAGCATCGCCGCGGTGACGTTCTCCCGGTGGATGCTGCCCACCACCCCGCGATATTTCGCGTAGGCCGCCAGTGACGTGGCCACGACCGCGACCATGGCGATGATGGCCGCCGCGCCGAGCAGCGCGTGCCGGCTGGGCCGCCGCCCGCGCGGGCCTCCTGCGGCCTGCGCGGCCGCCACCGCCGCGCACCGCGTCCCGCCCGGTCCGGGCCCTCGTCTGGCTCGGGCCCGTACAGGGCCAGCTGCCAGTCGGTGTCCCCGCGGGAGTCCAGTCCGGCCGGCCGCGGCGGCCCGGGCGCGTAACCGGACACTGAGACACCGCCCCCGGACTCGTCCATGTCGTCGTAGCGGGTCATCGCTCCTCGTGGCGTGGGGCCGCGGCTAGCGCGGGGGTGCAGGGGTATGCCGACCATTGTTCACCGAACAGCTACCGCATGTGGCGTCAATGGGATGAATCGGTCACCGTGGCCTCCTCGGCAATGTCGGTGCTCCCGCTTAGAGTGGACTTCGTGCATCCGGGAGCCCGTCAGGCCGGCCCAGCGGCCGAGAGCCGTGAGCCTGCCGCCACGGTGAGGCTGGGACGCCGGGTGCCCTGGGCCTGGTGGTGCTTCAACCAGGTCACGCTGCTGCCGGTGCTGCTGGCCCTGGCCTGGCTGATCCCGGGCGCGGCCCTGCTGATGGCGGGCAGGCTGCGCCCCGCCCCGCTGGTGCTGATCTCCGCGCCGCTGGCCGTCATCCTGATCGCCGCCGTCGGGCGCCGGGTGCCCGGGCAGCGGCTGATCACGGCGCCCGGCGCGGGCCGGGCCGGCCGGGCGGCCCCGGCCTGGACCGGCTGGTGGGGCCTGGCGGGCACGATAGCGGTGGCGGCCGGCTTCGGCGCCTGGCAGATCCGGCTCAACTCGCCGCAGGTCATCGTGACGCGCCAGCCCGGCGCACTCTTCCAGGTGGGGTACTGGATCGCCGGGCACGGCTCGCTGCCCATCCCGGAATCACTGCGTGACTTCGGCGGGGCGCACCCAGGGCTCACCTTCGCCAGCACCGGCCTGGCCGCCACCCACGGCGGCCTGGTCCCCGCAGTTCGCGCCGGGGCTGGCGATCGTCGCGGGCCGGCGGCTGGTGGATCCACGCCATGACCACGGCCGCGCTGGTCAGCCCGGTGCTCGGAGCCCTGGCGGTGCTCACCTTCGGTGGCCTCGCCGGACGGCTGGCCGGCCCGCAGTGGGCGCCACCAGCCGCCGTGGTCCTGGCCGTCACGCTGCCCGAGCAGTACACGAGCCGGTCGGCGTTCGCCGAGCCGCTGGCGCAACTACTGCTGCTCGGCGGGCTCTGCCTGGTGGCCGACTCGCTCACGATCCGCCCCGGCCGGGCCTGGCTCCGGGCTACCCGAGCTACCCGGGCTGGCTGCGCTGGCCGGGATGGCTGTCGCCGGGCACGGCCGCGGCCGCGCTCGGCGGCCTGGCTCTGGGGCTGGCCGCACTGGCCTCCCCGAGCGTGCTTCCCGACCTGATTCCGGTGATCCCGTTCGTCGGCCTGCTGGCCGCGGCCCGGCGTCCCCAGGCGCTCCCGCTGGGGCTCGGCGTGCTCGCCGGGGCGGGCTACGCCATCGCCGCCACCTGGATTACGGCGCCCGCCGCGCTCGCCGATCCCGGGCTTCCCGGTCCGGCAGGCCAGCCTGATCGCGGCGGTGGTCGCGGTGGCTGACCGTGGCCGCCGTGGCGGTCGCGGCCTGGCCGCGCGCGCGGTCCCGGGCGGGCCGGCTGATCCCCGGCCTGCTGCGCTGGCGGCTGCCCGAGGTGGCCGCGGGGCTGGTGGCAGTGGCATTGATCGCCTTCCTGATCCGGCCGTCAGTACAGACCGCGCACTGGAATCCGGGCGCGGGCACCGCCGGATACGTCGGCGCGCTGCAGAAACTGCTCGGCCTTCCGGTCCAGCCCACGCGCTCCTACGCGGAGGACAGCCTGTACTGGGTCATCTGGTACATCGGTGTCCCCGCGCTGCTCCTCGGCCGGGTTCGGCATGGCCCTGCTCGTCCGCCGCTGCGTGCGCGCGCTGCTGCGGTGGGCCGACGCGGACGGCGCCGCCCGGGCCTGGGGGCTGCCGCTCGCTGATCTTCGCCTGGACCACGGTGATCGTGCTCTGGGACCCGCAGACCACGCCGGACCAGCCCTGGGCGAGCCGGGTCCTGGTGCCGCTCGTGCTGCCCGGGTTCATCCTGTGCGCGGTCTGGGTCGCGGCATGGCTGGATCGCCGGGCGAGGGAGCGCGGCGCCGGGCTGGCGGCGGTGTCCCTGGCGGCGGCGTGCTTCGTTCTGGCCATGGTGGTGCCGACCGCCGTGACCACGTTCGGTATCACGCTCAGCCAGAGCGGATCCGGGCATTCAGGGCCCGCGGCCACGGGGCTCGGCGTGACCCGGACCGGCGCGGGTCAGACGGCCGCCGTCCAGGAACTGTGCGGCGCGATGAGCGCGCGGATGTCGGTGGTGATCCTCGACCGGGTGGCCGCGGGCGAGTTCGCCCAGGTGATCCGGGGGATGTGCGGCGTCCCGGCCGGGGTGATGGCCGGAGCCTCGCAAGCGCAGGTCCAGGCGGTGATCCGGGGCATCGCGGGCGCGGGCCGGGAGCCTGTCCTGCTGGCCACCCGGCCGTCCGAGCTCACCGCGTACGGGGCGACCCCGCGCCGGGCGGTTCACCTGGTCACCACGCAGGACGCGCACGACCTGACCCAGCCACCCTCGGCCCCGTGGCCGATCACCTACCAGTTGTGGATGTCGGCGCAGAGCACCTCGGTACCGGGCGCGTAGCCGGCCCGCCGTCCGGCGGATGCCGGACTCCGTGATCATCCCGGGCATGCTGTCCTCACCTCCTGACCGAACGCATGTTCGAATCGAATGCGACTTCACATCAGCATCGCACATGTGTTCTAATAGCCGCCAGGCCTCAGCCAGACCGGGCTAGGGCTGCCACGGGGGCAGCTGAGAGTCCGGCGCAGTCGCGTCCGCTGGCCGCGGACGCGGCCGTTGCCGTCGCTCTCAGCTACCCGACGATCACTGACCTGATGGGCGGATCCGGGCCGGTCATGAACACCCGGGATTGGCCCGGTACGGCCGCACGCTAGAGGTGAAACAGTGACGACACACTTCGAAGACATAATCCGCCAGAACAGCCAGCGGCTCGCCGACCTGAAGAAGACCACTGAGGATCTGCAAAGGGAGCTTTCCGAAGCCCGGGTGTCGCTGGAGCGTCAGCTCAGCCGGACCCCTCATGGCCATGATCTCATGCAGGAGCAGCTTCCCGACCTGTACCTGGGACCGGCCGAAGAATCGCTTACCGGACCCGACGCTGACCCCATCCCAGGGCATTATCCGGCAGATAGCCAGATCTACTATTCGGCGGATGAGCCGCCTTTCGTGGGAGAAGGCGCCGCGCTATGAGGCCGGGACCAGGCGGAATCCGCTGATGCGCCAGATCCGACGGTGGGAATCGTCAATCACGGGCGGCAGAGCGCCTACCGGCGCGGCCTTTCCCGGCGGAGCGCGATCGCGATAACGGGGGCCGCGGTCGTCCTGGCCACCGTGCTCGCCGTCATCATCAGCAGTGGCGGGGCGTCATGGCCGGCCAGTGTGGCCACGGTGCAGGCGGAGATCGCCAAGGCCTGCCAGAACCCCGACGTGGTCTCCGAGCCCGGTCAGGTCAACTTCGCCTGCGCGAAGGCCACTCGGCAGGTCCTCTGGGTCTTCGCCCTGCTGACCAGCGACAACAATCCCAGATTCGAGGACACCAAGACCGGCCGGCAAGGCCTGGAGCCCATCACGCCCGCCCAGGGCGGGCAGGTCGCCGCCTCGCTGAACCTGCACCATCCCTACGACCCCGCCAACCCCATCGACAGCATCGCGGTGGCCGCCCGCGCCATCAACGACATCATCGGCGGGGCGACCCTGACCGGAACAGACGGCAATCCAGTGGTCCAGTCCGGGCTGGAAGGCAATTCCCGGAACTGCCTGCGCTATACCGGCTCCGGCCTGGTCACCTCCCGTCAGGGATTCCCCGATCTGTGCACCCGCCGGATAACCAGCGCCGGAGGCCAGGCCGCCCTGGTGGCCGACGTGTACCAGAAATGGATCGTGGGCGCGTCCACCGGGGCCGCGCATGACGCCGCGGTGCTGTTCGCCAACGCAGGACAATCCCGGTGATCCTCAGGTGCAAGCCATTCTGAGGCAGCTGGGCCACGAGACGCTGGCCGCCTGACGTGGCTGCGTCTTGTGACCACGGTCCGCCATTAACTGCCGCCGGATTAGGGGCCGCTCCAGAAACTTCACCCGCGCAATCCGCGGGGACCGGACTATTCGCAGGGAAGAGGTGAACTCGTTGCCTTCGGCCGGCCGACCGCGGTGGCAGCAGATGACGGCGCTGGTGAGTCTCAGCGCGGGCGGGGCCATCACCGGGTTCTCCTTTGTGCCGAAGGCGGCCGCCGATATCAGCTCGCCGACCAGCATGCCGCTGAACCTGGTCGCCCTCCAGCAGTCGGCCCACTCGGCCCAGCCGGCGCGGACGGCGCCCGGCGAGCGACGCGATGCTCCGCACGGCCATCGTCAACGTCGCCGACTACTACCTCCGGATGGCGCAGAACAAGACCCCGGCCGAGATGGAGGCGATCATCTGGCAGCACGACAGCATCGACGGGGCTGACCATGGCCAATCGTGCGCGGCCTTCGCCAGCCTCACGCTCGAGCTGGCCGCCCAGGTGGTGGGCCAGCAGAGCTGGGTTTCCGGCGGGAGCTCCTATCCGTGGCCCCTGCATTCCTGGGCGGACGTCCGGGTCGACCCCAATCCGGCCTCACTGGGCATCATCTCGATCCAGCAGGACGCGGAGGCCCAGCACCGCTGGCATCCGCTGGGGGACGGCTACCGGCCGCTGCCCGGGGGACTGGGTGCTGTTCGACGGCCACGTCGAAGTGGTCACCGAGGACAGCGGCGGGGTCCTGCACACCGTGGGCGGTGACTCGCTGCCCAATTTCTCGGTCAACGCGCACGAGTACCGCGCGCCGCTGTCCAGCGCGGGCGTGGTCGGGTTCGTCAACAACGGGTCGCTGCCCGGGGCCACGGCGGACGGGCGGCACGGACGCGCCGTCTTCCGGCGGGCCAGAGCCGAGCGCTTCCGGGGGGCAGGGCGCGAGGTCCCCGGAGCCGCGGGGCCGGGGGGGCGGCGGGCCGGCGCGGCGGGGTCCGCGGCTGGCGGGACCGCAGCCGGGCTCGCCGCCATTCCCGGACGGTTCGAGGCCGGGGGCGCGAGGCGGGCAGCCGGGCGGCCGGAGCCGGAAGCGCGGCCAGCCGCGGAGCCAGTGCGGCACGGGGCACCGGGAGCGCGGCCATCCCGGGCCGCGCGGTGCCGCGCCGAGGCGCCGGGAGCGCGGCGGCGAGAACCGCGGCGCCGCGCACAGCGCGCCCGGTGACGCGGCAAGCCCGCGGGCCGTGAAGGCGGCCAGCGCCGAGATCCGGCGCGGCGGCCGAGGAGCCGGCCGAGAAGGCCGGCGGAGCGCACGCCAGCGCCACCGGCCGCGGGCCGCCCGGGGTGACGCGGCCGATCCCCGGGCTGGACGTGGCCGCGGACCTGACGTCCGGGCACCAGGGCGCCGCGTACCGCAGGCACCATCCCTCACCGGCTGCGCAAGCCGGTGTCCGAGACGCGGGCCCAGCAGGCGTTCATCAGCGAGGTCGCGCCCGGCGCGATAGCCGCCCAGCACCGCTACGGGGTTCCCGCCGCGGTCACGATCGCCCAGGCCATCGACGAGTCGGGGTGGGGCCAGAGCCAGCTGGCCGCCCAGGACCACAACCTGTTCGGCATCAAGGGCACCGGCCCGGCCGGCAGCGTGCCGATGCCCACCCAGGAATACGTGAACGGGCAGCCGGTCAGCACCTCGGCGTCCTTCCGCGTCTACCACAACGCCGCCGAGAGCATCGACGACCACGGCCGGCTGCTGGCCCGCAGCGGCTACTACCAGCAGGCCATGGCGGAGCGCGCAGCATCCGGACAAGTTCGCGGCCGCGCTGACCGGCGTCTACGCCACCGACCCCAACTACGGGGCCAACCTCATCAGCCTGATGCGGCGCTACGACCTGTACCGCTACAGCGCCGCGGATCCGGCCGGCCGCCCGGGGCAGCGGCAGCGCCGGCCGTGGCGCAGCCGGGCAGCGCCGCCATTCCCGGCGTGCCCGGCGCCGCCTCGCCACCGGCCCAGCCCAGCGGGCGCCGCGAGTCCGCCCGCCGCGACCCCGCAGCCGACCCGGCACCGCCAGGCCCGAGCCGACCCGGACGGCCGAGCCCCGAGCCGACCCGGCCGGCCAGCCCGGAGCCGACCGCGGACGGTCAGCCCGCAGCCGACCGGGACGGCGAGCCCGCAGCCGACCCGGACGGCGAGCCCGCAGCCGACCGGGACGGCCAGCCCGCAGCCGACCGGGACGGCAGCCCGCAGCCGACCCGGACGGCGAGCCCGGCTCCGGCGCGGACGCCTGCCCCTGAGCCGACCGCGACGGCCAGCGCCGGCACGGCTCCCAGCCTCAGCCGAGCGCGACGGGCAGCACGAACGCCGGGGCCACGCCCCGCCGCCAGCCGCGTCAGCCCGCGCGCAGCGGCCGCCGGGCAGCCCGCCGCGCACCCGCCAGAACCGCCGGCCACCCCGGCGGCCACGCCGTCGCCCGCGGGTGCGCGACCCTCGGCCGCGCCGTCTGCCGCGCCCTCCCAGGCGGACATCCCTGGTGTGACCACGCAGTCCGAATCCGAGCGCCCGGTGACTTCCGCGGTCAGCTTCGGGCCGGCGGCCCGCTTCGTGCCGCGTGAACCGCTCCGGCCGCGGCCCGGCCCGGTCGGCACCCGCGGCCCGGTCCGCACCCGCGGCGCCGCGGGCCGCCAAGGGTCGCTCCGGCGCCGCCCGGTCCGCGCCACGCTGGTCAGCGCGCGGCGCTACCAGGCGCACATGCCCCGGTCCGTGCTCAACTCCTTCGTGCAAACGGCCAAAGGGCCGCTGCTCAGCGAGGAAACCCTCTACCGCGACGTGGCCAGCTTCCGCGGGATCAGCTGGCAACTGCTGGCCGCCTGCGACTGGATGCAGTGTGACGCCCGGCCCCGGCGTTCCCCCGTGTACGGCGAGACGACTCGGCAGCCTCAACGCGGACGGCACCGTGTACACCTCCAAGTCCGCGGCCCTGGCCCGCTGCGCGGACGACCTGATCCGGCTGGCCGGCACCGTGTACGGGATCGACCTGACCGGCCGCGGCGACCTGTCGGTGCGGGATCTGGCCAACGCGTTCGCGGCGTTCCGGTGGGGCGGCCTGCTCAAGACCCATGACTGCTCGGCCATGGAGTTCCCGTACTCGGTCGCCGGCCTCACCGACCATCACCTCGGCATGCGCTGGCCCAGGATCGCCGCCCCGGGACCGGCGACCGCCCGGGCAGCCGGTACCGGCGGCCGTTCGGGGCCGTGCCCATCGTGCTCGGCCTCGACTACCCGGCGACCGTGTAGCGAGCGGCCGCCGTCGTGCCCAGACTCATCGCACCCTCGGAAGGAAGGTGGACCGCGTGGTCCGCATCGTGCTGGCCCTGCTGAGCCTGCTCACCGCCCAGCGGCCGGCCCGGGCCGGCCAGCGGCGCGCCGCCCCAGCCTGGCCCGGCGCCCCGCGGCCCGTACCCGGCCGGGACTTTCGGCCCGGCACGCCCGACCGCCGTGCTGGCCGGCCCGGGCGGCCCGGAGGCTCCCGCCGCCCCGCCGTCCGTCGCACCGGCGGAGGCGCCGCCGGGCGCACCGGCGGATCCCCCGGGTGGCCACCCGACCTGGCCCTGGCCCTGGCCCACGCCCGCGGCGGCTGCGCACCCGGGTCATCTGGGTCACGGTCCTCGTGCTCGCCGGGCTCATCTTCCGCAAGGCGATCGCGTCCGTGGTCCTGGCCGCGCTCTCGGCCGCCCTGCACCTGGTCGGCCTCAACGTGCACCTGCCGAGCGTGCGGTTCGCCTGGCCGTGGCAGGTCGTCACCGCGGGGACCACGACCAACACCGATCTCGGGCCGTGGGTGCTGCAGAAGATCGAGGGCATCTCCCAGCCCGCCCTGGGCCAGGCCAACTTTGACTTCTACTTCACCCGCAAGGTGTCCAAGAACATCGGCCCGTGGCCCTGCTGGTACGCCAGCACGTTCTACGCCGTCGGGCACGCGTCCGCCACCGTGGACCTGAACCCCGGCCCGGCGTGGTGGGCACCGGCCGCGGGACACTACCGGCTGCGGGTGCTGAGCCGTCCCGCGGCAGGCAAGCCCGGCCACGTGACGGTCATGATGGTCCTGCCCCGGCCCCGCCTGCCCCAGACGGTCGCACGACATCACGATCGACAACCTTCCGTCCCACCCCATCGACGCCCAGCACAGCTGGACCTACCCGGGGTTTGGCTGTGGCGTGGTGCTGCGGCCCCAGTTCGCGCCGTCCGTGCTGTACCCGCAGGCGCAGCGGATCGCCTTCTACAAGGCCACCCACGCGCCCCAGGTGACCGGCCCGCTGATGGGCAGCGCCGAGAACGAGGCCACCCAGACCATCCGCGGCAGCTTCATCCAGCCCACCCTGAACGCCCTCGGCTACACGCTGGACCAGTTCACGCTGCGCTGGGCGGCCGCGGCCGCCCCGGCGGGTGCCCCCGCGGGTCAGTAATCACTGCAGTCAGTACCGGCCCCCTGCCGGGATCAGCGAGCGCGGGGCGGCGACTCCGGTGACTCCCGCTGGTCTATCTGTGTAGCCGCCCCGACGGCGGTCACAGATTACGGAGGGGTGCTCATGACTATCGACATCGCGGGCCGGACCGCGCTCGTCACCGGGGCCAGCCGGGGCTTCGGCCGGGCCATCGCCATCGCGCTGGGCACGGCGGGCGCACGCGTCGTCGGCGTGGCCCGGGACCCGGCCCCGCTGGAGGACCTGCGGGCCGAGCTGGGCGGCTCGTTCACCCCGGTGGCCGCGGACGCCGCCGACCCGGTCGTGGCCGGGCAGCTCATCGACGCCTACCGGCCGGGCCTGCTGGTGCTCAACGCGGGCGCCGCCCCGCTGGCCCGGCCGATCCAGCGGCACACCTGGCAGACGTTCAGCCGGAACTGGGACGTCGACGTCCAGCACGTCTTCGGCTGGACCCGCGAGGCGCTGCTGGCGCCACTGGCGCCGGGCAGCCTCGTCATCACGCTGTCCAGCGGGGCGGCGGTGCGCGGGTCACCGCTGAGCGGCGGCTACGCCGGGGCCAAGGCCACCATCCGGTTCATCACCAGCTACGCCGCGGCCGAGTCCGAGCGGGACGGTCTCGACATCAGGTTCGTGTCGCTGCTGCCGCAGCTGACCCCGGTCACCGGGCTGGGGGCCGCCGCCGTGGCCGGGTACGCGGCCCGGGACGGGATCGAGGTGAGCGCGTTCCTGGACCGGGCCGGGCCGGCCCTCACCACGGAGCAGGCGGGCCAGGCGGTCGCCGACCTCGCCGCGGGCCGGGTCAAGGGTCACGGCGCGTACCTGCTCACCGCCGCAGGTCTCAGCCCGGCTCCGTGATGGCCAGCCCGGCTGGCCAGCTCCGTGATGGCCAGCTGACGGGCCCTGCGCCGTATGGCGGCTGGGTGACCTGACCTCGTCCTCAGCTCGGCTCCGGCACGGGCAGCCGGCCGGATACCGTCGTGCCCTGTCCGGGCTGGGAGCGGAGGTGCAGGGTCCCGCCCAGGGCGGCCAGCCGGTCGGCCATGCCTTGCAGGCCGGTGCCGTCCCGGGCGGCCGCGGTGTCGAACCCGGTTCCGTCGTCAGTGACGGTGAACTGCAGGCTTCCCCCGGAGCAGGAGAGGCAGACGTCCGCCCGGGAGGCGTCCGCGTACTTGGCGATGTTCTGCAGGGCCTCCAGAGCGCAGAAGTACACGGTCGCCTCGACGTCCTGCGGGTAGCGCTCGAATGCCCTCGCGCCTCAATCGTGACCGGCACCGCGGTCTTGCGCGCCTGGGCTTGCAGGGCGTGGACGAGGCCCTGGTCGGCGAGCAGCGGCGGGTAGATGCCCCGGGCGAGCGCCCGCAGGTCGTCGAGCGCGGCCCGGGCTGATTTCTGCAGCTCGGGCGTGAGCTGCCGGACGGAGGCGGCGTCGTCGGCCGACTCTTCCAGCAGGCCAAGCTGGATGGAGAGCGCGACGAGCTGCTGCTGCGCCCCGTCGTGCAGGTTGCGCTCGATCTTGCGCCGCTCCTCGTCCTGCGCCTCCACCAGCCGCCGCCGCGAGGCCCTCAGCTCCTCGATCGTGGCCTGCAGCTCCGCGGTGAGCCGGCCGTTGCGGAAGACCAGTCCCGCCTGGGAGGCCAGATGCTGCAAGAGCTTGTCCTCCGCCTGGGTCAGCGGCTCGTTCCTCGGCTTGAGCAGGGCCAGCGCGCCCAGCAGCTCATCCCCGTGCCGGACGGCCACCGCCCGGGACGCGGCCTCGAAGGCGGGCAGCTGCCCGCCGTCGGCCAGCGGGAGCGCAGTCCCGGGGAGAGGACCCGTCGGGCCAGATCGTCACCGGCCGCAGCTCGGGCCCGACCCGGATCCAGGCCTCCGCCCGGACGGCTCCGGTGGCGCCGGCCAGGACGGTCACCATCTTCGCGACGGCCTTGTCGTAGTCCAGCTGGCCGGCCATGTCGTCGGCGAAGTCGGACAGCACCTGGTAGGGCGTGGCCCGCTCCCCGTACACCAGCCGGTTGGCGACCCGGCGGGCCCGCTGCCGGGCGGGCTGGAACAGCAGGGCGACCGCGACCGCCGCGGCGATGGTCAGCAGCGGGCTGCCCTGCCGCCCGGCGAGCGTTCCGATGCCCAGCACGATGCCGGCGTACACGGCGGTCAGCCCGGCCGAGACCAGGCCGTAGACGACCGCCCGGTTGATGATGACGTCGATCTCGTACAGCCGGTACTTCAGGATCCCGACCGTGATCGCGGCCGGGAAGCCGAGCAGTCCGATGACGGCGGACGCGGCATAGGCGGCGCCGGTGATGGGCGGCTGCTTACCGTGGTCGGCCACGATGCCTGCGATCGCCACCAGCTGGACCAGGGCGAAGGCGGCCCCGGCCAGCGCCACCCAGTTGATCTGGCGGCGCAGCTCCCCGCCGCCTGCCCGGTAGCGCAGCACCAGCGACAGTGCTCCCGCCGCGAAGAACAGCAGGGACAGCAAGGTCAGGGAATTGAAATTGTCAACGTGGGTCCCGGCAAGCGCACTCCCGACGGCCGGAACGCCGAACGGATTCTGGTACGTGAGCGTGTATCCGCCGGGTGCTGGGAGGGCCACCGGCCTGGGCACCAGGATGATAGCCGATCATCAGCAGCCCGGTGGCCAGGAAGTTCAGCACCAGGACCGGGCGCCAGCGCCGCGACCGCAAGGTCCCGGTCGGGAAGAGGAGGAACGCGCAGGCCAGCACGGCCACGACCG
This sequence comes from uncultured Actinomycetes bacterium, assembly GCA_963742055.1. GTDB lineage: Bacteria > Actinomycetota > Actinomycetes > Streptosporangiales > Streptosporangiaceae > RYN-230. The sequence continues at coordinate 17,761 of CAVUKT010000048.1, read as the reverse complement.
GGAAAAAGAGCCACTCGGCGACCGCGCCGACCTGCTGGGGCGCGGGCACCGCGCCGGGATGCGTGGTGATCCCCAGCACGGCATAGGCGGAAAACAAGCCCATCAGCCCGATGCAGACTCCCGCGGTCAACAGCAGCCAGCCAATCGGGTTGCGGACCCGGCGGACGATCAGCGCCCCGAGAGTGGCGTACGCCACCGTCGAGACCGAGGATCCCGCCTGGGAGATGGCGTCGTTCGCCTTGAAATCACTCCAGGTCAGTCCGGTCAGTACGGCGTCCGCCACGGCGATCAGGACCGACCCGGCCCACAAGCCGTCTGATGAGGCGCGTACCTGACCGGCCAGGCACGCTGGCCACCTCCGGCCTTCGCGTGCCTGCCGCCTGGCTATCCGTGCTCGCCGTCATGAGTTCCTCCCGTCATGAGTGCTGACGGCGGGCCGCTAGATACAAGAACGCGGCGATGCCCAGGATGGCCAGCCCGTCCAGGGCGTGCAGGCCGCCGAACCAGACGGTGTTGTCGGCCAGGCTGGCCAGCAGGCTCTGGACCAGGACAGACCAGCAGGAACAGCATCACCGACCCGATGACCGCGCGGACGCCCGGCCGGGCCATCAGCGCGAGGACCAGGATGAGGAGCGCCACCCCGGCCATCGCGAATCCCACCGCGCGATGCGGGGCGAACGCCGTGTCGCCCGAGACCCCCAGATTGTCGATCCGGAAGGCGCCCAGGCCGGCCAGGAAGATCTGGACCGCGCCGAGCACCAGGAAGGCCAGCAGCAGCCAGCGGTATCCCGCCTGGGCCGCACGCCGCAGGCGGGTGTCAGCTGATGATCGAGCTCCGAGTCTCGACGGATGAGGCCATGGATCCCCCAGAACAGTGCGGTCAGGTCAGTCACGGGCGGCTAGGTGGGGCGATACGGGGCTCGGCGCCGGTGACGCCGGTGCGGTGCGGGCGCCTCAGGGCCGCGATGCCGAGCGCGATGAACGCCAGGAACTGCGGGAAAGGCAGGGCGCCGCGGATCACGGCGATCTGGCCGAACAGAGTGGCCGCTGCGATCAGCAGGACCACGCCGCTCCAGCGCGGGAATCTGCGGGTCGCGATCACTCGACGCCCCGAAGCACACCAGCGCGGCCGGCGCCAGCAGCGCGAAGTAGGCCGTGCCCAGGCCCTCCGCCCAATGCTCGGTCCCGAGGTACCAGGCGGGCAGCACGGGTGCTGCCCAGGAGGGTGCTGGTGACCGACAGGTCCCAGGTCGTGGAGGCGAGAGCCAGTCCGGCACCGACCAGGTAGAGCGACCGGCCCACCCGGGCCGTGTCCGGTATCCAGGGACCGGACCAGGAGTTCGACTGCGGCGATGGCGGCCACCACCGACAGCGCGATCAGCCAGGTCGAGAAGAACCACGCGGTGCGGTGCGCCGAGGCCGTGCGCAGCGCTGCGGGTACCGATCCGCCCCAGGTCGACAGCAGGGGCGGTTACACGCCGGCCACGAAGCACAGGCCGGACCCTAGGAACAGGACGCCCATAGCGCGATCGCGCATCTCAGATCACCTCAGCGAGCCCGGGCTCGTGTGCGGCGACGTCGCCGGCCGTCCGCTTGGGGCGGCCCGGCGAGTTGCCGCAGCACGCCGGCCAGGTCGGCCGACGACCAGTGCTCGGCGAACCTCCCGTCCGCCCCGGCCCGGCTGATCTCGATGATCTGGAAGGACACCGGCCGGCCAGTGGGCCGGATACCGGAGAACTCGCCCTGGTGAGTGCCGTAACAGGTGATGCGCTGCACGACCAGGTCATCTTCGGCGATCTCGTCTTCCACGATGGCGTGGAAATCAGGGAAGATACTCAGGGTCAGCGCCAGCCAGTCCCGGAGGGCCGCGAGGCCAGGCACGGACAGGCCGCCGGGGATGTGGTGGACGCAATCGGGGGAGATGAGCTCATTGGCGACGGCGAGGTCGCCCTGGTTGAGGACCTCCTCGACCATGCGGCGGGCACGGGACTTCAGGTCGTCAGGGGCCATGGTGGTGCTCCCTGGGCAGCTCGGCAGGTGGCCTGGTCTCACGATCGGCGCCGCAGTCGCCCGGCACCAGGACGACCCCTCCCCGTTTCCTGGACGTTTGGCGGTCCGGCGATGACGAGCGGAGATCCGCGGAGCTTCGGCGCGCTGCTGAAACGCCAGCGGCTGGCGGCGGGCCTGACCCAGGAGGCCCTGGCTGAGCGGGCCGGGCTGAGCCCCAAGGCCGTGAGCGACCTGGAGCGCGATCCGGCCCGTTCGCCGCGCCTGGGCACGGTAACCCTGCTCGCCGACGCGCTGGCGGCGGATCCGGACGCGCGCGCCGAGCTGCTCGCGGCGGCCCGCCCCGGGGACTCCCCCGTCCCGGACCTCCCCTGGCGCGGCCTGCGGCGGCCCCTCACCCCGCTCATCGGCCGGGCCGGGGTGACGGCGGCGGTGGTCCGGCTGCTGCGCCGGGGCGACCTGCAGCTGCTCGACGCTCACCGGACCCGGCGGGGTGGGCAAGACCCGGCTGGCGATCGAGGTGGCGGAGCAGCTGACTGGAGACTTCGCCGACGGCGCGGTCTTCGTGGACCTGGCCCCGCTGCATGACCCCGGGCTGGTGCTGACCGCCATCGCCCAGCGGCTGGGGGTGGACGAGCGGGACGCCACCCCGCTGCCCGGACGGCTGGCGGCGGCTCTGCGGGCCAGGCAGATGCTGATCCTGCTGGACAATTTCGAGCACGTCCTCGCGGCCCGGGAGAGCCTGCTTCCCCTGCTGGAAGCCTGCCCGCGGCTGGTCATGCTGGTGACCAGCCGGGTGTCCCTGGACGTGCGGGGCGGCCGCGAATACCCGATCGCCCCGCTGGTCCTGCCCGAGCCGGACGTCCTGCCGGAGACGCTGAGCGGATCACCCGCGGTGCAGCTCTTCGTGGAGCGCGCCCGCGCCACGGGTACCGAACTGACGCTGGACACCGCGACGGCCCGGGCGGTGGCGGAGATCTGCCGGCGGCTGGAAGGGCTGCCGCTGGCCATCGAACTGGCCGCAGCCCGGACCAGGCTGCTGCCCCCGGCGGCGTTGCTGGACAAGCTGGGCCAGCGGCTGCCGGTGCTGGCCGGCGGGGTGCACGATCTGCCCGACCGGCAGAAGACCATGCGGGACGCCATCGCCTGGAGCTACGAGCTGCTGGACGAGCCGGACCAGGCGCTCTTCCGGCAGATGTGCGTGTTCACCGGGGGCTGCACCCTGGATGCGGCCGAGGTGGTCTCCGCGGGCGGCGGCCATCGGCCGGCTGCGCCCGGGCCGGCTGGGCCGGGCGGCGTGCTCGACGGGCTGGCCTCGCTCGCGGCCAGCAGCCTGCTCCAGCAGGACACCACGTCCGCCGGGCAGGCTGACCTTCCGCCCGGGGGACCGCGGGTAACGATGCTGGAGACCATCCGCGAGTACGGCAGCGAACAACTGGCGGCGCATGCCGAAGCCGCCGCCGTCGGGCAGCGGCACGCCGCTTACTACCTGGCCCTGGCCGAGGCCGCCGCCGCCGCGCTGGCCGGGCCGGAGGCGGTGGCCGGGCTGGCCCGGCTGGACGTCGAGCACGACAACCTCCGGGCCGCCCTGCGGTGGGCCTGCGACCGGGGCGACCGGGTGACGGCGCTCCGCCTGGCCGGCGCGCTGTGGCGGTTCTGGGCCCAGCGCGGCCACCTCAGTGAAGGGCGCCGGTGGTTCGCCGAGGCGTTCGCCCTGCCCGGCGACGGCGGTCTGGCCGCTCCGCGCCGTGCAGGTCAACTGGCTGGTCGGTGCGGCCCGGCTGGCCATGGACCAGGCTGCCTTCGACGAGGCCTGGGCGTACGCGGCCCAGGCCGCCGCGCTGGCCCGCGAGCACGGGGACAGCCGCGATCAGGCGGACGCGCTGAACACCCAGGGCCTCCTGGCCCGGGCCCAGAACCAGTACGCCGACGCGGCGCACGCCCATCGAGGCCGCGCTGCCGCTGGCCCGGGCGGCGGGCGACCGCGGGCGCCGCGGCGACGGCCCTGCTCGGCCAGGCCTACGTGGCCATGTTCACCGGCGAGGCCATGCGGGCCGCGGCGCTGGCCGAAGAGAGCCTGGCCGAGGCGCGGGAGTCCGGGGATCAGCTCATCCTCGCGCAGGCGCTGTTCTTTCTGAGCTGGGTGGCCAGCAACGGGGCCGGTCTCGAGCGGGCTGGGGCTCTGGCGACCGAGGCGCTGGGCCTGTTCGCCAAGCTGGGCGATGCCGGCGGGCGCGCCGAGTCCCTGTTCGTGCTGGGGACCGTCGCGATCTACTCGGCCCGGTACGAGGAGGCGGCGGGGTTCATGACCGACAGCCTCCGAGCAGCATCGTGGCCTCGGAGCCGAACCCATCACGGCCCGGGACCTCGGCGGGCTGGGCACGGCCCTGCTGAACCTCGGCGAGCTGGCGCAGGCCCGGGCCGTGCTCGACGAGAGCCTGGAGGTGGCGCGGCGGTACGAAGATCGCTGGAGCTCGGCCATGTCGCTGATGCTGCTGGGCCACGTCCATCTGGCCGAGGGCGACACCCTCCGCGCGGAAGCCGTGCTGGCCGAGGCCGGGTCGCTCTTCCAGGCCACCGGCAACATGGTCTACCTGCCGTGGTGCCTGGAAGGCCTGGCCAGCCTGGCCGCTGCGCAGGATGACTACGGGCGGGCAGCCGGACTCGCCGGGGCCCGGGACGCGCTGCGCGACCAGATCGGCGTGTTCTTGCCGCCCGTGTACCCGGCCGGATACGACCGGACACTCCAGGTCGTGCGGGCCAGCCTGACCCCGGAAGCGTTCGAGGCCGCCCACGCCCGGCTCGCGGGCCAGCCACCGCCGCAGATCGTCGCGGCCGCCCTGGGCAGCGGTGACTCTCCGCCCAGCGTCACGGAGCCGGGCTGAGGCCAGCGCGATGGTTACGCTGCGCTGATCAGCCCCTACGATGACGGGCGACGAATGTTACCGGCCCAGGATTGACGTGAATGAACCAAGGAACGCCGCAGCGCCGTGCCTGGGCCAGGCCACGCTCCCGACCGGTTCCTGAGCAGCGGAATGCCCGTAGCGGGCGCAGACGAGGGCTGGCCCCGGTCCTGACTGGCCTGCTGCTCGCAGCGCTGGTGGCGGTATCGGGATGCGCGGGCACCGCCGGGGCCCCTTCCTCGCCGGGACCGGCCTCCCCGGGCGCGCACACCACCAGCGCTCCGTCCACGGCCCGCTCCCCGGCGGCCAGTTCCGCCGCGCCCGTCCCGGTCGTGCGCGGCCCAGATCCTGGCCCGGATGACCCTGCCCCAGCGGGTCGGGCAGCTGTTCGTCGTGGGGCTGGCCGGCAGCGTGCTGGATTCCGCCACGGCGAGCGCGATCCGGGCGTACCACTTCGGCTCGGTCAGCTTCATCGCCACGGACACCGCGGGCGTCGCGGGCGTCGGCGCCGTCAGCCGGGCCGTGCAGTCGCTGTCCTCGCCCCAGGTGACCGCCGGGGTCCGGTTCTTCGTGGCCGCCAACCAGGAAGGCGGCGAGGTCCAGGCGCTGCAGGGCCCGGGGTTCGCCACCATGCCGAGCGCCGTCGCGCAGGGAATGCTGGCCCCCGGCCCAGCTGCAGCGCCTGGCGCGGACCTGGGGTCAGGAGCTCCGGGCCGCGGGGGTCAACCTCAACTTCGCCCCGGTCATGGACGTGGTGCCGGCCGCGGACACCACCCAGAACGCGCCGATCGGGCAGCTGATGCGGGAGTTCGGCCACACCCCGGCCGTGGTGGCCAGCCACGGCGTCGCGTTCATCCGCGGCATGACCCAGGCGGGCGAGGCGACCACCGCCAAGCACTTCCCCGGGCTCGGCCGGGTGCGCGGGAATACCGACTTCAGCGCCGACGTGGTCAACACGGTCACCACCCCCGACGACCCCTACCTGCGGACCTTCCAGGCGGCCATCGGCGCGGGCGTGCCGCTGGTGATGGTGGCGCTGGCCACCTACACCCGGATCGACCCGCATCATCTGGCCGTCTTCTCCCCGGTCGTGATGCGGACGATGCTGCGCGACCGGATGCACTTCGGCGGCGTGATCATCTCCGATGACCTGGGCGCCGCCCAGGCGGTGGCCAGCGTGCCGCCGGGCGCCCGGGCGGTCCAGTTCATCGCGGCCGGCGGTGACCTGGTGACCTCCAAGTACGTGGCCCCGGCGGAGGCCATGGCCCAGGCCGTGCTGGCCCGGGCCCGCGCCTCGCGGCCCTTCCGCGACGAGGTCAACGCGGCGGCCGGGCACGTGCTCGCGGCCAAGCAGAGGTTCGGCCTGCTGCCCTGCTGAGCGGCGCCTGGCCCAGCGCTTCCAGGTGCCGGACCGCCAGTGCTCGACGGCGCGCCGGCGGTGCCCGGGGCGTCAGCGCGGCCGGGCGGTCAGGATGCTCTGGCCGCCGGGCAGCGGGGTGACCTCGCCGAGCTGCCAGCCAGCCGAGTCGAGCAGCTGGCCGAACTGGTCGCGGCGGCGCTCACCGCCACCGCTCATCACGAGCACGTGCAGGCTCAGCACCTCCGGCGTGAGCGGGCCGGGCTCATCGGCCAGCACCGCCTCCACGATCAGCAGCCGGGCGTCCGCCGGAGCCGCCCGGCGGCAGGCCGCCAGGATCCGGCGCGCGGCGTCGTCGTCCCAGTCGTGCAGGACGTGGCAGAGCACGTACACGTCGGCGCCGGCCGGGACGCTGGTCATGAAGTCACCGGCGACGAACTCGATGCGCTCGGCCGCGGGCGCGATGCGGACCACCTCAGGCAGGTCGAGCAGCACGCCCTGCGCCTGCGGCGCGGTGGCGAGCAGGGCCCGCAGCAGCGTGCCGTGCCCGCCGCCCACGTCCACGATGCGGCGGCACCCGCGGACGTCCGCCGCTCTCCGCGACCTGCCCGGCGATCGTCGCGGAGACCCCGCTCATCGCGCCCGCGAACGCGGCACCCTCGTCCGGGTGATCGCGGTAGTAGTCCCAGATGGGCTGGCCGAGAGCCGCCTCGGCGACCGGCTGTCCGCGGAGCGCCTCGGTCAGCAGTTCCAGCGGGCGCAGCTGCCCCGGGGCGGACAGCATCAGCGCGAAGTCCCGGAGCGACCCGGGTCCGGCGCGCAGGCACGCACCGGCCTCGGTGGTCGTGATCAGTCCCGCCGGGGTTCGTTCCACCAGCCCCAGCACCGTGGCCGCGCGCAGCAGCCGGTCCAGCAGTTCCGGCTCGGTGCCGGTGACCGCGGCCAGGTCGGCGACGCCACGCGGGCCGGCCGCGAGGTGCCCGGCGATGTCCAGCCGGGCCAGCGCGCCCAGGATGTGCGTGGACATCGCGCCGTGCGCTAACTCGAGGATGAGGGCCGCGGGTGGACGCATGTGGTGAACCGTAGCGGGTCCGGCGACGGGCAGTCAGCTACCCGTTCGGGTAGAAGTCCGGAGGAGCTGGTCGGACAGCGCGGCGGGGTAGGACAGGGCGGCCAGGTGGCCGCCGGGGACCACGTCAACCTCGAGCCCGAGGCGGTCCTTGGCCACGCGGCGCTGGAACTCCAGCGGGAAGAGGCGGTCGTCGCGACCGGAGATCACCCGGGTGGGGACGTCCGGCCACCGGTCGATGGCGCAGGGCTGGCCGAACGCGATGTCGGCCTCAGGCCCGCCCGAAACCTCGCCCGAGGCCAGGACCTCGGCGGGCAGGTCGTGCAGGAAATAGGTCTCCAGATCGAGCTCGGCGGGGTAGCCACCGTCCCGGGCGGCGGCGATCCGTGCCTCTTCCGAGCCGGTGTTGCCCCACCACTCACCGGGCGTCTCGCCCGGCCGCGGGATCATCGCGTTGACCAGGATCAGCAGGCGCACGGGCCCGCGGGTGCACACCATCGGCGCGGTGAACGCGCCCATCGACTGGGCCACCAGCACGACGTCCTCGCGGTCCCCCATGGCCGCGAGGACCAGATCGGTGTATTCGGGCAGCCCCGCGGACTCGTCGGCGCCCGGCAGGCTCGACGGCGATCGCCTCGTGGCCGCCGGCCTCCAGCAGGGGGGCCACCCGGGACCAGAACGACGCGGTCCCCCCGGCCCCGGGGATCAGCACGAACGTGCTCACCAGCGGCTCCTTGCTCTCGGCGGGTGGGTTCCCCGGTCTTCGCCTGTCTGCCGGTAGGACGAGCGCGGCGACCGGAACTCACCGGCCGGACGCTACCCGGCCAGGAAGCGGTCCGGCCGGAACGGCGCGAGCTCGGGCTCGGCCGCGCCGCCCAGGACCTCGGCGGTGATGAGCTCGGCCAGGTGCGCGCCGAGGGTGACGCCGCTGTGGGTCACCGCCGCGTACACCCCGCCCGCGCCGGGCAGCCAGCCCACGATGGACCGGCCATCCGCGGGCATCGGACGCACGCACACCCGGTACCCCGTGACGAAGGCGTCGTCGAGCCCGTCCACCACGGCCCGGGCCCGGCTCAGCAGCTCCCCGGCCCACCGCCGCAGCTCCGGCTCGGGAGTGTGCAGGTCCACGGCCGCGTCGGGCGCTTCCAGGTGCACCAGCCCCCCGGCGTGCGGCCGCAGGTGCACCAAGGGCGTGTGCATGATCCGGGCCGGGCCCGGGGAGGCCACCGGGCCGGCCTGGACCACCAGCCCCGGCGCGGTGGCGCCCGGTTCCGCCCACGGGACCAGCGGGACCGGGCAGGCTGCGCCGGCCAGCGCGGCGAGCTGGGGAACCTGCGTGCCCGCGCAGCACACCACCACGTCCGCGCAGATCTCCTGGCCGGTCGGCGGTCCGTACCAGCCGGACGCGGCGGCCGGCCTCCGCGGCGGTCCCGAAGCCGGTCACCCGGCCCGGTTCGCCGGTCATGACCTTGACCCCTTGCTCAACGGCGCGCTCGGCCAGATGGCTGACCATCGCCGCGGTGAGCAGGTACCCCTCACCGGGAAACCACGCGATGGCGGGCGCCGGACGTGGCAGCCGCAGCGACGGCTCGAGCGCGCGCGCCTCGGCCGGGCCGATCAGGCGCGCCGGGTACCCCCATTCGGTGAGCCTGCCCACCCGGGCGGTGAGTTCCGCGCGGTGGGCCGGGCTGACGGCCCACTCCAGGTTCCCGGCGGGCCGGTACCACGCGCCGCCGTCCAGCCGGGCGGCCAGCTGCTCCCAGGCCCGCAGCCCGGCCTCATTGAGGTCGTGATAAGCGCGGGGCGCCTTGTCGTTCGAGTTCAGCCAGGCGAAACTGGACCGGGTCGCGGCCTGGCCGGGCTCGTCCCGCTCCAGCAGCGTCACCTCGGCCCCTGCTTCGGCCAGCCGGACGGCCAGGCATACGCCGAGCACCCCCGCGCCGATCACCGCACACCGGCGTGGCCGCGACCCGCTCTGCCTGGTCATCCACCATCCCCTCCGCCCAGGACTCCACGGGATCACTGACCGGGGAGTCGCGCAACCGCTGGCTTAGGGATTGCCGCCGGGATCATGCGGCGCGGGCGGTCCTCGCAGGCGATGATTTGCAGCCTGGCCGGGGCCGCTACGGCTCCTTCGCGCAGCCGACTCCTGATCGCTGGCCCCCAGGGTGTCGGGCAGCCGGTAGAACTCGTCCAGCGCCTGCCGGGCCGGCTCGTCGCCGGCGACCGTGCGTCCCACCGGATCTCCCGGGCGTCGGCGGTCACGGTGAAGTCGAAGAAGCCGCAGCACGCCTTCTCCCGGCGGGCCAGGTCACGGACCCAGTCCTCGACGCCTGGCTCCGCGCGGAACCGGAACCGGATGCCCGGGCCGTCCGGGTGCGCCCGGCCAGGTACTGACTGGAACAGGCGCCGGTACTCGGCCATCCGCTCCGCGAAGGCACCGGGGGTAGCGGTCAGCGTGCACGCCACGGGCAGTTGCGGAGCGGGGACGCTCGGGTGAATCCACGGTAGCTCCCAGGGAAGTCGCGGGGTGGCGGCCCGTCACCACCGTAGAGTCTGGACTCAGGTCCAGGGTCAAGGGAGCCATCTGGGGGCCGCGATGAAGATCGGGCAGCTCGCGCTGGAGGCGGGCGTCAGCATCGACACGATCCGTTACTACGAACGCCGCGGCGTCCTCCCGGCGGCGCCGCGCACAGCGGCGGGATACCGCGTCTACCCCGAGACGGCCGTGGTGCGGATCAGGCTGACCCCGCAGGCTACAGAGCCTGGGGCTGACCCTGGACGAGATCATCGGAGCACTGCACGCGCAGGATGCGGGCCACGCCTCCTGCGCCTCGGAACGCTGGCGACTGCGGGGGGCGCTGGACCGCATCGAGTCCAGGATCGCGGATCTGGCCCGGGTTCAGGGTGAGCTCCGCGGCGCGCTGGCCGCCTGCGAGACCGGTGCCTGTGAGGTGCTGGCTGGCTAGGCCCCGGCGGCCAGCAGGGCCGCACGGCGGCCACCCCGGCCACGGCCTGATCCGGGGTGGGTGACTGCGGGATCAGGTTGAACTCGGTGCAGCCCGCCGCCACGTACGGGGCGAGGAACCCGGCCACGTCGTCGGCGGTGCCGTAGGGGCAGTAGCGCTCGAACCGCTCGAACGGGAGCTGGTAGAAGGCTTCCATGGCCGGGGCCAGGCAGGCGCGGGCGGCCTCCCTGGAGTCCGCGAGCCCGCACCAGACCTGCATCGCGTGCCGGGCCGGCGGGTGGCCGCCCGGCGCGGGCCGCCTCCTCCGCGGCCATCTCGACGGCGGCCGCGAAGCGCCGGGGTGAGTTCCAGATGCCCAGCCAGCCGTCGCCGTAGCCGGCCCGCCCGCCTGATCGCGGCGTCGGAGCGGCCGCCGACGATGAGCGGGATCTCCCGGCGCCGGCGGGGCGATGAGCGCCTCGTCCAGGTCGAAGAACCGCCCGTGGAAGGTGACCGCCTGGCCGGACAGGAGCGAGCGCAGCACGGTCAGGCATTCGTCCATCCGCGCGCCCCGGGTGGCCGGGTCCACCCCGCAGATCGCCACCTCGTGACGGTCCTCGCCGCCGATGCCCACCCCGAAGCTCAGCCGCCCGGGCGCGAGCCGCTCGATGTCCGCGAGCTGCCGGGCGACCAGGACTGGATGGCGCAGCGGCAGCAGGTACAGGCCGCACGAGATCCGCAACGAGGGGTGCAGCGTGGCCAGCGCCGTGGCCTGCAGCGAGCCCGTCGAAGCCCAGGCCCGCGACGAAGCTCACGTGGTCGGCGCAGCAGACATGGTCGATGCCTGCCGCGGCGATCTGGTCCAGGAACGCCCGGGCCGTGGCCGGATCCCAGTCCAGCAGATCGGGCGGCGGGAACATGCCGACCCGGGGGGAGGTGGCGTTCATGACCGGCGCCGCCGGGGGCCCGGGATGAGCGCGGGCACGCTGGCCAGGTAGGCAGGCGTACGCCGGGCCGAGGGAGCGCACCAGGTCGCGTTCCTCGAACCAGATGCCGGCCAGGATGTAGCCGGTGGCCGCCGCGGCGAACAGCAGGTGCCCCGCGGTCATGACCGGGGCGGCCCAGAAGACGATCACGAACCCGGCCATCAGCGGGTGGCGGATCCGGCGGTACAGGCCGCGCTGGTGAACGCCGGCGGCGTGTAGCCGGTCCCGCGCGCATGGAGCCAGGCCTGCCGCAGCCCGAACAGATCAAAGTGGCTGATCATGAACGTCGAGCTGATGGCCACCGCCCACCCGGCCAGCTGCACCGCGAGGAGCACGGCGGCGGCCGGCCCGGACAGCTGTCCAGATCACCCCGCGACCGGCCGCCAGGCCCAGAACAGCAAGGCCAGCGCCAGCGTCGCGGCCAGTACGAACGTCGCCCGCTCGGCCGGCCCGGGCACCACGCGCGTCAGCCAGCGCTTGAACCGCGGACGGGCCATCACCGTGTGCTGCACGGCGAACAGCGCCAGCAGCCCCACGTCGATGGCCACCGCGAGCGGCCAGCCGGAACGGACCCCGTCGTCGATGCCCTTGGGCACGGCGAAACCGGCGAAGAATCCCGCCGCGTAGACCAGCACGGCGAGGAAGAGCCCGTACACCGCGGCCGCGTAGCCGAGGATGAGCAGCGCGCTGGCCCGCGGCCGCGGGCGGGCGGCCGGTGGCGCGCCGGGGGAGCGATTGCCTTCGTAGCCTCTGACATGCCTCGACGCTAGGCCGGCCGTGGGCCGGGCGGCTATCGGGTGAACTACGGTGATCCGCGGGTCCGGGCCGGGCCGGAGCGGCTGGCCGGGCCGGGCATCGGGCGAACTACCTAGGGCGGAGCCGGTGCTCGGTGACCCAGGCCGCGATCTGGGCCCGGGAGCGCACCTGCAGCTTGCGCCGGATGTTCTCGACGTGCGTCTCGGCCGTGCGCGGCGCGACCGACAGGCGGGTGGCGATGGACGCGTTGGTCAGCCCCTCGGCGACCAGCGCGGCCACCTCGATCTCGCGGGCGGTGAGCGGCGGCCCGGCGGCGGCCGGCTCGCCGAGGAAACCGAGCGTCGCGTCCAGGGCCGCGGCCCACTCGCCGTGGTAGTAGAGGTGGCTCGAGCCCGGCAGCGGGACCAGTGCCGCGTCCGGGATGAGAGTGGCGGTCTCCCGGCCCAGCTCGAAGCGGGTGGCCGGGTCCGCTTCGCGGTGCAGCACCGCGGTGCGCGCCCGGATAGCCGGCAGCAGCGCCCGGACGTCGGTGCCGTAGTAGACCTCCAGAGCCGGCTGGCCACCGCCGCCGACGCGCTGGCCCGGGCCAGCCGGGCCAGGGCCTCGATCTCCGCCGCGTCCGGGTCCGGGATGAAGATGCCGGTCAGCACCTTCGACCCCAGGCCCCAGTGGGCCCGCATCAGGGCCACGATCGAGTCCCTGACCTCGGGCGGCGCCAGGTCCCGGCCGGCGGCGCACATCCCGAACACCACGAGCGCGTTGACCCGCTCCGGGTACCGCGCGGCGATCGCGGCGGCGAGCTGGCCGCCCTGGGACGCGCCGAACAGGCTGAAACGGCCGGCCCCGGCCGCGTCGGCCACGGCCAGGGCCGCCGTCACCTGCGCGTCGAAGGACAGATCGATGCCGTCCCGGTCGGACAGCCCGCAGCCGGGCTTGTCGTAGCGGATCACGGTGAACCGGTCGGCCAGGCCGGCCACGAAGGGACCGAAAGAGAAGAGCTCCAGCTGCCCGCGGAGGTGGGTCACCCAGCCTGAGTCGCACAACAGAGCCGGGCCGCAGCCCAGCGTCGAGTAGGCGATGCGGCCCGCAGGGGTGCTGGCGTACCTGATCGTCGGCCTCACCCGACCAGGCTGGCAGCCCGGCGAGCCGGGTAAAGGGCGGTACGCGCTTTCCGCGATCACGGCACTCTTCCGTTCTGCCGCTAAACTGCATACAGTTTGTCGGAGAGGGATCGCTCACCGGGAGGGCACACGGCCGTGAATCAGCAGGAGCGCGAGGAGATCGCCGAGCTGTTGCTGGAGGTGTATGCGAGCCACGACCCGGTCGAGCCGCTGACCGCGAAGTTCGCCGGTCTCACCGTCGAGGACGCCTACGAGATCCAGTTGCTCCAGGTTCGCCGCTGGCTCGACGGGGGAGCGCGGATCAAGGGGCACAAGGTCGGCCTGACCTCGGCCGCGATGCAGCGCCAGCTGGGCGTGGACCAGCCGGACTACGGCCATCTGCTGGACCGCATGTTCTGGCTGGAGTACGAGCCGATCCCCATCTCCCGCTTCCTGCAGCCCCGGGTCGAGCCGGAGATGGCGTTCGTCCTGGCCCGCCCGCTGCGCGGCCCCGGGGTCACGGTGGCCGAGGCGATCGCCGCGGTGGACTTCGTGCTGCCCGCCCTGGAACTGATCGACTCGCGGATCCGGGACTGGAAGATCGGGCTGGCCGACACCATCGCGGACAACGCCTCGTCCGGGGGCGTCGTGCTGGGCGGCAGCCCGGTCCCGCTGGCCGCGGCCGACCTGCGGCTGGCGGGCTGCACCCTGCACAAGAACGGTGAGCTGGCCGGGACCGGCGCGGGCGGCGCGGTGCTCGGCTCGCCGCTCACCTCCCTGGTGTGGCTGGCGAACACGGTCGGGGCCCGGGGCGTGGTGCTGGAGGCCGGCCAGGTGATCCTGCCCGGGTCGGTGACCGCCGCGATCCCTGTCGGCGCGGGCGACACCGTGACCGCGACGTTCGCGGGCCTCGGCAGCGTGACCGCCCGGTTCGGTCCCGGCGAGGAGGCGGAGCAATGATGAGCAAGGCGACGGCCGCGATCGTGGGACCGGGCAACATCGGCACGGACCTGCTGGCCAAGCTGCAGCGCAGCGAGCATGTCGAGGTGGCGTACATGGTCGGCGTGGACCCGGCCTCCGAGGGCCTGGAGCGGGCGCGGCGGGCGGGGGTCGAGGCGTCCGCGGGGGGCGTGGACTGGCTGCTGGACCAGCCCGAGCGGCCGGACCTGGTGTTCGAGGCGACCTCGGCGCGGGCCCACCTGGCCAACGCGCCGCGCTACGCCGAGGCGGGCATCCAGGTGGTGGACCTGACCCCGGCCGCGGTCGGGCCGATGGTGTGCCCGCCGGTCAACCTGAGCGAGCATCTGGCCGCGCCCAACGTCAACATGATCACCTGTGGCGGGCAGGCCACCATTCCCGTGGTCCGCGCGGTGTCGGCGGTGACGCCGGTGCCGTATGCGGAGATCGTGGCCTCTATCGCGTCGCGCTCCGCCGGGCCGGGAACCCGGGCCAACATCGACGAGTTCACCGTGACCACGGCGCGGGCCATCGAGTCGATCGGCGGCGCGGAGCGCGGCAAGGCGGTCATCATCCTGAACCCGGTTAACCCGCCGATGATCATGCGGGACACCGTGTTCTGCGCGATCAGCCCGGACGCCGACCACGACGCGATCACGGACTCGGTGCTGGCCATGGTGGCCGAGGTGGCCCGGTACGTGCCGGGCTACACGCTGCGCGCCGACCCGCAGTTCGACCCGCCCGCCCCGGAATGGGGCGGGCAGGCGCGGGTCGCGGTGTTCCTGGAGGTCCGCGGCCACGGTGACTACCTGCCCCCGTGGGCAGGCAACCTGGACATCATGACCGCCGCCGCCGCGCGGGTCGGGGACCTGCTCGCCGCCGCGTCCGCGCGCGGGGGTGACGGCATGACCCGCGACCTGCGCATCACCGACTCCACGCTGCGGGACGGCTCGCACGCGATGGCCCACCGGTTCACCGAGGCCCAGGTCCGCCAGGTGGTCGCGGCGCTGGACGCGGCCGGGGTGGAGGTCATCGAGGTCTCGCACGGCGACGGGCTGGGCGGCTCGTCGTTCAACTACGGCTTCTCGGCGGTGGACGATATCCGGCTGGTCCGCGCCGCTGCCGCAGGAAGCGGTGGCGGCGAAGATCGCGGTCCTGCTGCTGCCGGGGCTGGGCACGGTGGAGGACCTGAAGGACGCCCGCGAGGCCGGGGCGTCAGTGGCCCGGATCGCGACCCACTGCACCGAGGCCGACGTGTCGGTCCAGCACTTCGCGGCCGCGCGGGACCTGGGCATGGAGACCGTGGGCTTCCTCATGCTCGCCCACCGGCTCGATCCCGCCGCGCTGGCCGCGCAGGCCCGGATCATGGCCGACGCGGGCGCGGAGTGCGTGTACGTGGTCGATTCCGCAGGGGCGTTGGTGCTGGGCGACGCGCAAGAGCGGGTGCGGGCCCTGATCGGGGAACTCGGCGCCGATGCGCAGGTGGGCTTCCACGGCCACCAGAACCTGTCCCTCGGGGTGGCCAACTCCGTGCTCGCCTACCAGGAGGGCGCGACCCAGATCGACGGGGCGCTGTGTGCCCTCGGCGCCGGGGCCGGCAACTCACCGACCGAGGTGCTGGCGGCCACGTTCGACCGGCTGGGCATCCGCACCGGGGTGGACGTGCTGGGCGTGCTGGCCGCCGCCGAGGAAGTCGTCCGGCCGATCATCCCCCGGCTGCCGTGGATGGACCGTTCCTCGGTGGTGCAGGGCTACGCCGGGGTCTACTCCTCGTTCCTGCTGCACGCCCAGCGCGCCGCGCGAGCGGTACGGCGTGCCCGCGCACGTGATCCTGCAGCGGGTCGGTGAGGCCGGGTACGTGGGCGGCCAGGAAGACATGATCATCGACGTGGCACTCCAGCTCCAGCGGGAGCGCGAGACGGCAGGAGCAGCAGGATGACGGACTGGACGGTGGACTCGGCGGCCACGGCGCTGCTGGACGCCGAGGATGGCCGGGCGGACCGGGAGCCGCTCACCGACGACTGGCCCGGCCTGGACCTGGCCACCGGGTACGCGGTGCAGGACGAGACGCTGCGCCGCAGGCTGGGCCGCGGCGAGCGGCTGGCCGGCCTCAAGCTGGGGCTGACCAGCCGGGCCAAGCAGCAGCGGATGGGCATCGCCACGCCGCTGACCGCGTGGCTGACCGACGCCATGGTGCTGCCCGCCGGGGCGGCCGTGCCCCGGGACCGGCTGATCCACCCGAGGGCCGAGCCGGAGATCGTGTTCGTGATGCGGGACCGGCTGGCCGGGCCCGGCGTCACCGCGGCCACGGCGCTGGCCGCGGTGGGCTCGGTGCACGGTGGCGTGGAGATCATCGACAGCCGGTACCGCGACTTCCGGTTCACGCTGCCCGACGTGGTGGCCGACAACGCCTCGGCGGGATGCTTCGTGACCGGCCCGGTCGGCGTGCCGCCCGCGGGCCTGGACCTGGCCCTGGAAGCATGCCTCCTCGAAGTGAACGGGCAGGTGGTGGACTCGGCCGCGGGGGCGGCCGTGCAGGGTCATCCCGCCGAGGCCCTGGCCCTGGCGGCCAACGACCTGGGCCGCCGGGGGCTGGCCATCGAGCCCGGCTGGATCGTGCTCACCGGCGGCATGACCGACGCGGTCCCGGTGCCCGAGGGCACCTCGGTCGCCGTCCACTTCACCCACCTGGGCTCGGTCTTCCTCCCCACCTGACCCAGTCTTCCTCCGGGCTCACCATATAAGCAGCATGAGTTGTCATCATGGGCGGCCAGCTTGGCCCGGCGCGCTCCGTTTATCACTCCTGGAGGGACTACGCGGGGTCGTCGTGGAAGGCCGCCATTTGCGAGGCGCGACGGCCTGTTTCTCGCCAATCATAAATTGTGTGCTGCTGACGATCAGCCGTTAGGTCAGTCCTGCGCGTATTTGTTCGCGAAGTTCACACTCAATGTGTTAGACATGCCGACCGTAACTGACCAGGAAGTGATGTCGGCGCGAAACGAAGCGATCTTGGGCAGAAGTTCGTGGAGATCCCTGAAGTAGGGTCATAATCTCGTCGTAGAAGGCTGCCCGATCCCAGTGATGCCCGCCCATCCGGGCTTCCTTGGGCGTGTTGGCTACCTTATGGTTCGCCGTGGCGACCGCCGCGAGGGCTCTATGGAGAGCATCAGACGCTGTCGCCTCATCCACGATCGACTCAGGATTTGGTAGAGCCTGGAGAGAAATCTCAGTCACCTTGGTATCCCCCACGTCCGCGTAACAGCTTGTCCGATGCTCCTATAGCAAACAGACCTGCCTACCTAGACGCGCAAGGGCCGGGAGAGTTACTCGCGGCAAGGGATGAGTCACTCGATTCCAGAGGGTGGATCTCTACGTGATCAAACGACTGCTGTAGCCCCAGCAGCACCATTCGGTTGAGCACGAACGTGCCCAGCTACTGATGGGGGCTCTGTGGTCAGTAGGGCTAGGCCGTACTGGGCCAGGCTCTTATGGGCCTGCCTGCTGACGTGATCACGGCTCACTGTCGCCATGGCGACAGTGAGCCCATGATCATGAACCAGCGTGGGGTGGCTCAGAGGGCTGGCAGGGCTAACCAGGCTGGTGGGACTGGCGGGGTCGTGGCCTACGAGGCCGGGGCCTCAGCCGGGGCCACCGCGGGCAGGATGTTGGCGTTAATGC
>CAVUKT010000047.1:0-18333 GCA_963742055.1 uncultured Actinomycetes bacterium | reverse complement strand
AGGTTGCGCCGGTGACCTCGATCCGGGACCTGCTCGCGACAGTACCAGCCGGACGGCGAGGCCGAGGCCGCCGACGTCGCGCGGGTGCGGGCGCTCATCGGAGGACACGCCGGACCCGTATCCGCGGTCGCTGCCGCTGCACGTCACCGGGTCCGCGCTGATCGTCCACCCGGACAGCCGCCGGTGCGCTGCTGCGCTGGCACGCCAGGCACGAGCTGTTCTGGCTTCAGGTCGGTGGCCACGGTGGACGCCGGGGAGAGCGACCCGCTCGAGATCGCGCTGCGCGTGGGCTGGAGAAGACTGGCCTCACCGACCTGGTGCCCTGGCCGGACGCGACGCTGCGGCACGCGGTGGTCTGCTACGTGCGCCCCGTCCGCGGCCGAGCCCGAGCACGAGCACGCCGACGTGCGCTTCTTCCTGGCCACCGGGACGCCCGGACGCGATCGTGCCGGAGCGGCCGGACGCGCCGCTGCGCTGGCTGACCCTCCCCGAGGCGCTGGGAGCTGACCACCGAGGCCGAACCTGCTGGAGACGCTGGACCGGGTCGAGGAGATTGCTACCCGATCGTGCCTGAAACAGCGGTGTCTTAGCTCATATCTACTTTTTGTCCGGATTGATACACAATGAGACTCCTGTGCTGCCATGCTGCCCGATGAGCAAATTGTCAGGCCTGGTGAGAGGCGGAGGTTGCCGCGTAGCTGGGCGCGCATCGGCGTAAGGCAGGGTCCTTGAAAGCAGGAAAGTCGCACAGCAAGAGCAGGAAGTTCCGCAGGACCGGGCGGCACACGGCGCCCTCGCCGACGGCGAAGGTGGCCCGCCGGGCCTGGCGAGGCCGCACCGGCCGTGGCGGTGGTGGGCGCGCTGGCGGCGGCGCCGCAGACCGCGTTCGCCTCCACCGCGGCGCCCGCGGCCGCCGCCGGGCACGCGGGCCTGGCCACCCAGCGGCATCAGGTCACGCGGGCCCACTTGGTTTCCCGGGACCACCTGATTTCCCGGGACCACCTGATTTCCCGGGACCACGGGGTTTCCCGGGACCACGCCACGCATCCCGGCCGTCAGGCGGCGCGGACCTACACGGTCCGCACCGGGGACACGCTGAGCGGGATCGCGCAGCAGTTCTACGGTCACGCCAGCGACTGGCAGTGGCTCGTACCACCTCAACCGGGCCAAGATCAGCGACCCGAACCTGATCTACACCGGGCAGGTGTTCAGCGCCCCGGCCGACCCGCCCGCCTCGGTCCGCAACGGGACCTACCAGGCCCGGCACGCTAGAGAGCCGCGGCGGCCACCAGCACGGTGGACAACCAGTCGTCGGCCAGCTCGGCTGCAGCAGTTCGCGCGGGCCAGCAGTGCGCCGGCCGGGTCATCGGGCGGCTCAGGGAGCAGTGCGTCGGCCACCAGTGCGTCCGACCGGTCACGGCGTGTCGTGCTCGGGGTCGGCCAGCGGGATGGTCCCGGCCAACTACGCCGCGATCGTGGGCTTCCTGACCTCGCACGGCTACACCGGGAACGCGGCGGCGGGCATCGCCGGGAACATCTGGCAGGAGTCCGACGGCAACCCCGAATCGGTCGGTGACGGCGGGGGCGGCCTGATCGGCTGGACGCCGCTGCCGGGCGGGTACGTGACCGGGAATCCCGCCGCGGACCTGCAGACCCAGCTGGCGGCGATCCTGACCTTCAACCAGATCTGGTCGCAGTACATCCCCGCGCTGAACGCCGCGTCGTCCCCGGCCGCGGCCGCAGCGATCTACGTCACCGACTTCGAGCGGGCGGGCATCCCCGCGGTCGGCAACCGCGAGGCGGCCGCCGAGGCCGTCGCGTCGGCGTGCGGGATCTGAGCTAGATCCGGCGGGTCCTTACGCGCCCGGGCCCCCGGGCCCGGGCGCGTAAGATCGCGGCCGAGGAGATGCGCATGGGGATCGACTACGTCCACGGGTACTCCGCCGACGAGGAAGTCCGGCTGCACGACCAGGCCACCACGCTGACCGGGCTGCTGCACGCCGATACCCGCTACCCGGCGGGCAGCCGGGTGCTGGAAGCCGGCTGCGGGGTGGGCGCGCAGACGGTGATCCTGGCCGCGCACAGCCCGCAGGCCTCGTTCACCTCGATCGACATCTCGGCCGCCTCCCTCGCGCAGGCCCGGGACCGCGCCCGGCGGGCGGGCGCCCTGCAGGTGACCTTCCAGCAGGCGGACCTCTACCGGCTGCCCTACGGGCCGGGCAGTTTCGATCATGTCTTCGTCTGCTTCGTGCTGGAGCACCTGCGCGACCCGGTGTCGGCCCTGGCGGAGCTGAGGCGGGTGCTGCGCCCCGGCGGCACGCTCAGCGTCATCGAGGGAGATCACGGCTCGGCCTACTTCCATCCCGACAGTGACCAGGCCCGGCGGGCCATCCAGTGCCTGATCGACCTGCAGCGGCAGGCCGGGCGGCGACGCGCTGATCGGGCGCCGGCTGTACCCGTTGCTGGTCCAGGCGGGCTTCCGCGAGGTCGGGGTGTCGCCCCGGATGGTCTACGTGGACGGCGCCCGGCCCGCCCTGGCCGAGGGCTTCACCCGCAAGACGTTCACCGCCATGGTCGAGGGCGTCGGCGGCCAGGCGGTCGGCCAGGGACTGATGGCCGCGGGGGACTGGGCGGCCGGGGTCAGCGACCTGCGCCGCGCGGCCAGCCCCGACGGCACGTTCTGCTACACGTTCTTCAAAGCGGTCGCGTTCAAGTAGACCGCCCGTTCAGCCCCGGCCCAGGCCCGCGGCCAAGGCCCCGCGGCCAGGTCACGCGGCCAGGTCACCCGGCCAGGTCGCCCGGTCAGCGAGTCGCCCCGGGGCTCCAGGCCGCGCAGGGCGGTCGTGGCCAGTGCGCCGCGAGGGCGGGCGGGGGCGGCGGCGGGTCGCCCGGCAGCGCGACAGGACCCGGGGCAGCACCTGGCCGTGGATCGCGCCCACGATCAGCACGCTGGCACCGTCCAGGTCGGCGCCGGCCTGATGCGGCCGAGCCGCTGCTCGGCTCAGGTAGTGGAGCAGGATCTCCGGAGGCTGCGGGCTCCCGGGGCTCCGCCTGGGTCGCCGGGCTCGTCCCCGCCGGGCGTCCTCCCGGCAGGCGCGGCGAAGGCCGTCGCCGCCGACCATGGCGTGGAAGCGGGGGAGCACGCCGGGCTGGGACTGCGCCCCGCGAACGCGGGCGCCACCCGGGAGCGACGCCATGCCCCTGTCGATGAACACCGTCAGGTTCTCCGCCACGGTGCCGCCCCGGCCTGGGGCATCCGGGCCCTCGGTCATGACCGTGGCCACATGGGCCAGCAGGGCGTGGGCGAGCAGGTCGTCCTTGTCCTCGAAGTCGTTGTACAGCCGCCGTCCGCGACCTGGGCCTCCGGGCGATGTCTCGCACGGCAGCCCGGCCCTGCCGCGCTCGTCGAGCAGCCGCGCGGCGACGCCGATCAGGTGCTCACGGAGGTTCTCCCCGTCGCGGTCGCGGAGGGCGGCTGGCTTCCTAGGTGACATCGCGCTGATTGTAATCAGCATCGCGGCGGCCGGAAGCACGGCGTAGCCGAGGAGCACCAGCCCGCCACCCCACTGGGCAGCAGCCGGGCCGGCCCGGGCAGGCTGGCCCGGTCCAGGGCCTCGCCGGCGAACGGCAGCCAGCGGCCAGCCCGGAGCCGATCAGCTGGCCCGGCGATGCCCTCGACCAGCGCGATCCAGGCCAGGCGGCGGCGATGGCGGCGACGAGGTTGCGGATCAGGGCGCCGACGCCGACGCCGATCGCCGCCAGGGCGACGTTGGCCGCGAGCCGCCGGCGAGGGTCGCCAGGTACCCGCCGCCGTACGGTGGAACTGCCGCCCTGGCCGCCACCAGGCCGCGGTGACCGCGCAGGGCGGCCGCGGCGGACGCCAGCCCGGCCGCCGCCCCGGCCGCCCGTACGGCCAGCTTGGCCGCGATCACCCGGCCGCGCCGGGGAAGCTGAGGAAGATGTCGGTGATGGTGGCGTGCGGGTACTCGCCGCGACCGCGAGGATGCCGAACACCAGGGTGAAGATCGCGGCCAGCCCGACGTGCGCGAGGGCCTGCCCTGGGTCGCCGGGTCGTGCACGTTCCCGCCGGACGCGACCAGCCGCTGATCCCGGCGACCACGACGGCGCCAGGCGGCGAGCAGCAGCCACGGGCTGCGGACGGTCGTGGCTTGCGGAACTCGGTGCGTCAGGGCGCGCTGGACTGGGCCGCCGGCCAGGTCAGGCCGAGGAACGCGGCCTCCAGGGCCCGTGGTCGCGCCGATCTCGCGCAGCGGCCCGGCGAAGCGAAGCTCCCCGGCACTGACGACCAGCACATGGTCGGCGGTCTGGGCGGCCTCGCCGAGCAGGTGGCTGGCCACACGACCGCGCGGCCCTCGGCCGCCAGGCCGCGCAGCAGCCGCGCAGCCAGGCGATGCCGCCGGGTCCAGGCCGTTCGCCGGCTCGTCGAGGAGCAGCACCTCCGGGTCGCCGAGCAGGCCGCGGCGAGGCCGAGGCGCTGGCGCATGCCGAGGGAGAACTCGCGGACCCGGCCCCGCCGGCCCGGCCAGGCCGACCTGGTCGAGCACCTCGTCCACCCGGCGGTCCGGGATCCGCTCCGCCGCGGCGAGGACCCGCAGATGGTCACGGGCCCGGCGCCCGGGTGAAAGCCGGTCGCCTCGAGCAGCGCGCCGACCCGGCGGCGGGATGGCCGAGCCGCTGTAGCGGACGCCGCCGATCAGGCCTGCCCGGCGGTGGGCTGTACCAGGCCGAGCACGATGCGCAGCGTGGTGGTCTTGCCCGATCCGTTCGGGCCGAGAAACCGGTGACCTTCCCGGCCGGGGCGGTGAAAGAGATGTCCCTGACCGCGGTCACCGGCCGCATATTTTCGTCAGCCCGCGGTCCTCGACCTCGGCATCCGGCACAGCTCCCCTCCTTCTGGACACTCTTCGTGAACTATAATTCATGGGCTTCGTTCAGGAAAGAGCGTGGTGGTTACCGGACTGAGGGTTCGTCTCGCTGATGCTGATGGGTCGGGTGTCCGACCGCCTGGGCAATGACCGTGGCTCGCGGGCGAGGCGGCCTCAGGATGTCGATGGCCGGGCGGTTGCTGGCGTCGATCGCCCGGCGCTCGACGCGGTGAAGCGGCCGACAGAGCTGCCAGGGGGGTGGGTTTTCACGCAGGCCATCCACCTCGCTCAGCCGTTCTCGAACTCCCCGTCGGCCCGCACGACCTAGGACCCGGAGAATGTCCCGAGGTCACGCTCGTAGCCCGTCTCGATCCGGCCCATTTCGCGCGCGCTCAGCCGGGCACGGCGGATCCCCTTTCCAGACTGACTTATCCGTTCCGCGGCCCCGGTCCGGACAGCTACGCTCTGTACGACCATGACACACATGGCCGTGACGTTCGCAAAAGAATGGTTCGCAAATTCCGTATCACAATGAGACATCCTGGCTCCAGCGACGGTGGGCATGGAGCCCCGGATTCCGACCAGGGCCCGTGGTGATACTGGGAGGATGAGTGTGCAGGCTGCGGCCGATTCCGTCCGGCGCCGTATCGGCGCGTCGATCTTCGAGAAGGTCGCCGGCCCGAGGGACCGAACCATCGCCAGGTCATCCACCAGGCCGAGGGCAACCGCTGGTTCGCCGGGACCGTCCCATCCAGCGGGTGCACGGGGACTCCTCGATGTTCGTCGGCGGCATCCGCGCCCTGCTGCTGCAGTCGCTGCACCCGCTGGCCATGGCGGGCGTGGCGCGCATTCAGGCTACCGCGGCGACCCGTGGGGACGGTTGCAGCGGACCAGCTACTTCCTCGCCGTGACCACGTTCGGCCGGGCCAGCGACGCGCAGGCGGCGACCGAGCGGGTCAAGGCGATCCACCGCCGGGTCACCGGGACGGCGCCGGACGGCCGGCCCTACGCGGCGTCGGATCCGCACCTGCTGACCTGGGTGCACATCGCCGAGGCGGACAGCTTCCTGCGCGCGCACACCCGGTTCGGGGCCGAGCCCCTGGACCAGGCCGGGCGCGACGGCTACGTCGCCGACGTGGCCCGGATCGCCGTCGAGCTCGGGGTGCCCGACCCGCCCCGCACCGAGGCCGAGCTCGCCGACCGGATCAGCCAGTACCGGGCGGAGCTGCGCGGCACCGCCGAGGCCCGCGCGGCGGCCCGGTTCCTGCTGCTCACCCCGCCGCTGCCGCTGCTCGCCCGGGCGCCGTACGGGTCCTTGCGGCCGCGGCGACCTCGCTGCTGCCCGGCTGGGCGCGCCGCCCGCTGTACCTGCCCAGCCTGCCGCTGACCGAGCGGCCGTGGTCCGCCCGGCCGGGCATGCGGTCATCCGCGGAATCCGCTGGGCGATCAGCCCGCCTGCCGCCCCCGGGCGGAGTTCCGGACCCACCGCGGCCGGGTACCCGTAGGCCCGGTAAGGCCAGCGCCCTCGGCCCCGGCGATCCGCACGGCCGCTCGAGGACCGCACCCGCCGCGAGCAGGCGCTCCTCGCTGCCGCGGGCCCGATCAGCTGGATGCTCGCCGGCAGCGGGCCCCCGGGCCGGCACCGGCAGCGCCAGCGCCGGCACCCCCGCCAGGTTGACCGGGGAGGTGAGGCCGCGGATGCGGACCATCTCCCGCGACGGTCCAGCGTAGGCGGGAACCCGAGCAAGGTCGGCAGCGCGAGCAGTCGACCCGCTCCCAGAGCGACGCCACGGTCGCCCGCCAGCGCGCCGCGTGCTCCCGGGCTGTGCCGAGCGCCGCCGGCGTGATGGCGCTGGCCTCGCGGAGCCGGGCGAGCACGTCCTGGCCGATCTGGTCCGGGCCGCTTCCGCGTACACGCCGTCGGAGGCCCACGCCTCCGCGTCAAGGACGGTCATCGCGGCGACGGTCACCCGGTCGAGCCCGTCCAGGCCGACCGGGATCACGTCCCAGCCGGTCGCGGCCAGGGCGGCGTCGACCGCCTCATCGATGACGGGGTCGGCGCCCATCACGACCCGGCCGACGACCCGGGGCGCCGGGGCGCCGCCGCGAACCCCGGCTCCAGCAGTTCCATCCCGGCGATGAGCCGGCCACGTCACGCGCCATCGGCCCCACCGTGTCCATGCTCGGCGCGAGGGCCACACCCCGTCAGTGGTACCCGGCCCCAGGTGGTCTTGAGCCCGGCTATCCCGCAGCACGCGGCGGGGATGCGGATCGACCCCCGGTGTCTGAGCCGTACGCGACGTCGGCCTCGCCGCTGGCGACCGCCACGGCCGAGCCGCTCGATGACCCGCCCGGCACCCGCAGCGGGTCGAGCGGGTTGACCGGCGTGCCGAACGCCCCGTTGATCCCGCTGATCCCGTAGGCCAGCTCGTGCAGGTTGGTCTTGCCGGCCAGGCAGGCCTCGCCGCGGGCGATCGCGGCCCGCAACCCGGCCAGGCAGGAAGCGTCAGCGGCCGCAGGCCTGGCCTGCTCAGCGATGGCCCGGCTGCCCGCGGTGGTGGGCAGCCCAGCCACGTCGATGAGGTCCTTGACCGCGACCCGCAGGCCCGGCCCGGACGTGGCTTCCCTCAAGATCCACGTGGACATAGCGGATAAGTATCGCACCTCCGGGGGCCGGGCGCGCACCGTTGTGCGGGTGCCGGGCTGTCGCGCACAAGCCGGATAGGGCTTTTATCAAAACCCGGAAAGCCGGCCGTCTTTCTGCTCGGCCCAATAGCCACGCCAGCCGTCCGCCACAAGATGGGCCAACGGCTGGCGGGTAATGTTGTCTGGGCTCTCTCCAGTCGTTTCTTCCAGGACGCTTTCCTGTTGCTCAGGTGGCGCGGCCGGACCGGGCCCGGATAACGGAAGTGGCCACCGCTGCGATTGAGACAATGGCGGCGGCCAGCCCGATGAAGGCGCCGAAGCTCCAGCTCACCTTGACCAGCGCACTCCCGCCTCCCGGCATGACGGCGAAGGCGATAAGGAGAGCAGCAGGTTGACCGCGGCCCCCGCCGCGAGCAACTGGTCGCCGGTGACCGGCAGTTCCGGCAGGTCTTTCAGGCTGGCCCGGGCGATCAGGTAGCCGAGCATGGCCAGGGCCAGAAGCAGTACGAGGTAGAGGTATCCGTGCGCGGCCAGCGCATCCGCCGAGGAACTGGCGGTGAAGTTCCCGAAGCCTGCGCTGACCGAGAACCAGGGCAGGAACAGTGAAACGACCAGCACCAGCGTGGCCGCGCCGGTAACCCGGTCGGCCCGCGTCCACCTGGCCGGGTCGAGGCGGAACGCCGTCGGCGCCGGAATGGCCTGCGGAGCGGTCAAGGCCTCGGCCGGGGGAACCGGGGCTCCGGCTCCGGAGCTCACGGTCAGCGGCAATCGCGCACCGCATTCCGGGCACGCTATGGCACCCCGTGGACATCACTGCCGCACTGCACACATTTCATCTGTCTCCCCTCTCGGAATATGCGGAGCTTGCCCCCGCTATTTCTCACACGTGCCGGGTGCGTCTTCCGTTCACGTTTTCCGTGAACTGCTGGGCCCGAAATGCCGGGAACAGCCGGCGGACGTGAGCGAAGGGCGAACCGGAAAGGGGATTACTGGTCGCGGGTCATTGTCGGGACGCTGATGGCAGGGGAGCAGGTGCCCGGCTGAGGGGCACCAGGAGGCGCCCGGGCGCGTCCCGGAGGCATGCCAGGGCCAGAGACGCTGCGACGGATCTGAGCTGGGCAGACGAGGATGTTCCAACCATTCCTGCCCGGCTGCCGTCTTAGCTGACGAGATTGGTCATTCCCGCGGCGGCCCCGGGAAGACGCGGACCCGAGGGAGAGCACACATGAAGCCAACTACTCGCGCGGCGCGGCGTGGCCTGGCCGCCTTGGCCCTGACGTGCGCGGGGTCGCCATCCCGACCACCGCCCTGGCCGCATCCGGGAGCCCGGCGAGGCCGGCCCTGGCGGCCCAGCAGGCGGCGCAGTCGGCCGCGGCGGCGGTCCCTGAGGTGCGGCACGGGCGCGCTCACCGCCTGGCTCGGCATCCCGGGAATGGTTACGCCGGAGGCGCCGACTACCAGCTGGAGCTGTCCAACACCTCGGCCCATGCGTGCACGCTGTACGGCTACCCGGGCGTCTCCGCCCTGGTCCCGGCGGCCACCAGCTCGGCCGCGCGGCGGCCGCGGTCCCGCCTCGGCCAACCGCCTGGTGACGCTGGGCCGGGGCGCCACTGCGCACGTGGTGCTCCAGATCACCGACGTGGCCAACTTCCCGCCGTCATCCTGCGGCAAGACCACCGCGGTGGCGCTGCGGGTCTACCCCCCGGGGGCCACCAGGTCGCTCGAGGTCCCCTTCACCTTCCAGGCGTGCGGCAAGGCCGGACCGGTCTACCTGCACGCGGGGACCACGAAGGGCGGGACCGGCGTCCCCGGTTTCAGCAGCTAACCGGTGACCGGCGGATCGGTAGCCGGCGGTAGGTGGCCGCCCGCTTCAGCGGAGACGTGCGGCGGGTCGGCCACGCGCTCCTGGTACCGCAGGCCGTCCATGAGCAGGTCAAGCAGGCGCCCGGCTTGCTCCGCTGCGCTGGCTCACCGGCCGTCAGGGAGACGCCGCCCAGGCTAGCCAGCACGTCGGCGGGTTCGATGTCGCGGCGCAGCGCCCCGGCCTGGCCGGCCGCCTCCAGCAGCGTGGTGATCGCGGCGATCAGCTGGCCGCGGTCTGCTCGTGGGGATTTCGCCCCGAGGCTATGACCGCGCGCAGCGCATCGGCCATGCCGCGCTTGGTCGTCATGTAATCCACGAACCGGTCCATCCAGCGGCGGGTGGCCTCGGCGGCCCAGGTCCCGGAGCAACTCCGGGACCGCGTCGCAGAGCCGGGCCAGCTCGTTGCGGTAGGCGGCTTCCACCAGGGCCTCGCGGGTGGGAAGTGGCGGTACAGCGTGCCGATGCCAACCCCGGCGTTCCTGGTGATCGCATCGAGCGTCACCTCCGGCCCTTCCTGGGAGAACGCCCGGACGGCGGCCTCCAGCAGCCGGGCCCGGTTGCGCTGGGCGTCGGCGCGCATCGGCCGGTTGACGATCTGCGCCACGGCGCTCCTTCTCCTCGGCCGGCTCAGCACGGGCCCGCCCACCCGCTCGGTGCGGGGCCAATTTGCTAACGGAGGAAGCTCCGTTTACTCTAAGGAGAGTAGTGGAGGCTCCTCCGTTTCGATCATACCCGGGGACATCATGACTGTAAGCACACCCATCACCACGCCGTTCACGGCCGAATCGACGGCCGCCGAGGTCGTGGACGGCATCGACCTCACCGGCCGCCGGGTCATCGTGACCGGCGGCGCGTCGGGTATCGGCATCGAGACCGCCCGGGCGCTGGCCGGGGCGGGCGCCGAAGTGACGCTGGCGGCCCGCAACGTCGAGGCGGGCGAGCGCACCGCCGCGGATATCACCGGGACCACTGGTAACAAGCAGGTGCTCGCCGCCCGGCTGGACCTGGCCGACCAGGCCTCGGTCGCGGCGTTCGCGGCCGCCTGGACGGCCCGCTGCACATCCTGATCAACAACGCGGGCATCATGGCCGCCCCGCTGATGCGCACGCCCGAAGGCTGGGAGATGCAGTTCGCCACCAACCATCTGGGCCACTTCGCCCTCGCCACCAGGCTGCACGGGGCCCTGGCCGCCGCCGGGCGCGCCGGGTGGTGTCCGTCAGTTCCTCCGCGCACCTGCGGTCCCCGGTGGTCTTCGAGGACATCCACTTCCTGGAGCGGCCGTACGAGCCGTGGGCCGCGTACGGGCAGTCCAAGACGGCCAACGTGCTGTTCGCGGTGGAGGCGACCCGGCGCTGGGCCGGGGACGGCATCACCGTCAACGCGCTGATGCCGGGTGGGATCCGGACCGGCCTGCAGCGCTACGTCACCGACGAGGAGCTGGACCGGCTGCGCCGCCAGGCGGGCGCGGGCGGCGCCAGCTGGAAGACCCCGGAGCAGGGCGCCGCGACGTCCGTGCTCGTGGCCACCTCGCCGCTGCTCGACGGCATCGGCGGCCGCTACTTCGAGGACTGCAACGAAGCCGAGCTGAACCAGCCGGGCTCGCGCCGCGGGGTCGCGGCCTACGCCCTGGACCCCGACAGCGCCGCGCTGCTCTGGCAGGTCTCGGTGGACATGCTGGCTGCCTGAGCAGCCGGCGATGCAGCCCGGCGGAGGCGAGGCCCCGCGCCCGGAGGGACGCGGGGCCTCGCCGCAGCGGTACCGCTTACTTGCTGATCATCTGGCTTACGTTGTATGACTGGTCGATCATGTTGAAGTGCAGCATCAGGCTGCTCCAGCCGCGCCAGCAGGGCCGCGTTCGACTGGGTCGGGTACTGCGGGTCGGCCTCGACGGCCGCGACCACCGCGGGCACGCCCGCGAAGGCCTCCATCCCCTGCTGGACGGCAGCCGGGTCGTTGGCCGCGATGGCCTGGGCCTTGAGCAGGGCCCGGCGGAAGGCCGCCGCGGTGTTCGGGTACTTCTTCAGCCAGCTCGCGGTCACCATGTACCCGCTGATCGGCAGGTTCTCCGTCGTGCCCTGGTTGCTGTCCGCCAGCGGAATCGCGCCGACGTTCTCCTCGGCCTCGGTGATGTACGGCTCGGGCTCCCACGCTGGCGTCCACCTTGTGCTCCTGGAGGGCCTTCACCATGTCCGGGAACGCGATGGGGACAAATTTCACGGAGTTCACCGGCACCGCGTTGTCGGTGAGAACCGAGCTGACCAGCAGCTGGCCGATGTTGTGGGTCACGTTGACGGCGATCTTCTTGTTCCTCAGTTCGCTGACCGTGCTGGATACCCGAGTTGGGCAGGACCATGATGTCCTGGTTGTTCGCCTCCATGATCGAACCTGGCGCGAGGACCCGGAAGTCGGCGGCCTTTTTCAGGCCGGCCGCTGCGGGTCGGCGTTGGCCAGGATGTAGGAGACGTAGTTCCCGCTCGTGACGTCGAACTGGCCGGCCAGCTGGCTGTTGATGGTCGTCTTCCCGCTGGTCGCCGGCAGGATCGAGACGTGCAGGCCCTCGGCGGCGAACAGCCCGCGCTGCTGCGCGATGTACAGCCCGGCGGAGTTGACGGCCGGGACCGCCGCCACCTTCAGGTCGGTCTTCTCCAGCCCGCCCGGCGCGGCGGAGCCGCCGCCGCCGCGCTGCAGCCCGCGGCGAGCAGGCGCTCAGTCCGACGAGCGCGGCCAGCCCGGTGACGGGCCGGAGCCGGAAACGACGAGGCATGGGGAACTCCCTGGATTCCACGGCTGAATCAGGGGCAGACTAGCGCACCAAACTGGGTCAATTAGCCGAGATGACGTTTATCTAACTCTGGGCGGCGGGCCGGTGCTTTCCCGGATGACCAGGGTGGTGGCCAGCTCGATGTGGTGCGGCTCACCAGCACCGGGCCGGGCGTGCAGCATCCGGAAGGCGGTCGCGGCCATGGCCGCGAGGGGCTGGCGGATAGTGGTGAGCGCGGGTGTGGCCCACGAGGCCACCGGGACGTCGTCGAAGCCCACCACGCTGAGGTCGCCGGGGGCCCGCAACCCCCGCTCGCCGAGGGCCTGGAGCACGCCGAACGCCTGCGGGTCGTTGCCGGCCACGATCGCGGTGGGCGGCTGGGCCAGCGCGAGCAGCTCGCGGGCCTGCCGCCGGCCGCCCTCGGCGCAGAAGTCGTCCCGGCGGATGAGCTCCCCGGCCGCCGGGAGACCGGCCGCCTCCAGGGCGGCGCGGTAGCCGGCCAGCCGGGCGCGGCTGGACCACAGCTGCTCCGGGCCGCCGATGATGGCGATGCGGCGGTGCCCCAGCTCGATCAGGTGCCGGGTCGCGGTCAGGCAGCCCTGCCAGTTCGTGGTGCCCACCGACCGGATGCCCGGGCCGGGTTCCTCCGGCGGGTCGATCACCACCAGCGGGATGCGCGCGGCGGCCAGCCCCTGCAGCTCGCTGCTGTCCGGCAGGTGCAGGACCAGGAGCGCGCCGTCGGTGCCGCGGGCCGTGGCCCGGTTCAGCCAGGCCGTGAACCCGCCGGGTGAGTCCACCGTGCTGACCACGACGCTGGTCCCGGCCTCGTCCGCGGCCTGCACCGTGCCGCGCAGCAGTTCCTCGGCCCACGGGCTGTGCAGGCTGGCGATGAGCAGGTCCACGACGCCGAAGCCGAGCCGGGAGGCGACCTGGTACCCGTCCCGCCGGAGCAGCGCGGCGACCCGGGCCCGGGTCCCGGCGGCGACGTCGGTCCGGCCGTTGAGCACCTTGGACACCGCGGACACCGACACGCCCGCCTCCGCGGCGATGCCCGCCAGCGTGCTGCGCCCGGTCTCGCGGGCCACGGCAGCTCCTCGTCCTAGTGTTTCGAAACTCTGGCCGCCCAGCCCGTCATGCAGCCCCAGGCTACCTCGTTACCCTACGGCCGGGTCGGCGACCGGGCCGGACGCGACCAGGCTATTGACCGCCCGACCCACCGAACTTAGCCTGAACCACAGAGCGAATAAGTTTCGAAAACTGACCGTCCCGAATCATCGTCCCAGAACTACGGGAGCCTGAGGCACGTGACGACCAGCCACCCCCCGGCGCTGCAGCTCTACACCGTGCGCGACCAGCTTGCGGTGGACCGGAAAGGCGTCCTGGACCAGATCGCCGCGTTCGGTTACGGAGCGGCGGAACCGTTCGACATCCTCAGCGATCCGGCCGGGCTGGCCGCCGACCTGGCCGCGGCCGGCCTGGCGGTCTGCAGCGTGCACGCCAACCCGGCTGGCGAGCAGGCCGGCCCGGTCGCGGCGGCGGCCCGCATGCTCGGCGCGGACACCGTCATCGTCCCGTACCTGCCGCCCGCCCGGTTCGCCGACGCTGACGGCGTGCGGGCGGTGGCCGCGGAGCTCAACGGCATGGCGGCCCGGCTGGCCGGCGAGGGCCTGCGTCTCGGCTACCACAACCACGACCACGAGCTCGCCCCGCTGCCGGACGGGACCCCGGCCCTGGAGGCCCTGGCCGCCGCGCTCGACCCGGCGGTGCTGCTCGAAGTGGACACGTACTGGGCCGCGGTCGGCGGGCAGGACGTGCCCGCGCTGCTCGGGCGGCTCGGCGAGCGGGTCCGGTACCTGCACGTCAAGGACGGCCCGGTGACCCGCGACGACCCGATGACCGCGGTCGGGGCCGGGCGGATGCCGGTCGCGGAGATCCTGGCCGCCGCGCCCGCCGCGTGGCACGTGGTCGAACTCGACCGGTGCGCGACCGACATGATGACCGCGGTCGGGGACAGCCTGGCCTGGCTGGCCGGCCAGGGCCTGGCCCAGCCGGTGCGCCCCGCCTCAGGCAGCTGAGCCATGAGTGCCACCACCCGGTCGGCGTGGCCGTCGTCGGCTGCGGCACGATCAGCGACGAGTACCTCCGCAACCTCACCTCGTTCCCGGACCTGCGCGTGCTGTTCTGCGCGGATCTCGACCTGGAGCGGGCCAAGGCCCAGGCGGCCCGGTACGGCGTGCCCGGGGCCGGCAGCGCCGCGCAGGCCACCGCGCACCCGGACGTGGAGCTGGTGGTCAACCTGACCATCCCGGCCGCGCACGCCGAGGTGGGGCTGCCGGCGGTCGCGGCGGGCAAGAGCGTCTGGAACGAGAAACCCCTGGCCCTGGACACCGCGGCGGGCCGCGGCCTGCTCGCCGCGGCGGCCCGGGCCGGCGTGCGGGTCGGCTGCGCCCCGGACACGGTGCTCGGCGCGGGGCTGCAGACGGCCCGGCGGCTGATCGCCGACGGCGCCATCGGCGAGCCGCAGAGCGCGCTGACCCTGATGCAGGACCCCGGGCCCGAGCGCTGGCACCACGATCCCGAGTTCCTGTTCCGGCCGCGGCGCGGGCCCGCTGTTCGACATGGGGCCGTACTACCTCAGCACGCTGGCCACCCTGTTCGGTCCCGCGGACCAGGTCGCGGCGCTCGGCCGGCGCGGTCAGCCGCAGCCGGGTCATCGGCAGCGGCCCGCGGGCCGGGACCAGGTTCGAGGTCGAGGTACCGACCCACGTCGCGGCGCTGATCGGGTACGCGCGAGGGCCGGCCGCCACGCTCGTGCTGAGCTTCGACTCACCGCTGCGGCGGCACGGCTTCGTCGAGATCACCGGGACCGAGGCGACGCTCTCGCTGCCCGACCCCAACCGGTTCGACGGCGAGATCCGGCTCCGCCCGACCGGCCGCGACGACTGGGAGACGATCCCGGCGGCCGGGGCTACCGCGGCCGGGGCCTGGGGGTGCTGGACATGGCCCGGTCCATCCGGGCCGGGACGGCGCACCGGGCGTCCGGTGAACTGGCCCTGCACGTCCTGGACACCATGGAAGCGGTGGCGCGCTCCATCACTGCGGGTACGTTCGAGCGCGTCCCGACCACCTTCGACACCCCGGACGCGCTGCCGGCCGACTGGGATCCGTGGGTCCGGGACCATCGACTGAGCAGGCAGGGGATCGCGTGACTGAATCACTCGGCGTCGGCATGGTCGGCTACGCGTTCATGGGCGCGGCGCACTCCCAGGCCTGGCGGACCGCCCCGCACGTGTTCGACCTGCCGTTGCGTCCGGTGCTGGCCGCGCTGTGCGGCCGGGACCGGGCGGCGACGGAGGCCGCCGCGCAGCGCTACGGGTTCGGCGGCGTGGAAACCGACTGGCGCGCCCTGCTGGAACGCGACGACGTGCAGCTCATCGACGTGTGCACGCCCGGTGACTCGCACGCCGAGATCTCCATCGCCGCGCTGGAGGCGGGCAAGCACGTGCTATGCGAGAAGCCGCTGGCCAACACGGTGGCCGAGGCGGAGGCCATGGCCGCGGCGGCCGCGCGGGCCCAGGCCCGGGGGGTCCGCTCCATGGTGGGCTTCAACTACCGCCGGGTCCCGGCCCTCGCGCTGGCCCGCGAGCTCATCGCCAGCGGCCGGGTCGGCGAGATCCGGCACGTCCGGGCCAGCTACCTGCAGGACTGGCTGGCCGACCCGGCCTTCCCGCTGACCTGGCGGCTGCAGAAGGAGCACGCGGGCTCGGGGGCCCTGGGCGACCTGGGCGCGCACGTCGTGGATCTGGCCCAGTACCTGACCGGGCAGCTGATCTCGGGGGTCTCCGGGGTGGCCGCCACCTTCGTGCCCGAGCGCCCGATGCCCGGCCGGCGGCCGACGGGCCGCACCGGGCCGGTCACGGTGGACGACGCGGTGGCCTTCACCGCCCGGCTCGAATCCGGGGCGCTGGCCACCTTCGAGGCCACCCGGTTCGCCTCCGGCCGGAAGAACGCACTGCGGATCGAGGTCTACGGGGCCCGCGGCAGCCTCGCGTTCGACCTGGAGCGGCTCAACGAGCTGGAGTTCTGCGACAACACCGACTCTGCGAGCAGCACGGGCCACGCGACCGCGGGATTCCGCCGCATCCTGGTCACCGAGCCCGGCCACCCGTACCTGTCCGCCTGGTGGCCGCCGGGGCACGTGCTGGGCTGGGAGCACACGTTCACGCATCAGGTCCGCGACCTGGTCATCGCGATCGACAAGGGCACCGACCCGGAGCCCTCCTTCGCGGACGGACTCCAGGTCCAGCACGTGCTGCAGGCCGTGTCCGCCAGCGCCGCGCAGGACAGCCGGTGGACCCCGGTCTGAGCCCGGAAATTCACCAGCAAAAATCGCCGCAACGAAAACCAACCGGAGCCGATGATGTCCCGATCGTTCACGTTGTTCACCGGCCAGTGGGCCGACCTGCCCCTGGAAGAAGTCTGCCGGCTGGCTCACCAGTGGGGTTACGACGGCCTCGAGCTGGCCTGCTGGGGCGATCACTTCGAGGTGGACCGGGCCCTGGGTGAGGACGGCTACCTGGCCGGGCGGCACGCCCTGCTGGCCAAGTACGGGCTGCGCTGCTGGGCCATCTCCAACCACCTGGTCGGCCAGGCGGTCTGCGACCACCCGATCGACGTGCGGCACCAGGGCATCCTGCCCGCCCGGATCTGGGGCGACGGCGAGCCCGAGGGGGTCCGCCAGCGGGCCGCCGCCGAACTGGCCGACACCGCCCGGGCCGCGGCCGCGTTCGGGGTGACGACCGTGGTGGGGTTCACCGGCTCCTCGATCTGGCACACGGTGGCCATGTTCCCGCCGGTCCCGCCGGAGATGATCGAGGCGGGCTACGCGGACTTCGCCGCGCGGTGGAACCCCATCCTGGACGTGTTCGACGCCGAGGGGGTGCGGTTCGCGCACGAGGTGCATCCCAGCGAGATCGCGTATGACTTCTGGACCACCCGGCAGGCCCTGGACGCGGTCGGCAACCGGCCCGCGTTCGGCCTCAACTTCGACCCGAGTCACTTCGTCTGGCAGGACCTGGACCCGGTGGCGTTCCTCGCCGCCTACCCGGACCGGATCTATCACGTGGACTGCAAGGAGGCCCGCACCCGGCTCGACGGCCGCAACGGGCGGCTCGGCTCCCACCTGCCCTGGGGTGATCCGCGCCGGGGCTGGGACTTCGTGTCCGCGGGGCGGGGCGAGGTCCGGTGGGAGGACGTGTTCCGGATGCTCAACTCGATCGGCTACCGCGGCCCGATCTCGGTCGAGTGGGAGGACGCGGGGATGGACCGGCTCGCCGGGGCTCCCGAGGCCCTGGCCTACCTGAAGCACTTCGACCTCGAGCCGCCCAGCGCCTCCTTCGACGCCGCCTTCAGCAGCTAACTAGCCTGGTCAGCAGCTAACTACGGCGCGCCAGTGGCGCCGCTAGCGGCCATCCAGCCGCCGGGCCAGGGCGCCGGCCGTGGGCTCGGCGATCAGGGCCGTGGCCCTGGAGGCCTGCTTGGGGATGGCCCACCACTGCCGGGTCCAGTGCCCGAACCAGGTGTGCCAGCCCTGGTACCGCGCGGCCAGGTCGGCGGCCTCGGCCGCGGTGGACTGCTCCGCGGCCAGCGGCATCGAGGTGGCGCCGGACGGGCCGCCGGTGCCGTTCAGTTCGGTACTGGCCAGGAACTGGGCCCAGACCACCCGGCCGCGGTGGTCGCCTTCGGTGCCGCAGCGGGACGCCAGCTGGGCCAGCCGGCCCAGCCCGCTGTCAGCCCCGGGCCCGCTGAGGTCCGGGCCGAGCGGCGGCCCGGTGCCCGCGCCGCCGTCGGCCACCGCGACCCGGACGGTCAGCCCGGTCCAGGTCACCTCGGTGGCGAAGAACCCATCCCGGCCGCTGGCGGTGTGCCGGACCGCGTTGGCCGCGAGTTCGGCCGCGCACATGACGATGTCCGCGCGATCGGGGTGGTCGGCCAGCAACTGGGACACGAACGTGCGCACGCAGGGAATCTGGTCTTCCTGGCCGGGAAAGACCTTGCACCATCTCATCGGAACGCGACCAGCAAGCGGGGTCATGTTTCGGCCCTAACACGGATTAAGGACGCCGTAAAGGGGCCGGGGGCGGATACCGCGGTGCAGTACCCGCCCCCGGGCCGTGC
>CAVUKT010000046.1:0-105385 GCA_963742055.1 uncultured Actinomycetes bacterium | reverse complement strand
CTGCTGGCCACGTTGCGCGTCGATACCCCGGACCCGTTCACGAACCGGATGGTGAACATCTGGAACCCCTACCAGTGCCTGGTCACGTTCAAGATGAGCCGGTCGGTCTCCCTGTTCGAGTCCGGCATCGGCCGGGGCATGGGATTCCGCGACTCCAACCAGGACCTGCTCGGGTTCGTCGCCGCTGGCCCCCGGCCGGGCCCGGGCCCGGATCCTGGACCTGGCCGCCACGCAGCTCAGCAGCGGCGGCGCCTACCACCAGTTCCAGCCGCTGACCAAGCGCGGCAACGACGACATCGGGTCCGGATTCAACGACGACCCGCTGTGGCTCATCCTCGCCGCCGCCGCCTACGTCAAGGAGACCGGGGACGCCGCGGTCCTCGACGAGCCGGTGCCGTACGACGACGTCCCGGGCAGCGCGGCCCCGCTGTATGAGCACCTGGCGGCGTCGCTGGGCTACACGCTCGCCCGGCTCGGCCCGCACGGGCTGCCGCTGATCGGCCGGGCCGACTGGAACGACTGCCTCAACCTCAACTGCTTCTCGCGAGACCCCGGGTGAGTCGTTTCAGATTACGCAGAACCGGGACGGTGGCGCGGCCGAGTCGGTGTTCATCGCGGGCCTGTTCGTCCTGGCGGCCCGGGACCTGGCCGCGCTGGCCGGCCGCCGCGGGCTGGCCGCGGACGCCGCGGCGTACCAGGCCGCCGCGGACAAGATGGCGGGCGCGATCGTGGAGCACGCCTGGGACGGCGCCTGGTTCCGCCGGGCCTTCGACTACTCCGGCGGCGTGGTCGGCTCGAGCGAGAACGAGGAAGGGCAGATCTTCGTGGAGCCGCAGGGCATCTGCGTGATGAGCGGCATCGGCGCGGGTAACGGCATGGCCACCCGGGCCCTGGACAGCGTGCGCGAGCGGCTCGCCACCGACCACGGGATCGTGCTGCTCCGCCCCGCGTACTCGCGGTACCACCCCGAGCTGGGCGAGATATCGTCCTACCCGCCCGGCTACAAGGAGAACGGCGGGGTCTTCTGCCACACCAATCCCTGGGTCATGATCGCCGAGGCCATGGCCGGCCGCGGCGACGCGGCGTTCGGCTACTACCAGCTGATCAACCCGTCGGCCCGGGAGGAGATCAGCGAGATCCACCGCTGCGAGCCCTACGTGTACGCGCAGATGATCGCCGGCCGCGAGGCGCCCACCCACGGGGAGGCCAAGAACTCCTGGCTGACCGGCACGGCCGCGTGGAACCTCGTCGCGATCACCCAGTGGATCCTCGGGATCCGCGCCGAGTTCGACGGGCTGCGCATCGACCCGGTCCTGCCGGCCGGCCTGGCCCGGCTTCACCGCGACGCGGCGCTTCCGCGGCGCGACCTACGAGATCAGCGTGCGCAACCCGGCCCGGATCAGCGGCCGGGTCGGCGAGCTGACCGTGGACGGCACGCCGGTCCGCGGGACGCTGCTGCCCCCGGCGCCGCCGGGCGCGGTGGTCCGCGTCGAGGCGGTCGTCGGTTAAGCCGCGGAATCCCGGTGGTGCTGGTCACGTGGGCGGGGATGTCACCGTCATGGCGGTCGCCGGTGGTGGACGTCCCGGCCGGCTCGAACATCAAGATCGAGCCCCCGGGGGAGCTGGGCTTGTGCTCGGTGCCCCGGGGCACCACGAACATGTCCCCGGTCCGCAGTTCCACGGTCCGCTCGCCACCACCCCCGGCGTCCCGGAGCGAAATATTGAACTGCCCGCTGAGCACCAGGAAGAACTCATCGGTGTGGTCGTGGCTATGCCAGACGTGCTCGCCGCGGGTGTGCGCGATACGGATGTCGTAGTCGTTGACCCGGCCGATGATCCGGGGCAGGTAGATGTCGTCGAACTGGGCGAGCGCGGTGCCGACGTTCACGGGGCTGGATTCCATGACCCCCACGATCCGCCGCCGGGCCGGGCCTGTCTTGTACGGTCTTGATGTGGACGGCGGCCGGGAGGGGAGCTGTCACGTCGAGGCCTGGGTGCCGCCGGTCGCTGGGATCGCCGAGGTGTTCCACGCCCGCATGACGGGCTGGGCGTATCCGCCGCACTGCCATGACACGTGGGCGGTCCTCATCGTGGACGCGGGCGCTATCGGCTACACCCTCGATCGCCGCAGTTGCCGGCGGGCGGCGAGACCGTCACCATCCTTCCGCCCGGAGTCATCCATGACGGTCGCCCGGCTCCCGGCCAGCGCGGCTTCCGGAAGCGTGAGCTGTACCTGCCGATGGCGTTCCTGCCCGCCACGCTGGTCGGCGCGGCGGTTGACCACACGGCGATCCGGGATGCCCGGCTGCGCCGGGCCCTCGCCGGGCTGCATGACTGCCTCACCGGCCATGACCAGCCCACCAATGACCCGCCCAGCCATGACCAGCCCGGCGATCGCCCGTCCGGCGAGAGCCCGCCGCCTGGCTGGCCGATCGCGGCGAGCAACTCCAGGTGGAGGCCCGGCTGGGTTTCGTCACCGAGCGCATCGCCGCCCATCTAGGTCACGGGCCGCCGCGCCGCGAGCCGGAGCCGCACCTGGCCGGCCAGTTGCGTGATCTCCTCGACGAGCGCCTGGCCCAGCCGGTCACGCTCGGGGCCGCCGCGGCGCAGCTCGGCCGGTCCGTCCCGCATCTGGTCCGCAGCTTCACCCGCGAGTTCGGGGTGAGCCCGCACGCTTACCTGATCGGCCGCCGGGTGGACGCCGCCCGGCACGCCCTGCTCCAGGGCGCCCGTCCCGCCGACGTAGCGGCGGACCTGGGCTTCTACGACCAGGCGCATTTCACCCGGCACTTCAAACGGCACGTGGCGGTCACCCCGGCCCGGTTTGCCCGGGGCCGGGCCCGTCCGGCCGAGGCCCGGCCCGTCGCTGACCCGCGGTTCCCCGCAGGGGTAGGCCCAGGCCCACCCCGGAATTAGGTACGCCCCCATAGCGCCAGGCCCCCGGGCGGCGTCACGATGGGTGACATGGGAATCCTCGTGATCGTCCTGTGGCGGGTTATCGGCCGGCTGCTGCGTCGTCTGGGCCGGGGCGTCCTGCTCGTGCCCGTGGCCGCGATGGCCCCGGTGCTGTTCGGGCTGCGCCCGTGGACCGTCGCGGCGGTCCTGCTGGCCGTCGTGGTGGCGGTCTGGCGGCCGGTCGTGGCGGCGGTGCTGCTGCCGGTCACCATGGTGGTCGCCGGGATCAGCGGCCTGGTGGTGGCGGCCACCACGCCCGCGCCGTCTTGGTGGGCGGTCTCCGCGCTGGTCGCGATCAAGCGGCGCCTGGTCAGCGGGCATGTCGCGGCCAAGGTCGCCCAGATCAAGAGTCCGGCGGCTCCGGCCGGCCGTAGGTCGGTCGTCGCCCGGGTCGCGCCGGTACCCGGTTCCCGCACTACGGTCAAGCCGTGGCGCCCGGTTCCCGCCACGGTCAGGCCGCGGCCCGGTTCCCGCGCTACGGTCACCGTGCCGGCCCGGCCGCCTACGGTCAACGGGGTGCCCGGTTCCCGGCGGTCACGCGCCGGTGCCCGGATCCGGGCCGATCAGTCCACGCGTCCACGATGGACGGCCGGCGCGCCGGCGGGGCGGTGGTCGTGGACCGTACGGGGCGGGCGGCCGCCCGTCCAGTTCCACCGCGCCGGCGGCGGATTCTGGCCGGGCTACCTGGTCCCGCTGGCCTTGCTGCTGCTCACCCTGGGCCTGTGGCTGCTTCCGCGTACCGCTGGCCGCGCTGCGCACGCACACCGCCGGGCTGGTCTCCTACCTGCGGCTGCGGATGCTGGAGAATCGCTGGGGCATTCTCCTGATCCCCGTCGCGCTGCTCGGCCTGACCGTGTTCGGCGTGCACCCGTGGACGGTCGCGCTGGTCCTGGTCTCCGTCGTCACCGCGGCCCGGTGGCCGGTCATCGCCGCGGACCTGGTCCCGGTGGCGCTGGCCGCGTTCGCGGTCCGGGGCTTCATGATCGCGGCGAGCTGGCAGTCGCTGCCCCCGGGCTGGCAGCGGCCCGCCCTGCTCTACGGCGGCATCCTGGTCGAGCAGCCGCCAGACGGCCATGCTGGCCGGGGCCGAGGCCAGCGCGTTCCTCGTGATGGCCGCGTGGCTGGTGCCGCGGACGATCGGCGCGCACACCCGCACGATGCTGGTCCCCGGGCGGGACCTCGAGCTGGAGGGCCGGGTGCAGCGGCTGACCGAGACCCGGGACCTGGCCGTGGATCACGCCGCCACCGAACTGCGCCGGATCGAGCGGGACCTGCACGACGGCGCCCAGGCCCGGCTGATCGCGCTGGGCATGAACCTGCGCGCGGTCGAGCGCATGCTGCCCGGCCCGCCCGGAGGCCGCGCTGGCCCTGGTCGCCGAGGCCAGGGAGACCTCGCTGCGCGCCCTCAGCGACCTGCGCGACCTGGTGCGCGGCATCTGCCCGCCGGTCCTGGCCGACCGGGGTCTCGGCCACGCGGTGCGGGCCCTCGCCCTGGACACCCCCTTCCCGGTGGACCTGGACATCGACCTGCCCGGGCGGCTGGCCACGCCGGTGGAGTCGGCCTGCTACTTCGCGGTGGCGGAGGCCCTGGCCAACGCGGTGCGGCACTCGGGTGCGCGCCGGGTGCACATCCGCATGCAGCACGCGGCGGGCCTGCTGCGGGTCCAGGTGGCCGACGACGGGGCGGGCGGGGCGGACCCGGCCCGGGGCACCGGGCTGCGGGGCGTGGAACAGCGGCTGGGCGCGTTCGATGGCATCCTGGCGGTGAGCAGCCCGCCGGGAGGGCCGACCATGATCGCCATGGAGGTGCCGTGCGCGTTGTCGTCGCCGAAGACCTGTTCCTGCTGAGGGACGGGCTGACCCGGCTGCTCGGGGCGCACGGCTTCGAGATCGCCGCGGCGGTGGACAGCGCGCCCGGCCTGCTGTGCGCGCTGCTGGAGCAGCGGCCCGACGTGGCGGTGGTGGACGTCCGGCTGCCCCCCTCGTTCGCCGATGACGGGCTGCAGGCGGCGCTGGCCGCGCGGCAGCAGGTGCCGGGCCTGCCGGTGCTGCTGCTGTCGCAGTACGTCGAGCAGCTGTACGCCCGGGAACTGCTCGCCGACCAGTCGGGCGCGGTCGGCTACCTGCTCAAGGACCGGGTCTTCAACGACGACCAGTTCGTCGACGCGATCCGGACCGTGGCGTCGGGCGGCACGGTGATGGATCCCGACGTGGTGTCCAAGCTGCTCGGCCGCCGCGCCCGTGACGAGCCGATCACCCGGCTGTCCGCGCGGGAACGCGAGGTCCTGGCCCTGATGGCCGAGGGCCGGTCGAACGTGGCCATCGCGCAACGGCTCTTCGTCACCGAGAAGGCGGTCAGCAAGCACACCACGAGCATCTTCACCAAGCTCGGCCTGGCCGCCTCAGAAGACGACAACCGCCGGGTGCTGGCCGTCCTGGCCTACCTGACCGCCTGAACGCCTGACCGCCCGGCGCCTGACCGCCCGGGTCGCTCCGCCCGCCCGGTCGCTCACGCCGGCCAGCCGGCTGCCGAGGTCGCCCGGCCAGTTGCCTGAGGGCCTGCTCGGCCAGGACGCGGCGGGGCAGGCCGGTGGCCAGCGCCGCGGCGGCCACGTCGTCGTGCTCGGGCTTGGCCCGGTGCGGGCCGATCTTGACCCGGATCCGGTGCCCCTGGACGGTCACCTCGGCCTCCTGCCGGGGCAGCGCCCGGCGCTGGACGGCGTGGCGCCGCGCGCCGAGGCTGCCCGTCTCGGCGAGCAGCCGCGCCTGGACCGGGCCCGCCTGGCCCGGCTGGCACAGCGCGGTGACGACGTGCGCCGGGCGGCCCTTCTTGCCGGTCACGGCCGTGATCCAGGCGTCCAGGGCACCCGCGCCCAGCAGCAGCCCGGGCAGGTCGCCGAGCAACTCCCCGGTCACGTCGTCAACCGTGGTCTCGACCATGATCAGGGTCTCGGTGTCCCCCGCGGCCGCGTCCTCCGGGGCTGGCGGCGGCCGGGAGGCACGTCCAGGGAGTGCTCCAGCGCCTCGTCCAGCGGCTCGCCGAGCAGGGCAGGCAGCACGTTGGGCCGTCCCGGCACGTCCCGCGCGCCCGCCCCGTACCCGCTGCCGGCCACCCGCATCGCGGGCACGGGCCCGTACCGGCAGCCGGCCGCGCGCAGCAGCGCCGCGCCCGTCGGGGTGACCGTCTCCGCCGCGCCCTCCGGCCAGGCCGGTGAGCGTCCCGGTCACCGCCGCCCCGTCCAGCAACGCCACGGTGGCCGGCGCCGGGGCCGGGAACTGGCCGTGGCGCATCTCGATGACGCCGGCCCCGAGCGTGAGCGGCGCCGACCAGACCGCGCTGACCCCCAGCGCGTCGAGCGCCGCGGCCACTCCTACGGTGTCCACGATCGTGTCCACCCCGCCCAGCTCGTGCAGGTGCACCTCGGCGGCGGGCACGCCGTGGATCCGGCCCTCGGCCTCGGCCAGGGCGGTGATCGCCGCGGCGGCCAGCCGCCCGGCGGCCGCGGGCACCGCGGCCTGGGCCAGCGTGAGCAGTTCCGCGGCGCGCCGCGCGGGCACGTCGTCGTCCACCCGGACCCGGGCCTGGCAGGCGGCCAGCCCGGCGCGCTGCACCGGCCCGGCGGTCAGCTCCCAGCCGGTGAGCCCGGTGCTGGCCACGGCGGCCCGGACCGCGTCGAGCGGCGCGCCCAGGTCCAGCAGCGCGCCGAGCAGCATGTCACCGGAGATCCCGGAGAACGGGTTCAGCCACAAGATCACGGGCGCTCACCTCGCCCGGCGGCGCATCTGGTTCGCGCGGCCGCAGGCCCAGCGGCCCGGCGGCGCATGCTGAACGCCAGCCGGTGGGCGGCCATGGCGGCGCCGAACCCCGAGTCGATGTTGACCACGCAGACGCCAGCCGCGCAGGAGGTCATCATGGCCAGCAGCGCGGTGATGCCGTCCAGCGCCGCGCCGTACCCGGTCGAGGTGGGCACCGCCACGACCGGGACGCCGACCAGGCCGGCCACCGCGCTGGCCAGCGCGCCCTCCATGCCCGCGATGACGATCACCACGTCGGCCGCGGCGATGTCCCCGGCCACGGCGAGCAGCCGGTGCAGCCCGGCCACGCCGACGTCGCGGAACTCGGCGACCTGCAGGCCGGTGGCGCGGGCCACCGCGGCCGCCTCGTCGGCCACCGGCCCGTCCGCGGTGCCCGCGGTCACCACCGCCACCCGCCACCCGTCTGGCGGGGCGGGCCGCCAGCACAGCAGCCGGGCCCGGGCGTCGTAGTCACCCGGCCGCATGCTCCGCCTGGCCCGCGCGCGCCGAGCCCGGCGGCCAGTCTCCGCCGCGACCTCTGCCGCCGCGCCGGGCTCCAGCCGGGTCACCAGCACCGGCCCGGACGTGCGGTCCAGCAGCGCGGCCGCGATGGCCGCGATCTCAGCGGGCTGCTTGCCCGGGGCGTAGACGACCTCCGGCAGCCCCTGCCGCCGCGGCCGGTCCAGGTCGACGGTGGCGAACCCGAGCGGGAGCGCCGGGGGAACCGCCTGGCACCTGGCTGGCCCGGTCCCGTCTGGGCTGCGTCCACCTAACCCGCCCGCTGGACGACGGACAGCGGCAGCAGGGCGTTCATGCTGCCGCTGCGCAGCCCGGCCAGGTCGGCGGTGGCGAACACGAAGCCGGCCGCGCGGACCAGGGCGATGATCTCCTCCCGGCGGTCCAGCAGCCGCCCGAGGTCGTCCGGCGGTACCTCGATCCGGGCCACGCTGCCGGCCGCGTGGGCCCGGACCCGGCAGACTCGCGAAGCCCGCCTGGTGCAGTGCGTCCTCGGCCTGCTCGATCCGGCCGAGCAGTTCCGGGCTGACCGGGTCGCCGTACGCGATCCGGGAGGACAGGCAGGCGGCCGCGGGCTTATCCGCGGTGACCAGGCCCAGCTCCCGGCTCACCGCGCGGACCGCCGCCTTGGACAGCCC
Source organism: uncultured Actinomycetes bacterium (assembly GCA_963742055.1). Taxonomy (GTDB): domain Bacteria; phylum Actinomycetota; class Actinomycetes; order Streptosporangiales; family Streptosporangiaceae; genus RYN-230. Next base: position 97,481 of record CAVUKT010000046.1, on the reverse strand, counting down.
CGCGTTGACCAGCGGGAACACCGATCCGCGGTCGCGGGCGGCCTGCTGGCCGGGCCGGTGGTCGGACAGGTCGTCGAGGTTGGTGCCGAGCGCGACCCGCGCGCCCATGGCCGCCGCGACCGGCAGCCAGCGCGTCGAACAGCGCGCTCTTGCAGTGAAAGCACCGGTCGGCGCCGTTGCGGCGGTACTCGGGCCTGTCCATCTCGTCGGTGCCCACCTCGACGTGGGCCAGGCCGCGGGACCGGGCGAAGTCGCGCGCGGCGGCCCGCTCGGCGGCGGGCAGGCTGGCCGACACGGCCGTGACCGCCAGCGCCCGCGACCCCAGCACGTCGTGGGCCACGGCGGCCAGCAGCGCCGAGTCGGCCCCGCCCGAGAACGCGGTGACCAGCCGGTCTTCCTGGGCCAGCCGGTCCTTCAGCCGCCCGAGCAATTCAGCCACGTCCTCCGCTCAGCCACGTCCCGCTCAGCCCGCCGCTCAGGCACGCTCAACTCCGGTCACGCCGCGCTCCCTTCGGCCTCCGCGCCCACGAACGGGATCGTCTGCGGGCCCTCGGGCAGCACGCAGACCCGCGCGCCAGGCCCGGCCGCCGCCAGTTCGGCGGCGACCGCGGCGGCGATGTCCGGCACCGCGAACAGGTGCGCGCTGCGCAGGTCCGCCTCGGTCAGGCCGGACGCGTGCACGCCCACCCGGGCCCGGCGCAGCACCCGGGCCAGCACCTGCACCTGCCACTGGTCCGGCACGGTCGTGGTGCGCGCCGCGATCGAGGCCAGCAGCCGCTCCGGCGTCGGCTCGGCGGCCAGTTCCGCGCGGAACGAGCCGTGGTCGGGGAACCCGTCCGCGCACTCGGCCGCGCAGATGATCAGCCCGCCCGGCGCCACCACGGTGGCCGCCGCGGACATCCCCTTGACCGCCTGGTACAGGTTCTGGTCCAGCGGGAACCCCGCGTTGGTCGTCACCACCACGTCGAACAGGCCGTCCACCGGGCGCATGGAGACCTCGCGGACGTACGCCCGGGCCGCCGCGTGCATGGCCAGCACCTCGCCGCCGAACGCCGCGACGACCTGCTGCTCCCGGTTCAGGACGACGTCGAATGCGAAGTCCACCCCGGTCGCCGCGGCGATCGCGCGCACGTCGTCGTGCACCGGGTTGCCCTCGCACACCCCCCAGGTGGCCTGCTCGCTGCCGATCCGCCGCGCGTCGTGCAGGGTCAGCGTGGTGTCCAGGCCGGCCAGGCCCGGCGCGACCAGCTTGGGGCCGCCGCTGAACCCGGCGAAGAAGTGCGGCTCCACGAACCCGGTGGTGATCTTCACGTCCGCGTCGGCCCAGTGCTTGTTCAGCCAGACCGGCACCCCGTCGCCGTGCTCGCCGCACCAGGTCAGCATGCTCTCGTCGCGGGCGTCGTGGTTGATCACCCGCAGCCGGGCGGCCAGCTCGGGGCCCAGCATCTCGCCCAGCTCGCGCCGCCGTGTTGCCGCGGTGCGTGCCGGTCGCGATCAGCACGGTCAGGTCGTCCGGCCGTGACCAGCCCCGTCCAGCTCGGCCAGCAGCGCGCGGAGCATGGCCTCGCGGGGTTGCGGCCGGGTCACGTCGCAGACCGACACGGCCACCCGCTGGCCCGGGCGGACCACCGCCCGCAGCGGCGGCCCGGCCACCGGCTGGCGCAGCGCGTCCCGCAGCGCGGCCGGGACATCCGGCGCGGCCGGATGGTACGCCGGCGCGACGACCGTGGTGCGGTCCGCGGGCAGCGAGATACGCAGGCCCTGGCGCCCGTAGGCCAGGTCGATGTCCAGCAGGCCGTCAGCAGGCATCAAGCTCCGTCCACGCCTCGTCCGGCACCACCGTAGCGAAGCGGGCCCAGGGTCGAGGCAACCCGCTCGGGCCGGGTCACACCCCGGGTCGCAGGCGCAGGCCGCCCATCCCGCCGTCCACGGCCAGCTCGGTGCCGGTGGTCGATCCGGCCGCCGGGGAGGCCAGGTAGACCACGGCCGCGGCCACCTCCTCGGCCGACACCAGCCGGCCGTGCGGCTGCCGGGCTTCCAGCGCCGCCCGCTCGGCGGCCGGATCGGGCGCCACGTCCAGCAGCCGGGTGACCCAGGGCGTGTCGGCCGTGCCGGGGTTCACCGCGTTGACCCGGATGGCGTCGGGCATCCCGTCGGCGGCCATGGCCCGGGTCAGCGCGGCCACCGCGCCCTTGCTGGCCGAGTACACGGCCCGGTCCGGCAGCCCCGCGGTGGCCGCGATCGACGCCGTGTTGACCACGGCGCCGTGCCCGGACTCCCGCAGGTACGGCCAGGCCGCGCGGGACACCCGGGCGGTCCCGATCACGTTCACGTCCAGCACCCGCTGCCATTCGGCGTCGGTGCTCTGCTCGACGCTGCCCTGGGCGCCGATGCCCGCGTTGTTGACCAGCACGTCCAGGCCGCCCAGCCGCTCGGCGGCCGACTGCACCGCGGCCTGCACCGCGTCGTCGTCGGTGATGTCGGCCTGCACGTAACCGGTCCCGGCCGGCAGCCCCGCGGGCGGCGCCTCCGTCATGTCCAGCACCACCACCGCCGCGCCCTCGGCCGTGAACGCCGCGGCGATCGCGGCGCCCAGGCCGGACGCCCCGCCGGTGACCAGCGCCCGCAGGCCCGTCAGCTGTCCCATGCTCATCCTTTCCCCGCTGCGTCTGCGCGGGCGGCGTCGCACGGCGACCTCCCGCCCGCTGATCCCGACATCATGGCTGATGTATTCGGTGTGCAGGTCAGCTGGGCCGATGTCGCGCTCATCGCCGTACATGGCGGGCCCGAGATCGAACGGCTGAAAACCGAGTTCTGAGAGCCGGGCAGTGACGCGCGAGGGCGGCGGAGTATGCGCCAGAGGTCGATGGTGGCCTTACCCTGTGCGCCAGCTCGAAGAGGGTGCCCTGCGGGTCGCCGCTCATCTCCCGGGCCGCCAGGTCCGCCTCGGTCTCGATGCGCCGTCGCCTCGGATGTGGGACACCGCCACGCCGCGCTCCCGCAGGACCCGCCCGATGAGCAGGTGGCGGTGGCACCGGGACGGATCCTCCTCGCTGCAGAGCAGGGCGATGCGCTGGGTCTGCGCCCGGGCCAGTACCCGGTCGATGCCCTCCTGGAACGCCGGGCTCGCGGCGAGCCGGCCGTAGAGCACGTGGCCCTGCGTCGTCATAGAACTCCGTCGCCTTCCGGGCGGCCGCCGAGTTCCCGGCCGAAGGGCAGGTAGCCGATGTCGCACCGGGCCAGGGCGTCACGGAGCTGTCCCGCGTTGAAATGCGGCACGTAACGGGACCGGGGCACGGTGCGCACGTCGGCGACGGCCTCGATGCCGTGCTGCTGGAGCAGGCCCAGGAAATCGTCGAGGGCCACGTTGGAATGGCCGATCGTGAACAGGCGCGGTGCGGCATCCGGCACGGCTGGTTCCAGGTCCTCAGGCGCGTGGGCGTCCGGGGCGGGCCGGGGTGCTGGTGGCGGCCGCGATGGCCTGCTCCCAGTGCTGGAGGTACTGGGGATAGTGCGCGGCGAACCGGGCCAGGTCGGCGGCGGCCTCGTCGGACAGCGCCGTGAGGTCGTATTCCACCGTGGCGCTCCCGGCATCGTCCAGGGTGACGGTCACGGTGCCCGCGTTCTGGCCGTGGACGACCCGCGCGTAGCGGACGGACCGGCCGGGTTCCCGGGCGCACACCACCCAGGTCGTGCGCTGCGGGCCGTGGGCGGTCTCGAACACCGTGCCCGGTTCGGTGTCGTCATCGGCCGGGGCGGGGAACTGCGGATCCCAGCCGTCGGCCCACAGTTTCTCGCCGCGCGGGGTGAACAGGAACAGGGCGGCCTCGTATCCGGGCGGCAGCCGCACGGATCCGCTGAGCCGGGCGCGGCGCACGGGGGCCGGGTCCGCAGCGCTGTGTATCGGAGAGCCGTGGTCCGAAGAGCCAGGAGCATGGTTCGGAGAGCTATGTACCATGGTACAAAGGTAACATGACGACCGTGGAGCGCGTCCAGACCGGGGTCCGGATGGAGCGCAGCCTGCTCAAGGTGCTCAAGGGCCTGGCCGAATACCTGGACCTGTCCCTGGGCGATCTGCTGGAAGGCATCGTGCTGCACGCGTTCGAGGGGGAGCAGGCGTTCGGGGCGCCCACCCTGGAGGTCATCGCGGAGCTGAAGCGGATCTACGGCTGTGACCTGACCGCGGCCGACAGCCACCAGCTGACTGAGTCAGGGAGCTAGCCGGCCAGGAGCCAGCGGGGCGTAGCCCAGGCGCGCGGCCAGCGCGGCCTTGGCGGCCGGCCAGTCGTCGTCCACCATCGCGTACTGGACCGTGTCCCGCCAGCTGCCGTCGTAGCGCAGCCGGTGCTTGCGCAGCACGCCCTCCGCGTACCGCGCCCAGCCGCTCGATCGCGGCCTGCGACCGGGTGTTGAAGATGTCGGTGTGCCAGACGACCCGGACCGCGCCCAGGGTCTCGAACGCGAACGTCATCATCAGCAGCTTCGACTCGGTGTTGTGCCCGGTGCGCCACCAGCGCTGGCCCAGCCAGGTGTGCCCGATGCCCAGCGCCCGCAGCGCGGGGTTCACCTCATAGAACGAGGTGGTGCCGGCGAACTCCCCGGTGGCCGCGTCGATCTGGGCGTACGGCAGCCGGGCGCCGCGGGCCCGGGCGGCCAGGGCGGCGGCGATATGCCGGGTCGCGTCCTCGAGCGTGACCGGCTGGGCCAGCGCGCCGCCCGGCGGGCTCAGCCAGCGGAACACCTCGGCGGCCGCCTCGCCGGTACCCGCGGCGGCCAGGTATCCGGGCGCGTGCTCCAGGGCCAGCGGCTCCAGCCGGATCAGCCGCCCGGCCAGCACGGGCATCGCCCACCACAGATCATCACTCACGCCAGGCATGATCCCAGCCGGCACCGGCCGCGCATTGCCGCCTGCCTGCATAGTTTCGCCCGTGCCGCTGTGTCACGTGCGCAGCGTGAATCCGGCGCGGCTCAGGACCAGGCGGGGCCGGGGTCGGGGGCGTCGTCGGCCAGCACGGTGCCCTCGATCAGGCCGTAGGGACGGTCGCCCGGGTAGTAGACCTCGTTGTCGTTGGGCAGCCCGAACGGGGCCAGGTCCACCAGGTAGTGATGCTTGTTCGGCAGCGCCAGCCGGACCTCGCACACGTCCGGCACGGCCTCGATGATCCGCTCGCCGATGGCGTACAGCGTCTGCTGCAGCGAGTAGCTGTAGGTCTCGCTGAACGCGGACAGCAGCGCCTCCCGGGCGAGCCCGAACGCCGCGTCCCAGTCCGGTGCCCGGCGACCTCCCGTCCGACGGCCCCGCGCCCCGGTACCGCCACCAGGCGCTGACCTGGGTGGCCAGCATCCGGTCCCGGGTCTCCGCCAGCGTCGTGTACTCGTCGCGGGGAAAGCCCCAGAACTCGGAGTTGGTGGTGTTCAGCACGGTCAGGTCCTCGAGGCCGGCCACCACGCTCACCCCGTCCTCCTCGTCGTGGACGACCCGGCAGGCCCGGGTCAGCTCGCCGGTGCGGGCGAACGAGTGCCCGGTCTCGCCGATCGGGGCCCAGCCGTACTCCTCGACCGCCACCCGGGCCCGGGTGATCTGCGGCTGGCTGCCCACGAAGTGCGCGGCGAGCTCCATCCCGAGCACCTCGGGCGGCACCGGCCCGAGCCGCTGGGCGAACGCGTACACGGTGTTCTTCTGCGTGTCGGTGGCCAGCACCGCGGAGTTGTCGCCGGTCAGGTGGGTCGCGGCCAGGTCGCCGGACAGGCTGGTGGACACGTTCCAGTCCCGGATCACGTCGCCGCCGCCCGGGCCGGCGGCGCGGGCCACGCGCATCACCCGGACCTCGGCCTTGCCGTACCGGTTCGCTCCGAGCTGGACCATGGGCGCCGCCTTTCTGTGGTCAGTGCGGATGCAGGGCCAGGTACACGCGGTCCGGGCTCATCGGCAGCCCGGTGATCCGGACCCCGGTCGCGTCGCGTACCGCGTTGGCCAGGGCCGGCGCGACCGGGTTGAACGGGGCCTCGCTCATCGACTTCGCGCCGAGCGGGCCGAGCGGGTCGGTGGTGGCGGCGAAGTACACCTCGGTCCGCGGCACATCGGCCAGCACCGGGACGTGATACTCCCGCAACGTCCGCGTGGTCACCCGCCCCGTCTCGTCGATGTCCACGTGCTCGAACAGGGCCGCGCCGAGCGCCTGGCCCACGCCGCCCTCGATCTGGCCGCGCAGCTGCACCGGGTTGATGACCGTGCCGGCGTCGGCGGCCTGCACGCTCTGCAGGATGCGGATCTCGCCGGTCGCCGGGCCGCACCGCGACCCGGAAGCCCTGCACGTTGAAGGTGACCGAGCGGCCCCGGCCGTCGCTGGTGCCCTCGGCCTCCATCAGCTTGCCCTCGGCGCCCGCCTCCCGGCCGCCGCAGGCCAGGCGGCCAGTGCCTCGGCGGCGCGCAGCGTGGCCATCCCGGCCACGACCGTGCCGGTGGACCCGTACGCCCCGGTGTCGTGCTCGACCTCGTCGGTGTCGGCCGACACGATCTCGATGTCGTCCACGCCGCAGCCCAGCGCGCTCGCGGCGAGCTGGCGGTGCACGGTCGTGGTCCCGTTGCCGAACTCGGCCGTGCCGACGGCCAGCCGGTAACCGCCGCCCGTCCCGCTGCGCGATCCGCACGTGCGCCCGGTGCCCGCCGGGCGGCGACCGTGTCCAGCATCGTGACCGCCAGGCCGGTGCCGGTCCGCCAGCCGTCACCCTCCGGCACCGGCAGGCCGCGCCCGCTGGCCAGCGCGGCCTGCACCAGGTCGAGGCATTCGGCCAGCCCGTAGCTGGCGATCTGCACGTCCTCCGGCTCGTCGCTGAGGGACAGCAGCGGGTCCCCGGGGCGGACCAGGTTCCGGCGGCGGACCGCGAGCGGGATCGAGGCCGAGGGTGCGGGCCAGCTCGTCGATGGCCGACTCCACCGCGAACGCCGACTGGGACAGCCCGTACCCGCGGAACGCCCCGGCCGGGACGGTGTTGGTGTAGGCCGACCAGGCGTCGACCCGCTTGTTCGGGCAGCGGTACATGCTGATCGCCTCGTTGCAGCTGTGCAGCAGCACGCCGCCGGCGTGATTGCCGTACGCGCCGGTGTCCGCGACCGTGCGCAGCTGCAGCGCGGTGAGCGTGCCGTCCCGGCGGGCCCCGAGCCGGCACCGTGATCCGCATCGGGTGCCGGGTGGTGGCCGCGGTGAACTGCTCCTCCCGGGTGAACTCCAGCTGCACCGGGCGGCCCAGCCGGAGCACGGCCAGCGCGACCACATCCTCGGTGAGCATCTCCTGCTTGCCGCCGAAACCGCCGCCGACCCGCGCGGCGAACACCCGGACCTGGCTGGGGTCCAGGCCGAACAGCTGGCCCAGCGCGTCCCGGGTCAGGAACGGGGTCTGCGAGCTGGTCCGCAGCACCAGCCGGCCCCTCGTCCAGCCAGCCGATCGTGGCGTGGGTCTCCAGGTGCACGTGCTGGACCCGCTGCACGTGGAACGTCTGCTCGTACGACCACGTCCGCCGCGGCGAAGCCCGCGGTCACATCCCCGGTGCCGCCGTGCGCCTCCGCCGCCACGTTGCGGGCCGGATCCGCCCACGCCGGGCGCCGCGCGCAGGCCCGGGTGCAGCACGGGCGCGCCCGCCGCCATGGCCTGATCCGGATCCGCGACCGCCGGCCGCACGTCGTACCTGATTTTCAGCAACGAGACGGCGCGGGCGGCGATCCCCGGGACTCTCGCGCCACCACGGCGGCGACCCGCTGCCCGGCGAACCGCACGGTGCGGTCGAACACCAGTGTGTCGCACGCGTCATCGCCAGGATGGTGATGGCGGCCCGTGGAGTAGCGGGCCGGCGGCGAGTCTGCGTAGCTGAACACGGCCGCCACCCCCGGCAGGGCCAGCGCCGCGCTCGCGTCGACCGAGCGGATCCGGGCGTGCGGGTGCGGGGACCGGGCCAGCTTCATGTGCAGCAGCCCGGGGATCGTGGTGTCCAGCGTGAAGGCGGCCCGGCCGGTCACCACCTCCGGGCCGGCGGGCGCGGGCAGGCCGGCACCGACCGGAGACGGGGCGCCCGTTGCGGAGACTGCGGAGCCGCCGCCGACCCGCGGCCGGCCGGCCAGCGCGTCGGCGATGGAGCCGTAGCCGGTGCACCGGCAGATGTTGCCCTTGAACGCGCGGGGCAGGTCGGCGCGGCCCTCCTCGGTCAGGGCCGCGGCCGTCATGATCATTCCGGGGGTGCAGAAGCCGCACTGGAAGCCCTGGGCGGCCAGGAAGGCGTCCTGGGCCGGGTGCGGCCCCAGGCCCTCGATCGTGGTGACCGCGCAGCCGAGCGCGCGCATCGCCGGGTAGATGCAGCTGTGCACCGGGACCCCGTCCACGTGCACGGTGCAGGCGCCGCAGTCGCCGGTGTCGCAGCCCTTCTTCACCCCGGGCCAGCCCTGCTCGCGCAGGAAGGTGCGCAGGCACTGACCCGGGCCGGGGCCCGGCCGCGGCTGCCCCGTTGATGTGCAGGCTCATCCGGGGCCAGCTCCGCTGCTGCATCCGCGCGCAGCTCCGCCGCGACCTCGGCCACGAACCGGCGGGTCATGGCGGCCCGCCAGGCGGGCGCCCCGTGCACGTCGTCGTGCCAGCGCAGGTGCGCCTGGTCCAGGGCGGCCACGGCCTGGTCCGGGGACGGCCAGGCCGGCGAAGCGCAGCTGGGCGGGCCGCGGGGTGGCCGCGGTCACGGTGATGACCAGCCCGGGGCCGCCCGTGCGGCCGATCACCAGGGCGGCCGACCGGCCCAGCGGGGACAGCGACGCCTGCCGGAACGCGGTCCGGCCGCGCAGCGACGCGGCCGGGAGGGTGAGCCGAGCGGAGCAGCTCACCCGGACCCAGCCCGGTGGTCCCGGGGCCGGTGACCAGGTCGGTGACCGGCACCTCGCGGACGCCGCCGCCCGGCGACCACACGGTGGCGACCCCGTCCAGCGAGGCCGCCAGCGACGTCATCGCCCCCGCGGGCAGGGCCAGGCAGATGTTGCCCCCCACCGTGGCCATGTTCTGCACCTTGAACGAGGCCAGCAGGGCCTCGCAGCACTGCCGCAGCAGCGGGACGGCGGGCCAGGCGACGGTGCCCGTGGCTGCTGGTGCCCGCCGCCGGCCGGGCGCCACCCGGCCAGCTCGGCGAGCGTGCAGGTCGCGGCGATCTCCAGGCCGTCCGCGCGTCTGGGTCAGCGGGACCCAGCCGAAACCGCGCAGGTCGAGCAGCCGCCGCAGCCCGGGCTGGGGCTGGCCGAACAGCCAGGTCCCGCCGCCCAGCCAGGCGTCACCCGGCTGCCAGGTCGCGCCCGGCGCCGGCCGGTACCCGGTGATCGTGTCGAGGTCCACGCGGCGGTCCTCAGCTTTCAGCCATCACGGGGACCCGGCGATCACGGCGCTCGCCTGTGGCCGCGGCCGCGGCGAGCTCGGCCGGGTCAGCGGTGCGCAGCTCGCCGCCCGCCACCACCTGGCTGGCCGCCGACGAACAGGTGCTCCAGCGCGGGCGCGCCGAACACCAGCGTGGTCACCGGGTCCGCGATGCCGGCCCCGGGGAGCTGGTCGACCCGCCATACGGCGAGGTCGGCCAGCTTGCCCGGCTCCAGCGAGCCCAGTTCGGCGTCGCGGCCCAGGCAGCGGGCGCCGCCCATGGTGGCCATCCGCAGGCAGTCCCGGGCGCTCAGCGCCTGCGGGCCGCCGGCGTAGCGGGCGGCCAGCATGGCCTGGTGCAGCTCGCCGATCATCCGGCCCGACTCGTTCGACGCGTTCCCGTCCACGCCCAGGCCGACCACCGCGCCCGCGTCGAGCAGCTTGCGGACCGGGGCGATGCCCGCGCCGAGGCGGCCGTTGGAGGTGGGGCAGTGGGCCACGCCGGTGCCGGTCGCCGCGAACCGGGCCACCGCCTCATCCGACAGGTGCACGCAGTGGGCCAGCCACACGTCCGGGCCCAGCCAGCCCAGGTCCTCGGCGTACTGGGCGGGCGTGCGGCCGTAGGTGTCCAGGCAGAACTGCTCCTCGTCCTGCGGTCTCGGCCACGTGGGTGTGCAGCCGGACACCGGCCGCGCGGGCCAGCGCGGCGCAGTCCCGCATCAGCTCCCCGGTCACCGTGAACGGCGAGCAGGGGGCGACCGCGATGCGGGTCATCGAGCCGGGGGACGGGTCGTGCCAGCGGTCGATCGCGGCCTGCGAGGCGGCCAGGATCGTGTCGTGGTCCTCGACCACCGAGTCGGGCGGCAGCCCGCCGGCCGACTGCCCCAGGTTCATCGAGCCGCGGGTCGGGTGGAAGCGGACCCCGATCCGCCGGGCGGCCAGGATCTCCGCCTCCAGCAGGTCGCCCGCGCCCGCCGGGAACACGTACAGGTGGTCGGTGCTCGAGGTGCAGCCGGTCAGGGCCAGCCAGGCCAGGTTGGCCGCGGCGGCCGCGCTCAGCAGCTCCGGGGTCAGCCGGGCCCAGATCGGATACAGGGTCTGCAGCCAGCCGAACAGGGTGTCGTCGGTGGCATACCCGCGGGTGATCCACTGATTGAGGTGGGAGTGGGTGTTGACCAGGCCGGGGGTGACCAGCCGCCCGGAGCCGTCGATCCGGGTGGCCGTGGCGAACTCCGGCGGGACCGGCCCGGGACCGGCCGCGGCGATCCGGCCCTGGTCGATGACCACGTGGCCGGAGGGGTATTCGCTGCCCGCCGGGTCCACGGTGGCGACGTAGCAGCCCTCGATGGCAACGGGTTCGGTCACGCAGCCCCCTTCCCGGTCGCGGTGCCAGCCTCCCCGAGTCAGTGTTTCCCGCTGGTCGCCCGGCGCTGTCAGGAGCCACGGTAGGTCGAATAGGCGTACGGGCTGAGCAGCAGGGGCACGTGATGGTGCGCCGGCCGGGTCGGTGATCCGGAAGATCACCACGACCTCCGGGTAGAACGTCTCCGCCGCGGGGGACTGGGCCTTGAGGTAGGCCTCGGTCAGGAACACGATCCGGTGCACACCCGCCGCGGCGCCGGGGGCCAGATCGGCGACCCGCCCGTCCGGGTCGGTGCGGCGCCGGGCCAGTTCGTGCCACCGGCCGCCGTCCTGCCGGCTGAGGACGAGCTCCAGCCCGGCCGCGGGCCGTCCCGTGGTCGCGTCCAGCACGTGCGTGGAGATGCTCATCGCCGGTGGTTATGCCCCCTCGGTCACCGGAAGCCTGTCACTCGAACGTCTTGGCCAGCCGGAGCCGGACGATCTTGGTCAGCTCGTCCCGGACCACCTCGCGCTCGGTGGCGGGATCGTGGCCGAGCCGGGCCTGCAGCGCGGCCAGCATGCTGGCCGCGGACATCCCGGTCGCGCAGATCAGGAACACGTGCCCGAACCGTTCCTCGTAGGCGGCGTTGCCGGCCCGCAGCCCGGCCTGGACGTCCGGGCCGGCGTCCCGGGTCCCGGACTGCTCCTGCCGCGACCAGGCCGCCTCCCGGTCCTGCGGGGCGCCCCGGTCCGGCCGGCGGGCGCCGATCCGCGGATGGGCGGCCAGGGCCTGCTCGATGTCCGGCCAGCCCAGCGCGGCGATGGTGGCGTCGGACGCGGCCACGAGCGCGGGCAGCGAGCCGTGCGGCCGCCCGCTGACCAGCCGCTCGATCCAGCGCGCGCTGGCGCACGACGGCCGGAGCAGCCCGGCGGCGGTGGCGGCGGTGGCCCGGTCCAGGTCGGCGACGGGCACCCGGTGCAGGACGTCGGTCATCCCGACGACCCTAGACGCCGCCGCACCCTCGCCGCCAGTCACCGCTGTGCGAGACTCGGGTGCGTGCTCGCCATCCTCAACGTGGTGCCTTTTGCGCTCTATACGGGGCAAAATGCACCGCGCTGATAATCGCCGGGGCGTGCGGTGGGTGAGGTGACGGCGATCCGGGGCGCGCCGGGTCATCACGCCTGAGGGCGAGCGGGCCGCGACCGTGCTGCTGCGCGACGGGGTCATCGCCGGCCTGGCCGGCTACACCGGCGCGCCGGACGGCGCGCGTCACCCTGGCCGGGGACGAGGTGCTGCTGCCCGGGCTGGTGGACAGCCACGTGCACGTGAACGAGCCCGGCCGCACCGAGTGGGAGGGGTTCGCCACCGCGACCGCGGCGGCGGCCGCCGGCGGGGTGACCACGATCGTGGATATGCCGCTGAACAGCATCCCGCCGACCGTGACCGTGGCCGCGCTGCGCGCCAAGCAGGCCGCCGCGGCCGGCCAGCTCGCGGTGGACGTCGCGTTCTGGGGCGGTGCGGTGCCCGGCAACGTCGCCGACCTGCGCCCGCTGCACGAGGCGGGGGTGGTGGGCTTCAAGTGCTTCCTGCTCCCCTCCGGGGTGGACGAATTCGCCCCGCTCGACGCCGGCCAGCTCGCCGCGGCCATGGCCGAGATCGCCAGCTTCGGCGGCCTGCTCATCGCGCACGCCGAGGACCCGGAGGTGATCGCGGCGGCGCCCGCCGCCCGCGGCCGCCGGTACGCGGACTTCCTGGCCTCCCGGCCGCCCGAGGCGGAGCAGCGGGCCATCACGGCGCTGCTGGCGCAGACCCGGCGGACCGGGTGCCGGACCCACATCGTGCACCTGGCCAGCGCGGCCGCGCTGCCCGCGGTCCGCGCGGCCAAGGCGGCCGGGCTGCCGGTCAGCGCCGAGACCTGCCCGCACTACCTGACCCTGCGCGCCGAGGACATCCCGGACGGCGCCACCCAGTTCAAGTGCTGCCCGCCGATCCGGGACGACGCCAACCGGGAGGCGCTGTGGGCCGGGCTGCTGGACGGCACGATCGACTGCGTCGTGTCCGACCACTCGCCGTGCACCGTGGCGGCCAAGCGGCTGGACACCGGGGATTTCGGGGACGCCTGGGGCGGCATCGCCTCGGTCCAGCTCGGCCTGCCCGCGGTGTGGACCGAGGCGGCCCGGCGCGGCATCGGCCTGGACCGGGTGGCGGGCTGGATGGCCGCCGCCCCGGCCGCGCTCACCGGCCTGGCCGACCGGGGCGCGATCCGGCCCGGCCTGCGGGCCGACCTGTGCGTGCTTCGCGCCCGGACGAGAAGTTCGTGGTGGACCCGGCCGCGCTGCGGCACCGCAACCCGGTCACCCCGTACGCGGGGCCGGACCCTGACGCGGCGTGGTCCGGCAGACCTGGCTGGCCGGGCGGCCGGCCGGGCCCGGGCCGCGCGGCCGGGCCACGGCTCGGTCAGCTAGCGGGCCGCGGGAGGCAGATCGTGAGCGGACCGCCCGGGGACTTCACGCGGGCTGCCCGACCTGGCCAGCCGGGCCCTGGGCGGGACGGTGCTCTACGCCAACGACGAGTTCTTCGCGGACGCGCACAACCTCATCGAGCCGCGGCCCGCCGGTGCACGACCCGGCGGCCTTCGGGATCCGCGGCAAGGTGTACGACGGCTGGGAGACCCGGCGGCGCCGGGAGCCCGGCGAGGACTTCGTCATCATCCGGCTGGCCGCGCCCGCGATCGTCGCGCGGGGTCAACATCGACACCGCGCACTTCCGGGGCAACTACCCGCCGTTTGGCTCGGTCGACGGGGCCACGCTGCTCGGCTACCCCTCGGCGGCCGAGGTGCTGGCGCGCCGCCTGGACCCCGCTGGCGGGCCAGACCGAGCTCGGGGGTGACCGGGCCAACCTGGTGCCGGTCACCGCCCCGGACCGGCTGGTCACGCACGTCCGGCTGACCATCCATCCCGACGGCGGCGTGGCCCGGCTGCGGGTGTTCGGTGAGGTCGTGCCCGACCCGCGGCGGCTCGGCGGCCGGGTGGACCTGGCCGCGACCTGCCGCCGGCGGGCGGGTGGAGGCGTGCAGCAACATGTTCTTCTCCGCAGCCGGCCAACGCGCTCGCGCCGGGGCGGGCCCAGGTCATGTCGGACGGCTGGGAGACCGCGCGCCGCCGCGACGACGGGCACGACTGGCTGGTGGTCCGGCTGGCGGCGCCGGGCGTGCTGCACCACGCCGTGATCGACACCACCCGTTTCGCCGGCAACGCGCCGGGCCTGGCCCGGCTCAGCGACGAGGAGACCGGCGCGGAGCTGCTGCCGCGGACCCGGCTGGTCCCGGACACCGAGCACTGGTTCCGGATCCGGGGGCCCTGGCGCCGGCACCGGGCTGGTGCGGCTGGACATCTATCCCGACGGCGGCATCTCGCGGCTGCGGCTGGTCGGCGTGGTGCCGCCGGAACGCCGCGAGCAGATCGCCCGCCGCTGGCTCGGCCTGCTGCCCGCGGACGTGGCCGCCGACGTCGACCAGGGCGAGTTCTTCGACTGACCGCCGCGGCCCGGGCGTCCGGGGCCAGCACCTACGGCGGCGTGGCCAGGAAGCCCTGAGCGTCCGCGTCATGCAGGGCCGCCGCGAGGTCCTGGGCGTTCAGGCGGCCCTCGGCCCCCGCCGCCCGGGCCGCCAGCCAGAGCGAGCCGCCCACGGCGGGCAGCTTGGGCGCCGCGAAGTCCCGGCCGCCGGTCACGTGCCTCAGGTGCTCCCGCAGTGGGCCCATGAACACCTCCCCGGCCCGGAAATTGCTGCCGATCAGCGTCACCTCGGCCGGCCCGCCGAAGTCCAGGGCGGCGTAGACGGCGCTGATCTGCTCGGCCAGGGCCACCGCGGCCTCCCGGTAGATGCCTGCCGCCACGCTCGTCACCCTCGTCCGCGGCCTCTTGCCACCTGCACGGCAAAGGCCGCGATACGGGCCTTGTCGAAATCCCGGTAAATGACCGGCTTGATATCCTCGATGTGCTGCAGGCCGTAGAATTCCAGCAGGCGCGGGACGAGTGGCGTCCAATCCCTCCTGCCGTCCCGGTAGGCGAGGACGGCACGAATTGCATCCACGGCGACCATGTACCCGGATCCCTCGTCGCCGACGATATGGCCCCACCCGCCGCAGCGCCAGGCCGCACCGTGCGCATTAACTCCGAACGTATTGCTTCCGGTGCCGGAGATTGCCGCGATACCGGGCGCGGCGAGCGAGCCGGCCGCCCAGGCGGTCACGACGTCATTAACGGCCAATATCGACCGGTGCGCTGAGTGCGGTCACCCCGGACAGCAGGCGTTTGCGTTCCTCCTCGGTGTCTATTCCCGCGACACCCAGTACCGCCGCGGCTACCGGTTTGGCCTGCCCGAGGGCCGCGCTAATCGCCTCATTAATGGAAGCCGCCGCCGCCTCGTACCCCACCGCCTCGGGATTACTTGGCCCGGTTTCCGCCGCCGTGACCATGCCTGCATCCAGGTCAAATACGGCGGCTATCGTCTTCGTGGCCCCGCCGTCCACCCCGATCAGGAGACCGTTCGACCGCCGTGCCGCTGGTCCTTCCGCTGGCCGCCGGCAGCAATTCCGCGGGCAGCGTGACGAGGCTGTCTTTACGTTGCCCGCTATCTACTGATGTACTATGCATCGAGTCCCATCGGCCAATCTACGAGCGGATCACAGTGCGCCTAGACTACCTTGCTTTGGGTAACCCAACCCTGGACGTCCAGGCGGGGGGTTCTTCCGTGCTGGGCGGATCGGTAGTCTACTCCGCATTGCAGGCGGCCCGGCTGGGCCTTAGCGCCGCGATCGTGGGAAGAGCGAATCCGGCCCAGCTGGAGCCGTACTGGCAGCCTTACGCCGGCGAAGTCGGGCTGAGCCTGCAGCCCGCTGAGTCGACCACGATGTTCCGTAACGTGTCGATGGGGGATGCACGCGAACAATGGCTCGAAGACTGGGCCGGGAGCTATCCAGGATCTGGGCGAATTGCCGGACAGTGATATTCTGCATATCGCGCCCGTGGCCCAGGAAATAACGCTGGAAAAACTGGTCGCGGAGGCCCGGTCACGTTTCGTCCTGCTCACCCCGCAGGGGCTGGTCCGGAGGTGGGCCGGCCTCGGCGCGCAGATCGAGCACTTTGCCCGGGACTTCCCGGCCGCGGTCTCGTCGATGCTGGACGTGGTGGTGGTGTCCGAGACCGAGGCCCCCTACGTGAGCGAACTCCTGGCCGCGGTGCCCCGCCACGGCGGCCTGGGCGTGGTGACCCGGGGACGGCGCGGGTGCCAGGTCCTGACCCGGGACGGGTCCGCGGAGTACACCGCGGACCCGGTGCGCGTCCTGGTCGACCCGACCGGCGCCGGCGACTGCTTCGCCGCCACGCTGACCACCGAGATGTTCCGGGGCCGGCCGGTGCCGGAGGCGGTGCGGCTGGCCACGGCCGCCGCGTCGCTGTGCGTCAGCGGCCAGGGCCCGAGCCACCATCGGCACCCGGCCGGAGATCATGAGCGAACGCGGGTCTTCCCCCGGCGTGGCCGGTTCCCTGGATCGTCCCCATCTAGGGCGGATCAGCCGTTTCCGGGTGGGTGGCGGTGTAGTCCCGGGCCCGCTCGACGAAGATGTTGTGCAGATCCCGCGCGGCGAGCGGGGGTGAGCCGGACCGGGCGCGCTGGATGACCAGGTCCACCCCGGTGTGGTCGTCGGCCAGCGGCCGCCAGGTGATCACCCCGTGCTGCTCGAGCGGATCGCCGATCACGCTGAAGTCCGGGAGCACGGTGAGGCCCAGGCCCTCGGCCACCATCAGCTTGCCCATCTCGGCGCCGTCGGTGGAGTAGGAGAAGGCCGGGGGCTGCCCCTGCAGCAGGCGGTGCAGATAGCGGTGCATGACATAACCAGATCGCATCACGATCACCGGCTCGGCGAGCAGGTCGGCGGTGCGCACGGTCGCGTGCTGGGCCAGCGGGCTGTCCGCCCGCAGCACGACGACCGGGCGGCCGCGCAGCAGCCGGGTGGTCTCCAGCTCGGGGGGCATGTCGTCGCCGTCGAGGTAGTTCACCAGGCCCAGGTCGAAGCTGCCCTCCAGGACGCCGCGGTGGATCTCGACCTGCTGCGCGCCGATCACCTCGACCTGGGTCAGCGGGTGACTCTGCCGGAACTGCTGGATGGTCGGGGCGAGCAGCGGCGCCGTGGCCGCGCTGACCGTGCCCAGCCGGACCAGCCGGACGCTGCGGTGCTGCTCGCCGGCCGCGTGCCGGAGCCGGTCGAACGAGTCGAGCAGGGTCAGGATGTAGGGGAATAGCTCGCGGCCGGAGTCGCTCATCCGCGCCCCGTGCCGGCCCCGGTCGAGCAGGTTGACGCCGAGTTCGCGTTCCAGGCTCCGGACCGAGCCGCTCAGCGCGGGCTGGGAGATGTGCAACTCGTCTGCGGCGCGCCGAAACGAGCCCAGCCGGGCCACCGTGGCCACGTATTCAAGCTGCTCGATCCGCACACGACCCCTCTCGCCCGGCGCCTGTTAACACCAGGATAGCGATCGCTTTAATAGGAAAACCTTACCACGCCCCCGCCGATCGGTATTGGACGGGCCGCCGGGGCGGCCCGCATGCTGAAGCTAGTTCCGCTGGCGCCGGCCGGGGGCCAGGAGCCGCCCAGCCCGGAGGTCAGGCCGGGGGCGGCGCAGACGGCGACCGCCGCGGATGCCGGGAGCCGCCAGCGGAGCGCCGCCCACTAGCGTCAGCAGTCAGCCCAACTTCCTATAAATTAGGTCGAGAAACAAGGAAATCGGAGCCCGCTCGCGAGCCTGGCAGCCGCAGTCCCGCTGGCGCACGCCCGGCGCACCGGGCCAGCCGACCCGTACCGGAGGAGTCGCAGATGGGCGTCGTACTGCACTGGTTCCTGCCCACCAACGGTGACTCGCGGACCGACCTGAGCCTGGGCAACGCGGTCGGCGCCGCGGGCAGCCGGGCCGCCGAGGGCGGCAGCGAGCGGGCGCCGGACATCGGCTACATCGGCCAGATCGCCCGGTCCGCGGAGCAGCTCGGCTTCACCGGCGCGCTGACCCCGACCAGCTCGTGGTGCGAGGACGCGTGGATCATGACCGCCGGGCTGACCCAGGTCACCGAGCGGTTCAAGTTCCTGGTCGCGTTCCGGCCGGGCCTGATGTCGCCCACGCTCGCGGCCCACATGGCCGCGACCTACCAGCGCATCTCCGGCGGCCGCCTGCTGCTCAACGTGGTCACCGGCGGCGACGACGTGGAGCAGCAGCGGTTCGGCGACCACCTCGGCAAGCAGGCCCGGTACGAGCGGGCCGGTGAGTTCCTGCACATCGTCCGCGAGCTGTGGAGCGGCGAGCCGGTGACGTTCACCGGCCAGCACTACGACGTGCGCGGCGGGCAGATCATCCCGGCCCGGATCTGGCCCGAGATCTACCTGGGCGGGTCCTCGGCCCCGGCCCTCGACGTGGCGGCCAGGTACGCCGACGTGTACCTGACCTGGGGTGAGCCACCACAGGCCGTTGCGGAAAAACTGGACGCGGTGCGGACGCGCGCCAAGGCGGCCGGCCGGGAGCTGCGCTTCGGGATCCGCCTGCACGTGATCACGCGGGACACCGCGGCCGAGGCGTGGGCCCAGGCCCAGCGGCTGCTCGACGGCCTCGACCCGGCCGCGATCGAGCGGGCGCAGGCCATCCAGCGGGCCTCGCAGTCCGAGGGCCAGCGCCGGATGGCCGCGCTGCACGGCGGGCGCACCGACGCCCTGGAGGTGTCGCCGAACCTGTGGGCGGGCGTGGGCCTGGTCCGCGGCGGCGCGGGCACCGCGCTGGTCGGCAGCCACGACGAGGTGGCCGAGCGGATCGCCGAGTACTACGCGCTCGGCATCGATGAGTTCATCCTGTCCGGCTACCCGCACCTGGAAGAGGTCTACCAGGTCGGCGAGGGCCTGATCCCCGTACTTCGGCGCCGCGGGCCTGATGGCGTCCCCCGACTCAGACAACTAACCTCTGGAGGCTTTCCATGACCACTGTCATCCGACCACGGATCCCACCACCGAGCCGCTCCGCTTCGCCTACTGGGTGCCCAACGTCAGCGGCGGCCTGGTGACCAGCACCATCGAGCAGCGCACCGACTGGTCGTTCGACTACAACCGCACGCTGGCCCGGCTGGCCGAGCGGGCCGGCTTCGACTACGCGCTGAGCCAGGTCCGGTACACGGCCAGCTACGGCGCCGAGTACCAGCACGAGTCGACCAGCTTCAGCCTGGCGCTGCTGATGGCCACCGAGCGGCTCAAGCTGATCGCCGCGGTCCACCCCGGCCTGTGGCACCCCGGGGTGCTGGCCAAGTGGGTGGCCACCGCCGACCACCTGTCCGGCGGCCGGGTCGCGGTGAACGTCGTCTCCGGCTGGTTCAAGGACGAGTTCCGCCAGCTCGGCGAGCCGTGGCTGGAGCACGACGAGCGGTACCGGCGCACCGCCGAGTTCATCCTCGCGCTCAAGCGGATCTGGACGCAGGACGAGGCCAACCTGGCCGGTGACTTCTACCGGATCCGCGACTTCAGCCTCAAGCCCAAGCCGCTGTCCTGGCCGGGCCGCCCGCACCCGGAGATCTTCCAGGGCGGCAACTCCTCCGCCGCCCAGCGCAACGGCGGCCAGCTGTCCGACTGGTACTTCTCGAACGGCAAGGACTTCGACGGGGTCCGCGAGCAGCTCGCTAACCTGCGGCAGATCGCGGACGCCGCGGGACGCACCGACGGGCCGCGGTTCGGGCTCAACGGGTTCGTCATCGTCCGCGACACCGAGGCCGAGGCCCGGGACACGCTGCGCGAGATCATCGCCAAGGCGCACGTGGAGGCGGTCGAGGGCTTCGGGGCCGCGGTCAAGCAGGCCGGGGCGTCCACCGCGGACAAGAAGGGCATGTGGGCCGACTCCTCGTTCGAGGACCTGGTGCAGTACAACGACGGGTTCCGCACCCAGCTGATCGGCACCCCCGAGCAGGTGGCGACCCGGATCATCGAGTACCGCAAGCTCGGCGTGGACCTCATCCTGACCGGCTTCCTGCACTACCACGAGGAGATCGAGCGGTTCGGCCGGGACGTGCTCCCGATCGTGCGCGCGCTCGAGGTGGAAGCCGGCCTGGACCCGGCCGCGGTGCCCGACCCGGCCGCGGGCCTGACGGCGCCCGGCCCGGTCCTCGTGGGCGCGCGATGAGCGTCACCTCGCACCGCCGCGCAGGCTGAGGTTCTCTTCTCCGCAACGGAGGCGCTCGCGGTGGCCCGGTCCTACGCCGAGTCGATCGCCAGCGGCGTGATCGAGCGCGACCGGGCGGGCGCGGTGCCCTACGCCGAGCTGGCCGCCCTGGACGCCAGCGGGCTGCTCGGGATCACGGTCCCGGCCGCCCACTTCGGCCCGGACCTGTCCCCGGTGGTGCTGGCCGAGGTGATCCGGACCATCGCGGCCGTGGACCCGGCGATCGCCCAGATCCCGCAGGCCCACTTCCTGTTCGTGGACGTGCTCGCCATCCACGGCAGCGCGGCCGCAGCAGGAGCGGCTGTTCGCGGACGTGCTGGCCGGCGCGCGGCTGGGCAACGGCCTGGCCGAGCGGGGCGGCCAGCACGCCCAGGACCTGAAGACCCGGCTGCGCTCGTACCGGAGGTCGCGGCCGGGCTGCGCCTGGAGGGGCGGAAGTACTACTGCACCGGCGCGATCTCGGCCCGCTGGATCGGGGTCAGCGCGCTGGACGACGACGGCCGCCTGGTCCTGGCGTTCGTCGAGCGGGACGCCCCGGGCGTCAGGTCGACGACGACTGGAACGTGATGGGCCAGCGCGCCACGGTCAGCGGCTCCGCGGTCTTCGACCAGGTGCCGGTGGACCCCGGCCTGGTCATCCCCTACGCCAGCGCGTTCGAGGTGCCGCAGCAGCTCGGCGCGCGGGCCCAGCTGGTGCACGCCGCGATCCAGGTGGGGATCGCGGGCGGCGCGCTGCGCGACGCCGGCGAGTTCGTCCGGACCCGGGCCCGGCCGTTCTTCGAGGCCACCCGGGCCGGCTGGGCGGAGGTCGCCGCGGCCGACCCGCACACGATCCACCGTTTCGGCCGGCTCGCCACCCAGGTGCGCGCGGCCGAGGCGCTGCTCGCCTCCGCCGCGGCCGACGCTGGAGGAGGTGGGCCGGGTGCCCCGGGACGCCGAGGCGGCGGCCCGCGGCTCGATCGCGGTCGCGGAGGCCAAGGCGTTCGCCAGCGACGTCGCGGTCGAGGTGGCCAGTGACCTGTTCGCGCTGGCCGGGGCCAGCGCGGCCGACGAGCGGCACGACCTGTCCCGGCACTGGCGCAACGCCCGCACGCACGCCAGTCACGACCCCGTCGATTGGAAGTATCACCATGTCGGCAACTTCCGGCTCAACCACGTCCTGCCGCCGAACCACGGGCAGCTCTGATCATGACCACCACTGACCCGCGGGTGGCCACGGCTGACGCCCGTGGACAGGTGTCGGCGCCGCGGACTTCCGGCACGCGATCGGCCACTTCGCCACCGGCGTCACCGTGGTCACCTCGGTCGGGATCGACGGCCAGCCGGTCGGCACCACGGCCAACGCGGTGAGCTCGCTGTCCCTGGACCCGCCGCTGATCCTGGTCTGCTTCGACCGCTCCAGCCAGACGCTGGAGGCGGTGCTGGCGCACGGCGCGTTCGCGGTCAACGTCCTCGGCGCACGGCAGCAGCACCTGTCGGCCAACTTCGCCCGCCGCGGCCTGGCCGCGGCCTGGGACGGGGTCCGGCACCGCCGGGGCCGGACCGGCAGCCCGCGGCTGGAGGACGTGATCGCCAGCCTCGAGTGCACGGTGGAGCACCGCCTCGACGGGGGCGACCACGAGATCATCGTGGGCCGGGTCCGGGAGGTGGAGACGAGCGGCGACGACGCGGCCCCGCTCGTGTTCTGGCGCGGCAGCTACGCGTCGCTCGGGTAACGAGAATCCGCCCGCCCCCTCGGGACTCCTGGACCGGCCCGACCCGGCGGCGGCCCGTTATGACCTCACCAACTCACCCTGTGTCATCGGAAAGGACGTTGCTGTGACGACCACTGAGAGCACTGGCATCCCACCACGGCCCGGGCACGGCCAGCCGGAGCACCCCGCTCCCGGGTATCGACCTGCAAGACCCGGTCCGGGTCGCGGAAGGGCTGCGCGACGAGTTCCGGGCCGGCGCCGCCGAGCGGGACCGCGACCGCGCGTTCCCGTACGAGCAGTGCGCGGCGTTCCGCGCCTCCGGCCTGCTCGGCCTCATGGTCCCGCGCGAATACGGGGGCTACGGGGGCAACTTCGCGGAGCTCATGCGGGTCGTGATCGCCATCTCGGCGGGCGACTCCAACATCGGCCAGATGTACCAGCTGCACACCGGCGGCATCCGGCTGCTGCAGGAGTTCGCCTCCCCCGACGTGCAGGCCAAGTGGCTGCCCCGGTTCGCGAGCGGCGAGCTGTGGATCACCAACGCGTACTCCGAGGTCGGCACCAGGAGCGTGAACGACTTCAACACCACCGTGACCCAGGACGGCGCGGGCTGGCGGCTGAACGGCCGCAAGTTCTACTGCACCGGCAGCCTGGCCGGGGACATCACGTTCGGCCCGTGCCGCATCGAGGGCACCGACGAGGTCCGGGTGTTCTACACGCCGACCGACGCCGAAGGCGTGACGATCCACGACGACTGGAGCGGGTTCGGCCAGCGGACCACGGCCAGCGGCACGACCGAGTTCCGCGACGTGTGGATCCCCGACGAGCTGATGCCTCGGCAGCCCGGACACCGAGGGCGGCGGAGGCGGGGACATCACCTCGCTGAACTACCAGGCGGTGCACACCGGCGTGTTCGTGGGCATCGCCAAGAACGCGCTCGACGACGCGGTCGAGTTCGTCCGGACGCAAGGCGCGGGTCTGGTACGAGAGCAGTGCCGAGCGGGCCGTCGACGACCTCTACACCCAGCTGCGGGTCGGCGAGATGAAGACCGCCGTGGACGCCGCCGAACTGCTGTCGCTGCGCGCCGCCGACCTGTGCGACGAGGCCGTCGCGCATCTCGGCGACGCCCGCATCCGCGGTGAGGCGTCCCTGGTCACCGGCCAGGCGCGGCACGCGGCCGCCGAGGCCGCCCTGTTCAACGGGTCGTACCTGTTCAAGGTGTGCGGCGCGGGCAGCGTCCTGGAGAAGTACGGGTTCGACCGGCACTGGCGCAACGCCCGCACGCTGTCGCTGCACAACCCGCTCGACTTCAAGCTCCTGCACGCAGGCGACTACCTGCTCAACGACACCCTGCCGCCCGTCGATTCGTACAACTAGCCATCACCTAGGAGACGGCCATGTCCGCTGTAGGACTGATGTTCGTGGGGGCGGTGCTGTTCGTCAACGGCCTGCTCTTCCTGGGCCGGATCGACGGCAAGGGCGCGGCCACGTTCAACCTGTTCGTCGGCGCCCTGCAGGTCGCGATCCCGTTCTACCTGATCGCGACGGCCCCGACGGCGAACGACATCCTGCTGGACGCCGGGATCTTCCTGTTCGGGTTCACCTACCTGTACGTGGGGATCAGCAACCTGGCGGGCCAGCCGCTCGTCGGGCTCGGCTGGTACTCGGCCTGGGTGGCGATCATGGCCGCCGCCTTCGGCATCACCAACATCGTCAAGTTCCACGACCCGACGATCGGCCTGCTGTGGCTGCAATGGTCGGTGCTGTGGGCGCTGTTCTGGCTGGTGCTCGCGATGGGCGTGACCCGCCTCACGGCGCCGGCCGGCTGGCTGACGCTGATCCTGTCCTTCACCACCTGCACCATCCCCGGCTTCCTGCTGCTGCTCGGGGAGTGGGGCCACGTGGGCACGTGGCTGGTGCTGGTCGTCATCGCCGCGACGGCAGTGGCCGTGGCGCCGGTCACGGTCCGGAGCCTGCGCCAGCCCGCTGAGGTGCCGGACCCGGCCGAAGCCGAGGCCGGCGTCCCGGTCTCGGTGCCCTGACGCGCCAGCCCTGCCCGGCTGCCGGCCGGGCAGGGCTGCGCCGGTTGCCGCAGCCGGCTGCCCGTGCTTCCCGGGGTCGGGCGCCGTCCTGGGGTAGGTTGCGCCGGTGACCTCGATCCAGGACCTGCTCGAGACCTACCAGCCGGACGGCGAGGCCGAGGCCGCGGACGTCGCGCGGGTGCGGGCGCTCCTCGAGCGCTCGCCGGACCCGTATCCGCGGTCGCTGCCGCTGCACGTCACCGGGTCGGCGCTGATCGTCCACCCGGACAGCGGCCGGGTGCTGCTGCGCTGGCATCCGCGCCAGCAGGCCTGGCTCCAGGTCGGCGGGCACGGCGACCCGGGCGAGCAGGACCCGCTCGGCATCGCGCGGCGCGAGGCGGCCGAGGAGACCGGCCTGACCGACCTGGTCCCGTGGCCGGACGCCGCAGCTGCGGCATGTGGTCATCGTCGCCGTGCCCGCGGCCGGAGACGATCCCGCGCACGAGCACGCCGACGTGCGCTTCTTCCTGGCCACCCGGACGCCGGACGCGATCGTGCCGGAGCGGCCGGACGCGCCGCTGCGCTGGCTGACCCTCCCCGAGGCGCAGGAGCTGACCACCGAGACCAACCTGCGGGAGACGCTGAACCGGGTCGGGAGATTGCTACCCGATCGTGCCTGAAACAGCGGTGTCCTAGCTCATATCTACTTTTTGTCCGGATTGGTACACAATGAGACTCCTGTGCTGCCATGCTGCCCGATGAGCAAATTGTCAGGCCTGGTGAGAGGCGGAGGTTGCCGCGTAGCTGGGCGCGCATCGGCGTAAGGCGGGTCCTTGAAAGCAGGAAAGTCGCACAGCAAGAGCAGGAAGTTCCGCAGGACCGGGCGGCACACGGCGCCCTCGCCGACGGCGAAGGTGGCCCGCCGGGCCGGCCAGGCCGCACCGGCGGTGGCGGTGGTGGGCGCGCTGGCGGCGGCGCCGCAGACCGCGTTCGCCTCCACCGCGGCGCCCGCGGCCGCCGCCGGGCACGCGCGGCCTGGCCACCCAGCGGCATCAGGTCACGCGGGCCCACTTGGTTTCCCGGGACCACCTGATTTCCCGGGACCACCTGATTTCCCGGGACCACGGGTTTCCCGGGACCACGCCACGCATCCCGGCCGTCAGGCGGCGCGCACCTACACGGTCCGCACCGGCGACACGCTGAGCGGGATCGCGCAGCAGTTCTATGGTCACGCCAGCGACTGGCAGTGGCTCTATCACATCAACCAGGCCAAGATCAGCGACCCGAACCTGATCTACACCGGGCAGGTGTTCAGCGCCCCGGCCGACCCGCCCGCCTCGGTCCGCAACGGGACCTACCAGGCCCGGCACGCTAAGAGCCGCGGCGGCCACCAGCACGGTGGACAACCAGTCGCCGGCCAGCTCGGCTGGCCAGTTCCTCGGGCAGCAGTGCGCCGGCCGGGTCATCGGGCGGCTCAGGGAGCAGTGCGTCGGCCACCAGTGCGTCCGACCGGTCACGGCGTGTCGTGCTCGGGGTCGGCCAGCGGGATGGTCCCGGCCAACTACGCCGCGATCGTGGGCTTCCTGACCTCGCACGGCTACACCGGGAACGCGGCGGCGGGCATCGCCGGGAACATCTGGCAGGAGTCCGACGGCAACCCCGAATCGGTCGGCGACGGCGGGGGCGGCCTGATCGGCTGGACGCCGCTGCCGGGCGGGTACGTGACCGGGACTCCCGCCGCGGACCTGCAGACCCAGCTGGCGGCGATCCTGACCTTCAACCAGATCTGGTCGCAGTACATCCCCGCGCTGAACGCCGCGTCCTCCCCGGCCGCGGCCGCAGCGATCTACGTCACCGACTTCGAGCGGGCGGGTATCCCCGCGGTCGGCAACCGCGAGGCGGCCGCCGAGGCCGTCGCATCGGCGTGCGGGATCTGAGCTAGATCCGGCGGGGTCCTTACGCGCCCGGGCCCCCGGGCCCGGGCGCGTAAGATCGCGGCCGAGGAGATGCGCATGGGGATCGACTACGTCCACGGGTACTCCGCCGACGAGGAAGTCCGGCTGCACGACCAGGCCACCACGCTGACCGGGCTGCTGCACGCCGATACCCGCTACCCGGCGGGCAGCCGGGTGCTGGAAGCCGGCTGCGGGGTGGGCGCGCAGACGGTCATCCTGGCCGCGCACAGCCCGCAGGCCTCGTTCACCTCGATCGACATCTCGGCCGCCTCCCTCGCGCAGGCCCGGGACCGCGCCCGGCGGGCGGGCGCCCGCAGGTGACCTTCCAGCAGGCGGACCTGTACCGGCTGCCCTACGGGCCGGGCAGTTTCGATCATGTCTTCGTCTGCTTCGTGCTGGAGCACCTGCGCGACCCGGTGTCGGCCCTGGCGGAGCTGGGCGGGTGCTGCGCCCCGGCGGCACGCTCAGCGTCATCGAGGGAGATCACGGCTCGGCCTACTTCCATCCCGACAGTGACCAGGCCCGGCGGGCCATCCAGTGCCTGATCGACCTGCAGCGGCAGGCCGGCGGCGACGCGCTGATCGGGCGCCGGCTGTATCCGTTGCTGGTCCAGGCGGGCTTCCGCGAGGTCGGGGTGTCGCCCCGGATGGTCTACGTGGACGGCGCCCGGCCCGCCCTGGCCGAGGGGTTCACCCGCAAGACGTTCACCGCCATGGTCGAGGGCGTCGGCGGCCAGGCGGTCGGCCAGGGACTGATGGCCGCGGGGGACTGGGCAGCCGGGGTCAGCGACCTGCGCCGCGCGGCCAGCCCCGACGGCACGTTCTGCTACACGTTCTTCAAAGCGGTCGCGTTCAAGTAGACCGCCCGTTCAGCCCCGGCCCAGGCCCGCGGCCAAGGCCCCGCGGCCAGGTCACGCGGCCAGGTCACCCGGCCAGGTCGCCCGGTCAGGTCGCTCCGGGGCTCCAGGCCGCGCAGGGCCGTCCTGGCCAGCTGCGCCGCGAGGCCGGGCGGGGTGGCGGGCCGGACGCCCGGCGGGGCGAACAGGACCCGGGGCAGCACCTGGCCGTGGACGGCCCCCACGATCAGCGAGGTGGCAGCGTCGAGGTCGGCGCCGGCGTCGATCCGGCCGCAGCTGCTGTTCACCCTGCAGGTAGTGGAGCAGGATGTCCGGGAGGCTGCGCGGTTCCCGGGGCCCCGCCTGACGCTCTGGCTCGTCACCGCCGGGCTCCTCACCCCCCGCGGGCGCCGCGAAGGCCTGGTCGCCGCCGACCATCTCGTGGAAGCGGCGCAGCACGCCGGGCTGGGACATCAGCCCGGCGAACGCGGGCACCACCCGGTAGAGCGACTCCATGCCCCGGTCGATGAAGACGGTGAGGTTCTCCGCCACGGTGCCGGTGCCGGCCTCGGGCATCCGCGGGACCTCGTTCATGACCGTGGCGACGTGCGCCAGCAGGGCCTGGGCGAGCAGGTCTTCCTTGTCCTCGAAGTAGTTGTACAGCGCGCCGTCTGCCACCTGGGCTTCCCGGGCGATGTCGCGCACGGCCAGGCCGGCGCTGCCGCGCTCGTCGAGCAGTCGCGCGGCCGTCCTGATCAGGTGCTCGCGGAGGTTCTCCCCGTCGCGGTCTCGGAGCACGGCAGGTTTCCTAGGTGACATCGCGCTTGAGTGTAATGAGCACCGCGGCCGCCGCGAACGCCAGCGCGTACCCGAGCAGCACCAGACCGCCGCCCCACTGGGGTAGCAACCCGCCGCCCGGGGTCAGGCTGCCCCGGTCCAGGGACTCGCTCGCGTAGAAGGGCAGCCAGCGGGCCAGGCCCGACCCGATAGCTGGCCCAGGATGCCCTCCACCACGGCGATCCAGGCCAGAGCGGCGGCCACGGCGGCCACCAGGTTGCGGACCAGCGCGCCGACGCCGACCCCGATCGCGGCGAAGGCGGCGTTGGCGGCTACCCCGCCGCCCAGGGTTTCCCAGGTGCCTGCGGCCGACCAGTGGAACGTGCCGCCCTTGGCGGACCACCAGGCCGCGGTGACCAGCAGGGCAGTCGCGGCCGAGACCAGCCCGGCGGCCGCCCCGACCGCGCCGTACGCCGCCAGCTTGGCGGTGATCACCCGGCGGCGCCGGGGAAGCTGAGGAAGGTGTCGGTGATGGTGCCGCGGGAGTACTCGCCGGCCACCGCCAGGATGCCGAACACGAGGGTGAAGATCGCGGCCAGCCCCACGTGCCCGAAGGCCTTGTCCTGCAGGGCCGGGTCGTGCACGTTGCCGCCCGAGGCGACCAGCCCGGTGATCCCGGCCACGACGATCAGCGGTCCCAGCGCGAGCAGCAGCCACGGACTGCGGACGGTCGCGAGCTTGCGGAATTCGGTGGTCAGGGTGCGCGGCACTGATCCTCCTAGGTCAGGTTGAGAAACGCGGACTCGAGCGCCTCGTTGTCTCGCCGATCTCGCGGAGCGGCCCAGCGAAGCGCAGCTGCCCGGCGCTGACGATCAGCACGTGGTCGGCGGTCTGGGCGATCTCGCCGAGCAGATGGCTGGCCAGCACGATGGTGCGGCCCTCGGCGGCGAGGCGGCGGAGCAGCCCGCGCAGCCAGGCGATGCCCGCGGGATCCAGGCCGTTCACCGGCTCGTCCAGGAGCAGCACCTCCGGGTCGCCGAGCAGGGCCGCCGCGATGCCGAGACGCTGCCGCATGCCGAGGGAGAACCCGCGCACCCGGCGGCCGGCCGGCCCGGCCAGGTCTACCTGGCCGAGCACCTCGTCAACCCGGCGGTCCGGGATCCGCTCCGCCGCGGCCAGGACCCGCAGGTGGTCACGCGCCCGGCGGCCCGGGTGGAAGCCGGTCGCCTCCAGCAGTGCGCCGACCCGGCGGCGCGGATGGGCCTGCCCCTCGTAGCGGCACCCCGCCGATCAGGACCGTGCCCCTCGGTCGGCCGGACCAGCCCGAGCGTCATGCGCAGCGTGGTCGTCTTGCCCGACCCGTTGGGCCCGAGAAAGCCGGTGATCGACCCGGCCGGCGCGGTGAAGGACATGTCCCGCACCGCGGTCACCCGCCCGAAGATCTTTGGTCAGCCCGCGGGCCACCACGTCGGTCATCCGGTATCAGTCTCCCGTCCTGAACGCTCCTTCATGAACTCTAGTTCATGAAGGAGCGTTCAGGACAGGGCTTGGCGCCAGCTGGTGTTCGTTATCTGCGGTTGTCCACCGGGAAGTGCCCGTGCTCCCGCGCCAGGCGCATCAGCAGATCGGTGGCCCGGGTCTGGTCGGAATCGATCGCCCGGCGTTCGACGGCGGTTAAGTGGCAGACGGTCGCCAGGGGTTGCGTTCGCGGCGGCCATCGACGTGGCTCAGCCGGTACTGGACCTCCCCGTCGGCCCGCACGACCCATGACCAGGAGAACGTCCCCAGGTCGCTGCTGTAGGTCGTCTCGATCCGGCTGATTTCACGCGCGCTGAGCCGTGGCACGGCGGATCCCCTTCCAGGCTGCTTATCCGATCCCGACGGCCCCCGGGTGCCGGACAGTTACGCTCTGTACCACCATGACAACATATTTGCCCTGAGGTTCGCAAAAGAATGCATCACAAACTCCGTATCACAACGAGACAACCTGGTCTCCCTGACCGCGCGACAACTGGGCCCGCGAGTGATACTGGCGAAGGGTGCCCGTGGTGATACTGGGCAGATGAGAGTGCAGGCTGCGCGATTCCGTCCGGCGCCGTATCGGCGCGTCCATCTTCGAGCGGGTGGCCGGTCCCGAGGGACCGAACCATCGCCGGGTCATCCACCAGGCCGAGGGTGACCGCTGGTTCGCCGAGGACCGTCCCATCCAGCGGGTGCACGGCGACTCCTCGATGTTCGTGGGCGGCATCCGCGCCCTGCTGCTCCAGTCGCTGCACCCGCTGGCCATGGCGGGTGTGGACGCGCATTCCGGCTACCGCGGCGACCCGTGGGGACGGTTGCAGCGCACCAGCTACTTCCTCGCCGTCACCACGTTCGGCCGGGCCAGCGACGCGAAGGCGGCGACCGAGCGGGTCAGGGCGATCCATCGCCGGGTCACCGGGACGGCGCCGGACGGCCGGCCCTACGCGGCCTCGGATCCGCACCTGCTGACCTGGGTGCACATCGCCGAGGCGGACAGCTTCCTGCGCGCGCACACCCGGTTCGGGGCCGAGCCCCTGGACCAGGCGGGCCGCGACGGCTACGTCGCCGACGTGGCCCGGATCGCCGTCGAACTCGGGGTGCCTGACCCGCCCCGCACCGAGGCCGAGCTCGCGGACCGGATCAGCCAGTACCGGGCGGAACTGCGCGGCACCGCCGAGGCCCGCGCGGCGGCCCGGTTCCTGCTGCTGACCCCGCCGCTGCCGCTGGTCGCCCGGGCGCCGTACGGGGTCCTGGCCGCAGCGGCCACCTCGCTGCTTCCCGGCTGGGCCCGCCGCCCGCTCTACCTGCCGCAGCTGCCGCTGACCGAGCGCGCCGTGGTCCGCCCGGCCGGCCACGCGGTCATCCGCGGCATCCGCTGGGCGATCAGCCCCGCCGCCCACGGTGAGTTCCGGGCCTCCCAGGCCGTGTATCGCCGTGCACCGGTAAGGCCAGCGCCCGTCGGTCCCAGGTGGTCCAGCACGGCCTGCTCGAGGATGGCACCCGCGGCGAGCAGGCTCTCCTCGCCCCCGGCCGGACCGATCAGCTGGATGCTCGCGGGAAGCGGGCCGCCGTGGGCACTGGCAGCGCGAGCGCCGGCACGCCCGCCAGGTTGACGGGGGAGGTGAGGCCGCGGATACGGACCATCTCCCGCGACTTGTCCAGGGTGGGCGGGAATCCCAGCAGCGTCGGCAGGGCGAGCAGGTCGACCCGCTCCCAGAGTGACGACAGGGTCGCGCGCCAGCGCACCGCATCCTCCCGGGCCGCGCTGAGCGGCCGGCGGTGATGGTGCTCGCCTCGCGCAGCCGGGCGAGCACGTCCCGGCCGATCTTGTCCGGGGCGCCTCGGCGTATACGCCATCGGAGGCCCACGCCTCCGCGTCGAGCACGGTCATCGCGGCGATGGTCGCCCGGTCGAGCCCGTCCAGGCCGACCTGGACCACGTCCCAGCCGGTCGCGGCCAGG
Organism: uncultured Actinomycetes bacterium; assembly: GCA_963742055.1. Classification (GTDB taxonomy): domain Bacteria; phylum Actinomycetota; class Actinomycetes; order Streptosporangiales; family Streptosporangiaceae; genus RYN-230. The sequence continues at coordinate 66,753 of CAVUKT010000046.1, read as the reverse complement.
GCGGCGTCCACCGCCGGTCGATGACGGGGTCAGCGCCGATCACGACCCGGCCGACGACCCGGGGCGCCGGGCGCGCCGGACCGAGAACCCGGCTCCAGCAGTTGCATCCCGGCGATGAGGCCAGCCACGTCCCGCGCCATCGGCCCCACCGTGTCCATGCTCGGCGCGAGCGGCCACACCCCGGTGAGCGGTATCCGCCCCCAGGTGGTCTTGAGCCCGGCTACGCCGCAGCACGCGGCGGGGATGCGGATCGACCCGCCGGTGTCTGACCCGTACGCGACATCGGCCTCGCCGCTGGCCACCGCCACGGCCGAGCCGCTCGATGATCCGCCCGGCACCCGGAGCGGATCGAGCGGGTTGACCGGCGTGCCGAAGGCCGCGTTGATCCCGCTGATCCCGTAGGCCAGCTCGTGCAGGTTGGTCTTGCCGACCAGGCAGGCCTCGCCGCGGGCCATCGCGGCCCGCAACCCGGCCAGGCAGGGGGCGTCGCAGCCGCGGGCTGGCCTGCTCGGCGATGGCCCGGCTGCCCGCCGTGGTGGGAAGCCCGGCCACGTCGATGAGGTCTTTGACGGCGACCCGCAGGCCCGGCCCGGACGCGGCTTCCCTCAAGATCCACGTGGACATAGCCGACAAGTATCGCACCTCCGGACTGCCGGCGCGCACCGTTGTGCGGGTTCCGGGCTCTCACGCACAAGCCGGATAGGGCGTTTATCGATAGCCCGAAATGGCCGCCGTTCTGCTCGGCCGGCAATGCCGACGCCAGCCGTACGCCAGAATGGCTAACGGCTGGCGGGTAATTGTCTGGGCTCTCTCCAGTCGTTTCTTCCGGGACGCTTTGCTGTTGCTCAGGTGGTGCGGCCGGACCGGGCGCGGATCACGGAAGTGGCCGCCGCTGCGATTGCGACAATGGCGGCGGCCAGCCCGATGAAGGCGCCGAAGCTCCAGCTCACCTTGACCAGCGCACTCGCCGCCGCCCGGCATGACGGCGATGGCGATAAGGACGAGCACCAGGTTGACCGCGGCCGCCGCCGCGAGGATCTGGTCGCCGGTAAGCGGCAGTTCCGGCAGGTCTTTCAGGCTGGCCCGGGCGATCAGGTAGCCGAGCATGGCCAGGGCCAGAGCAGTACCAGGTAGAGGTAGCCGTGCGCGGCCAGCCCGTCCGCCGAGGAGCTTTCGGTGAAGTTGCCGAAGCCCGCGCTGACCGAGAACCAGGGCAGGAACAGTGAAACGACCAGCACCAGCGTGGCCGCGCCGGTGATCCGGTCGGCCGGCGTCCACCTGGCGGGGTCGAGGCGGAACGCCGTCGGCACAGGAATGGCATGCCGAGCGGTCCAGGCCTCGGCCCGGGGAACCGGGGCTGCGGCCCCGGAGCTCCCGGTCAGCGGCAATCGCGCACCGCATTCCGGGCACGCTATGGCACCCTGTGCGACATCACTGCCGCACTGCACACATTTCATCTGTCTCCCCTCTCGGAATATGCGGAGCTTGCCCCCGCTATTTCTCACACGTGCCCGGGTGCGTCTTCCGTTCACGTTTTCCGTGAACTGCTGGGCCCGAAATGCCGGGACGAGCAGGCGGACGTGAGCGAAGGGCGAACCGGAAAGGGGATTACTGGTCGCGGGTCATTGTCGGGACGCTGATGGCAGGGGAGCAGGTGCCCGGCTGAGGGGCACCAGGAGGCGCCCGGGCGCGTCCCGGAGGCATGTCTACGGCAAGAGACGTCCTGCGGACGGAGCTGACCTGGGCAATGAGATTTCCAACCATTGCTGCCCGGTTGCCGTCTTAGCTGACGAGATTGGTCATTCCCGCGGCTGGTCCCGGGAAGACGCGGACCCGAGGGAGAGCACACATAAGCCAACTACTCGCGCGGCGCGGCGCGGCCTGGCCGCCCTGGCCCTGACGTGCGCGGCGATCGCCATCCCGACCACCGCCCTGGCCGCATCCGGGAGCCCGGCGAAGCCCCTGGCGGCCCAGCCGGCGGCACGGCCGCGGCGGCGGTCCCCCCGAGGTGCGGCACCGGCGCGCTCACCGCCTGGCTCGGCATCCCGGGGAACGGCTACGCCGGAGGCGCCGACTACCAGCTGGAGCTGTCCAACACCTCCACCCATGCGTGCACGCTGTACGGCTACCCGGGCGTCTCCGCCCTGGCTCCCGGCGGCCACCAGCTCGGCCACGCGGCAGGCCGTGGTCCGGCCTCGGCCAACCGCCTGGTGACGCTGGGCCGGGGCGCCACCGCCCACGTGGTGCTCCAGATCACCGACGTGGCCAACTTCCCGCCGTCTCCTGCGGCGAGACCACCGCGGTGGCGCTGCGTGTCTGCCCCCCGGGGGCCACCAGGTCGCTCGAGGTCCCCTTCACCTTCCAGGCGTGCGGCAAGGCCGGACCGGTGTACCTGCACGTGGGGACCACGAAGGGCGGGACCGGCATCCCCGGCTTCAGCAGCTAACCGGTGACCGGCGGATCGGTCGCGGGCGGTCCGGTGGCCCGCCCGCCACCAGGAGACGTGCGGCGGGTCAGCCGTGCGCTCCTGGTACCGCAGGCCGTCCATGAGCAGGTCAAGCAGGCGCCCGGCTTGCTCCCGCTGCGCTGGCTCCCCGGCCGTCAGGGAGACGCCGCCCAGACTGGCCAGCACGTCGCCGGGTTCGATGTCGCGGCGCAGCATCCCGGCCTCGCAGGCCGCCTCCAGCAGCGTGGTGATCGCGGCGATCAGCTGGCCGCGGCTCTGCTCGTAGGGGTTCCGGCCCGAGGCTATGACCGCGCGCAGCGCATCGGCCATGCCGCGCTTGGTCGTCATGTAATCCACGAACCGGTCCATCCAGCGGCGGGTGGCCTCGGCCGGCGTCAGGTCCCGGAGCAACTCCGGGACCGCGTCGCAGAGCCGGGCAGCTCGTTGCGGTAGGCGGCTTCCACCAGGGCCTCGCGGGTGGGGAAGTGGCGGTACAGCGTGCCGATGCCGACCCCGGCGTCCCTGGCGATCGCATCGAGCGTCACCTCCGGGCCTTCCTGGGAGAAGGCCCGGACGGCGGCCTCCAGCAGCCGGGCCCGGTTGCGCTGGGCGTCGGCGCGCATCGGCCGGTCGACGATCTGCGCCACGGCCCTCCTTCTGCTGGCCTGGCCTCGCGCAGGGCCCCGGCCATCAGCTCGGTGCGGGGCCAATTTGCTAAACGGAGGAAGCTCCGCTTACTCTAAGGAGAGTAGTGGAGGCTCCTCCGTTTCCATCGTACCGGGGACATCATGACTGTAAGCACGCCCATCACCACGCCGTTCGGGGCCGAATCGACGGCCGCCGAGGTCGTGGACGGCATCGACCTCACCGGCCGCCGGGTCATCGTGACCGGCGGCGCGTCGGGCATCGGCATCGAGACCGCCCGGGCGCTGGCCGGGGCGGGCGCCGAAGTGACGCTGGCGGTCCGCAACGTCGAAGCGGGCGAGCGCACCGCCGCCGATATCACCGGGACCACCGGTAACAAGCAGGTGCTCGTGGCCCGGCTGGACCTGGCCGACCAGGCCTCCGTGGCGGCGTTCGCGGCCGCCTGGGACGGCCCGCTGCACATCCTCATCAACAACGCGGGCATCATGGCCTCCCCGCTGATGCGCACTCCCGAAGGCTGGGAGATGCAGTTCGCCACCAACCACCTGGGCCACTTCGCCCTCGCCACCAGGCTGCACGGGGCCCTGGCCGCCGCGGGCGGCGCCCGGGTGGTGTCCGTCAGTTCCTCCGCGCACCTGCGGTCCCCGGTGGTCTTCGACGACATCCAATTCCTGGAGCGGCCGTACGAGCCGTGGGCCGCGTACGGGCAGTCCAAGACGGCGAACGTGCTGTTCGCGGTGGAGGCGACCAGGCGCTGGGCCGGGGACGGCATCACGGTCAACGCGCTGATGCCGGGCGGGATCCGGACCGGCCTGCAGCGCTACGTCACCGACGAGGAGCTGGACCGGCTGCGCCGCCAGGCGGGCGGGGGCGGCGCCAGCTGGAAGACCCCGGAGCAGGGCGCCGCGACGTCCGTGCTCGTGGCCACCTCGCCGCTGCTCGACGGCATCGGCGGCCGCTACTTCGAGGACTGCAACGAAGCCGGCCTGAACCAGCCGGGCTCGCGCCGCGGGGTCGCGGCCTACGCCCTGGACCCCGACAGCGCCGCGCTGCTCTGGCAGGTCTCGGTGGACACGCTGGCCGCCTGAGCAGCAGGCGACGCAGCCCGGCGGACGGCGAGCCCCGCGACCGGAAGGACGCGGGCCTCGCCGCAGCTCCCCTTACTTGCTGAGCATCTGGCTTACGTCGTAGTTCTGGTCGATCATGTTGAAGTTCAGCATCAGGCTGCCCAGCCGCGCCAGCAGGGCCGCGTTCACTGGGTCGGGAACTGCGGGGTGGCCTCGATGGACGCGGTCTCCGCGGGCACCTCCGCGAAGGCCTCCATGCCCTGCTGGACGGCCGCCGGGTCGTTGGCCGCGATGGCCTGGGCCTTGAGCAGGGCCCGGCGGAAGGCCGCCGCGGTGTTCGGGTACTTCTTCAGCCAGGTCGCGGTCACCATGTACCCGCTGATCGGCAGGTTCTCCGTGGAGCCCTGGTTGCTGTCCGCCAGCGGGATCGCGCCGGCATTCTCCTCGGCCTCGGTGATGAACGGCTCGGGCACCCACGCGGGCGCCCACCTTGTGCTGCTGGAGCGCGGCCGCCATGTCCGGGAACTGGATGGGGACGAAATCGTTACGTCGTTCACCGGCACCGCGTTGTCGCTGAGAATCGAGCTGACCAGCAGCTGGCCGATGTTGTGGGTCACGTTGACGGCGATCGTCTGGTTCTTCAGTTCGCTGACCGTCTGGATGTTCGAGTGGGGCAGGACCATGATGTCCTGGTTGTTCGAGTCCATGATCGAACCCGGCGCGAGGACCCGGAAGTCGGCGGCCTTTTTCAGCCCGGCCGCCTGCGGGTCGGCGTTGGCCAGGATGTAGGAGACGTAGTTCCCGCTTGTGACGTCGAACTCGCCGGCCAGCTGCCTGTTGATGGTCGTCTTCCCGCTGATCGCCTTCAGGATCGTGACGTGCAGGCCCTCGGCGGCGAACAGCCCGCGCTGCTGCGCGATGTACAGCCCGGCGGAGTTCAACGGCCGGGACGGCCGCCACCATCAGGTTGGTCTTCTCCAGCCCGCCCGGCGCGGCGGAGCTGCCGCCGCCGGCGCTGCAGCCGGCGGCGAGCAGAGCGCTCAGTCCGACGAGCACGGCCAGCCCGGTGACAGGCCGGAGCCGGAAACGACGAGGCATAGGGAACTCCCTGGATTCCACGGCTGAATCAGGGGCAGACTAGCGCACCGAACTGGGTCAATTAGCCGGGATGACGTTTATATAACTCTAGGCGGCGGCCCGGTGCTTTCCCTGATGACCAGGGTGGTGGCCAGCTCGATGTGATGCGGCTCACCAGCACCGGGCCGGGCGTACAGCATCCGGAAGGCGGTCGCGGCCATGGCCGCGAGGGGCTGGCGGATAGTAGTGAGCGCGGGAGTGGCCCACGAGGCCACCGGGACGTCATCGAAGCCGACCACGCTGAGGTCGTCGGGGGCCCGCAACCCCCGCTCGCCGAGGGCCTGGAGCACGCCGAACGCCTGCGGATCGTTGCCGGCCACGATCGCGGTGGGCGGCTGGGCCAGCGCGAGCAGCGCGCGGGCCTGCCGCCGGCCGCCCTCGGTGCAGAAGTCGTCCCGGCGGATGAGCTCCCCGGCCGCCGGGAGACCGGCCGCCTCCAGGGCGGCGCGGTAGCCAGCCAGCCGGGCGCGGCTGGACCACAGCTGCTCCGGGCCGCCGATGATGGCGATGCGGCGGTGCCCCAGCTCGATCAGGTGCCGGGTCGCGGTCAGGCCGCCCTGCCAGTTCGTGGTGCCCACCGACCGGATGCCCGGGCCGGGTTCCTCCGGCGGGTCGATCACCACCAGCGGGATGCGCGCGGCGGCCAGCCGCTGCAGTTCCCCGCTGTCCGGCAGATGCAGGACGAGGAGCGCACCGTCGGTGCCGCGGGCCGTGGCCCGGTCCAGCCAGGCCGTGAAACCGCCGGGTGAGTCCACGGTGCTGACCACGACGCTGGTCCCGGCCTCGTCCGCGGCCTGCACCGTGCCGTGCAGCAGTTCCTCGGCCCACGGGCTGTGCAGGCTGGCGGTGAGCAGGTCCACGACGCCGAAGCCCAGCCGGGAGGCGACCTGGTACCCCTCCCGCCGGAGCAGCGCGGCGACCCGGGCCCGGGTCCCGGCCGCGACGTCGGTCCGGCCGTTGAGCACCTTGGACACGGCGGACACCGACACGCCCGCCTCCGCGGCGATGCCCGCCAGCGTGCTGCGCCCGGTCTCGCGGGCCACGGCAGCTCCTCGTCCTAGTGTTTCGAAACTCTCGACTCAGCCAAGCCCGGCATGCAGTTCCAGGCTACCTCGTCACCCGACGGTCAAGCTCGGCCACCGGCCGGACTCGACCAGGCTATTGACCGTCCGCCCCGCCGAATCTAGCCTGAACCACAGAGCGAATAAGTTTCGAAAACTGACCGTCCCGAATCACCGTCCCAGAACTACGGGAGCCTGAGGCACGTGACGACCAGCCACCCCCCGGCGCTGCAGCTCTACACCGTGCGCGACCAGCTTGCGGTGGACCGGAAAGGCGTCCTGGACCAGATCGCCGCGTTCGGTTACGGAGCGGCGGAACCGTTCGACATCCTCAGCGATCCGGCCGGGCTGGCCGCCGACCTGGCCGCGGCCGGCCTGGCGGTCTGCAGCGTGCACGCCAACCCGGCTGGCGAGCAGGCCGGCCCGGTCGCGGCGGCGGCCCGCATGCTCGGCGCGGACACCGTCATCGTCCCGTACCTGCCGCCCGCCCGGTTCGCCGATGCTGACGGCGTCCGGGCGGTGGCCGCGGAGCTTAACGGCATCGCGGCCCGGCTGGCCGGCGAGGGCCTGCGCCTCGGCTACCACAACCACGACCACGAGCTCGCCCCGCTGCCGGACGGGACCCCGGCCCTGGAGGCCCTGGCCGCCGCGCTCGACCCGGCGGTGCTGCTCGAAGTGGACACGTACTGGGCCGCGGTGGCCGGGCAGGACGTGCCCGCGCTGCTCGGGCGGCTCGGCGAGCGGGTCCGGTACCTGCACGTCAAGGACGGCCCGGTGACCCGCGACGACCCGATGACCGCGGTCGGGGCCGGGCGGATGCCGGTCGCGGAGATCCTGGCCGCCGCGCCCGCCGCGTGGCACGTGGTCGAACTCGACCGGTGCGCGACCGACATGATGACCGCGGTCGGGGACAGCCTGGCCTGGCTGGCCGCGCCAGCGGCCTGGCCCAGCCGGTGCGCCCCGCCCCGGGCAGCTGAGCCATGAGTGACCCGGTGCCAGCCAATCCGGTCGGCGTGGCCGTCGTCGGCTGCGGCACGATCAGCGACGAGTACCTCCGCAACCTCACCTCGTTCCCGGACCTGCGCGTGCTGTTCTGCGCGGACCTCGACCTGGAGCGGGCCAAGGCCCAGGCGGCCCGGTACGGCGTGCCCGGGGCCGGCGGCGCCGCGCAGGCCGCCGGGCACCCGGACGTGGAGCTGGTGGTCAACCTGACCATCCCGGCCGCGCACGCCGAGGTGGGGCTGGCGGCGGTCGCGGCGGGCAAGAACGTCTGGAACGAGAAACCCCTGGCCCTGGACACCGAGGCGGGCCGCGGCCTGCTCGCCGCGGCGGCCCGGGCCGGCGTGCGGGTCGGCTGCGCCCCGGACACGGTGCTCGGCGCGGGGCTGCAGACGGCCCGGCGGCTGATCGCCGGCGGCGCCATCGGCGAGCCGCAGAGCGCGCTGGCCCTGATGCAGGACCCCGGGCCCGAGCGCTGGCACCACGACCCCGAGTTCCTGTTCCGGCCCGGCGCGGGCCCGCTGTTCGACATCGGGCCGTACTACCTCAGCATGCTGGCCACCCTGTTCGGTCCCGCGGACCAGGTCGCGGCGCTCGGCCGGCGCGGTCAGCGCAGCCGGGTCATCGGCAGCGGCCCGCGGGCCGGGACCAGGTTCGAGGTCGAGGTGCCGACCCACGTCGCGGCGCTGATCGGGTACGCCCGGGGCCGGCCGCCACGCTCGTGCTGAGCTTCGACTCACCGCTGCGGCGGCACGGCTTCGTCGAGATCACCGGGACCGAGGCGACGCTGTCGCTGCCCGACCCCAACCGGTTCGACGGCGAGATCCGGCTCCGCCGGGCCGGCCGCGACGACTGGGAGACGATCCCGGCGGCCGGGGCCACCGCGAGCCGGGGCCTGGGGGTGCTGGACATGGCCCGGTCCATCCGGGCCGGCACGGCGCACCGGGCGTCCGGTGAACTGGCGCTGCACGTCCTGGACACCATGGAAGCGGTGGCGCGCTCCATCACTGCGGGTACGTTCGAGCGCGTCCTGACCACCTTCGACACCCCGGACGCGCTGCCGGCCGACTGGGATCCGTGGGTCGCGACCATTGACTGAGCAGGCAGGGGATCGCGTGACTGAATCACTCGGCGTCGGCATGGTCGGCTACGCGTTCATGGGCGCGGCGCACTCCCAGGCCTGGCGTACCGCCCCGCACGTGTTCGACCTGCCGTTGCGTCCGGTGCTGACCGCGCTGTGCGGCCGGGACCGGGCGGCGACGGAGGCCGCCGCGCAGCGCTACGGGTTCGGCGGGGTGGAAACCGACTGGCGCGCCCTGCTGGAACGCGACGATGTGCAGCTCATCGACGTGTGCACGCCCGGTGACTCGCACGCCGAGATCTCCATCGCCGCGCTGGAGGCCGGCAAGCACGTGCTGTGCGAGAAGCCGCTGGCCAACACGGTGGCCGAGGCGGAGGCCATGGCCGCGGCGGCCGCGCGGGCCCAGGCCCGGGGGGTCCGCTCCATGGTGGGCTTCAACTACCGCCGGGTCCCGGCCCTCGCGCTGGCCCGCGAGCTCATCGCCGGCGGCCGGGTCGGCGAGATCCGGCACGTCCGGGCCAGCTACCTGCAGGACTGGCTGGCCGACCCGGCCTTCCCGCTGACCTGGCGGCTGCAGAAGGAGCACGCGGGCTCGGGGGCCCTGGGCGACCTGGGCGCGCACGTCGTGGATCTGGCCCAGTACCTGACCGGGCAGCTGATCTCGGGGGTCTCCGGGGTGGCGGCCACCTTCGTGCCGGAGCGCCCGCTCCCCGGCGGCGACGGCCGCACCGGCCCGGTCACGGTGGACGACGCGGTGGCCTTCACCGCCCGGCTCGAATCCGGGGCGCTGGCCACCTTCGAGGCCACCCGGTTCGCCTCCGGCCGGAAGAACGCGCTGCGGATCGAGGTCTACGGGGCCCGCGGCAGCCTCGCGTTCGACCTGGAGCGGCTCAACGAGCTGGAGTTCTGCGACAACACCGACTCGCGGCAGCACGGGCCAGGCGACCGCGGGATTCCGCCGCATCCTGGTCACCGAGCCCGGCCACCCGTACCTGTCCGCCTGGTGGCCGCCGGGGCACGTGCTGGGCTGGGAGCACACCTTCACGCATCAGGTCCGTGACCTGGTCCTCGCGATCGACAAGGGCACCGACCCGGAGCCCTCCTTCGCGGACGGACTCCAGGTTCAGCACGTGCTGGCGGCCGTCTCCGCCAGCGCCGCGCAGGACGGCCGGTGGACCCCGGTCTGAGCCCGGAAGTTCACCAGCAAAAATCGCCGCAACGAAAACCAGCCGGAGCCGATGATGTCCCGAGCGTTCACGTTGTTCACCGGCCAGTGGGCCGACCTGCCCCTGGAAGAAGTCTGCCGGCTGGCTCACCAGTGGGGTTACGACGGCCTCGAACTGGCCTGCTGGGGCGATCACTTCGAGGTGGACCGGGCCCTGCGTGAGGACGGCTACCTGGCCGGGCGGCACGCCCTGCTGGCCAAGTACGGGCTGCGCTGCTGGGCCATCTCCAACCACCTGGTCGGCCAGGCGGTCTGCGACCACCCGATCGACGCGCGGCACCAGGGCATCCTGCCCGCCCGGATCTGGGGCGACGGCGAGCCCGAGGGGGTTCGCCAGCGGGCCGCCGCCGAACTGGCCGACACCGCCCGGGCCGCGGCCGCGTTCGGGGTGGCGACCGTGGTGGGGTTCACCGGCTCCTCGATCTGGCACACGGTGGCCATGTTCCCGCCGGTCCCGCCGGAGATGATCGAGGCGGGCTACGCGGACTTCGCCGCGCGGTGGAACCCCATCCTGGACGTGTTCGACGCCGAGGGGGTGCGGTTCGCGCACGAGGTGCATCCCAGCGAGATCGCGTATGACTTCTGGACCACCCGGCAGGCCCTGGACGCGGTCGGCAACCGGCCCGCGTTCGGCCTCAACTTCGACCCGAGTCACTTCGTCTGGCAGGACCTGGACCCGGTGGCGTTCCTCGGCGCCTACCCCGACCGGATCTATCACGTGGACTGCAAGGAGGCCCGCACCCGGCTCGACGGCCGCAACGGGCGGCTCGGCTCCCACCTGCCCTGGGGTGATCCGCGCCGGGGCTGGGACTTCGTGTCCGCGGGGCGGGGCGAGGTCCGGTGGGAGGACGTGTTCCGGATGCTCAACTCGATCGGCTACCGCGGCCCGATCTCGGTCGAGTGGGAGGACGCGGGGATGGACCGGCTGGCCGGGGCGCCCGAGGCGCTGGCCTACCTGAAGCACTTCGACCTCGAGCCGCCCGGCCGCCTCCTTCGACGCGGCCTTCAGCAGCTAAAGCCGTACCCAGGTTGCCGGCGCCGCGCTACGGCGCGGCGCCCAGCGAATCCAGCCGCCGGGCCAGGGCGCCGGCCGTGGGCTCGGCGATCAGGGCCGTGGCCCTGGAGGCCTGCTTGGGGATGGCCCACCACTGCCGGGTCCAGTGCCCGAACCAGGTGTGCCAGCCCTGGTACCGCTCGGCCAGGTCGGCGGCCTCGGCCGCGGTGGACTGCTCCGCGGCCAGCGGCATCGAGGTGGCGCCGGGCGCGTGCTGCCGCTGGTCTGGCCAGGAACTGGGCCCAGACCACCCGGCCGCGGTGGTCGCCTTCGGTGCCGCAGCGGGACGCCAGCTGGGCCAGCCGGCCCAGCCCGCTGTCAGCGCCGGGACCGGTGAGGTCCGGGCCGAGCGGAGGCGCGGTGCCCGCGCCGCCGTCGGCCACGGCGACCCGGACGGTCAGCCCGGTCCAGGTCACCTCGGTGGCGAAGAACCCATCACGGCCGCTGGCGGTGTGCCGGACCGCGTTGGCCGCGAGTTCGGCCGCGCACATGACGATGTCCGCGCGATCGGGGTGGTCGGCCAGCAACTGGGACACGAACGTGCGCACGCAGGGAATCTGGTCTTCCTGGCCGGGAAAGACCTTGCACCATCTCATCGGAACGAGCAGCAAGCGGGGTCATATTTCGGCCCTAACACGGATTAAGGACGCCGTAAAGGGGCCGGGGCGGATACCGCGGTGCGCTACCAGGGTACCGGGCGCATATCCGTGCGGTAATGAGGCGGATGCGCGGCGTTACCGGCCTGGCGCCGTCAGCCCCGGGCCCGGGCCGTGGAGCCCCTGACGACCAGTTCCGGCTCGAAGAGCAGCTCAGCCGACGCGACCGTGCCGCCCTCGACCTGCTGGACCAGCGTGCTCACCACCGCCCGGCCCATCGCGTCAATGGGCTGGCGGACCGTGGTCAGCGGCGGATCCGTGCAGGTCATCAGCGCGGAGTCGTCGTAGCCCACCACGGAGACGTCCCCGGGCACCGACATGCCCAGCCGGCGCACGGCCCGGATGGCGCCCAGCGCCAGCGGGTCGTTGCCGCAGACGATGCCGGTGATGCCCGCCCGCACCAGGCGGGCGCCGGACGCGTGCCCGGCCTCCACCGAGAACATCGTGTGCTCCACGGCGCCCGTGGTGTCGATACCGGCCCTGGCGGCCAGGGCGGTGAACGCGGCCAGCTTGCGCCGCGACGGCATGTGGTCGTCCGGGCCGATGATCAGGCCGACCCGGCGGTGGCCCAGTGACAGCAGGTGCCCCAGGGCCTGCTCCACCGCGGCCGCGTCGTCGACGCAGACCCGCGGGTAGCCGAGGTGCTCGGCGGCCGCGTTGACCAGCACCGCGGGCACGCCCCGCTCCAGCAGCAGCTCGTAGTGGTCGTGCGGGGAGTCCGCCTCGGCGAAGTTCCCGCCGGCGAAGACCATCCCGGATACGTGCTGGTCGAGCAGCATCCGGACGTAGCTGGCCTCGGACAGTCCGCCGGCCCCGCGCACGCACAGCACCGGCGTGAAGCCCTGCTGGGCCAGGCCGCCGCCGACCACCTCGGCCAGCGCGGGGAAGATCGGGTTCTGCAGTTCGGGCAGCACCAGCCCGACCAGCCGGGCGCGCTCCCCGCGCATCTGGGTGGGCCGCTCGTAGCCGAGCACGTCCAGCGCGGTGAGCACGGCGTCCCGGGTCGTCTGGGAGACGCCCGGCTTGCCGTTCAGCACCCGGCTGACCGTCGCCTCGCTGACCCCCACCTTCTTGGCCACTTCCGCTAGCCGCCGTGTCATGACGCAACTATACGGCGATTACCGCAAGAAATTGCAATAGTTTGCGACCCCGAGTAAGTCTCTTTCGGCCCGATCATCCGGCATGGTCTCCGGCGGTCTTCGACGCCGTTCGCCGACCCGCATGAGTCTGTGCCTGTCAGCTTAGCCCAGGTCAGGGCGGCAAAGCGCGGCCCTCCGTTCGCTAGGCGCCTGAACTGTCGATCTTCTGCGTTGTGAAGTCGTTATCGTTCAAAAAATAGTCCAACTCTTGCTACGAAATGGAAGCGCATATACCGTCTGCGGTACCTGGTGACGGAGCTCACATCACCCCCCGCACACTCGCCGCTCCACCCGACATCGAGGTCGTCATGAAGAGATTTGGCACCACGAACAGACAGCTCTACCGGCGGCCCGGCCACCGGACGATCGCCGGGGTCGCCGCCGTGGCGGCTCTGGGCCTCGACCGCCGCCGCGTGCTCAAGCAGCGGCTCCTCCGGCGCCTCGGGCGATGGCCACGTGACCATCAGCGTCAACTGCTCACCGCCAGCCACCGCGACGGCTCAGCACAAGGAGTGGAACGAGGACGTCGCCGCCTTCGAGAAGGCCAACCCCAACATCACCATCAAGAGCGTCACCTACACCGGCCAGTGTGAGGTCCCGGCCCAGTTCACCGCCACGCTCAAGGCCGGCACCGAGACCAACCTCTTCTACGCCTACTTCACCGACCTCAACCAGGTCCTCGACGCAGGCCAGGCCGCCGACATCACCTCCTACGTGAACACCAAGACGGTCCCGGCGCTGCACGACATCGTCCCGTCGGCGATGGCCGCGGAAACCGCGGGCAAGACGCTCTACGGGCTGCCGACGTCCAACTACACGCAGGGCCTGGTCATCAACAGGACGCTGTTCACCCGGGCCGGGCTCGACCCCAACACGCCCCCGACCACCTGGGCCGCCGTGGAGAAGGACGCCAAGGCGATCGCCGCTCTCGGCCACGGCATCTACGGCTACGGCGACTACAGTGCGAGCCCCGTCGGCGGCTGGCACTTCACCTCCGAGATGGACGCGATGGGCGGCCAGATCGTGGGCTCCAACGGCCAGGCGGCCTTCAACAGCTCGGCCAACGCACCGCAGGCCACGGCGATCCTGCAGGCCCTGCACCAGATGCGGTTCGTCGATCACAGCATGAGCCCGACTCAGCAGCTCGCCTGGGGCACCCTGCAGCAGCAGATAGCCGCCAACAAGCTCGGGATGTACATCGCGGCGCCGGACGACATCTACAACACCATCGTCCCGGTCGACCACGGCAACGTGAACGACTACGGCATGGGCCCGCTGCCCAGCACCAGCGGCACCCCCGCGGGCTCGCTGTCGGGTGGCAACGGCTACATGTTCGCGAAGAGCGACACGCCGGCCCAGATCCGGGCCGGCATCAAGTGGCTCAACTTCGAGGACCTGACGCCCGGCCTGGGCCAGTTCAACTACGTGCGGCAGAAGGCCGACGGGTTCCCGGTCGGCTTCCCCGAGCCGCAGCTGTTCACCGGCGCGACCCAGCAGAAGAACCAGAAGCTGCTGGAGGCCAGCGCCACGATCCACACGTCCTACTACTCGACGTTCGCCGCCGCGCGCGAGAAGGGGATGGGCGAGCCGCCCGACGCCCAGGCGCTGTACGCGGCATTGAACACGCCGATGCTCGACGCGCTCACCGAACCCAACCCCGATTACAGCAAGCTGCTCTCAGCGGCAGCGGGCAACGTCAACACGCTCCTGGCCAACAGCGGCGGGTAGGTGGCCGCCGCGGGGGCCGGGCTTCCGGCCCCCGCGGCGAGTCCCGGGGCTTTGGCCTCGTCCCAGGAGAATCCGGAGAATCGATGACGGACACCGCGGTCCCGCTCCGCAAGGCCAAGGGCAGCCCTGGCCGGGTCGTGCGCGCCGGCCGTCCGCAGCAGGCGGAGCCAGCAGCTGCGGCGCAACCTTTCCGCGCACGGGTTCCTCATCGGTGCGGTGCTGTGCTTCGCGCTTTTCTCCTGGTACCCGATGGTGCGCGAGATCATCATGAGCTTCCAGAAGACCCACCTGGGCGTGACCACCTGGGCCGGGTGGGCGAACTACATCCGGATCTTCCACGATCCGGAGTTCCGGACGGCCTGGGCCAACACGCTGGAGTTCACCGGGCTCGCGCTGGTCTTCGGTTACGCGGTGCCGTTCTTCACCGCGATCCTGCTCAACGAGCTGCGGCACGCCAAGGGCTATCTCCGGGTCCTGGTCTACCTGCCGGTGATGCTGCCGCCGGCCTCGGCGCTGCTGCTCTTCGCCTACTTCTACGACCCGAGCACGGGATTGTTCAACCGCATCCTGCAGCTCCTGCACCTGCCGACCTCGCAGTGGGTGCAGTCGCCAGGAACCACCATGCCGACCATCGCGATGATCTCCGTGGTGATCGCGGCCACCTGGATGAACATGGGCGCCGCGACACTGATCTACCTCGCCGCGCTGCAGAACATCCCCGGCGAGCTGTACGAGGCCGCGGAACTGGACGGCGCCGGGCTGTTCCGCCGGATCTGGCACGTCACGGTGCCGCAGACCAGGCTGATCCTCTCGACGCTGCTGCTGCTGCAGATCGTCGCCACCATGCAGATGTTCATCGAGGCCTTCATCCTGACCGGCGGGCCAGGAGTGAACAACAACACGCTGTCGGTGGTCGACCTCATCTACATGTACGCGTTCTCCATGAGTGGCTCAAGCAACTACAACAGCGCCTCGGCGCTCGGCGTGGTGCTCTTGCTGGTGCTCGGCGCCTTCTCCGGCGCCTACCTCTGGCTGAGCCGCGACCGCGGCTAGGAGACAGGAGCTCACGTGTCAGTGGTCCCCGCCAGAGCCGAGACGTCGAGGCGCCGCACGGCGCCGCGCAACACATCGTCACGGACCCTGATATCCACCGCCCAGCTGAACCGGCGGGGCAGCAAGCTCGCCTACCGGATCGTCCTGACCCTGGTCGTCGTGGTCTTCACGCTGGTGTTCATCGGCCCGCTTTACTTCCTGTTCACCGACGGGCTCAAGTCCACCCAGGAAGCGGGCCAGGTGCCGCCGACGCTTTTTCCGGCCCACATCCATCCGAGCACCTACGTCACCGCCTGGAATACCCTCAGCGTCGGCCGGCTGCTGTTCAACACCCTGTATTACGCGTTCGGTGCGCTCGCGTTCCAGCTCATCTTCGACGTGGCCGCGGCCTACGCGTTCTCAAAGCTCCGGCCGGTGCTGGGTAACGTAATCTTTGGCATGATGCTGGCCACTTTGATGATCCCCGCCACCGTCCTGATCGTGCCGCAGTACCTGACCGTGGCCAGCCTGCCTTTCCTGCATGTAAGCCTGATCGGCACGCCCGAGGCCATCTGGCTGCCTTCCGTCGCTAACGCCTTCAACATCTTCCTGCTCAAGCGGTTCTTCGATTCGATTCCCTCCGAGCTGATGGATGCCGCGGCGATCGATGGTGCGTCCCCGCTGCGGGCTCTGCGCTCGATAGTCCTGCCGATTTCCAGGCCGATCCTGGGTGTCGTCACGATCTTCGGGTTCGTCACTGTGTGGAAGGATTTCCTCTGGCCGCTACTTGTCGAGAGCGGCTACACCCCAACCAGGGAAACGATCAATGTCGGGATCACGGGGGCGACGACTACACCCGAGAACCTCATCATCGCCGCTTCCGCCATGGCCGCGATTCCCACGATCATTTTTTTCCTGATCTTCCAGCGCAACATCCTGTCCGGCCTCACCGCCGGAGGCCTCAAGGGATGAACGCCCACGGACCGCATCAGCCTATCGTGGCGCGGTGCACCGCGCCCGCGACCAGAAACCGGTCGGCTCCTGCCGATTTCCAGGAGGTTAACGTGCCCCACCCGGGCCAGCGCGCAGCGGCGCATGACTGGTGGCAGACGGCTGTCATCTACGAGGTGTACATGCGCAGCTTCGCTGACCACAACGGCGACGGCATCGGTGATCTGGCCGGCGTCCGGGCCCGCCTGCCCTACCTGGCCGAACTGGGCATCGACGCGATCTGGTTCGCTCCCTGGTATCCGTCGCCGATGGCGGACGCCGGTTACGACGTGGCCGACTACCGCGCGATCGAGCCGCTGTTCGGCAGCCTCGCCGAGGCGGAGCAGCTGATCGCCGAGGCGCACGCCCTCGGGATCAGGATCATCATCGACATCGTCCCGAATCATGGCTCGGATCAGCAGCAGTGGTTCGCCGACGCGCTGGCCGCCCCGGCCGGCTCGGCCGAGCGGGCCCGCTACCACTTCCGGCCCGGCCGTGGCGCGGCCGGCGAGCTGCCGCCGAACGACTGGCCCGCCATGTTCGGCGGTCCCGCCTGGTCCCGGGTCCCCGGACCAGACGGCACGCCAGGTGGCAGCGCCGAGGGCGGCCCGGGGCGCCCCGGCGGAGTGGTACCTGCACCTGTTCAGTCCCGGCCAGCCCGACTTCAACTGGGCCCACCCGGACGTCCGCGCCGAGTTCGCCTCGCGTGCTGCGGTTCTGGTTCGACCGCGGGGTGGACGGCTTCCGGATCGACTCCGCCGGGCTGCTGGCCAAGGACCCCGCCCTGGCGGATCTCGGGCCGGCCCGGGACGGGCTGGACCCGGACAGTCCGCCCCGGGCCAGCGCGGGGCCGGGCCGCGCGGCGCTGGACAGCCCGGCCGCCCATCCGTTCATCGACCGGGACGAGGTGCACGCGATCTACCGCGACTGGCGCCGGATCGCGGCGTCCTACTCCCGGGACCGGGTGCTGATCGGCGAGATCTGGCTGCCCGACCACGAGCGGCTGGCCCGCTACCTGCGCCCGGACGAGCTGCACTCGGTGTTCAACTTCGACTTCCTGTGCTGCGCCTGGGAAGCTCCCGCGCTGCGTGAGGTGATCGACGCCACGCTGGACTCGCACGCCCGGGTGGGCGCCACGCCCACCTGGGTGCTCAGCAACCATGACGTGGTCCGGCACGTCACCAGGTACGGCCGCGCCGAGACCGCGTTCAGCATGAGCGACCGGCGCATCGGCGTGCCGTCCGACCTGCAGCTGGGCACCCGCCGGGCCCGGGCCGCCGCGCTGCTCACCTTCTCGCTGCCCGGCGGCGTCTACCTCTACCAGGGCGACGAACTCGGCCTGCCCGAGGTCGAGGACCTGCCCGACGAACTGCTGCAGGACCCGATCTGGGAACGGTCCCGGCACACCGACCGGGGGCGGGACGGCTGCCGGGTCCCGCTGCCCTGGTCGGGCGACGCCGCCCCGTTCGGCTTCGGGCCGGACGGCAGCGGCGCCGTGGCTGCCCCAGCCCGATGACTGGAAGGACCTGACCGCCGAGGCCCAGGCGGGCGACCCCGGCTCCATGCTTGAGCTGTACCGCCGCGCCCTGCGGCTGCGCCGCGCCGAGCCCGCCCTGGCCGACGCCACCCTGACCTGGCTTCCCGCGCCGGACGGCGTGCTCAGCTACCGCCGGGGCGGCGCGCTGACGGTGGTCGTCAACCTCTCCGCCCACCCGGTGCCGCTCCCCGCGCACCACGAGCTGCTCCTGGCCAGCGGGGAACTGCGCCCCGACGGCCTCCTCCCCCCGGACACCGCCGTCTGGCTCCGGGCCCGGTGACCGAAGGAGCGAAACACGGCAGTGACCGGACCCGGTCCGGGATGCGATACCTGCCGGTGCGCTTGGCTATGTGCTCAAGAACGCAGCGGCTTCAGAGGTCCGGGCGGCCATTAAGGCCGTGGCCGCGGGAAAGGATTGGATCTCGTCCCGTCTGGCCTACATCTTCGCCACGGATGATGCCCCTGACCGGCCCTGCTAAGCACGCAGGAAACACGTGCGCTTCAGCTTTACGCCTACCGGCATGGCTATGAAGTCCGTGGCCAGGAGAATGCGCATTAGTGAAGAGACGGCCAAGCAGTATGTCGGCCGCGTCCGGGAGAAGTACGCTAGAGCTGGACGGGCGGCAGCCACGAAATTGGACCTGTACTATCGAGCCGTCGAGGACGGGCATCTCCCCCCTCACCCCTAACCGCGGACCCCCCCTCCCGGTGACAGGGGTAACAGGAGATACCCGTCCTCGACCTTTGTTACGAGACATGATCTTAAGCTGCTCGTCAACCAGCCGTCATGACCTCTCTTGGGGGGTCAGCCGCGCCACTCGGGTGAGCCGCCCGGGGCGGACCGCTCCGTTTCAAGGAATGATCAACGTCCGCCATTTCCGCGCGGTGCGCCCAGTGCGGCGTCGATAAGGCGCAGCACGCAGCGGTCGAAGACCTCGTCCGCGTCCCGCCCGGGCGGCGGCGGCCCGGCCAGGGCCGTGGCCAGGTTCGGGTAGCGGCCACTGGCCGCGGCCGCTACCAGCCCTGCTACCTGCGCGGCGGCCTGTTCCTGCTCGGTCACCCCGGTCCGGGCGCGTTCCTCGGCCAGTGCCGCCTGAACCCCCCCGTAGGAAATCGCGAACCCGTTCACCAGCCCGAGGAGTTCCATCTTGGCCCCGGTGTCCAGGCCGGAGCCGGTGAGCAGGCCGAGGAAGTAGTTGACGTAACGCAGCGCGTTGGGCCCGATGACGGGTGGCCGCTGCATGAGGCGGGGCAGCCAGGGATGACGCTGGGTGATGCCCCGGCCTTGCCGGGCCAGGTCCAGGAGCGCCGTGCGGTGATCCAGTGGAGCCGGGTCGGGATAGCGGTACTCGCCGGCCACCTCATCGATCATCAACTGGACCAGATGCTCTTTAGTAGGCACGTAGTTGTACAGCGACATGGTTCCCATGCCGAGATCGGCCGCCATCCGCCGCATCGTGACCGCGCCGATGCCTTCCGCGTCGGCCAGGACCACCGCGGCGGCGGCGATTGCGGCCCGGCTGTGCTTCGGCCGGGGCCCGCGACCGCCCTGCTCGGGCAGATCCCAGATCGACAGCGGAACCCGGGCACCGGAGTCCGGGCCCGGTCCTGACGTAGCCACCTGCGTCTCACCCCCGCCCCGCAGATCCACGGGCACGTTTATCCACGTACACCGTACGTAGTATTGTGCCGACAAGAACACCGTACGGCGTACGTAGTCAACCTGCGCCAGGCATGGAGGAGTCACGATGACCGAGCCATCCCCGGGCCGGGGCGCCGCACTGCCGCGGCATGTCCGGCTGATGATGCGGCTGTCCCGGCGGGACCTGCGCGATCTGCCGCCACCCGAATGCGCGGTCCGCGTCGATGCGGGCCTGGCGGTACCCGCCGCCGACGGCGTGCCGCTGATCACCGATCACTACATCCCGCAGGTGGGCAGCCCGCGGCCCACGGTGCTGGTCCGTACCCCGTACGGCCGTGGCTTCCCCTGGGACCACCTGTTCGGCGGCCTCATCGCCGAGCAGGGGTTCCATGTGGTGATCCAGAGCTGCCGCGGCACCGGCGGCTCCGGCGGCGCGTACGAGCCGTTCCGTCACGAGCGGGCCGATGGCCGGGCCACCGTGGCCTGGCTCCGCGAGCAGTCCTGGTTCACCGGGCAGCTGGCCACGATCGGGCCGAGCTACCTGGGCTATGTCCAGTTCGCGCTGGCCGCCGAACAGCCTCCGGAACTGCGGGCCATGGTCGCGCAGGTCGCCATGTCCGGCCCGTACGAATTCGCGTATCCCGGAGGTGCGCTCGCCCTGGAGAACGTGCTCGTGGCCACCGCCGCCAAGCTGGGCTTCGAGCACGGGATGGCCGCGGTGATCAGGACCGGGCTGCGGGTGCAGCGCCGGATGCGGCGGGTCGGCCGGGACCTGCCGCTGATCCAGGCGTACCCGCCGGCCTGGGCGGCCGGGTGGCCTGGTTCGAGGACTGGCTGACCCACCCGGACCGGGCGGACCCGTACTGGGACGCCTTGCAGATTCCCGGCCAGCGCCCTGTCGCCTGCGCTTCCTGTCAGCCTGCTCACCGGCTGGTGGGACGCCTGCCTGGACCCGGTCCTGGCGGAGTACCGTCGGTTGCGCGATAGAGGCCGCCGTCCGGCGGCTGGTCATCGGCCCGTGGACGCACGCCTCGGCGTTCAACAAGGCCCTCCCGGTCGTCCTGGGCGAGGCGCTCAGCTGGCTGCAGGCTTACACCGGCGACGCCCAGATCCCGGAACCGATCCCGGACGAAAGACCTCCCGGTGCGGGTGTACATAGACGGCGCTGGTGAATGGCGGGACCTGGCCGACTGGCCGCCGCCGGAAATGGCCCCCCAGCCCTGGTACCTGGCCGCCGGGGGCGGCATGGTTCCCGAGCCGCCCGCCCGGCCGGGGGTCTCCTCGTTCCACTATGACCCAGCAGATCCCACCCCGTCGGTGGGCGGCCAGCTGCTCACCAGCAAGGCGGGGTCCGCAGACAACCGGGCGCTGGAGGCCCGTCCTGACGTCCTGGTCTTCACCAGCGCCCCGCTCGCCGGGGCGCTGGACGTGATCGGCCCGGTCAGCGTGCGGGTCCCGGTCCGCGCTTCCGGCCCGCACTTCGACCTGTTCGCCCGGTTGTGCGACGTGGACCCGCGGGGGCGTTCACGTAACGTCTGTGACGGCATCATCAGGCACCGTCCGGGAACATCAGCCGACGGAGCGGAGCCGGAGAGCATCGTGGTGCCGATGAGCGCGACCGCCTACCAGTTCCAGGCCGGGCACCGGCTGCGGGTCCAGGTGTCGGGCGGGGCCCACCCCCGGTTCGCCCGCAACACCGGGTCCGGCGAGCCGCCCGCCACTGCCACCCGGCTGGCCGCGGTGGACGTGCAGATCGTGCACGAGGTCAGCGATCCGGCCGTGTTGTCGCTTCCGGTCCTGCCGGGGCGTAGCGATACCGCTGTCCGGAATGGGACACTAGGCCATCAGCACACCAGCCGGAGCCCCGATGTTCACCCCCGTGCCGCGCCGCGATCCCGCACCGACCTCTAGGCCAGCCGGTCCGGCGCAGCCGGACCTGGTCGCCAGCGGGCCCACCGCGCTGCGGATCGCACTCGGCAGCCAGTTGCGCCGCCTGCGTGAGGCGCACGGCATCACCTGCGAGGGCGCGGGCCGGGTGATCCGGGCGTCGGCGTCGAAGATCAGCCTGCTGGAGCACGGCCGGGTCAGCATGAAGCAGCGCGACCTGGCGGATCTGCTCACCCTGTACGGCGTGACCGGGGAAGCCGAGCGGGCCGACGTGCTCCGGCTGGCCCGCGAGGCCGTCCGGCCCGGCTGGTGGCATCAGTACGGGGAGATCCTGCCCGGCTGGTTCGAGTTCTACGTCGGGCTCGAGTCGGCCGCGTCCCGGATCCGGACCTACGAGATGCAGTTCGTTCCCGGCCTGCTGCAAACCCCGGAGTACGCCCGCGCGGTGATCCGGGGTGGCCACCCCGCCGCCCCGCCCGAGGAGATCGCCCGCCGGGTCAGCCTGCGGATGAAACGCCAGCAGATCCTGTCCCGGCCGGACGGCCCGAAACTGTGGGCCGTGATGGACGAGACCGCGCTGCGCCGCCGGCTGGGTGGCCCCGGGGTCATGGAAGCCCAGCTGGACCGGCTCATCGAACTGGCCGCGGCGCCGGACATCGCGCTGCACGTGGTGACCCTGGACAGTGGCTACCATGCCGCCGCGGCCGGCTCGTTCAGCATCCTGCGCTTCGCCGCGCCCGAACTCCCGGACGTGGTGTACCTGGAGCAGCTGACCAGTGCGCTGTACCTGGATAAGCGGGCGGACGTGGATCACTACTCCGCGGTCATGGACCAGCTGAGCCTGCAGGCGGAGCAGCAGATGCCCACGGTGGAAGTGCTGGCCCGGATCCGGGACCGGTGCGCCAGAAGTTAGACCCGCGGGAGTAAACATTCAGGGGCCCGCGCTGACCTGGTGCGTGGTGGCGCCCGGGTCACGTCTGGCGTAACCCAGCATTGGTCTGGCGAGTCAGTTGGTGGTGCCTGAAGGCGGCTCGCCCTGATCGGCGCGCTCGGCTGCGATCAGGAACCGGAGCCGAGCAGCATCGCGTGGAACGCCCGCTCCCGCATGGCTGCGGGGCAAGGTTGGTGACTGATTCGGCGTGCCAGCGGTGTGCCTCGTGGACGGCTTCGATGTCCTCACTGGGCACCGTGAGGTGGAACTCTACCCCGGCGCCCTTGTGCGCGCGGCTTTGGGCGGGCACGAACTGCGGCAATGAGGTGCCGAGCATCGAGCTGTGGCCCGGCGAGGCCGACGCAGGCGAGCGGATCGCCGGAGTCTCGCGGTGTCTGGAAGATCAGCGACCAGCCCGCTTTGACGAAGTCGGCCGCGGCCTGGTACGGGTCGTCGGTCGCCAGGATCGGTGTCAGCACGGCACCTGATTCCCACATCCGGCGGCTCGGAGCGCGGGCTGGCCCGGCGGTTGGTGCCGGGGACTCGGGCGGCTGCGGGCCGAGAACGCGGAACTGAAGGCTGAGCACGGTGAGCTGCGGGCGCAGAATGCGGAACCATCACAACGCAGCTAACCCGTAATTCAGCAAAGACCTGAATGTTACCCGCGGGACGCTGTCCTTATCGGCTTATCGTGCCGGATAAATGGCCAAGTCGGCTCGCATCTTATTAACGGAATCGGCACAAAAGTTCCTGGCTCTAATCTTACCGCTACCGCGCGGCCAGGGGCTGCTATCATCCGGCTCAGATCCTTCATTGGCCGGCGTCTCCGGGGGAAACGCGAGCCATTGAATTCCGGGCCGGCAGCCCGGTGTCCGGGGCGAAATCATCGAGGAACCTTTGCTCTTATACAGGGGGATATTCATGCGCGTAAAATTCATGAGAACCGCGGCCGTGGCGGGGACGGCCGCGGTGGCCGGCTGGCGGCCGGGTCGCCGGCGCTGGCGGCGCGGGTTCCGACCGTGCAAGTCCCGTGCCGGGTCAGCGCGCTGGCCAGTGCGATCAGCGGCGCGTCCAACGGCGCGGTACTGAGACTGGCGTCGTGCACGTACGTGCTGACCAGTGCCCTGCCGAAGATCCACAAGACCCTGACCCTGCAGGGCAGCACGGCCAGCACCATCGAGCGCCGTTACGGCGGGAGCACTCCCCACTTCTCCCTGCTCTGGGTGAGCGGCGGCGGGGACCTGACCGTGACCAACGTCAACTTCACCAACGGTTACGCCGACGACGAGGGCGGGGCCATCTACGGGGAGGATGGCCCGGTCTCCATCACCGGCGGCACCTTCACCGGGAACCACGCCGGCGACTACGGGGGCGCCATCTGGAACCATGAGGGCCTCACCGTGAGCAACGCCACCTTCACCGATAACTCAGCGGCCGACTACGGCGGGGCCATCGACAATGAGGACGACGCGACGATCAGCGGCTCGGCCTTCAGCGGGAACACCTCGGAATACGGTGGCGCCCTGGAGAACGACGACGACGTCAGGCTGTCAGATTCCACCTTCACCGGCAACAGCGCTTCGGAGTACGGCGGGGCCTTCTACGACGACGACGGGGTCACGCGAGTGAACAAGGGCACCTTCATGAAGAACTCTGCGGCGTACGGCGGGGCCATCGAGGATGAAGGCGATGGCATCATCGTGAACCATAGCTACTTCCAGCAGAACACCGCGACCTCTGAGGGCGGCGCCATCGCTGACTATGAGTCGCTGACGCTGGACAACACCATCTTCAATCACAATTTCGGCCCCGAGTACGGCGGTGCCATCTACACCGATGATGGCGCCACGATCCACGGCATTACCCTCCAGGGCAACCGGGCCACCTATGGCGGCGGCCTCTACAACGACGACGTCATGACGCTGACCGGCGGTTCCTTCAGCAACAACGCCGCCGTCTATGGTGGCGGGATGTACAACGAGGACGAGGCGACGCTGGACGGCAGCACGTTCCAGCAGAACTCCGGGTCAACGGCCGGCGGCGGCATCTACCAGGACGGCACCCTCACGCACCTGCACGGCAGTCGGGTCATGTACAACCACGCGCCATCCGGTGCGGGCGGCGGCATCTAAACGACGCGGGCACTGTCGCGCTGACGAACACCGTGGTGCGGTTCAACACCCTGAACAACTGCGCCCCGGCCCTGTCGGTCCCGGGCTGCCTTGGCTGAACCCAATATCAGCTGAACCCAGTACCAGCTGAACACGGGCCGCACCAGCCCTGGACGGCGCCTCACGGCGCAGCCTGCTGAAGATTGCACGTCTCCTCGTCTTCCTTCAGTTGCCTTGCACCCCTCAAGCCCGTACGGCGGTTCATGGAGGGCCAATTCGGGTGGGTGATAGCTCTCGGCGATGCTGCGGTGATCTTGTGGCGGGTCGGCAAGTAGCGGCTGGCGTGGCCCGTGGCCGGTGCCCCGTGGCCGGTGCCCCGTGGCCTGCGGCCACGGGGCACCTCAACTCTTGCGGGCGACCGTCCCCCGGCCCGGCCCGCAGTGCTCGCGGTACGCCTCACGGAGATCCGTGACAGCTACCCCCCGCTCGTGCACGACGCCGATGACCTCGGCGGCCCGCCAGTAGTTCGACGGCACGAGCAGGCCGGACGTGACCGCCTCGAGTGCCGTGCCTGCAGCCTCGTCCAGCTCGTCCGACGCGGTGAGCGCCAAGGCCAGGTCCAGCCGGGCTGATGCGGCCCGCCGCGGCCGCGCCGGACCGTCGGTGCCCGATTCCATTCGGCCGAGGACGTCCCGCGCGTATCCCGCTGCAGCCGGGTCGCCGAGCCACGCGAGAGTCGTGGCTGTGTAGGCGTTGAGTTTCGCGGGGTCGTACTGGTAGTGGTGCTCCGGCCGGTCCGGCATCGGTATCGGTGCGACGAGTGCTTCCGTCCGGGCCAGCGCTTCGCGGGCTTCCCTGGCCGCACCGAGCCGGGCCCACGCGCGGCTTCCTGGGCGGTCGCCTGGATGAACGCGCTGCCGTCCGGTGGTGCGGTGCGCTGGGCGGCCTGGGCGTACGCGGCGGCGGGCGGGTAGTCCCCTTCGGTGATGAGCTGCCATGCCTCCGTTTCCAGGCACCATGCGGCGATCTCGTGGTGCCCGGTCTCCCGGGCCAGGTCCGCCGCGGTGCGCAGGTAGGCCGACGCGGGCGGGAACCGCCGCAGGTCGATGTGGCACGTTGACGCGAGGAGAGACAGCCACCCCGAGGCGACGAGGAGACGCCGGTGCTCGTTGAGCGTCGTCCGGCCGGCCAGCAGGCCACTCGCGTAGCCCAGGTGCGAGCGGACCCGGGTGAGGAGCTGGTCCGGTGGGGTCCGCGGGTAGGCCAGCGCCATGTCATCGGTGATGCGTTCGAGCTCGCCGACCGTGGCCTCGCCGACGTCGCTCGCGGCCGCGCGGCGCACCACCTCGATCGCGGCGATCTCGTCATCGACGGCGGCCGGGCAGACCGGGCCGGTCCGGTCGGCGGCGGCCAGCGCCCCGGCCGCGCCGAGCTCCTTATCGAGGAGACGGGCGATGTTCGGCGACGGCTGCTGCTTCCCGCTCCGAAGCCGCGAGATCAGGCCCGGGTCGCAATGCACCCGTCGGGCCAGGGCGCGCACACCGATATTCCGGGCGGCCATGGCTGCGTCGAGCCTTCCGGCGAAGTCGTCCATCGCGTAACCATTCCCACGCGGGCGGTGTTGACGGGTCTTGACCGGCGGGCTGTTAGACACTCTCACCGTAACGGGCCGGACGCGCAGAGTTGGATCATGTTTCCACTAGACGACCATCACCCCGTCCCCGATCCAGGCCAGGTCATCGCGGCTGAACGTGAGGCGCGGCTATTACGCCGTGACTTCCCCGGCTACCGGATCGACCTTGGCTACGGGCCGTCTGGTGCGCGGTACACCGCTCAACGCATGAAGCCTGGCCCGGGACCTCACACCGTGGTCACGGAGGACCCGATCGAGCTGCGGACCGAGCTGTCCGGCACGGCGGCACCCCCTCAGTGATGAGCACCCCGCGTAGTCAAGCGCCACCGGGCGCCGATCCGTGGCCGCGGAGCCGATGGGTGAATCGTCCCACCGCATGGCCCGGCACGCCCTAAGCTGCTATACGCAGGAGCCAGTGGCCGGAGGCGAGCGGTGCAGGAATTCGACGAGATCCGTAAGCGGCTGGAATGCCTGGAGGCCCAGGTCGCTGCGCTGGCCGAGGCGCAGAACGAAGGCCAGCGAGCCGCCGACCTGTTCGCGATGGTGGACCGGGATGTGGCCGACCTGAACACCGCGTTCGGAACGCAGCGCCAGCTACTCCAGGCACTCCGCGACGACCAGGTCGGGCAGGGACGCAGCCTGGGCGAGCACAGCCAGGCGCTGGACGGGATCATTGCGACGCTGCAGGTCATCCACGATGCCCAGCTCAAGCAGGGCCGTTCCCTGGCCGAGCACGGCCGGGTCCTGGCTCGCATCGACCCGGGCCACTGACCAGGGGAACGTCCGACGCGGTCCGCGCCCCGCTGGGCGGCGGCCCGGTTCCGCGAGTCGCATCTGGCGTTCACGGCCGCCAGTCGCGAGGCCGTCCGGGAGGGGTCTTCGCCCGTCAGCCGGACGGTAACAACGTCGGGGCTGTCTGTCACCCCCGGGTAACCGCGGGCCCGGACCAGGTGCACCGCCCGGTCCAGGCCCGCGCTGTCCACCTGGGTACCCGGGCTACCCGCCCTGCGGGCCCTTCTTGAGGCTGGTGACGAAGCCGGCCCACGCGGTCCGGCTGAAGATGAGCGTGGCTTCCTGCCTGGCCTTCGAGTCGCGCACCGCGACTACGGCCGGCAGGTTCCGGGCGACTTCGACGCACTGGCCACCATTGCCGCCGCTATAGCTGCTCGTGTGCCAATTGGCACGGGACAGGTCAGCGCCTGAGGGGGTCATCCCGCACCTCCTTTAGGTTGTCTGGATCTCTAATTACTAGGCCTATTCGTTGTTGTGGAAAATCAGCTGAATCCCTTGGTCACCTGCGCAATCAGGTCGATGGATTGGCTCGCGCCCAGTGCTTCGGCACGGAGATGATCGAACACCACTATATAGCGCCGGACCTCGTCTTCATTCTCCAGGAAAAGACTGCCGGTAAGGTGCTCCAGGTAGACCACGGCGGGGTCGGCGGCCTGGGGGAATTCCAGAATAGTGAACGGGCTGATGGGCTGTACCTGGGCGGCCGCGCCGAATGGCAGAACCTGCAGGGTCACGTTGGCCTGCCCCGCCACGTCGATGGGCCGGCAGCTGGGTGCGCATCACGTCGGGACCGCCGACCTGGGCCCGCAGCACATTCTCGCTCAGCACCACCCACAGGTCAGGCGGCTCCTGCTGGTCGAGAGTGGCCTGCCGGTCCATCCGCAACGCTACCTGCCGGTCGATGTCCTCGGCCGGCCCGGCCGTGGGGGCGGTGCGGAGCACGGCCCGGGCATATTCCTTGGTCTGCAGCAGGCCGGGCACCACCATGCACTGGAAGTCGCGCAGCGTCGCCGCCTCGAATTCCAGGCCGATGTACGGCTCGAACCACGTAGGCAGTACCCGGCCGTACGTGTGCCACCAGCCCTTGCGCCGTGCCTCACGAGCCAGTTGGACGAGCGCGTCTGCCTCGTCCCCGAGTACCCCGTAGACCTCCAGCAGTTCCCGGACATCGCCCGGCCGCACACTGATCCGCCCGGTCTCCATCCGGCTGATCCGGGTTCCCGAGCAGTCGAGCCGCTGCCCGACGTCTTCGCAGGTTAAGCGGGCGTTTTCACGCAGCCGCCGGAGCTCGATGCCGAGCCGCTTGCGGCGAACCGTGGGGCTGGGACTGGCGGCCATGGTGCTGCGCCTCCGGGTCTTGTTTGTGTGCAGGCGGGCTCGCCGCGATAGAATGGGAACCGCACAATACGGTTGGGCATCTTGCACAACAGCGTGGCTTGATGCATGCTGGGGCACAATGCTGTGACGCATGATACGCGCCCGCCACTGGTGAGGGGTGCCGGTATTTAACTGCTGAGGTATCCGACTCCGGCGAGGTGATCCGCGAGATGCCCCGGACCGGTACCGGCCCATTTCCAGCGCAACGTTCCAGCTTCCCCATTCCCGCGGGCCAGTATGGCCTCATGGCGCCGGGACACCCAGTTCAGCTCGGCTCCTTACGGCGGGTCCTACGGCTCCGCCGGGACCAGCCAGTACGGCCTCGCCGTCCCGGGCAGCTACTACGGATCGGTCGCGGTGCCAGCCCAGGACGATGCCCGCCGGGACTATGCCGTCGAGGAAGACACGGCCCAGGAGACCGCCGCCCGGGGCGACCTGGTCCAGAACGACACAGCTCAGGCCAGCAGCCCAGGCACAACACGGGCCAGGACGGCCTGACCCGGGACGATCCGGACCGTGCCCCGCAGTGGCCACTGCAGACCCGGCTGGATCTGGGCGCGCTGCCCGGCGCCGTGCCATGCGCCCGGCTGCACGCCCGGCTGGTGCTCACCGAGTGGGGGCAGGCCCAGGCGCGGCGACAGCGTGGAACTGATCGTCTCGGAACTGATGACTAACGCGCTGCGCGCGTGCACCGACCCAGTCGCGGCACGGCCGGGCTACGACGAGGAAGGGCGGCAGTTGGCCCTGGGGCTGCGGCTCGCGTCCGACCGGCGCCAGGTGCTGGTGGAGATCTGGGACGGCAACATGGCCCCGCCAGTGCCCGGCGAAACCAGCCTCGACGGCGAGACTGGGCGCGGTCTTTTAATGGTAGAAGCGGTCAGCAGCCGCTGGGGCTACTACTACCCGGCCCGCCAGTCGCGCGGCACTGC
Source organism: uncultured Actinomycetes bacterium (assembly GCA_963742055.1). GTDB lineage: Bacteria > Actinomycetota > Actinomycetes > Streptosporangiales > Streptosporangiaceae > RYN-230. Next base: position 37,654 of record CAVUKT010000046.1, on the reverse strand, counting down.
GCCGGACGAGCGGGCGGCCAAGGTCGTCTGGGCCCTCATCGTGCCCGGTGCGTGAGCGCTAGGAGCACCCGGGGTACAGCGGCTTGAACAGCGGGCCGTCCGGCCCGGCGCCACTCCGTTAGCGTGCATTCACGAAGGGTAACATGCCAATAACATTAAGTAACAAGAAGGCGTCGGTGTTGCGGCCCGTTTTCCTGTCCCGCGCGGGACTTAATGGGCCGCCGGGGAAGTTGGGTGGTACCGAATACCCGGTGCGGGACCCGCTGATGCCGGAGCGGCACGGCCTGCCCACATGAAAGAGAGTGACAGTGACAGCAGCGCAGGATTGGAACAGCCAGATCATCGCCGAGTTCCGGGCGAACGAGGGCAAGGTCGGCGGCCCGTTCGAGGGCGGGACCCTCTGCTCCTGCACACCGTGGGCGCCAAGAGCGGGCCAGCCCCGGGTGAACCCGGTGGCGTACCAGGACATCGGGGACGGCGTCGCGGTGTTCGCGTCGAAGGCGGGCGCCCCGACCAACCCGGACTGGTACTACAACCTGCTGGCCAACCCCCGGGTCAGCGCGGAGATCGGCACCGCAGACGCTCCCGTTCGTCGCGCGGGTGGCCGAGGGCGCGGAACGGGACCGCATCTGGACGGCGCAGAAGAGCGCCAACCCGGGCTTCGCGGACTACGAGCGCAAGACGACCCGGCAGATCCCCGTGATCATCCTGGAGCCCGTGCGGTTAGCGAGCCCGCCTGCGGTTTGAACCGCCCATTACGGGTGAGTTGTGGCGCGCATGGCGCAGACACAGACCGGCGAGGGCGCCGGGACCAACGTGCTTGACGTGCTCGACCAGCGGCAGCCCACGGCGTTCTACTGGAAGCTGACCATCCTGGCCTGCCTGGGCGGCTTCCTGTTCGGCTACGACACCTCGAACATCGGCGCGGCGCTCAACTTCGTGCCCTACCACCTGAGCAGCTTCTGGCTCGGCTACCTGGTGGCGGGCGCCTCGCTGGGCGCCGCGGCCGGGGCGGTCCTGGCCTTCCTGACGGCGGACCGGCTGGGCCGTAAGACCCTGCTGATCGCCGACGCGCTGATCTACGCCGTGGGCTCGATCCTGGCCGCGGTCACCCCCAACGCGGCCGTCCTGCTCATCGCCCGGACCCTGATCGGCATAGCCATCGGGGCCGACTCGGCCATCGCCACCGCCTACATCGCGGAGTACGCGCCGAGCGGACGGCGCGGCGCGCTCAGCATGCTCCAGCAGTGGATGATCACGGTCGGCATCCTGATCTCCTACGTCGTCGCGCTGATCATCCTGAAGATCGCGCCCGGCACCGCGGGCACCGTGGACTGGCGGCTGATCCTCGGCCTCGGCGCGGTGCCCGCCCTGATCGGCCTGGGCCTGCGGACCCAGATGCCCGAGTCGCCGCGCTGGCTGCTCCGGCAGGGCAAGTACGAGCGGGTCCAGGCCGCGATGAAGGAGTTCGGGGCCGACGTCAGCCTCGAGGACGTGGAATACACCGCCCGCCAGCTCCAGGACGAGGACCAGCGGCGGGAGCAGACCAAGTCCCGGAACTGGACCCCCGGGGTCTGGCGCGCGCTCATCGTGGTCTGCGTGTTCTTCATCTTCCAGCAGATCACCGGGATCAACATCCCGCTGTACTACGGCCCGCACCTGCTCGGCCCGCTGTTCCAGGGCAGTAACACCCTGGTGGCCAAGACCATCGCGGGCGTCGAGGTCACCGCGATGCTGACCGTGGTCAACGTGGGCGCCACCTACTTCGCGTTCCGCTACATCGACAAGGTGGGCCGCCGCAAGCTGGCCATGGGCGGCTACACCGGCATGGCCGTGTTCGCGCTGTTCGCCGCGGCCGGGCTGGAATACTTCACCGCCACCCCGCGGATCGTGGTCGTGATGATCGGCCTGGCCGGGTTCATCGCCTCGTTCGCCATCGGCGTGGGCGGTACCGGCTGGCTGCTCCAGGGCGAGGTGTTCCCCACCTCGGTCCGGGGGCAGGCCGCGGCCACCGGCGCGACCGTGGACTGGCTGGCCAACTTCGCGCTCATCGAGGTGTTCCCGGTCTGGATGGGCGCCATCGGGCTGGACTGGGTCCTGGTCTGCTTCGCAGGCCTGTGCCTGATGGCCATCCTGTTCGTGTACCGGTTCGTGCCCGAGACCAAGGGCCATTCGGTGGAGGAGATCAACCGGATCTTCGACCGGGAGGCGGAACGGGGCGTCCTGGCCAGCGCCGCGGCCGACTCCTGATGACGGGAAGCCCGGCCCCGGCCACCCGGGGCCGGGTGGCCGGGCCCCGGGTTGCCTAGGATGCGAGGTGATGAGCGGGCGCTGGGAGTTCTGGATCGACCGGGGCGGCACGTTCACCGACGTGGTCGCGCGGCGCCCGGACGGCCGCCTGGCCGTCCGGAAGCTGCTCTCGGAAGATCCTGGCCGGTACCAGGACGCGGTGCTGGCCGGCATCCGCGGGCTGCTCGGGGTCCCGGCCGGGCAGCCCATCCCGGCCGGGCAGATCGGCTCGGTCCGGCTCGGCACCACCGTCGCCACCAACGCGCTGCTGGAGCGCCGGGGTGAGCCCACCGTCCTGGTCATCACCCGGGGGTTCCGCGACGCGCTGCGGATCGGCTACCAGAACCGGCCGCGCATCTTCGCCCGCCAGATCATCCTCCCGGAGCTGCTGTACCACCGGGTGATCGAGGTGACCGAGCGGGTCAGCGCGCACGGCGAGGTGATCGAGCCCGCTCGACGAGGAGGCGGCCGCCCGGGACCTGCGGGCCGCCTACGCCGACGGGCTGCGGGCCGTGGCCGTGGTCTGCCTGCACGGCTACCGCTACCCCGCGCACGAGGCCCGGATCGGCGAGATCGCCCGGGACATCGGGTTCACCCAGGTCTCGGAGTCGCACGCGACCAGCCCGCTGATGAAGCTGGTGTCCCGGGGGGACACCACGGTCGTGGACGCCTACCTGTCCCCGATCCTGTCCCGCTACGTTGACCGCGTGACCGCCGAGCTGGACGGGACGCCGGTGCTGTTCATGCAGTCCAACGGCGGGCTGGCCGACGCGCACCGCTTCCGCGGCAAGGACTCCATCCTGTCCGGGCCGGCCGGCGGCATCGTCGGCATGGCCCGGACCGCCGCCGCGGCCGGCTACCGCCGGGTCATCGGCTTCGACATGGGCGGCACCTCGACCGACGTGTCGCATTACGCCGGCGAGTTCGAGCGGCAGTACGAGACCGAGGTGGCCGGGGTCCGGATGCGGGCGCCGATGCTGAGCATCCACACCGTCGCGGCGGGCGGCGGCTCGATCCTGGCTTTCGACGGCAGCCGGTACCGGGTCGGCCCGGACTCGGCGGGGGCGGACCCGGGACCCGCCTGCTACCGGCGGGGCGGCCCGCTCACCGTGACCGACGCCAACGTCATGCTGGGCCGGATCCAGCCCGGCTCCTTTCCCCGGGTGTTCGGGCCGGGCGGCGACGAGCCGCTGGACGCCGGGCTGGTGGCCACCCGGTTCGGCGCCCTGGCCCGGCGGATCGCGGAGGCCACCGGGGACCAGCGCAGCGCCGCGGAGGTGGCGGCCGGGTTCCTGGATATCGCCGTGGCGAACATGGCCAACGCGATCAAGAAGATCTCGGTCCAGCGCGGCTACGACATCACCCGGTACGTGCTGGCCACCTTCGGCGGCGCGGGCGGCCAGCACGCCTGCGCGGTCGCCGACGCGCTGGGCATGACCGAGGTGCTCATCCACCCGCTGGCCGGCGTCCTGTCCGCCTACGGCATGGGCCTGGCCTCGGTGACCGCCATGCGGGAGACCGCGGTCGAGGCGGAGCTGTCCGGCGGCCTGCTGGCCCGGCTGGACCGAGCTGGCCGGGGAGCTGGAAGCCGCGGCGCGGGACGAACTGGCCGCCGGGATGGCGGCCAGGCCGGTCGCGTGCACAGCGTGCGCCGGGCCCACCTGCGCTACCAGGGCACCGACACCTCGCTGCCGGTCCCGCTGGGCGGGCTGCTCCAGCATGATGGAGCGCCTTCGAGGCGGCCTACCGGCAGCGCTTCTCCTTCCTGACCCGGGACAAGCCGGTGATCGTGGAAGCGGTGTCCGTCGAGGTGACCGCGGGCCACGACGATCCCCCCGCCCCGATCACCGGGGAGGCGGGTGAGCCGCCGGCCGGCGGCCCGGGTCGCGATGTTCACCGGCGGCGACTGGGCCGAGGTCGACCTGCTGCCGCGCAGCGCGCTGCGGCCCGGCCGGGTGGTGCACGGGCCGGCCCTCATCACCGAGGACTTCGCCACCACCGTGCTGGAGCCGGGCTGGCAGGCCGCGGTGACCGCCCGCGGTGACCTGCTGCTGACCCGGCCCGGCGGCCGCCCGGTGCGAGCTGGCACCAGCACCACCGCTGACCCGGTCATGCTGGAGATCTTCAACAACCTGTTCATGTCCGTGGCCGAGCAGATGGGCGTCCGGCTGCAGGGCACCGCGCACTCGGTCAACATCAAGGAACGGCTCGACTTCTCCTGCGCGATCTTCGACGCGGCGGGCCAGCTCATCGCCAACGCCCCGCACATGCCGGTGCACCTGGGCTCCATGGGCGAGAGCATCACGATGGTCGCTCAGCCGCAACCGCGGGCAGCATGAAGCCCGGCGACGTCTTCATGCTCAACGACCCCTACCACGGCGGCACGCACCTGCCCGACATCACCGTGGTCACCCCGGTGTTCGCCGATCCCGGAGCCGGGGCGCCCGGGAGCATCCTGTTCTTCGTGGCGTCCCGCGGGCATCACGCCGAGATCGGCGGCATCACCCCGGGCTCCATGCCGGCCTTCAGCACCCGGGTCGACGAGGAAGGCGTGCTCATCGACAACTGGCGGCTGGCCGGGGGCGGCGAGCTGCGCGAGGCGGCCACCACGGACCTGCTCACCTCGGCCGAGTTCCCGTCCCGCAACCCCGGCGCCAACCTCGCGGACCTGCGGGCGCAGATCGCCGCGAACGAGAAGGGCGTGGCCGAGCTGGGGCAGCTGGTGCGCGAGTTCGGCCTGGACGTGGTGACCGCGTACATGGGCCACGTGCAGGACAACGCCGAGGAGGCGGTGCGCCGGGTCATCGCCCGGCTGCACGACGGCGAGTGCGCCTACGAGCTGGACAACGGGGCCGTGATCAAGGTGGCGGTCCGGGTGGACCAGCAGGCCCGGACCGCGCGGATCGACTTCACCGGCACCTCGGCCCAGCTGCCGGGCAACTTCAACGCGCCCTCGTCGGTGGCCATGGCCGCGGTCCTGTACGTGCTGCGCACGCTGGTGGACGACGAGATCCCGCTCAACGCCGGCTGCCTCAAGCCGGTCCGGGTCATCATCCCGCCGGGCAGCCTGCTCGCCCCGGCCTACCCGGCCGCGGTGGCGGCCGGCAACGTGGAGACCTCCCAGGCGGTCACCGGGGCGCTGTACGCCGCGCTGGGCGTCATGGCCGAGGGGTCCGGCACCATGAACAACGTCACCTTCGGCAACGGCGAGTACCAGTACTACGAGACGGTGGCGAGCGGCTCGGGCGCCGGGGACGGCTTCGGCGGCGCCTCGGTGGTCCAGACCCACATGACCAATTCGCGGCTCACCGACCCCGAGGTCCTGGAATGGCGGTTCCCGGTCCGGCTGGAATCGTTCGAGATCCGCCGGGGCAGCGGCGGCGCGGGCCGGTGGCCGGGCGGCGACGGCGGCCGCCGCCGGCTCCGGTTCCTCGCCCCGATGACGGTGAGCACGCTGAGCAGCCACCGGCGGGTCCCGCCCTACGGCATGGCGGGCGGGGCCCCGGGCCAGCTCGGGGACCAGTGGGTGGAACGAGCCGACGGCTCGGTCACCGGGCTGGCCGGCTGCGACCGCGCGGAGCTTGAGCCGGGGGACGTGTTCGTGCTGGAGACCCCGGGCGGCGGCGGGTACGGCCCGCCGCTTAACGGCACCGGCTCGGCCTCCGGGTCGATGTCCTCGGTCTCGGGCTCGGCGGGCTCCGGCGCCTCCGGCTCACGCAGCGGCCGCAGCGCCGCTTCCACCCGGGCCAGCTCGTCCAGCATCGCGGTCGGCCGCCTCGGTCATGACCTCGTTGGGCTGCAGCTTCTTGTTCTCGTCGAGGAACTGCTGCACGAACGGGATGTTCACCGCCTCGAAGAGCGGAGTCATCTTGAGCGTGGTCAGCACCTGCTTGAGCATCTGCACCGCCCGGGTGCCCGCCGCCACGCCGCCGTAGCTGGCGAACCCGGCCGGCTTGTAGTGCCACTCGTGGTTCAGGTAGTCGATCGCGTTCTTGGTGGCCGCGTTGAACCCGTAGTTGTACTCCGGGATCACGAAGATGAACGCGTCCGCCCGGCTGATGGTGGCGCTCCAGTCCTTGGTGTACTGGTACTCATACTGCTGCAGCCGCGGATGCCGGGGCTCGTTGAACATCGGCAGGTTGACCTCGGCCAGGTCCACCACCTCGACCGCGAAGTGACCGTGCGCCTGGCGCGCTGGCGGTGATCCACTCGGCCACGGACGGGCCGACCCGGCCCGGGCGGGTACTGCCGATGATGATCTGCAGCAACGGCTGACGCATGCTGATGACTCCAGAAGGGGTAGAGGGGGAACCGCGCGTATGGACCAGGCTAGGGGGGAGGCGCCAGCCGCAGTGGCGCCGGGTCAGGCGCCTGCTCAACGAGCACCGGACGGCGCTGGCCGCGACGGCCGCCGGGCTGTACCCGGATCTGCCCCGGGTGGCCGGCACCGACCTGCTGTGCTGGCCGGGATGGCTGCCCGCCACCCCGCTGGACCTCGCGGACGTGCCGCTCGGCTGGGCCGCCGACCCGCCGCCGCCCGCCGTCGACGGCGACCGGCGCGGCCGCCGCGCACGTGCTGCCGCGGACCGGGACCGGCCAGGCCTACCCCACGTACGCGGCGGCGATCGAGGCCCTGGACCGGCCGGCCCTGTTCGAGAACCGGGTCTGCTACCGGCTGCTGGACGCGGATCTGGGCGGCCCGGCGCGACCCAGCCGCCTGCCGGGCTGCGGTTCGGCCCGTCCCGCTACTTCGACGCGGTGAACCTGGGCGCGGCCGTGGGGCACGAGCTGGCCGCGGCCTGGGCTGCTCGGGAACCTGGTCCGCCCCGGGCCCTGCTGCCGCCCTGCCGTTGCGGGCCTCGGTGGGTGATCCGTGCGCGCTGCCGCGCCGCTCCGCCCTCACCGCCGTCACCACCCTGACCCTGCGCCGCGCCCGTGACGGCACGGCCTCGTTCCTGCTGCACTGGCGGGACCCGGCCCGGGTCAACCACGCGGGCGGCCTGTACCAGGTGATGCCCGCGGGCATCTTCCAGCCGGTCTCCGCGGCGCCGGCCGCGCAGCGTCACGACTTCAGCCTGTGGCGCTGCATGACCCGGGAGTTCAGCGAGGAACTGCTGGGCGGGTCGGAGGAGTACCCCACCCGCGGCGGGCGGCTGGACTACGGGCGCTGGCCGTTCCACCGCGAGCTGGCCGCCGCCCGGGACGCGGGCACCCTGCGGGTCAGCTGCCTCGGGCTGGGGGTTGACCCGCTGACGCTGGCCACCGACATCCTGACCGTGGCGGTCTTCGAGGCCGCCGTGTTCGACCGGGTGTTCCGCGGCCTGGTCGGCGAGAACGCGGAGGGGCGGGTGGTCACCCAGGACGGCTCGGCCGCGATCCCGTTCACCCAGGCGAACGTGGCCCGCTTCACCGGCGGGGCCGAGCCGGTCCAGACCGCCGGGCAGGCCCTGCTCCGGCTCGCCTGGCAGCACCGGGAGTTCCTGGGGTCTGACGCGTCCCCGGGTGGGACCCGAGGGGCCAGACTGGGTAAAGAACACAGCAAAGGACGGGCGCTGGGAGGACAGCATGGCGACGAAGCCAGTAATCGCGGGGGCGGATGGCTCGCAGGAGTCCTTGCGGGCGGTGGAATGGGCGGCCCGGGAGGCGGTGCTCCGCGGACGTCGCTGCGGATCGTGGCGGTCCCGGTGCTGCCGCCGCGGATGACCGCCCAACCCGGCCACCCCCGGACACCGTGGCCGGACGTGGTCGAGCAGTCCATGAGCCAGGCCCTGGCCGCGGCCGCGCAGCAGGCCGCGGCGCAGCAGCCCGGCCTGGCGATCGACACCCAGCTGCTGGCCGGGGCGCCGGCCGAGGTCCTGGTCGGAGGCCGCGCAGGACGCCTCCATGCTGGTCCTGGGCTCCCGCGGCGCCGGGGGTTCAGCGCGATGATCCTCGGCTCGGTGAGCCGGTACGTCGCGACGCACGCGCCGGTTCCGGTGGTGGTGGCGCGCGAGGAAACCACGGTCCGCGCACCGCGAGATCGTGGTCGGCGTCCGTGACCCGGCCCAGTCCGCGGCCGCCCTCGGAATTCGGCTTCGAGGAGGCGGCGCTGCGCCAGGCGCGGCTGCTCGCCGTGCACGCCTGGTCCTCGCCGGTTCCCGGGCACACCGAAGCGCCCGCCGAGGAGAACAGCCGCCTGGAGAGCGCGGTCGCCACCTGGCGGGAGAAGTTCCCCGAGGTGGAGGCGCGCTGGGAAGTGATGCGCGCGCACCCGGGCCGGGTCCTGGCCGGCTCGTCCGCCCGGGCGGACCTGGTGGTGCTGGGCCGGCACGCGCCGGGTGGGCCGCACGCTCCGGGGGTCGCGCTCGGTCACCCACGCCGTGCTGAGCCACGCCCACGGTCCCGTGGTGTCCGTCCCGGGGGACTAGCACCCGACTCCCGGGCGAGGCCGTCCCCGGTAGCGGGCCGTCTCCCCGAGGTAGCTGACCACGGGCCGCCGGACCCGACGGCCGCGCTCACCCGCCGCCGGATGGGCTTGCGCAGCAGGTCCAGGGCGGCGGGCAGGGGCTCGATCCGGTACTTCGAGATCTCCTCCGGCTGCAGCACCATCGCCGCGAGGCTCTCCTCGGGCAGCGCGCCGCAGTCGAACAGGAACCGCAGCCCGCCCGGCTTGCCGCGGCGCGGCGGCCGGAAGTCCACGCACGCGAGACGGCCGCGCTGCACGGCCAGGCCGCATTCCTCGCGTACCTCACGCTGGCAGGCCGCCCAGGGCGTCTCGCCGGTCTCCATGACGCCGCCGGGGATGGTCCAGCCGGACTTGTAGACCGGCTTGAGGATGAGCAGCCGTCCAGCCGGGTCGAAGATCATGGCCCCGGCTGAGGCCGGGATGGCCGGGAGCTGGATGGCCGTCCGCTGGTGCGGTCACGAGGACCACGCTACGGGCTGGGCACCAGCGTGGCTCTCCCACGGGTCGCTAGCTCGTAGGCTGGGCGCTGTGATCCAGCACCCGGCGTTCCCCGTCGAGCCGTGGTGCCTGCGGGAAAGCACGCTGCACGCCGACATGCTGGCCCAGACCGAGTCGCTGTTCGCGCTGTCCAACGGGCACATCGGGTGGCGGGGCAACCTGGACGAGGGAGAGCCGCACGGCCTGCCCGGCTCGTACCTCAACGGCGTGTACGAGCGGCGCCCGCTGCCCTACGCCGAGGCCGGCTTCGGCTTCCCGGAGTCCGGCGAGACGGTGATCAACGTCACCAACGGCAAGCTGATCCGGCTGCTGGTCGACGACGAGCCGCTCGACATCCGCTACGGCGAGCTGCTGCATCACGAGCGGGTGCTCGACTTCCGGGCCGGCACGCTGACCCGGCGGGCCGACTGGGTCTCGCCGGCCGGGCGCCGGGTCCGGGTGAGCTCGGTCCGGCTGGTCTCGCTGACCCAGCGCTCGATCGCCGCCATCAGCTACCAGGTCGAGTCGCTGGACGGCCCGGTCCGCGTGGTGGTGCAGTCCGAGCTGGTCACCAACGAGGAGCTGCCCCCGATCAGCGGCGATCCCCGGGTCGCGGCGGCGCTCGAAGCGCCGCTGGAGGGGATGGAGCACGGCAGCCACGACGGCCGGGCCGGGCTGATGCACCGGACGCGGCGCAGCGGCCTGACCGTGGCCGCCGCCATGCAGCACGCTGGTGGCCTGCGAGGCGGCCACGCACTCCTGGACCGAGACCGAGCCGGACCTGGCCCGGCTGACCATCGGCGCCCGGCTTGAGCGAGGGTCAGCCGCTCCGGCTGGTCAAGTTCGTGGGCTACGGCTGGTCCGGGACCCGGTCCCGGCCCGCCCTGCGTGACCAGGTGGAGGGCGCGCTGCTGGTCGCCGCGCAGACCGGCTGGGACGGACTCGCTCGAGGAGCAGCGGGCTTATCTGGACGACTTCTGGGCCCGGGCCGACGTGGAGCTGGAGGGGGACGAGGAGATCCAGCAGGCGACCCGGTTCGGCATGTTCCACGTGCTGCAGGCGGGCGCCCGGGCCGAGGGCCGGCCCATCCCGGCCAAGGGCCTGTCCGGGAACGGCTACGACGGCCACTCGTTCTGGGACGCCGAGACGTTCGTGATGCCGGTCCTCACCTACACCATCCCCGATGCCGCGGCGCACGCGCTGCGCTGGCGGCACAGCACCCTGCCCGGGGCCCTCGACCGGGCCGCGCCAGCTCGGCCTGCGGGGCGCCGCCTTCCCGTGGCGCACGATCACCGGCGCCGAGTGCTCGGCCTACTGGCCGGCCGGGACGGCCGCGTTCCACGTGAACGCGGACATCGCGCACGCGGTGGCCCGGTACGCCGACGCCACCGGCGACGACCAGTTCGACCGCCAGACCGGGTGTGACCTGCTGGTGCACACCGCGCGGCTGTGGTTCTCGCTCGGCCACGCCGGACGAGCAGCTTCCGGATCGACGGGGTGACCGGCCCGGACGAGTACAGCGCCATCGCCGACAACAACATCTTCACGAACCTGATGGCCCAGCACAACCTGCGGGCCGCGGCCGACGCGGCGCAGCGGCACCCGCGGCGGGCCCGGGAACTGCACGTCTCGCCCGAGGAGATGGCGGCCTGGCGCGCCGCGGCGGACCGGATCGTGCTGCCGTACGACGAAAAGCTCGGGGTGCACTGCCAGGCCGAAGGGTTCACCGAGCACCAGGTCTGGGACTTCGCCGCCACCGGGCCGGATCAGTATCCGCTGCTGGCGCATTTCCCGTACTTCGACCTGTACCGCAAGCAGGTGGTCAAGCAGGCCGACCTGGTGCTGGCCATGCAGCTTTTCCCGGACGCGTTCACCGCCGAGCAGAAGGACCGGAACTTTACCTACTACGAGGCGCTCACCGTCCGGGATTCGTCCTTGTCCGCGTGCAGCCAGGCGGTCATCGCGGCCGAGACCGGTCACCTGGACCTGGCCTATCGACTATCTGGCCGAGACGGCCCTGATGGACATCGATGACCTGGAGCACAACACCCGCGACGGCCTGCACCTCGCGGCGCTGGCCGGGTCGTGGATCGCCCTGGTGCAGGGGTTCGGCGGGATGCGGTACCGGCCCGGCCAGCCGCCCTGCTTTGCGCCGCGGCTGCCCCCGGCCCTGACCCGGCTCACGTTCACCGTCATGCTGCGCGGGCGCCACCTGCGCGTCGAGGTCGGGCCGGCCAGCGTCACCTACATCGTCGACGGCGACGGGCCGCCGTTGCAGATCACCCACCACGGCACGCCGGTCAGCGTGGCGCCGGGCCAGCCGGAGACCCGGGACATCCCCGCCGCTGCCCGACCGGCCGCGGCCGTCCCAGCCCCCAGGCCGGGCCCCCGTGCACCACGGGCCCGGGGAGCTAAGGCTAGAACCAGACTCAGCCTCCCCAGCTCCGAGCACCCTCAGACCTCGAGTCCCGCCGTCCCGCTGGCCGGCGGGACCTTTCGCACGCTTTGTACCGCCATATCGGTTCTATTTCGATCCTGGACAGGACGGTTACGGGAGGGTTACCGTCAACAGCGATACTAAAGTCGATTTCATACAGTGAAAGTACCCTCGATACCAAATTCCCCGGTAACTCAGTAACCGACTCCGGAGCGCCCGGATGAACAACCTGCTCGTGGTCGAGGACCTGCGCGTGACCTACGGCGGCGTGACCGCCGTGGACGGGGTCAGCCTGACCGTGGCCGAGGGTGAGATCGTCGGCCTGATCGGCCCCAACGGGGCCGGCAAGTCGTCCCTGATCGACGCGCTGACCGGCTACCACCCGGCGGCCGGCGGGCAGGTCACCTTCGCCGGGGCGCCGCTCCGGGGAGCGCGGCCGTACGCGATCGCCCGCCGGGGGCTGATCCGCACCTTCCAGTCCGTCGAGCTCTTCGACGACCTCACGGTCGAGGAGAACCTCCTGGTCGCGGCGGAGCAGCCGTCAGCGTGGTCGGTGCTCCGCGACCTGGTGGCGCCGCCGCGCACCCGCCGCAACGAGAACGTGGCCTGGGCGATGGACGCCTGCGGGCTGGAGGACGTGGCCGGCCGGATGCCGGGCCAGTTGTCCCACGGCCGCCGCAAGCTGGTCGGCGTGGCCCGCGCGCTGGCCATGCGCCCCCGCCTGGTGCTGATGGACGAGCCCGCCGCGGGCCTGGACAACGACGAGAGCCTGGCCTTCGGTGAGCGGGTCGCCGCGCTGCCCGGCCGGGGGGTGAGCGTCCTGCTCGTCGACCACGACATGGGCCTGGTGCTGAGCCTCTGCGATCGCATCGTGGTCATCGATTTCGGCCGCGTCATCGCCTCGGGCACCCCGGACGAGATCCGGGACAGCCGCCCCGTGATCGAGGCGTACCTGGGCACCCACGGTGGTGACCATGAGCGCATCTGACCGGCGCCCGCCCGGGCCGTCCAGCCCGGCGGCCCCGGGTGATCGAGGTCGACGGCCTCGACGCCGGGTACAACGGCAACCCCGTGGTCCGGGACCTCACCCTGCACGTCGGCGAGGCCGAGGTCGTGGCGCTGCTGGGGGCCAACGGCGCGGGCAAGACCACCACGCTGTCCACCATCGCCGGCCTGCAGCGGCCGCTGGCGGGCCGGATCCAGATGAACAGCCAGGACATCGCGGGCAAACCCGCGCACCGGCTGGCCCGGGCCGGCCTGTCCCTGGTCCCCGAGGGCCGGGCGCTGTTCGCCAGCCTGACCACGCGGGAGAACCTCCGGCTGAGCGCGGGCCCGGGCCGCAGCCACGACGAGGTCCTCGACCTGCTCCCCGAGCTGCGCAAGTGCCTGGACCGCAAGGCGGGGCTGCTGTCCGGCGGGGAGCAGCAGATGCTCGCGGTGGGCCGGGCCATCGCGCGGCGGCCGCGGGTCCTGCTCATCGACGAGATGAGCCTCGGCCTGGCCCCCGTGGTGGTCGAGCGGCTGCTGCCGGTGCTCCGCCGGGTGGCCGACGAGCTGCGCACCGCGGTGCTGCTGGTCGAGCAGCACGTCGCGCTGGCCCTGGAGATCGCCGACCGCGGCTACGTGATGGCGCACGGCGCGGCTGATCCTGGAGAGCCCCGCCGCCCGCCTGCGCACCCGCCGTGACCTGCTCAAGGCGTGCTATCTCGGCGACCTGGACCGGGCCGCCGAACTGCGCCGAGACCGGGCACTGATCCCCATGCAAACCGATCCACCATACAGCACACCACAAGGAGAAACCAATGGCGGTCAACCTGGGGAGGGCGCGGCCGGCTGCCGTGGTCGCCGCGCTGGCGGCGTGCGGCCTGATGGCGGCCGCGTGCTCGAGCAGCGGAGGCGGCGGCAGCGGAGGCAGCGGCGCGAGCAGCACGCCGTCGTCGGCCGGCACACAGAGCGCGTCCACCACGGCGAACCTGGGCACGGCTCACCCGGCGACCGGCTCGCCGGTCGTGTTCGGCCTGCTGAACCTGCTGTCCGGGCCGGTCACGTTCCCGGAGGTCTCCGAGGCCGAGCAGGCCGCGGCCTCGTACGCGAACCAGTACCTGGGCGGTATCGGCGGCCATCCCATCAAGATCGTCACCTGCGCCACCGACGGCCAGCCGGCCACCTCGGCCCGGTGCGCCAACCAGCTGCTGAACGACCACCCGGTGGCCATCCTGGGCGGCGCCGACACCGGCGCGCCGGGCGCTATCCCGGTGTGGCAGCGGGCCAAGCTGGCCTACCTGGGCGGTGTCCCGTTCACCCCGGTCGAGTCCAACTACCCGAACGCGGTCATCTTCGATGACGTGTCGGTCGCCGACAACGCGGCCGCCTCGGTGTACGCGTACAAGACGCTGCACGCGAAGACGGCGGCGATCATCTACACCTCCGACACCCAGGGCACGTCCGTCGCGGACAACGTGATCGCGCCGGTGATGAAGAACGTCGGGTTCACCAAGATCACCAAGGTCCCGGTGCCGCCCACCGCCACCGACGTCACCTCGGCGGTCGCCGCCGCCATCGGCGCGCACCCGGACGTGGTCTACATCGACGACCCGAACTCCTGCCCCCAGGTGCTCAGCTCGCTGAAGCAGCTGGGCAGCACGGCCAAGGTGCTCGGCGTGGACCCGTGCACCTCACCCCCGGCGATCGCCGCGGCCAACGGCGGCGCGACCGGCATGTACTACTCCTCGCCGGTACTGGCCCCGGACGCCGGGACCACGCAGTCTGATCTGTACCTGGCGGTGCTCAAGAAGTACGCACCGAAGACCATCGCGCTCGACTCGCTCACCGCGATGGGCTTCGCCACCGTGATGAACGTGCAGGCGGCGCTGGCCCACTTCACGTCGGCCCAGCTCAAGACCGCGAAGATCCTGGCCGCGTTCCGCAGCGGCAGCGACCACGCCAACTTCATGGCCCACCCGTACACCTGCGACGGCAAGCAGCTGGCCGGGGCGACCGCGGTGTGCAACGCCTACCAGCAGATCCGCCAGGTCCAGGGAACCAAGATCGTCGTGGCTGACCCGAACTGGGTCACGGCGGGTCCCTACTACAAGGGCTGATCAGCGCCGGGACCCGCTCACCCCCGGAGCGGGTCCCGGCCCCCGGTTCACTTCGCGCCGCGAGGAGCACGCCTTGTCCACCTACCTGCTCTTCTTCCTGCTGGGGCTCGGCGGGGGATCGGTCTACGCGATCCTCGGGCTGGGCCTGGTGCTCAAGTACCGCAGCGCGGGTGTGGTCGACTTCGCCCAGGGCGCCGTGGCCATGTACGGCGCCTACGTGTTCATCGGGCTGCGCACCTCGGGCGTGCTCCAGCTGCCGTGGATCATCATCCCGCACCAGATCACGCTGTCCAGCCACGGCCTGCCCGCGGTCTGGGCCCTGCTCATCACGCTCGTCTACGGCGCGGTCCTGGGCGTCGTCCTCTACCAGCTGGTCTACCGCCCGCTGCTGCGGGCCGCCCCGCTGACCAAGGTGTGCGCTTCGGTGGGCGTGATGCTCTCGCTGGAAGCCATCGCGGTGCTCAACTTCGGGACCACGCCCACGTCGGCCCCGTCGGTGCTGCCCACCGGGAGCTTCGTGCTGGCCGGCGTCGTCGTGCCGATCAGCCAGCTGTACCTGGCCGGCATCGTGATCGTGGCCGCCGCGGTCCTCGCGGCCGTCGTTCCGGTACTCACGGTTCGGGCTGGCCACCCGGGCCGGGGCCGAGAACGACGTCGGGCGCGGCGCTGATCGGCCTGTCCGCGAACCGGATCGCGGCCCAGAACTGGGTCATCGCCACCGTGCTGGCCACGCTGTCGGGGGTGCTGATCGCGCCGATCTCCGAGGTTGACCCGACCTCCTACACCCTGTTCGTGGTGCCCGCCCTGGGCGCCGCGCTGATCGGCCGGTTCTCCTCGTTCGGGGCCACGGCCGCGGCCGGGCTGGCGCTCGGCGTGATCCAGTCCGAGATCGTCCACCTGCAGACCGTGTTCACCTGGCTGCCGCAGCAGGGGCTGGGCGACGGGGTGCCGTTCGTGCTCATCCTGGTGGTGATGACGCTCAGCGCGCAGCGGCTGCGGGGCCGGGGGGTGATGGGGCACTGGCGCAACCCGTCGATCGGGCGGCCCGCCCGCCCGCTGGTCACCGCGGCGCTCACGTTCGTGGTCGGCGTGGCCGCCATGGTCCTGCTGCACGGCTCGGACCGGGTGGCGCTGATGGCGTCGGTGGTGTGGGTCTGCCTGTGCCTGTCCCTGGTCGTGCTGACCGGCTACGTGGGCCAGGTGTCGCTGGCCCAGATGTCGTTCGCCGGGATCAGCGCGTTCATGCTCAGCCACCTCAGCCAGAACTGGGGGGTCCCGTTCCCGTTCTCGCTGCTGCTGGCCGCGGCCGCGGCGGTCCCGGTGGGCCTCCTGATCGGGCTGCCCGCGCTGCGGGTCCGCGGGGTGAACCTGGCCGTGATCACGCTGGCCGCCGCGGCGGCCATCGACGCGCTGGTGTTCAACCCGTCCTGGTTCAGCGGCGGGCTGGGCGGCCGGACCATCCCGCCGCCGACGATCTTCGGGCTGAACCTGGGGGTGGCCTCGGGTAACTCCTACCCCCGGATCGTCTTCGGCGTGTTCCTGCTGGTCATCGTCACGCTGGTCGGGCTGTCCGTGGCCCGGATGCGGGGCTCGGCGACCGGGCGGATGCTGATCGCGGTCCGCTCCAACGAGCGGGCCGCCGCGGCGGCCGGGATCCGGGTGGCGCCGGCCAAGCTGTTCGCGTTCGCGCTGTCCGCGTTCATCGCCGGGCTGGGCGGCGGGCTGCTGGGCTACCTGCAGGGCACCGTGTCGGCCCCCACGTTCGCCACGTTCACCTCGCTGACCCTGCTGGCCATCGCCTACGTGGCCGGTATCGGCCGGGTGGCGGGCGCGGTGATCGCGGGCCTGCTGATGTCCGCGAACGGCCTGTTCGTGAACTTCCTGAACGAGCACCTGAACATCGGCCAGTACCAGACGATCGTGGCCGGGATCGCCCTCGCCCTCACCGCGATCAAGAACCCGGACGGCGTGGCCAGCGAACTGGCCAGCGCGACCCGGGGTCCGGGGCGCTGGCTGGCCGCCGTCCGCGACCGGGTGGTACCAGTGCGTTCAGGGCGCCAGCCAGCGGCCGTGACGCCACCGCTGGCGGCCGACCGCCGCCGCGGACACCCCGCAGGCTAGTGAGGTCCGGGGCGCCTGAGGCCGGCGCGCGGCGTCAGTCGCTGTACAGGCTGTCCCCGGACGGCACCGGCGTGCCGTGGCCGTCTGCCCAGGACACGACGGGGTTGCGCAGCACGCCCACGTGCTCGATCTCGGCCTCGACCACGTCCCCGGGGCGCAGGTAGAACTCGAACGGGTCGGGCTGGACCGCGGCGACCCCGGAGATCGTGCCGGTGGTCAGGATGTCCCCGGCGCTGAAGCCCTGCGGGGAGTGGTAGGCCACGAGCTGCGGCATGGACAGCACCATCCGGCTGGTGTTGCCCTTCTGCCGGATGTCCCCGTTCACCCGCAGCTCCATGGCCAGGTGGTGCGGGTCGGGGATCTCGTCCTTGGTCACGATCGCCGGGCCGATCGGGCAGAACGTGTCGATGGCCTTGCTGAACGAGAACACCCCGGACTGCATCTCCCGGCGCTGGATGTCGCGGGCGGTGATGTCGTTGAAGACCGTGTAGCCGGCGATGTAGTCCGCGGCCTCGTCGGGGCCGAAGAACTTGCCGGACTTGCCGATGATGATGGCCAGCTCGAGCTCGTAGTCGAGCTCCCTGGTCAGGTGCTCGGGGTAGATGACCGGGTCGTCCGGGCCGATGATCGCGTCCACGTTCTGGAAGAACACGATGCCCTTGTGCACCGGGTGGGACCAGTTGACCTTGGCCAGTTCCTCGTGGTGCTCGGTGAAGTTCCCCGCGGTGTGGAAGAACTTCTTCGGCACGATCGGGGCGCGCAGCCGCACCGAGGCGAGCGGGAGGCGGGCCCCGGTCTCACCGACGTCCCCGCCGCGCTCGAAGTACTCCCGGGTCGAGCCGCAGTCCAGCTCGACCACGGTGTCGCCGTCGATCCGCCGCCGGTGCGACCCTCGTCGAACGTCACCAGTTTCATATGACGAAATCTACTATCACTGAGTCTCCTGACGGGGGAAGTCCCACCCGGAACACCCGCAGCTGGAGGGCCAGCGTGGCGTAGTAGCCGACCAGGGTGGTGAGCTCGAACACCCCGGCCTCGCCCAGCTGGGCCACGGCCCGCGCGTACTGCCTCGTCGTCCAGGTCGCCGCCCGGACCAGCGCCCGCGCCGCGCGGACCGCGGCCCGCTCGGCCGGGTCCGCCAGGTCGGGTTCCTCGCCGGCCCGGACCGCGGCGAGTTCCGCCTCGCTCAGCCCGGCCCGCCGCCCGGCCGCTTCGTGCGCGTGCTGCTCGAACGCGCTCGACCAGTGCCCGGCCACGACCAGGATGGCCAGCTCGCGGATGCGCGCCGGGAGCGTGCCCTGATACCGGATGGCGGCGCCCAGCGCCTGCAGCGCCGCGCCCAGGCCCGGCTGGAGCAGCATCGCGTTGAACGGCCCGGCCAGGGCGCCGACGTCATCCACCAGCGCGAACGGCTGCTGGCTGCCGCCCCGGGGCCCGCTGGTGATGGCGGCGTAGAGGCGCTGGCGGTCTTCGTTATCGAAAGGGGGGTGCAGTCGCGGAAGTCGCTCCATCAGCGGTTACCGGCCCCGGTAGCCGAGCAGTTGCGAGATCTCCGCGCAGGTTTGCTGCCACCATCGGCCGCAGCTCGCGGGTGATCCGCGCGGCCGGCCAGTCGCGGGACTGCACGGCCAGGTTCGCGCCCGCCACCACGCGCGCCGTTCTCGCCGCGCACCGGGGCGGCCACCGAGCGCAGGCCGTAGGCGAGCTCCTCGTCCTGCGTGGCCCAGCCCTGGGCGCGGATCGTGGCCAGCTCGGGGCGCAGCTCGTCCAGGCTGCGCTTGGCGTTGGGGCCGGCGGTCCCGCCGAACGACTCGGCGGTGACGCTCTGGTCCAGGTCGGCGTCGTCGAGGTAGGCGAGCAGCAGCTTGCCGATCGAGGTGTGCACGGCCGGCAGCAGCGAGCCGACCCGGATGTTGGCCGTGACCAGGTCGGAGTTGCGCAGCCGGACCAGGTAGAGCACCTGGTCCCCGGTCAGCACCGCGAGGTTGACCGTCTCCCGGGTGGCGTTGGCCAGCTCCTGGAGCTTGGGGGTGGCCAGCTCGACCAGGTCCAGGCTGCGCAGCGCCGCGGTGCCCAGGGTCAGGACGCGCACCCCGGGGCGGTACTCGCCGGAGGGCAGGTGATCCAGGTAGCCCTCGGCGGTCAGCGTCATGACGATGCGGTACGCGGTGGGCAGCGGGAGGGAGACCTCGGCGGCGATGTCGGTGATCCGCCAGGTAGGCCGCTGCTCGGAGAAGACCGACAGCACCCGCAGGCCCTTGGCCAGGGCCTCGACCCGGTAGTCAGGCGGCGCGGCGGCGTCGCCGGCCTGCGGCGTGGAGTCGGGTGCCGCCGGATCGGGCGGGGTGCTGCCCGCCCGCGAGGTGCGGGCGGACGGGCGGCGGGTGCGGTTCTCCGCGCCGCGCGGGTTGGCGGACGCAGGCATTGAGTGTCCCCCTGGGTAGCTATCTGGACTGCATCTGACAGCGCCATCTGAGACAGTGCCATCTGGACAGGCGGAGCACTGGGCCTCTATCGTCTAGAGACGCAGTAAAATCGACTTTCACACCTTGAAAGTATATCGGGTAATCCGCAGATAGTCAGGTACTGGAGCGACCGCGGGTGGATGACTGGCTGGATATGCGCGACCGTACGGTGCTCATCGCGGGAGCGGGCGGCCTGGGCGGCGCGAGCGCCTTCGCGCTCGCCGGGCTGGGGGCCAGGGTCCTGGCGGTGGATGTCGATCAGGCCCGCCTCGCCGAGCTCGGGCAGCGGATCAGTGAGCATGGCGGCCACCTTGAGGTGGCTAGCCGCCGACCTGACCGACCCGGAGGCTTGCCGGCGCGTCGTCAAGGAGGCGGCGGGGCGGCTGGGGTCGATCCAAGTATTCCTGCACGCCGTGGGGCGCAACAACCGGCTCCCCATCCTCGACCTCGACGACGACGCCTGGACCGACCTGGTCAACCTGAACCTGTCCACCGCGTACTGGACGGGGCAGGCGGTCGGCCGGGAGATGTGCGCCGCCGGATACGGGCGGATGGTCTTCCTGTCCTCGGTGTCCGGCCTGCTCGCGCACGCGCACCACGCGCCGTACGCGGCGACCAAAGGCGGCCTCAACCAGCTGGTCCGGGTCATGGCCCGGGAGTGGGCGCCGCACGGCGTCACGGTCAACGCGGTCGCGCCCGGCTACATCGAGACCGACCTGACCCGGGACTACCTGGCCAAGCCCAGCATCCGCGAGGACCTGGTCAGCCTGGTCCCGGCCGGGCGGCTGGGCACCACCGCCGAGGTCGCCGACGCGGTGACCTTCCTGGCCTCCGACCGGGCCGCCTTCATCACCGGCCACATCCTGTACGTTAACGGCGGCCGGATCCTGATCTAGTTCCCGATCCTCAGATCGCTTGGAGTACGCATGCCAGACCAGCAGAACGCCCCGGCCAGCTTCCCCCGCCGGTTCGAGGGCCGCACCGTCCTGGTCACCGGGGCCGGGACCGGGTTCGGGGCCGAGATAGCGGTGCGCGCGGCCCAGGAGGGCGCGCAGGTGGTGGTGCACTACAACCGCTCCCGGGAAGGCGCCGAGCAGACGCTCAAGCGGATCGAGCAGGCCGGCAGCCAGGGTGCCCTGGTGCAGGCCGACATCACCAGCTGGGACGCGATCCGGGCGCTGGCCGACGCGGCGTTCGCCGCGTTCGGCGGGCTCGACGTCGCGGTCAACAACGTGGGTGACGTGGCCCGGGACCAGATGTCCTGGCGGGACATCACCGAGGAGTCGATCGACCACGTGCTGGCCGTCAACATCAAGGGCACGCTGCTGTGCACCCAGGAGTTCGGCTCCCGGATGCTGGACGCGGGCGGCGGCGCCATCATCAACATCGGCTCCACGGTCGTGGTCCGGGGCAGCGCGCGGGCCCCGCAGTACGCCGCGGCCAAGTACGGGATCCTCGGGATCACCAAGTCCTACGCGGCGGCGTTCGCGCCCGACCGTCCGGGTCAACACGTTCGCGCCCGGGTTCATCGAGACCCAGGCCACGCTCAACCGGCAGGACTGGAAGACCGGACGGGCCGAAAAGCTCCGTTCGATGACGCCCATGGGCCGGATCCCCCGCCCCGAGGAGGTCGCCGGGACGGCGCTGTTCCTGGCCACCGCGGACGCGGCGCACATCACCGGGACGTACATGGTCGCGGACGGCGGCTACAACATGGTCGGGGCCTGAGCGTGGCAGGGGGGCGTGGGGGTCCGGGGGCGTGACCCCGGACATCTCGCTCGATCAGGCCCGGGCCCTGATCGAGCGGGCCATCGACAAGGCCGAGCAACTCGGGCTGCGCGGGTCGGTCGCGGTCGTGGGCGGCAGCGGGGTGCTCGTGTCCGCGTCCCGGATGGATGCCTCCGGGCGCGGGCGGCATGGCCCGGGCCCGGTCCAAGGCCTGGATCGCGGCGACCCAGCAGGTGCCGAGCGCCGAGCACCTGCGCCGGATGGTCACGATCGCCGGGCCGGTGGCGCAGGGTTTCGTGTCCTGCTCCCCGGAAGCGAACTTCCCGGGCGCGGGCGGCATGCCCGTGCTTGAGCCAGCTGGGCCGGACGGGGCCCTGGTCGTGGGCGGGATCGCCGCCTCGGGCGCCGCGGTCAGCCCGTTCTATCCGGCGGGCACCGACCCGATGGACATGATCGCGGACGGCGTGGCCGCCAACCCCGAGGACCTGGTGGTGCACTACGCACTCGGGATCCCGTACGCCGGCCAGCACGGCGACGATGAGCAGCGCTGGCGGGCCGCGTTCGGGGAGTGGCCCGGGGATCGCCCGGCCGGGCGCAGGGCATGACGGCCGCCCCGGCCGCCCAGGCCCAGCCCGAGCACCGGTGGGCGGTCACGCTGGCCGACCAGGTCATGGCGGAGGCGGCGCGGCGCGGCCAGCGGGTGGCGGTGGCCATCACCGATCACCGGGGGGATCCGATCCAGCAGGACTGGATGCCGGACGCGC
This sequence comes from uncultured Actinomycetes bacterium, assembly GCA_963742055.1. Taxonomy (GTDB): domain Bacteria; phylum Actinomycetota; class Actinomycetes; order Streptosporangiales; family Streptosporangiaceae; genus RYN-230. Next base: position 15,827 of record CAVUKT010000046.1, on the reverse strand, counting down.
CCACCGCGGCGGTGGCCGTGGCCCAGGCGGTGGCCGCGGCCGCCGGGACGTTCCAGTGCCCCAGCGCTGAGCTGGCCGCGCTCTATCCCGGATGGGCTGGCTGGCCAGCTCGGGGCGGTGCTCCCGTTCCCCATCCTGGCGGCGCCCGGGGGGCTGCCGGTCGAGGAGGATGGCCGCGTCGTGGCCGGGCTGGGCGTGGCAGGCCGGGATCCCGGCGCGTGCGAAGAGATCGCCGCCGCGGTGCTGGCCGCCCGGCCCGCCGGGTAGCCGTATGCGGGGCAGGGTGGCGCGGATGCGGATATGCGTGGTCGGCTGCGGGGCGATCGGCAGTCTCTTCGCCGCTCATCTGGCTGCCCTCGAAGACGTCGAGGTCTGGGTGTTCGACGTATCCGAGGCGCAGGTGCGGGCCATCAACGACGGCGGGCTCCAGTGCGCTGGAGTGAGTGCCGGTACCCGCGGCATCCAGGCCCGCACCGACGGTGCCCAGATCCCGCCCTGCCAGTTCGGCATCGTGGCGACCAAGTCGCTGCACACGGACGCCGCCCTGGCCGCCACGGCGGGCGCATTCGCTGATGCGGCGGTGTGCAGCGTCCAGAACGGCGTGGGCAACGAGGAGATCATCGCCCGCTACGCGCCCCGGGTGATCAGGGGGACCACGATCGTGGCCGGTCACGTCCCCGCCCCGGGCATGGTGCACCTGGATGCCCCCGGTGACACCTGGATCGGGCCGTTCGAGCCGCAGCCGGCCCGGATGGACGAGGTGCGCCAGCTGGCCGCGTTGCTGAACCGGGGCGGCCTGCCGACGACGGCGCTGACCGACGCCCGCGGCGCCCAGTGGACCAAACTGATCTTCAACTCCGCCACCAGCCCGGTGGCCGCGCTGACCGGCCTGACCATGGGGCAGCTCGGCGAGGCGGCCGACGCCCGCGAGCTGATCGCCGGGCTGGCGGCCGAGGGCTGCGCCGTGGCCCGGGCGCTCGGCATCACCCTGGACGCCGATCCGCTGGCCGTGATCGACGAGGCGGTCACCCACGCCTACGGGCACCGGCCCAGCATGTTGCAGGACGTGCTGGCCCGGCGGCCCACGGAGATCGACGTGCTCAACGGGGGCATCGTCCGGGGAGCCCGCGAGGCCGGCGTCCCCGTCCCCCTCAACCAGTCCGTCACGGCCCTGATCAACGGCCTGGAGCGCTCCTGGCGAGGCGCGCAAGACCTGGATCCATAATTCCGCTGTGCGTGACAACCGAACGCGCTGCCGCAGGGCGTTAACGGAAGAGGGCGCTGTAGGCGTTGAGCGCGGGCTGGCCGCCGAGGTGGGCGTACAGGACGGTGGAGTCCGGGACCGATCTGGCCGGTGCGGACGAGGTCGATCAGCCCGGCCATGGACTTGCCCTCGTAGACGGGATCGATGATCATGCCTTCGAGGCGGCCGGTGAGCCGGATCGCGTCGAGCGTGGACCGCACCGGGATGCCGTAGTAGTCCCCGGCCCAGCCGGGCAGCACGGTGATCTCGTCCTCGCCCAGGTCGCGGCCGAGGCCGATCAGCTCCGCGGTGGCGCGCGCGATCTTCGCTACCTGGGCCCGGGTTTCGTCCAGCTTCGCCGACGCGTCGATGCCGATCACCCGGCGCGGGCGGTCCTGCCCGGCGAACCCCGCGATCATCCCAGCCTGAGTCGACCCGGTCACGCTGCACACCACGATGGTGTCGAAGAAGATCCCCAGGTCGCTTTCCTGCTGCCGGACTTCCTGCGCCCAGTTCGCGAAGCCCAGGCCGCCCAGCCGGTGGTCCGAGGCCCCGGCCGGGATGGGGTACGGGGTCCCCCCGGCGGCGCGGACATCATCCAGCGCCTGCTCCCAGCTGGATTTGACGCCGATCCCGAACTCCGCCTCGACCAGCCGCACGTCGGCGCCCATGATCCGCGACAGCAGTATGTTGCCGACCCGGTCGTTGAGCGGGTCGGGCCAGTCCACCCAGCTTTCCTGGACCAGCACGGCCTTGAGGCCGAGCCGGGCCGCGACCGCGGCCACCTGCCGGGTGTGGTTGGACTGCACCCCGCCGATCGACACCAGCGTGTCCGCTCCCTGCGCCAGCGCGTCTGGCACCAGGTACTCCAGCTTGCGGACCTTGTTGCCGCCGTAGGCCAGCCCGGAGTTGCAGTCCTCCCGCTTCGCCCAGATCGTTGCTCCGCCCAGATGCTCCGACAGCCGATCCAGCCGGTGCACCGGGCTCGGCCCGAACATCAGCGGATAACGCGGGAAATCATTCAGCGGCATCCGGCCTCCTCACGCCGCAGGGGTCCTCATTCAACGCCATCGGGTTTCATCGTCGCCGGAGCGGTCTGGGTCAGGAAGACGACTCCGGCACACATCACGGCGAAGGCGATCGCGGCCAGGGCCAGGACCGCGGCGTCAGGTTTGAAACGCTCGTCGAACAGCCACACGCTCAGGGCGATACTGACGATCGGATCGACGATCACCAAGAACGGCTGGGAGACCCGCAGCGGCCCGACGTGAAGTGCCACTTGCTGCAGGAAGGTGCCTGCCGCACCCCCCACGGCCAGGGCGTACACGGGCCAGCGCGTGAACATTCCGGCCACGCCGAACTGGCTGAGCGTGTCCGTGGCGGCCTTGATGATCGTCGCCTCGAGCGCCCAGATGACCGCAGCCGCCGCGGCGTACAGGGCCGCACGCCGGCCCGGGGATCCTCGTTGCGCCGCGGCGGCCAGGACAGCGGCGCCGGCCCCGCAGGTCACTGCGGCCACGAGCCAGTGCTGACTCGTCGGGGTGGGATGGCCGCCTTCAGGTTCCCCGGCGACGATGAACACGGCCAGGCCAGCGCAGGTCAAGGCGGCGGCAAACCAGGTGATCGGGCGGATGGACTGGTGAATCCAGAACTGGCGGAGCGCGAGCGCGAACACGAGCTCGGTGACCAGGAGCGGCTGCACGACCGAAACCAGGCCATCGTGCAGGGCGAGCGCCTGGAACAGGAACGCTCCGGCCAGGGCTACCCAGCCGAAAAGCCACAGCGGATTGTGGAACAGGTACCGGACCAGCCGCCAGCCCGACGACCGGCGTGGACCCGCCGTGCTGGCCATGTGCTGGGTGCTGACACTGGCCGCGTTAGACAACGCAGCGAGCAGAGCGAACACCACGGCCATGCAGGCCACCCTAGAGCTCCTGGGCCGGGCCGCCGGCTGGCAGTGGCTGGCCCGCCCGCCCCTCGCTGCTGCCCGGCGCGGCCATGCTCGCCTGCTACGTGGCGATGGGCCTGGTACGCGTGTTCTAATCGGCCGAAATGGAAGTGCAGCGACCTGCGTGGCGGAGGTACCCGGAAGCCAGGGAGGCAGCGACATGCCCAGTGCGCAGTTGTATGACGCCATCGGAGCCACTTACACCGTGACGCGGCGCACCGAGCCGCGGATCGCCGCACGGGTCTGGGCTGCGCTCGGCGATGCGCGGACGGTAGTGAATGTCGGGGCTGGCACCGGCTCCTACGAGCCCCCCGGCCGTGACGTGACCGCGGTGGAACCGTCGGCGCTCATGCGCGCGCAGCGTCCCGCAGGTACAGCGCCGTGCGTGGCTGCCGTCGCGGAGAACCTTCCGTTCGAGGACCAGTCCTTCGACGCCGCGATGGCTTTTTCCACCGTTCATCACTGGCAGGACCCGATCGCGGGCCTGCGCGAGATGCGGCGCGTGGCCCGGCGCGTGGTGGTGTTCACGTTCGACGGCAGTGACACCGCATGGCGTCGTCGGTTCTGGCTTACTCGCGACTACCTGCCCGAGGTCGCTGACCTCCTGGCCGGCAGGCCTTCGCTGACCGAGCAGGCCTGCGCGATCGGAGCCCGGATGGAGCCGGTGCTCATCCCGTGGGACTGCGCTGACGGCTTCTTCGAGGCCTACTGGCGCCGGCCCGAGGCCTACCTGGACGATCATGTACGTCGCGGAATATCCGTCTGGACCAAGGTTGGACCGGACGCCGAGCAGCGGGTCGTGCACAGCCTCCGTGATGACCTCGCATCCGGTCGGTGGGCTGAACGTAACCGGGACCTCGTCGACCTCGAGGCGGCAGAGCTTGGCCTTCGCCTGCTAATCGCCTGAACCCCCCAGGCCGCAGTTGGATGTGCTCGCGCTTCGCCGAAGCGCAGCGTGGCCGAAGTCAGCGCGCGGGGGGCCGTTGCGTGGCGCCGCAGCGCAGGCCGTCGAGAAGGACGGCGACGATGCGCTGGTTGTGTTCGGGTCCTCGCCCGGGTACCGGCTGGCAGAGCTGAGTGATGGCGTGCAGGAGATCCTCGGCGCTGATGTCATCGCGAACCGCGCCGCCGGCTACTGCGGCGTCGAGCAGCGCCGCGAGGGTGGGGCCGAGCCGCTGCAGGAAGTAGCCGGGCAGCCCCGAGAAGGCCGGATCGCCTGAGTGCAGCGCTGAGGCGAGTCCGCGTTTGGTCGCGAGCAGTTCGGTGAACCGGTGGATCCACTTGATGAGCGCTTCCGCCGGCTCGTGCCTGGCCAGCAGGGCCGGGCCCGCGTCGGCGACGGCGTCGATTCCGCTCTCCACCACGGCTTTGACCAGGTCAGAGCGCTGCGGGAAGTGCCGGTACAGCGTGCCGACTCCGACGCCGGCCAGGTCGGTGATCTCCTTCGCCGGTGCGTCCACGCCGGAGGTGGCGAAGACGGTCCTCGCGGCCTCGATCAACGCATCGACGTTGCGTCGCGCGTCGGCGCGCCGCCGCGGCGCCGGTTCGCCGGCGCCCGGCTTTGCGGGGCCGGGCGACGAGACTCCGGCCTGCGTCCTGTCCTGAGACACCACATCACCCCCGCTTGCGTAACCGGAAAAGCCTTCCGTATAGTTCCGGAATAGCTTTCCGCTTAGCGCAGCGTACGGCATCCGCCCGGTGCCGACCACCCAGGGAGTGAACCCATGCAGTACCGCACCCTCGGCCGGACCGGCATCCAGGTCAGCCCCTACGCCCTGGGCACCCTGATGTTCGCCACCTCCATGGGCAATGCCCCCGAGGACTCGGCCCGCATCATCCACAAGGCGCTGGACGCCGGCATCAACTTCGTCGACACCGCCGACGCCTACGGCGACTCCGAGGACGTCGTCGGCAAGGCCCTGGAAGGGCGCCGCGACGACGTCGTGCTCGCCACCAAGTTCAGCCGCCCGACCGGGCAGGACCCCAACCACCAGGGCGCCTCACGGCGCTGGATCGTCACCGCCGTGGAGAACTCGCTGCGCCGCCTGCGGACCGACCACATCGATCTCTACCAGCTTCACCGCCCCGATCCCCGCACCGACATCGAGGAAACCCTGTCCGCGCTGACCGACCTGATCCGCAGCGGCAAGGTCCGCGCGATCGGCGCGTCGCAGACCCCCGCCTCCGGCATCGTCGAGGCCCAGTGGGTCGCCGAGCGGCGCGGCCTCGCGCGATTTCACACCGAGCAGCCGGCCTACTCCATCCTCAACCGCGGCATCGAACGCGAGATCCTGCCCGCCACCCAGCGCTTCGGCATGGGCACCCTGGTCTGGGGCCCGCTCGGCCAGGGACTGCTCACTGGCCGCGTCCGCAAGAACCAGGGCAACGACCTGCGGCGCGCCGGCCTGTCCAGCATCTCAACGACGAGCGCCGCCTCGACGTGGTCGAAAAGCTCATTCCCGCTCGCCGCCGAGGCAGGACTGCCCATGACCCACCTCGCGATGGCGTTCACCATCGCCCACCCCGGCGTCACCAGCGCACTGATCGGCGTCCGCACCATGGACCACCTCGACGGCCTGCTCGCCGGCCTGGACGTCACCCTCACCGACGACGTCCTCGACCGCATCGACGAGATCGTCCCGCCCGGCACCGACGTCGGCACCCTGGACCAGGCCTACCAGCCCCCAGCCCTGGCGAACCCGGGCCTGCGCCGCCGCCCCCTGACCGCGCGCGCCGCAGCCTGACCACGGCTCCCGCGCATCACGTGAACTTCATGGACCGGGACGAACCCGCGGCCGCGGGGACTGCGTCCGGTGCCACGGAGCAGCGGTTGCGGGCGGTCAAGGCCGTCTACGACCCGGACAATGTCTTCCGGCTGAACCAGAACATCGCGCCGGGGGATCTGCCGCCCGGGGACGCGGCATGAGGTGGCGCCAGGGCCCGCTGACCGGGGCCGCCCGGGTCCAGCAGCAACTCTGGGGCAGCGATCCCGCCGGGTGGGCCCGGTTCGCCGAGCCGCACACCAGGCCGCTGTTCGAGGCGGTACTCGCCGCGACCTCGGTGACCGCCGGGACCCGCCTGCTCGACGCGGGCTGCGGCAGCGGCCTGCTGCTGGAGCTGGCCGCCGCCCGCGGCGCCACCGTGACCGGGCTGGACGTCAGCCCCGGCCTGCTGACCGCCGCCCGCGGCCGCGTCCCCGACGCCGAGCTGTGGCTCGGCGATCTGCAAGAACTTCCTTTCCCTAACGATTTTTTCGGCGCGGTCACCGGAGTGAACGCCTTCCAGTTCGCGGGCGACCCGCTGGCGGCCCTCCGTGAGGCCGCCCGGGTCTGCCAGCCGGGCGGCCTCGTGGCGGCGAGCACGTTCGCCGGGCCGGAGCGCGCGGAATCTACCGCCGTGCACGAGGCCATGTCCGCGCTCAGCCCGCCGCAACGGCAGGCCGCGCACGCGCCCTACTCGCTGTCGGCGCCCGGCGGCCTCGAGGCCGGGCTGGCCGCCGCGGGGCTGCGGGTCGAGGCGAGCGGCGAGGTCGTGTGCGTCTGGCGCTACGACAGCCTGGCCGACGCCTGCCGCGGGCTGCTCAGCTCGGCGGGCGGGACGCGCGCGGCGCAGGACGCCGGGCGCGAGGCGGTGTGCGCGGCCATCGGGAAGGCGGTGGTGCCGTTCACTGATCCGGCGACCGGGGTGATCAGCATGAGGAACGTGTTCCGGTGGGTCATAAAAGTCAGTGCTGCGAAAGCCCCGTCCCTGACCGACTGCCAGAAGTCGAGCACCGGTTGCACCGGCTGGTGGATCTCCACGGGGTGCCCGAACAGGGAGCCGCCGGAAAACCAGTCGGCCACCGCACCGCCTGCGGACGTGGTCAGCAGCCCGCAGCCCGCCGCGGCCAGATGCTCCCGTTCCGCGCCGAGATCGCCGGTGGTCCAGGCCACGTGGCTGATGGTGCCCGGCCGCACGCCGAGGGCCTCGCGCAGCGCAGGCGGCTGGACATCGTGCACTTGGTCCAGTTCCAGCAGCACCGGCCCCCACGACGCGAACGCCGCGCTGTGATCCAGCGTGGCCGGCTCGCCGCGGAACCGGAAGTCGCCCAGGTTGACGTGCTTGAGCAGCTGAAACCGCCCGACGCCGAGCAGCCGGGTGGCCTGGGCCATGGCCGCGTCCAGGTCGTCGGTCCAGTAGCCGATGTGGTGCAGGCCGGACACTAATCTTCCCCAGGTCCGGATCTCCGGCATCAGCTCGGCGGCGAACAGCCGCATGCTGGCCGCCACCGCCCGCGGATCCATGCCCGGATGGTGGAACTGGATGGCCATCTCATCCATCGGCAGATCCCGGTAGGCGCTGAGCTTCTCGATGACCTGCCCGGGCGTGCCCACCGCGAACGGCACGCCGTAGATAGCCGCCTTCGGGTCGTGGCGCAACTCGCCCACCGGGGCCAGCGGCATCTGCATGCCCCGGCGCCGGTAGAACTCGACCCACCAGTGCAGCCCGCGTTCTGCCTCGTCCCAGGCCTGGTCCGGGGTGTCCGCGACGTGCACGGCCAGCGGCCCGGACAGCATCCGGAAGTCGGCGCGGGTCCGCTCCGCCGCGGCCTGCGCCTCTAGGTACCGCGGGTACAGCGGGGTGTGCACCATCGAGCCGAGGCTGTAGCCGCGCTCACCGGCCCGGGTCAGGCTCTGCGGGCCGAGCGCGGCCAGGTAGATGCGGGGCCCGGGCTGTTGCACCGGTTTGGTGGTCATCCGGACGTCGCGGAACGTGAAGTACTTGCCCTCGTGGCTGAACTCGTCCTCGGTGAAGCACTTCCCGATCACGTCGAGCGCCTCGTAGGTGCGCCCGAACGACTCCTTCGGGTCGAGCCCGAACACCGCGCACTCACCCGGCATCGGCCCGGCGCCGATGACCAGCTCCAGCCGGCCGCCGGACAGGATGTCCACGCTGGCCGCGTCCTCGGCCACCCGGAGCGGGTTATGCAGCGGCAGCAGCAGCACGTACGGGCCCAGCCGGATCACTGACGTCCGGGCGGCCGCCGCGGCCAGCAGCGGGAACTGGGACGGGTTGTGCTGGTCCTCGGCGAAGTGATGCTCGGCCAGCCACCAGCTGCGGAAGCCGAGCTGCTCGCCCAGCACCGCCTCGTCGAGTACCTCGCGGTAGATCTCGGTGAGCGGCCGCATCTGGTCCGGGTGGTTGCGGGCCGTCATGGCCAGGCCAACGTCCACTGGCCCTCCCTTGCGCGCGAGTGTTCTCGCCTAATAAAATCTCGTTCCACTGGCTGAATGTCAAGGACTAGCCCCAATGTCGGGGACTAGGGGGCAACAGGCGTCGTGGCACGGCTCGCTGGCGAAGTCGCACTGGTCACCGGGACGGCGGGCGGGATCGGCCGGGCCACCGCACTGGTGCTGGCCCGGGAGGGCGCGGCGGTGGTCGGCTGCGACCTGAACCACGAAGGCTCCGCCGAGACCGTGCGCCTGGTCCGCGAGGCGGGCGGCGAGATGACCGCGATGGCCCCGGTTGACCTGGCCTCCGAGGCGGGCGCGAACGCCTGGGTGGCCGAGGCCGCGGCCGCTTACGGCGGCGTGGACATCCTGGTCAACAACGCCTCGGCGATCCGCTTCGGCCCGATCACCGAGCTGTCTGCCGGGGACTGGTCGTTCACCATCCGCCACGAGCTGGACATCGTGTTCTTCGTGACCCGGGCGGTGTGGCCGCACCTGGTGGCCCGGGGCGGGGGCTCGATCGTGAACATCGCCTCCATCACGGCCACGCGGGGGGCGTACTTCATGCCGCAGAACGCCCACGGCGCGGCCAAGGGTGGCGTGCTGGCCCTGACCTACCAGCTGGTCACGGAGGGCGGCCCGCACGGCATCCGGGTCAACGCCGTGAGCCCGGCCATGACGGCGACCCCGCAGACCGCGCCGCTGCTGGCCGACACCGGCGGCCCGTTCGCCAGCGAGCTGGCCCGGATCCCGCTGGGCCGGGTCGGCCACCCGCAGGACGTGGCCCACGCCGTGCTGTTCCTGGCCTCCGACGAGGCCGCGCACGTCAGCGGGGCCAACATCCCGGTGGACGGGGGTGCGGCGGCCGTTGGCTGAGGGACGCCCCCTTCACGGGTCGTTTGGTGGAGCGTGGGCGACCCCGGATACGAGGACGCCCGGACGGGCCGCGTGTTCAACGGGCGACGCCCGGACCGTTTCCCCGCCGCTGTGCTGCTGGCCGAGACCGACGACGACATCGTGGCCGGGGTGCGGCTGGCAAAGGCCCGGGGCGCGCCGGTCTCGGTGCGGTCCGGGGGGCACTCCTGGGCCGCGTGGAGCGTCCGGGACGACGCGCTGCTGATCGACCTGGGCGGGTTGCGGGACATCCGCTACGACCCGGAGACCGGGATCGCCGCGGTCCGCCCGGCCGTCCGGGGTGGCACCGAGCTGGCTCCCTACCTGGCCGCCCGGGGGCGCGCGTTCCCCGGCGGGCACTGCGAATCGGTCGGCCTGGGCGGCTACCTGCTCCAGGGCGGCCAGGGCTGGAACAGCCGGTCCTGGGGCTGGGCCTGCGAGAACGTGGTGGGCATCGACGCGGTCACCGCGGGCGGCCGCCGGGTGCACGCCGACGCCGATAGAACGCCGACCTGTACTGGGCCGCGCGCGGCGCCGGGCCCGGCTTCCCGGCCCTGGTCACCAGGTTCTACCTGCGCACCCATCCGCAGCCGCCGGTCATGATGCAGGACACCTGGACGTTCCCGCTGGAGGCGGCGGGCCCGCTGCTGGCCTGGCTGCACGAGATCCTGCCGGGGCTGCATGTCACTGTGGAGCCGGTGGTCGCCGCTACGCGGCTCCCCGACGTCCCGTTGGATGCTGGTGTGGTGCGTCCCCCGGGTCCCGTGCTGTTGCTGCACACGACCGTGGTGGGAGACGACACGGGGCAGATCGGAAAGCGACTGGCGGCGTTCGACGCCTGCCCGCTGGCGGGGGACGCCTGGGGCACGTGCGCGGGCTGACGTCGATCGCGGACGAGAACACCGCGCAAAGCGCCCAGAATCCTCCCGGTCATCGTTATGTGGTGGACTGCACCTGGTCGGACGCGCCGGCCGCGGCGTTGGCGCCCCGGCTCGAGCGGATCTGGGGTGAGTTGCCCACCGAGCACTCGTTCTCTATCTGGTACGGCTGGGCGCCGCCCGGGCGCTGCCCGACATGGCGTTCTCAGTCGAGGCCAACGTGTACCTGGCCACGTACGTGATCTACACCGGCGAGGCGGACGACGAGCGGTACGCGGACTGGGTGCACTCCCGGACCCGGGAGCTGGCCGGGGTGGGGTGCGGGGTGTACCTGGGCGACACCGACTTCCAGCGCCGGCACGACCGGTTCGTCTCGGACCAGGCTTACCGGCGGCTGGGCGAGGTGCGGGCCACCTGGGATCCGGACGGGGTGTTCTGCTCGTATCTGGGTGGCGCACCGGGGTGCCTGAACCGGCGCTAACCGAGAACCGGCGCTAACCGAGAACGAGCCCAGGTCAGCGCATAACCAGACCGCCGTCAACGCACAGGGTCTGGCCGGTGAGGGCACTGGCGCCGTCCGAGGCCAGGAAGCACACGGTGGCGGCGACGTCCCCGGGTACCAGGGTGCGCGGCAGCGCCTGGCGGGCCCGCACGTCGTCGAAGGCGGCCGACGGCAGGCCCTGGCGCGCCGCGGGGGTAGCGGTCAGCCCGGGCGCGACGCAGGTCACCGCGATGCCGTCGGCGCCGTGCCCCACGGCCAGCGTCCTGGCCAGCGCGACCAGGGCGCCCTTACTGGTCACGTAGGGCAGCATGTCCCCGCGCGGCGGTGACCAGATGGTGTCGGACACCACGAAGATGATCCGGCCGAACCCGCGGGCCGCCATGCCCGGCACGAACGCCTGGGCCAGCAGCAACGCGGACTCCACGTTCACGGCCTGGACCCGCCGCCAGGTGACCAGGTCCACCTCGGCCAGGTCGGCCCGGTCGAACGCGGCCGCCGCGTGGACCAGGACGTCGCAGCGGCCGTGCTGGTCGAGGACGCGGCCGCCGCCGCGCGGACCTGGTGCTCGTCGGACAGGTCAACCGGGGGGTCGCCCGCCCGGTCGAGGGTGAGGGCGGTGTGGCCGGATTTGCCCAGGGCCTCGGCGATGCTGGCGCCGATGGCGCCTGCGCCGCCGGTGACGACCGCGACCCGGGTCATGGGATTCACCCGCGCTCCACGAGCTCCATCAGGTTGCCCTCGGGGTCGGCCAGGAACGACATCCGCACCCCCGGCTCAGGAGAGGGCTGCGGGGCCATCACCTCCCGGGCGCCGAGGCCGAGCAGCCCGGCCGTGGACCTCGTCCAGACTGGCCACGCCGAAGGCGAGGTGCCCGAACCCCTGGGTCAGCGCGGCCTCGGCCGGGTTCGCGGCGCGCAGCCCGGGGCCGGACCCGGGCCGGTGCAGCAGTTCGACCCGGTGCCCGTGCTCGGCGTCCCGCAGCATCACGATGTCCAGGTCCACGGCGTCGATACGGGTCGCGAACTCCCGCTGCAGGCCGAAGGCCCCGGGTACCAGGCCTCGGCCCGGGCCAGATCGGCCACGTTGATTCCTACGTGATCGTGGCGCACAGGAAGTCCACGGAACGCTCGATCAGCTTCGTCGTCGCGGGCTCGTCCAGCTCGCGGGAACATGTGGCCGGCCCCGTCCACCAGCTCGACCGTGGCCTGCGCCCCGGCCGCGGTCAGCGCGTCGGCCAGGCGCTGGCTCTGCCGGGGCGGGACCAGGGTGTCCGCGGTGCCGTGCAGGAACAGGAACGGGGGCGCATGGGAATGGGCGAAGCGCACCGGGCTGGCCGCGGCGGCCAGGTCCGGGTGCTCGCCCACCGGGGCGCCGAGGAGCTGGGATTCCCGGGCCTGCGGGCCCCGCTCGCCGTGGCCCCCGGCCTCGTCGCAGTCACCGGCCAGGGCGTCCAGGTCGGTCGGGGGGTACCAGCAGACGACCGCGTCCAGGCCCGCGTCCGGCGAGCAGAGAGCGTGCATGGCGGCCAGCTGCCCCCCGGCCGACACGCCCCAGGCCACCGTGCGGGGGGTGGGTACGCCGAGTGGTTTTCGTTGGAGAGAAAGGAATGTCGCGGCCGCCTCGACGTCCTCCAGCTGCGCGGGCCAGCGGGCCTCACCGCTCAGCCGGTAGTCCAGGCTGGCCATGGCCAGGCCCATCGCGGCGACCCGCTCGAAGAACGACGGGGTCCAGTCCCGGGCCGGGCCCGGGCCGTCGGCCCGGCTGCCCACCCGCCAGCCGCCGCCGTGCAGGTACAGGCACAGCGCCCGGGCCGGCCCGGGCGGGACGTACAGGTCCAGGGACAGCGGGCGGTAGCCGGGCAGCGCGGGAGTAGACCACGTCCCGGTGGACGGTGACGGTCATGGGCGGGCGGGTTCCTTATGGAACTGGCCGCCCTGGATGATGTAGCGCAGGTTCGCCGGGTCCTGCAGGATCCGGACGTCGTCGGCCGGGTTGCCCGGCCACCACGAGGATGTCCGCGAGATACCCCGGGGCGAGCAGGCCCAGCTCGTCGCCCATGCCCATCAGCTGGCCGCCGTACTTGGTGGCCGCGGTCAGCGCCTCGAGCGGCTGGTAGCCCAGCACGTCCACGAACAGTTCGAGGTCGCGGGCGTTGCGGCCGATGGGGTTGTTCGGGAAGCCGTAGTCGCCGCCGGGCAGCGCGCGGATACCGCGCTTGCGGATCTCCGGGTAGACGGCGGCCATCGCCCTCCAGCGCCGCGACCGAGCCCATCTTCTCGGCCTGGGCCCGGTCGATGCCGTACTCGGCGCCCTCGTAGACGTTGGCGTAGATGATGCCGGGGGCGGGCGACACGAACACCTCGTCCTTGACCGACTCCAGCAGGTCGAGGGCTTCGGAGTCGGCGTACGTGCAGTGGTAGATGGACCGGAACCCGGCGCGCACCGCGACCTTGACCGACTCCGCGGACTGGGCGTGGCAGTTGAGCCAGACCCCGGACTCCCGGGCCTGCTCACCTGCGGCGCTGGCTTCCTCCTGGGTGTACTGGGTGATCTGCGAGCCGCCCGGGATGAACACGTCGTCGTTGGAGAGCAGGAACTTGACGGCGTCGAAGCCCATCGCGGCCTGCTCGCGGACGAACGCGCGGCACGCGTCCGGGCCCTGCCACTCCGGCTCCACGTGGCCGTCCGGGCGGACCGGGTGGTTGTCCCGCTCCATGCTGGCCGCCAGCATCCGCGGGCCGGGTACCACGCCCGCCCTGATCTTGTCGCGCAGGATCACCTCGGTCGGCATCGGCAGCAGCGAGCCCGCCGAGTCAGACCGAGGTGAAGCCCGCGTCGAGCAGGATTTTCGCGTTCCGCTCGGCCCGGGCCAGTTCGGCGTCCATCCCCTGGATGTGGTGGAAGAAGCTGACGTCCAGCGGCGGGTTGAAGCTGGGGTCGATGTGCCCGACCGCCGAGGGGAAGGTGAGGTGGCCGTGCGACTCGATCAGGCCGGGCATCACGGTGCAGCCGGTCGCGTCGATCACCCGGCCGGTGCCGTAGTCTCTCGCCCGTGGTGTGACCAGCCGGGGGTGACCGAGACCACCCGGTCGTCGTCCAGGGTCACCTCGGCCGGCACTGGCTGGCGTCCCCGTGCCGTCGAACACGAGGCCCTTGGTTATGACGGTGCGCGCCACGGGATCTCCACTGGTTTCCTTACCACGGGGTTTCATCAGCCGAGAACGACTTTCCACACTAGCTGTTTCCGTGAGTGTTGCCCGGCCAGCACCCGGGTGTCAACCGCCTTCGGCGGACCAGGTAAACCGGACTCGTGCCTAGTGATCCGGTGGCCAGTGATGTGGTTGACGCGCATGTCCATCTCCTGCCGGCCCGGCTGCAGGCGGCGATCCGCGGGTTCTTCGATTCTCCGGAATCGACAGCGGCGGGTTTGCGTACCCGCGGACCCCGGGGAGGTGTGCGACCGGCTCGCCGCCGAAGGGGTCAGCGAGGTGTGGTCGCTGCCCTACGCGCGCCGGCCGGTTCGGCTGAGGACCTGAACAAGGCCATGGCCAGCCTGGCCGCCGCGCGGCGCGGCGGCCCGGTCCGGGTGATCGCCGGGTGCACCGTCCATCCCGGCGACGACCAGCCGGTCACCGTGCTGCGCAGCGCGGTGGAGGACCTGGGCCTGCGGGTGCTGAAGCTGCACTGCTCGGTGGGTGACTTCGCCGCGACGACCCGCGCCTCGACCCAGTCTGGGCGTACGCGGCCGAGGTGGCGCTGCCGGTCGTGCTGCACGCCGGACACGCGGCCGACGGGCAGACGGCCGGGCCGAACTGGAGCCCGTGGCGGAGGTGGCCCGCCGCCATCCCGGCGCCCGGGTGATCATCGCGCACTGCGGGCACCCGGCGCGGAGGCCGCGCTGCGGCTGGTGGCCGGGCACGGACGTCTACGCCGACCTCACCCCGGTGCTCCACCAGCCGGTCCGCCGGCCGCCGCGCAGTTGACCGCGCTGGCGGGCAAGGTGCTGTTCGGCTCGGACGCGCCCAACACCGGGCTGACCGTGACCCAGTTGCTGGACGGGCTGCGGGCCGCCGGGCTGCCCGCGGCGGCCTGGGCGGCGCTGACCGGCGGGACTGCGCGGCGGCTGGTGGGGGAGGTGCGTATGGCCTGGTTCTGGGCACGTCTGCGGTCAGACGGGCCGCAGAACTCCCCGGCCCCTCGGGTCACCGTGGTGGCCGCCAGCCTCCCCCGCCCGTGGCCGCCGCCGTGCGCTCCAGCGTCGGAAGCCGCGTGGTGTGCGGCGTGAACCGCGGCCGACACGGCCGCTGGGTGGCGGCCTGGGTGGCCGCCTGCGTCGCAGCGTCGTAGCGGCGCTGGTCGCGGCGTCCGTGGCGGCGCTGGTCGCGGCTCGCGCCGCCGCGTCCACGCCCGAGTCGCTTGCGCTGCCTGGTGCCGCGCCGGCGTCCCGCGTCAGCTCGCCCTTGGCGATTTGCTCGAGTCGCTTGCGCAGGTGCCGGTTGGCCATCCCTGGGTCCAGCACGGCGCCCAGCCCGCTGGCGCTGGCCAACCCGGCGAAGGCCGCCTGCGCCGTGTTTACCGGGCCGGTAGCACGCGCGATCGCGTCCAGCCGGGCCCGGGCGTCCGCAGCCGGGCGGTGTCGGCGACCCGCCAGCGGAGGGCCGGGATGAACCCGAGAAGTGTGCGCGGGTCCGCATCGATCGCCCCGCGGCGGCCAGCCGGGCCAGGTAGGTGTCCACAATCTGTGACCCCGGTGGCCGACCCGCGTCTTGGGCCGGGGCGGCCGCCGGGCCCCGGTCAGGTTGGCCAGGGCCGCGTCGATTTGTTGTCGCCGGTCGGCCCGCCGTCCAGCACCACGACCCGGTCGCTGGTGATCCGGCCCGCCCGCTCGCGGCCAGCCGGACCAGCTCCGAGCCCCGTAGCCCGTAGGGAAGGCGGTTGCGGGCCGCGATCGTCCCGCGGTCCGGCTCGATGGCCAGCAAAACCAGGTCTTCGCCCAGAGTGTCCACCGGCCTACGGTAACTGCCGACGAAGACGGCCGCCGCGCGGCCCCCGCACGAGGCCGGCGGACGGCCGGTTGCCTGTGCCAGTGCCAGATGCTCAGGCGGCGGCGGCCGCCCCTGGTGGGTGGCTGGCGTGCTGTCGGCCGGCTCGA
>CAVUKT010000045.1:0-98646 GCA_963742055.1 uncultured Actinomycetes bacterium | reverse complement strand
GCCCGAGGCTGTCTCCGCGCTGGCCGGCTACGGCCTTGACGTCTCGGGGCACCGGAGCCACCGGGTGACGGCGGCGGATCTTAGCTGGGGCTGACCTGGTGCTGGGCATGTCGCGCGCGCATGTCCGTCACGCGGTCGTCATCGCACCGGAAATCTGGCCGCGCGCGTTCACGCTGAAGGAACTGCTCCGACGCGGCTTGGAGACCGGGCCGAGGAGGCCGGGCGAGCCGATGGCAGACTGGCTGGCCCGGGTGCACGAAGGCCGGGAACGCGTGGCCTTGCTTGGGGACTCCCCGGCGGACGACGTGGCCGACCCGATGGGCGGCCCGCCGCAGGCCTACGCGAACACGGCGGCGCTGCTGAACGAGCTGATGGGCCGCCTGGCCGGGCTCTGCTGGGGGCTACCCGCGGACCGGCTGGCGGGGGAGCGGTGACCCCACGTCGCCGGAGTTCCAGTCATCCGCGCATTTGGCCAGCACCTCGCGTACCTCACCCGGATCGGCCATCAGGTCCAGGCAGCTGAGCCGCTCCGGCGGCAGCTGCGTCACCTGAGCGTGACGGATCAGCGGATGATGCGGCCGGTTGTCCACCTCACCCCGCCCGAGCAGGTCCTCGGCCAGTTTCTCGCCCGGCCGCAGGCCGGTGAAGACGATGTCCACCGGGTGCGGTGCCCCGGCGGCCAGCCTCCGGGCGATGTCGGCGATGCGCACCGGCTCGCCCATGTCGAGCACCAGGACCTCGCCGCTGGTCCCGATCACGGCCGCCTGCAGGACGAGCTGGACGGCCTCGTCCACGGTCATGAAGTAGCGGGTCACCTCGGGATGGGTCACGGTGACCGGGCCGCCCGCGGCGACCTGGGCGGACAGGGCGGTGAGCACGGAGCCCCGGCTGCCCAGCACGTTGCCGAAGCGGACGCTCAGGTAGCAGCCGGCCGCCCGGCCGGCCATGTGCGCGGTGAGCCGTTCGGCGATCCGCTTGGAGTACCCGAGGACGCTCACCGGGTCTGCGGCCTTGTCCGTGGAGATGTTGACGAAGGACTCGACCCCGCAGCCGGCCGCGGCCTCCAGCACGTTGCGGGTCCCGAAGACGTTGCTCTTCACCGCCTCAGCCGGGTAACGCTCCAGCAGCGGAAGATGCTTGAGGGCCGCGGCGTGGAAGACGATCTGCGGGCGGAACTGCTCGAATACCTCCCTGATCCGGTGCGGGTCACGAATGTCGGCCAGGATGGTCTCGTCCGAGTCCAGCAGGGCGCGGCCGTGCAGCGCCAGCTGGATCGCGTGCAGCGCCGATTCGTCCCGGTCGAGCATGAGCAGCTCAGCCGGGCCGAAACGGTGCAGCTGCCGGCACAGTTCCGAGCCGATCGATCCCCCGGCCCCGGTGACCAGGATGCGCTTGCCCGTGAAGTGCCCGGCGACCGCGGCCACGTCGGTCTGCACCGGCCGGCGGCCAAGCAGGTCGGTGATTCTCGGGTCACGCACGCCCTCGATGC
Source organism: uncultured Actinomycetes bacterium (assembly GCA_963742055.1). Taxonomy (GTDB): domain Bacteria; phylum Actinomycetota; class Actinomycetes; order Streptosporangiales; family Streptosporangiaceae; genus RYN-230. Next base: position 97,157 of record CAVUKT010000045.1, on the reverse strand, counting down.
GTGCGCTCCCGGTGAGCAATTCGGTGACCGACGGGACCACCTTGGGGATCAGCCCGCAGCTCTCCGCCTGGGCGGTGAGGTCCCTGATCGCCGTCCCGCTGGCTCGCGCGATGGCGATGACCAGCACCGTGGCCCCCGTGCTGGCGGCCACCTCGGCCATCCGGGTCCGGTCGCCGAGGACCTGGATGCCCTGAATGCGCAGCCGCCGCTTGGCCGGATCGTCATCGAGGATGGCGACCGGGCGGTACGCGGAGTGGGGCTCGCGCTTCAGCCGCCAGACCAGCATCGAGCCCGCCTCACCGGCGCCGAAGACGATGACGTTCACGGTGGCCGTCACTGACCGGCGGCCGTGCTGGCGGACGGCGAACAGCATGTACCGGGCTCCGAGCATCGCGAGCAAGGCGAACATGGTGCTCCCCGCCACGGCCTGGAGGGCCGCGTGCTGCCCACTGATCAGCCTGGGACTGATCACCGCCAGGAAGAGTGCCATCACGCAGGCGGCCATGCCGACGCCCATGACCTCGTCCAGGCTGCCCCGCTGGTACCGGCCGCGGTACAGCCCCGCGAGCAGGCCCGCCGCGGCCGACAGGAGGCAGATCACGGCGATGTTCCTGCCGAGCGTGAATGGCGTGAACGGTATCCCGGCCAGGTCGCGAGTCATCCAGGCCGCAGCCAGCAGCCCGCAAATCCAGGAAGCTGCATCATAAGTACACTCGAAGGCCACGCGGAGCCATCGCTGACGCGAAAGAGATCGCCTCTGATTGACCAGAGTCCGCCCAATCCGAAGGCTGGGCGAATCGGTTCTCATCGCCTCGTCGCTCACGAATCCCCCTAATCGTGTCAGCGACCTGCCGGTCCTATCCAGGCTGGCCGCCGACCCAGAGCGTGGGATACATTACTCCTTGTATTTTTACGCTTACCGTGGGTAGTAGGTCAGTGTCGCTAATCCCGGATGGCGACTCAGTCCGGAAAGTATCGGGTGACTGTGCCTGCTGGAGGGGCGGCCATAGTGCGTGGCCATAAAAAGGGGGACAAGGAGCGATGTCCGATATGTCCGGCCGGAATACTCCGGACGACGGGATAGCCATCGGCGCGGGCCAGGGAGCAGGCCTGGAGCAGGAGCAGCCTCCCAGGCGGAGGCGGCGTGGCCTGCGTATCGCTCTCGTGACGGTGTCCGCTTTCGTGGTGCTGATCGGCGCGGTCGCGGTCGGCGGTTACGCCTACGTCAACCACCTGGCCAGCAGCATCCAGCGGATCCCGGTGAGCTTCACCAAGCTCGACGCGGCAGCTGGTGGCTCCTCGGAGTACGGCGGCGCGATGACTGTGCTCATTACCGGCAACGGGATCGGCCCGACCGGCGCGATGACGGTACCCGAGAACTCCACCAGTGGACTGATCATGCTGCTCCACGTCGACGCCGAGGGATATTCGGGCGGCGTGATATCCATCCCGCCGCAGTCCATGGTCCGGGTTCCCGGGCATGGCCGGACGGACGATCCAGAACGCGCTGAAGTTCGGCGGGCCCACGCTGCTGGTCCGGACGGTCGAGAACCTGACCCATGTGCAGATCAACCACTATGCCCGGATCGATTTCGCTCATGTGGACCGGGTCGTCAACGCCATGGGTGGGGTAAATGTCACTTTGCCTGACGCGACGAGCAGTTTCGGGCATGTATTCCATATCGGGGTTAATCACCTGAATGGGGTCCAGGCCCTGGCTTACGCGCGGCAGACGTCCCTGACCCAGGAAGGCCGGGTACTGCGCCAGCAGAGCCTCATGCGCGCCGTGATCCGCAAGATCGAGTTCCAGCACCTGCTGACCAACCCACTGACCATGTACCGCGTGCTCCATGCGCTGATCAGCATGCTGACCGTGGACAGTAACTTCACCAATTCCGAGATCGAGCACCTGGCCAAGGAAGTCCGCGACCTGACCGGCTCGACTGACTACGTCACCGCGCCGGTGCATATGAGGGCCGGGCAGGTGTTGCTCGACCGCGTCATCAGCCGCCAGCTCTGGGCTGCGATCAGGCAGGACGCGATCTCGGCCTTCGCCAGGCGCTACCCCTTCACCGTGACACCCGCCGCGCCCCAGTAGGAGAGGGTCACCCTCGCGTCCACTGAGCGCACGCCCACTGCGTTGTCCCGGAAATGGAGGCAAGGACGATGTCCAACGTTCTGGCGATCCGGCGGCCGGTTCCGCGCTTCGTCCTGGTGGCACTGGCCGTGCTCGTCGCTGCCGTCGGCCTGACCATCGGCGGCTGCCTGTACATCAACCACGTGGCGGCCGGCATCGCGCGGGTTCCGGTGATGTTCGCTCCCTCGAAGACCCCGACCGCACCCCGCTGAGTCCAAGCGGTCGGTGGCTGCCGGTGGCGGCGCCTCCGCCGTCACCGGCAGCCGATTGGCAGAGAGACCAGCCAGGCGGAGGAGGGGCAGGGGTGACCGTGCCCGCCGCACGGATCCGGTGGCAGGGTTTCGCCACGATGCTCAGATGGCCGGGCGTCGGCCGGACCGTGGCCAGCACCGCCGGATTCAATATGGCGTTGTTCGGCGCGCTCGGCCTCGGCGGCGTCCTTCTGGCCCGGACGCTCGGCCCGACTGCGCGCGGCGAGTACGCCGCCATCACGGCCTGGCTCGACGTAGCCCTGATTATCGGCCAGTGCGGTCAGCCCGCCGCACTGTGCTTCTACGTGGCCCGTGATCCAGGGTGTGCCCGTCAGTACGTTGCCACCTCGCGATCCTTCATGCTGGTGACGGGCGCGCTGGTGCTCGTCGCCGGTGTGCTGTTCGCGCCCCTTCTCGCGCACGGCAGCTCCGGGGTGGCCGCGGGCTACCGGATCGCCTGTGGCGCGGCCATGGCCGCGCTGGCCGGAACCGGCTATGTCTCTTCGCTCCAGGCACGGGACCTGCACCGGTGGAACGTGGTGCGGGTGAGCCAGCCCCTGCTCAGCCTCACGGCGATTACCGGGCTGTGGGCGCTTCGATTGCTCACCCTTCATTCCGCCCTGACTGTGCTGGCGGTGACACTGCTGCTCCAGGCCGGGTACGCGTACTGCTGCTGCCGGTTCAGCGGGCTCGCGCCAGGAGCATCCGAGGCTGCGCTCGTTGGCCCGCTGGCCTCCTACGGCCTGACCCAGCTGGCCGCGCTGGCCCCCACGACGTTCAACGCCCAGCTTGGCCAGCTCGTGCTGTCGCAGACCGTTCCTCCGGCCGACCTTGGCCGGTACGCGATCGCAGTCTCGCTCACGCTGCTGCCCATGCCGCTCGTCTCGGCCATCGGGAACGTCGCCTTCCCCCGGCTGGCCGCACTCCAGGTGGTCACGGCGGCCACTCGCCGCCTGCAGTTCCTCGCCGTCATCGGAAGCGCGGCCATAGCCTCCGCGATACTCCTGCCGCTGGGCGCGGTCGCCTACTGGATGGTCCCGCTGCTCTTCGGGGCAGGCTACCGGGGCGCGGTGCCGCTGCTCTGGATGCTGATACCAGGAGCCATTTTCGCAGCTTGCGGGCAAGTCGTAGGTGACCTGCTGCGGGGCGGGAATCAGCTGGCCGCCGTGGCCTGGTCGCAAGGCCCCGCAGCCGTCTTCCTGGTCGTCCTCCTCATCGTCCTGCTGCCCGTCATCGGCGTGATGGGGGCAGCAATTTCCTCGACGGTCGCCTATGGGATCGCGCTCGCCCTGATGCTCTGGTGGCTGCGCCGGCTGCCGGTCGTCTCCCCAGGCCCGGCCAGGTCCAGCGAGGCCCGCGTCGTCGAGTCAAATTCCTGACACCGTGAAATGAGGCAGAGATGGAGATGGCACCGCGGCGCTGGAAAGCATCCGTCGGCCCGGGCGCGCAGGAGGCGGCCACCTGGCTGTTCGTCCTCTCGTTCCTGACGCTAGGAGTCGGCCGGGATCACGCATATGTTGAATGGGCCGGCCTGGCGCTCCTCAGCTTTCGCGAGCTTCGTCCTTTTGCCGGCAGCCGGTCCCAGTCGCGGCGATTCACCGGATCATCCTGAGTGCCGCGGCTCTGGCGCTTATCGTTTGCGCCTACCTGGTCTTCGGGTCGTGGCCTTCATCGTTTGGAACCGCGCACTCCTACGACACTCAAGGCGTCTACTTTCGTGACTTACGTACCTGGCCGTATGTATCGTTCGCCGTCCTTGTTCTTCGAGGAACGTGTTTTTGTGAGGGTCATCTGGCGAGCAGCCATTGTGGCGCTCTGGATCGGCGTGCTCTCCTGGCTGGCCAGCCGCCTCACCCATCACCTGCTGCTGGTAAGCGAGTCGCACGGCGTGCTGCGGATGCAGGGCACTGCTGAGCGAGCCTTCGGCCTGGGCGCCGGTGATCCCGCTTGTGGTGCTTCTCGCCATCCGGCGCCGCTCATGTTGGGCTTGGGGCTGGCTGCAGCTGGCGATGGTTCTTACCGCTTCGCCTACCTGCGTGCTGGTCCTAGCGGCGACCTTTCCTCTCTACTACGTGCTGACTGGCACGAGACGGAGCCGGGTCGTGATGGTCTCTTGTCCTGGCCGTCTTCCTCCCTGCTGCGGTGCTGTTCGTGCACACAGCCAGGCCCCGCCCGTATCTGGACAGTCACAACACGGCCGAGAAGGCAGTTGGCCGTCTGCTCTCTGGCATCGAATATGCCGAAGACGGACGGCCGGGCGGGTCACAACACCCGTCTTCGCGAGCACGAAGGTCGTCATTGCAGAGGCGAAGGAGAACGGCTGGATCCTCACCGGCGCAGGACCCGCTGCGGACGATACTTATTTTCCGGCCAGGTTCCCGTCCGGCACCCTGCTGCCGAACGCGCTCTGGGTCAGCGTTCTCTTCGACTTCGGCCTGATCGGCGTGCTGCTGCTGGGCACCTTGATGGTGATCGCCGTCTGGCGGATGCGTCGTCGACCGCAGATGTGCGCGATCCTGCTGCCCTTCTTCGTGGCTTCTTTGATCAATTCAGCCGAGGGGAGCTTCGAATATGGCTTCGTCGCCCTGGGGATCATGTTGTTCGCGTTCGGGTGGGCCGGTACCAGCCAAGCCGACGATCCTTCCCCCGCTGTCCAGCCTGGCCGCCCGGCCGTCCTGGAGGAGGGGCGGACCCGGGCTTAGCTGCCGCTCGCCTACTCGCAAGAAGGGGCGCGGACGGGGAACATCGCGGGTCACGGCGCACAATGGGTGGTGAGGAGTAGGAGGGCACGTGACCATGGAGATTCGCTCCTATGTTGCGCTCGGGGACAGTTTCACCGAAGGGCTCGACGATGCGACCGCGGTGGGCGGCGGCTACCGGGGCTGGGCGGACCGCTTCGCGGAGCACCTCGCCGAGCGTCCAGCCGGGCCTGTGCTACGCCAACCTGGCCGTGCGCGGGAAGACCCTGGGCCAGGTCGCGGACGAGCAGGTCCCGCAGGCCATCGCGTTCCGGCCGGACCTGGTCAGCATCGCCGCGGGCGGCAACGACATGCTCCGGCCGGGCGCGGACCCTGACGCGCTGGCCGAGTCGTTCGACGAGGTGATCCGTACCCTGCTGCAGGCGGGCTGCCCGGTGCTCATGTTCACCGGCTTCGATCCCCGGTTCCCGGTGCTCCGGCTGATCCGGGGCAAGGTCGCGGCGTTCAACATGCACCTGCGGGCCATCGCCGACCGGCACGAGTGCCAGCTGGTGGACCTGTGGTCGATGAACGTGCTGCGCGACCCGCGCGCCTGGAGTGCCGACCGGCTGCACCTCACCTCCGAAGGTCACCGCCGGGTGGCCCTGCGGGCCTGCGAGGTCATGGGCGTCCCCGTGGAGGAGGACTGGCGCGAGCCGTGGCCGCCGCTGGACCAGGCCCGGCCGCTCGGCGGCATGGACTGGCTGTCCGCGCGGCGCCTGGACGCCCGCTGGGCCGCGCGTGTACGCCGCCCCGTGGCTGGCCGGCGCATCCGCGGCCGCTCCTCCGGCGACGGGCTCCCGCCGGAGCCCGCAACTCTGCCGCAAGCACGCCCGTCCTGAGCCGGGGCCGCGGGCCCAGGACCGGCCGGCCCGCGCATGCCGGCGCACCGCCGCGGACACTTCACGGGTACCGGACGGCCGCCAGTCTACGAGGTCGTCCGCGCGGCCGGGACGGGAGCATCCAGGTCGCCCCGGCCTAGCCGCCCGCGGGCGGCGCCAGGTCGGCCAGCACGTCCCCGACCCGGTCCAGCGCGGCCGCGATCCAGGGCAGCGTGACCGGGTCATCGGACAGCAGCGCCCGCTCCCGCTGCGCGTCGGTCTCGCCGTAGAGCATCGCGGTGGCCACCCGCATCCGCAGAGCCTCCGGCTCCTCCCCGAACGCGCTCGCGGGCAGCACCCCCATCCCGTAGCAGTGCAGCAGGTGCGTGGCCAGATCGGCGCCGTTGCTGATGCCCCGGGTGGCGCGCAGGTGCTCGCGCCACGGCGCGAAGTCGGGATAGAGGTAGAACGCGGCCTGCGGCGCGCGGACGAGCAGCCCGGCCGCCGCGAACCGGTCGGCCACGCCCGCGGCCACCTCCGCGTGCAGGGCCCGGCTGCGGGATATTCGTTCGAGAAGCTCGGGCGGCTCATCGAAGGCGAGGGCCGCGGCCTGCTGGATCGGCAGCGACGGGGCGGACCATATCTCGCTGCCGATCCCGACCAGCCGGTCCCGCAGGGCCAGCCCGATCGGGCTGCCGGGCAGCCGGGCCACGCCGATCCGCCAGCCGCCCAGGGCCAGGCTCTTGCTGAGCGCGGTCGTGACCACCGTCCGCTCCGGCGCGAACAGCACCGGGCTGGCGAAGGGCTGGTCGGGGTCGTGCACCAGGTCCCGGTAGATCTCGTCGGCGATGATGATCAGGTCGTGCTCGGCGGCCACCTGGCAGAGGGCGTGCACGCTGGCCGGGCGGGCCAGCCTGCCGGTGGGGTTGTCCGGCAGGGTCAGCACCACGGCGCCGATCCGGCGGCCCGCCTGCTGCGCCGCGGCCACGGTGGCCGCCAGGCCCGCGGCGTCGCAGACACCCCCCTCGCCCGGCGGCACCGGCACGAAGTGCGGCGCTACCCCGAGCATGCTGGCCTGCGCGGCGTAGCTGACCCAGCTGGGCTGCGGCACGGCGACGTCCGCGCCGATGGCCAGCAGCAGCCCGAACAGCAGTGCCTTGCTGCCCGGGCCGCAGACCACGCTGGCCGGCGCCGGTGGGCGTGCCGCGCCGGGTCCAGTACCCGGCCGCGGCCTCCCGCAGCTCCGGCAGCCCGGCCACCGGGCCGTAGGTGTTGCCGGCGCTCGCCTCGGCCAGCGCCCTGGTCAGCAGGGGATGAGCGGGCAGCCCGGCCTCGCCGAACGCCAGCGGCAGCACGGTCTCGCCGGCCTGGCGCTTGCGGGCCAGGGCCTCGTTCGCGGCCAGGGTGGCGGAGACCGGAATGGGCGCCAGGGTCAGCCGGGACGGGTCAGCCGGGACGGGGTCACCGGGCTGGGGAAGGGAGCCACCGGAGCGGAGACGGGAGCAGCCGGCGCGGTCGTGACCTTGGGGCTGGCGGGCGGCGGCGCGGCGAGGGTGCCGGAGGGTTGTGCGGGCAGGGCGGATGGCATGGCTGCGCCAGCCATGGACATGGCTCTCGACTCCTAGATTGGGGATCAGGGCGCCTATTCGCAAGGCATGAGGCGCCGCACTGCGCCACTAAGTGGGCTGCGAGCGATCAGGTATTCGCGTGAACTTCCGACCGCTCTGACCAGCATGCCTGCACTTATGCATTAGGACAAGCTTCTATATCTGTTGTTGAGGGTAAGTTGAACTTATGCTGGATTTGCATCGGCTGCGGTTGCTGAAGGAATTCGCGGGCCGGGGGACGATCGCGGCTACGGCGGCCGCCCTGGGATACACGCCCTCCGCGGTGTCCCAGCAGCTGGCCGCCCTGGAACGCGAGGCGGGCGTGATCCTGCTCGACCGGACCGCGCGGTCCGCCGAGCTCACCGATGCGGGCGTCCGGCTCGCCGCCCACGCCGAACGCATCCTGGCCCAGGTGGAAGAGGCCGAGGCCGACCTGTCCGCGCAGGAGCGCGAGCCCACCGGCCGGGTCTCGGTCGCCGCCTTCCCCACCGCCGCGGCGGCCTTCGCGCCCGCGCTGGCCCGCAGCCTGCGGGCGCACCCGCGGCTGACCCTGCTGCTCCGGCAGACCCAGCGGGATGAGGGACTGAGCTCGGTCCGCTCGGGTGAGGTCGAGGTCGCCCTGGTCGACGACTGGACCGGCCGGCTCACCAGCACCGGGGCGGGCGTGCTGCAGTTCTACCCGCTGGTCCGCGACCCGCTGGTCCTCGTCGTGCCGCGCGGGCACCCGCTGGCGGACCCGGCCGAGCCGGTGGACCTGGGCCGGCTCAGCGAGACCAGCCGGTGGATGGCGGCCCCGGCGGGCGAGCCGTCGCGGGTGGCCGTGGACCGGCTGCTGGCCGCCGCGGGCGGGGCGCCCGCCATGCCCTGGGAGTTCGAGGGCCTGGGCACCATCCTGTCCCTGGTGTCCCGCGGGATCGGGGTGGCGGCCGTGCCGCGCCTGGCCCTGGCCGCGGGCGAGGGCCGGGTCGTGGTGCGCGAACTGCCCGGCTCGGACGCGGCCCGCGACGTCTACGCGGTGGCCCGGACCGCCAGCGTCCGCCGCCCCTCGGTCGCGGTCATCCTGGCCGCCCTGCACGACGGCGCCAAGCACCTGTCCGCCCGCCGCTGAGGCCCGCGGCCGGCCCCGCCAGGTTGCCCTGCCCGCCAGGCTGCCCGGCGGATCACCCGCAGCCCGGCCCAGGCGGCCGCGACGCCGACGGCGACGCCGATGACGGTGTCAGCGAAGCGGAGATCGGCTGCTGCCAGGCGTCGTGCGGGCTCACGCCCGCCACGACCATGACGACTGCCGTGGTGATCCCGGCCGTGATTGCGTCGCCGGGCCGCCCGATCAGCATGGCCACGAGTGCGCTGGCTCCGATCAGTACCGCCAGCGCCCAGGGGTGGAACGGCAGGAAGATCAGGTAGAATCAGGCAGAGTACGAAGCTCACCGAGGTCGCGGCCACGCGGGAGACCGCCGCGGTGGTGCTCTGGTCGTAGCTGAGACGGCACACGAACACCGTGGCGATCACGGCCCACAGGCCGCCGAGCATGTCATCGGTCCTGGACTCTGAATGAATGCGGGACAGGAGGTACGTCGCCAGCCCGTACGTGACCAGGCACGCGATGGCCAGGACGCCGCAGTCCAGGACAGCCACTCTGGCCTCTGCCCGGCTGAGGCGGCGTTCCCGTGCCATGACTACATCAAACACCGGGACGTCCAGGCCGGCCCGGCGCAGGCCTGGACGTCAGGATCAGGCGCGGTCGAACCGGTCGAGGTTCATGACCTTGTCCCACGCCGCGACGAAGTCGTTCACGAACTTCTCCTTCGCGTCATCGCTCGCGTAGACCTCCGCGAGCGCACGCAGTTCGGAGTTCGACCCGAAGACGAGGTCGGCGCGGCTGCCGGTCCACTTGACCTCGCCCGAGTCCGGCGTCGCGGCCCTCGAACGTGTTCGCGTCCCCGTTTCCGGACACGGGCTGCCACGTCGTGCCCATGTCGAGCAGGTTGACGAAGAAGTCGTTGGTCAGGGACCCGGGGGTGGCGGTGAAGACGCCGAGCGGCGACTGCTGGTAGTTCGCGCCCAGGACGCGGAGGCCGCCGACCAGGACCGTCATCTCGGGGGCGCTCAGGGTCAGCAGGTTCGCCCGGTCGAGCAGCAGGTACTCGGCCGGCAGCCGGTTGCCCTTCCCGAGGTAGTTGCGGAACCCGTCGGCGGTCGGCTCGAGCGCGGCGAACGACTCCACGTCGGTCTGCTCCTGCGACGCGTCCGCGCGGCCCGGCGTGAAGGGCACCTCGACGTCGAAGCCGGCGTCCTGGGCGGCCTGCTCGACGGCCGCGCCGCCGGCCAGCACGATCAGGTCGGCGAGCGAGACCTGCGTGCCGCCCGTGCTGAGCGGCGTTGAAGGCCTGCTGGATCCCCTCCAGGGTGCGCAGCACCGTGGCCAGCTGGTCGGGGTCGTTGACCTCCCACCCGCTCTGCGGCTCCAGGCGGATGCGCCCGCCGTTGGCGCCGCCGCGCTTGTCGCTGCCCCGGAAGGACGAGGCCGCCGCCCACGCGGTGGACACGAGCTGGGACACCGTCAGGCCCGAGTCGAGGACCTGGCCCTTGAGGAAGGCGATGTCCTCCTCGCCGATGAGCTCGTGCGTCACCGCGGGGATGCGGGTCCTGCCACAGCAGCGTCTCGGCCGGGACCTCCGGGCCGAGGTAGCGCACGACCGGGCCCATGTCGCGGTGGGTCAGCTTGAACCAGGCCCGGGCGAAGGCGTCCGCGAACTCGTCGGGGTTCGCGAGGAAGCGCCGCGTGATCTGCTCGTAGACCGGGTCCGCGCGGAGCGCGAGGTCGGTCGTCAGCATCGTCGGGGGGTGGCTCTTGGACGGGTCGTGAGCGTCCGGGACGGTACCCGCGCCGGCGCCGTCCTTCGGCTTCCACTGGTACGCGTCGGCGGGGCTCTTGGTCAGCTCCCACTCGTAGCCGTACAGGGTCTCGAGGAAGCTGTTGTCCCAGCGGGTCGGGGTGGCGGTCCAGGTCACCTCGAGGCCGCTGGTGATGGTGTCGCCGCCCTTGCCGGTGCCGTAGGTGCTCTTCCAGCCGAAGCCCTGCTGCTCGAGCGGGGCCGCCTCGGGGTCGGGGCCGACGTTGTCCGCCGGGCCCGCGCCGTGGGTCTTGCCGAACGTGTGACCGCCCGCGATCAGGGCGACCGTCTCCTCGTCGTTCATCGCCATCCGGCGGAACGTCTCGCGGATGTCGCGGGCCGCGGCGAGCGGGTCCGGGTTGCCGTTCGGGCCTTCCGGGTTGACGTAGATGAGACCCATCTGGACCGCGCCGAGGGGCTCCTGGAGCTCCCGGTCGCCGGTGTAGCGCTCGTCGTCGAGCCAGGTGGTCTCGGGACCCCAGTAGACGTCTTCGTCCGGCTCCCAGACGTCCGCGCGGCCGCCGCCGAAGCCGAAGGTCTGGAAGCCCATCGACTCCAGGGCGACGTTGCCGGTGAGGACGATGAGGTCGGCCCACGAGAGCTTCTGGCCGTACTTCTTCTTGACCGGCCACAGCAGCCGGCGGGCCTTGTCCAGGCTGACGTTGTCCGGCCAGCTGTTGAGCGGCGCGAAGCGCTGCTGGCCGGCGCCCGCGCCGCCGCGGCCGTCGCTGATGCGGTAGGTGCCCGCGCTGTGCCACGCCATCCGGATCATGAGCGGGCCGTAGTTGCCGAAGTCAGCCGGCCACCAGTCCTGCGAGGTGGTCAGCACCTCCGCGATGTCCCGCTTCACGGCCGCGAGGTCGAGGGTCTTGAACGCCTCGGCGTAGTTGAACTCCTCGCCGAGGGGGTTGGCCACGGCGGGGTTCTTGGCCAGGATCTTCAGGTTGAGCTTGTTCGGCCACCACTCATGGTTGGCGTCACCCATGGTGGGGTGGGTCAGGCCGTGCACGACCGGGCATCCCACGCTCTCCGTCGCCCCGGCCTCGGGGGTCGCGTCTTCGACGACTACTGGATCATGGTTCTCGGTCATGGGAATCCTTCCGGATCAGGCGGATGACGATGCTCAGGAACTGCGGGCGGTGGAACAGTCGGGGCACAGGCCCCAGTAGATGACCTCGGCCTCGTCGATCGAGAAGCCGTGGTCGTCGGACGCGGTCAGGCAGGGCGCCTCGCCGACCGCGCAGTTGACGTCAGCGACGACACCGCACGACCGGCACACGACGTGGTGGTGGTTGTCCCCGACGCGTCCCTCGAACCGGGCCGGGCTGCCGGCCGGTTCGATGCGGCGCACGAGTCCCGCCGCGGTGAGCGCGTGGAGGGCGTCGTACACGGCCTGCAGGGAGACATGGCCGATGCGATCGCGCACCCCGGAGGCGATCGCCTCGACGCCGAGGTGGTCACCGCCCCGGACGGTCTCGAGCAGCGCGACGCGGGCGGCCGTCACCCGCAGGCCGGCACCGCGCAACTCCTCCGCGATGGTCGGAGTCTGGGGAAGCGGTCATGGCGCCAAACTTACCCGCCTAAACACGAACCCCTCAAGACAACTAACTGTCCAAGTTTGAGACCCGTGTCGCGCCGACTGGCTCAGCGGTAGCGGCGCATCACGCTGCAACGGCATGCGCCTAGACCTGGTTCACTCCACCTAGCAAGATCAGCCTCCCAAGGCCAGCGCGACCTAGTCAGCGTCTAGCTCGACTACCCGCGCCTCTGACAGCCCGGGCGGCGGTCGCAGCTCGGCAGCGGCCGCGGCCGCATCTGCCTGGGCTTGCAGCCCGGCCGCGCCGCTCCCGGGCCCCGGCTACGGCCCTGTCGGCGCCGCCCTCCTCCACGGCCTCCAGCCCGGCCCGCAGCACGTTCCGCCAGCTCTGGGTCGCCCACGCCCTGGCCAGCTGGCGCAGATCGCGGGGGGTCAGATAGACGGACGGGCGGCGGCCGGGCTCACGCGCGGTGCGCTCTGCTTCTTCGGGAGCCGCAGGTGTGAGAGTCGATGGCGCGATAGCACCGCCGACAGACTTGTGCGCCACATGGTCCAGGCTCGCGTCACGTCCGCTGTCCGGCAGGGTTCGGCCGCGGCCTCGCCTGGCCCCGGCCTCCGGGGCTCCCGGAGGCCCGGCCGCCCGCCTACCGCGCCCGGACGGCGGCGAGGTAGGTGTGCGGTACCGGGGAACTCTTCGGGACTGAACAGCCCCATGATGTGGTTGCGCCACACGGTGTTCCCGGTGACGGCGCTGCACGGGCACAGCGCGCTCCCGGCCGACGTTGACCGGAGACCACCGCGCCCGGCCGAAGGACCGGCCCCGCACCGGGATGTTCACCAGCGCCGGGGAATGGCCGTTGCTAATCGCCACCAGGTTGAACCCACCCCGGACGGCGGTGATCCCGTCGAAATGGGTAATCGCGGTGGGCCGGTTGTTGTTGACGTAGAAAGCCTGGCCGAAGGCGCCGGTCCGCTCGTTGTAGTTGATCAGGAACCCGCGCTGCAGACCACGGGCTGAGGACCCGCCGGCCAGCGTGAGTGCGGGCTCCCCGGGCCGCCGTCCTGCCAGATGCCGTACAGCGAGGTCTTCGTGGACAGGCTGCCGTGCATCTGGAGCAGGGTCCACTGGCGCTTGGTGATGTTGTAGATGAACGCGTTGCCCGACACCAGGCCCCCGCGCACGGTCGGCTTCAGGTCGTAGTTGCCCACCACCAGGTTGCCCATCGTGCTGTGCGCGATGGTGTCCATCACGAAGCACCGGCGCCGGGACCGCGGGCAGGCCCGGACGTGCCCGGTGACGTGCCTGCCGTACGCGGGCACGTCGATGGACCTCCAGGAGCCGCCCCGGCCGCTGAGCGGCCCGAGGTAGATCATGCCCTGGTCGTGCACGCCCGCGGGGCCGCCGACGAGACGTAGCTGCCCACCGCCCGGATTTCCCCGCGCGGGATCGCCCGGGGGTTGAACAGGTGCGTGTTGGGGCCGTAGAAGGTGGACGAGGTGACCTGGCGGAAAGGCGGCCGCAGCACCGAGACCGTGGCTCCCGCCGCCCTCGCGAGGCGGCCGCGGAACAGGAACGCGGCCTGCGAGCCGCTACTGGTGGTCGTCGAGCCGGTGAGCACCACACCGCTGCCCCCCGAGCCCCGGACGCCGGTGATCGTGTCCCCGGACTTCAGGATCGAGGTGATCCTGGCGTGACCGCTGCTCCGCGAATGGCCGGCCCGGCCCGGGCTCGCCAGGGCCGGCGCGCGCAGTCATCATCACCAGCACTGCCGCGGCCCGCCTGATAGAACCGGAATAGCACGCGCCATCTTCATATATGCCCCCTGTGATTATGCTGCCCGGGAGGAATGAGTCCCCCTGCTGGTCAACGTAGCGGATCAATTAGCAGGCAGAAAGCCAAGGGTCACATTTTCCCGGCTGTGTCACTATGCACGAGGCGGGCCCGGAAGGTAATTCGCCGGAACCGAAAAGTATTCCAATTCCAGTATTTCGGTTAATCGGGACATATCGGCACCAGCACCGGCCACGGCATGCAGCGCGCGGCCACGTCGGGTGCGGCCGCCGGGGCCTACCGCCGCGCGCGCCGCCAACGGGATGATGCGGCTCAGGCGGATTCCGGGCCGGCGCAGCGGGAGCCGGAAGTCTCCGCGCGCAAGGCAAGGTCGTTAACGGCCGGAGGGCCGCTCCTTGCCACTTATCGATGTATAGCGCACGGACCGGGCTTGCGGCAAGCCCCCGGTCGTGGCCGCCGATCCGTCGGCGCGGGGCACCAGACCCGCTGATCAGGGACGGCGCGCCGCCGGCGGCGCGGCGCAGCTGGCCGATTTCAACTCGGTGAATGGGCGACCCGCATGCCTGACGTGATCGTGGCCGGCGCCCGACCGGCTCGTGGCTGGCCGCGCGACGTCTGCGGCGGACGGGGCGCGCGTGCTAGTGCTGGAGCCGGACGCGGTCGCGCGACCCGCGATCGTCCTGCTCGCTGCGCGCCTGCACGCGCGCAGCCTCCGAGCATCATGGACCAGCGTGGCCTGACCGGAGCGGTCCCTCGCGACTCGGCCAAGTAGCGCCGGCTACCGTCGGTTCACTCTCGCCGAGCGCTCAACTGCACCGCGCCGGACCTGTCTCGACCCGCGCGATCCCGTACTCCCGGGTCCCTGCAGAGACATCACCCGACCGCCTGCTGGGACACCCCGCCAAGGGCATCACCCCTTCAATCCGGCGCGCTGCGAGCTGCACCGGGCTGAGCCAGGACGCGGCCCGGCTGGTGGTGCGCCGAGCTGGCCGAGGGCACCGCGGCTGCCCAGAGCGCGTACCTCGTCGGCCTGCGACGGTGGCCGCAGCACGGTGCGCAGAGCTGCTCGGCATCGGCTTCCCCGGCGCGAGCCCGCCACGGTCGAGACCCTTCTGGGCGACGATGTAGGTCACCGCGGATCCGGCGGCCATCGCGGCCGCCAACGAGGAAGTCCGCCAGACCCAGCTCGCCTGTTCGGCCTCATGCCCCTCGGGGACGGGCGCGTACCGCGTCGCGTGCCCGCCGCGGTCGCCGAGGACCGCGCGGTCGCGCACGTACCGCTGGCGGCGTTCCGGCAGCAGCTGCGGGCCCTGCTGGCACCGACCTCGGCGCGCGCTCGCCGCGCTGGCTCGGCCCGCTTCGGCGAACGCCACCCGGTTGCCGACCGGCTCACCGCGCCTGCCGTGGGACGCCGCTGGCCGGCGACGCGGCGCACATCCACCCGCCCGTCAGTGGGCAAAGGCTCAATCTCGGCAGTGCCATTGGACGCGTCGCAACCGGGTTTCGTCGCGTGAAACCGCCCGGGCGTCGGGGCGCAAGCTGGTGCTGCTGGACAGCCACCAGACCGAGCTGGCGCCCGGTGGCCGCCGATGTGCCGGGCAACACCCGCGCGCAGACGGAGCTGCTGTCCCTCCGAGCCGGGCACGCAGGTCCGTGCGCCAGCGGTGTCGCAACTGATGGACTTCAGGACGTGAACCTGGTACCGGATCGAGCACGATCACCGCTGCATCGGGGTCCGAGGCCGCCCACGGCGTGCGGGTCCCGCGCTGCCGGCCTGGGCTGCGGACGGCGGCTGAAGTCCGGGGCGTCCTCCACGGGCTGACGCACGCGGCCGGGCGGCGCCGCTCACCAGACCGGCCGGGGGCGTCGGGCTGGGCCGACCGGGCTTGACCACGTCGAGGACGCCAGCGAGTGACTGCTGGGCCCGGCTCGCGGTTCGCCGTCCTGCGACCTGGACGGCCACGCCAGACGCGGGTCGGCGACTACCAGCACGACCTGGGCGCCGAGCCACCAGGCGCCAGGTCGTTCGAGTAGCGTGGCCGCCCTGCTAGAGCGGGCCGTCAGCTAATTTCAGGCGTCGCGCTCGATGGGGCAGCTCATGCAGCGCGGGCCGCCCCGGCCCCGGCCCAGCTCGCTGCCGGGCACCGGCACCACCTCGACGCCGTTTTCCTCCAGGTAGGCGTTCGTGGTGACGTTGCGGTCGTAGGCGACGACCACGCCGGGCTCGATGGCCAGCACGTTGCAGCCGTCGTCCCACTGCTCACGCTGCGCGGCCGCCGGGTCCTGGCTGGCGGTCAGCACCTTGATGCTGGGCAGGTCCGAGCGCGGCCGCGATCGCGGTGTGCATGTCCTCCGGCGGATGGTCGGTGACCTTGAGCTCGCGGGCGCTGGCCCCCGGCTCCACCGTGTACGACGGCAGCATGCCCAGATTCATGTACTTGGTGAACACGCCGTAGTCGCACATGGTCATCACGGTGTCCAGGTGCATGAACGCCCGGGCCTTCGGCATGTCGATGGCCACCAGGCAGCGGGCCGCCCCGGCCGAGAACAGCCGGTGCGCGATCAGTTCGACCGCCTGCGGGGTGGTCCGCTCGCTCATCCCGGCCAGCACCGCGCCGTTGCCGATGACCAGGATGTCGCCGCCCTCGATGGTGGCCGGGGCCGCGTCCGCGCCGTGGTACCAGACCTCGAAGCCGCCGCCCGAGAACATCGGGTGCCAGCGGTAGATGGCCTCGTCGTTGACGGTCTCGCGCATCCGGGCCGGCATGGCCATGGCGTTCACCGAGACCCCGCCGTAGATCCAGGACGAGGTGTCCCGCTGGTAGAGGAGGTTGGGCAGCGGCGCGAGCACGAAGCTGCCGGCCTCCAGCGAATGGAACGCGATGCTCTTCGGCTCCGGGGTCAGCTCCAGGATCTCCTGCTTGGTGATCCCGCCGGTCAGGGCCTGGGCCAGCACCGGGGACGGGAGTCCCTCCACCGCGGCCCGCAACGCCGCGCAGGCCAGCGGCCCGTTCAGCCGGGAGTCGAAGACCCGGTCCATGATGTAGTCCCGGGCCTGGGAGATCTCCAGCGTCTGGGTCAGCAGGTCCCCGTAGTAGTGCACGGCCACGCCCCGGGCCACCAGCGCCTCCGCGAACTCGTCGTGCTCGGCCTGGGCCCGCTCGGCCCACAGCACGCCGTCGAACAGGAGCTCGCTGGCGTTGTCCGGGGTGAGCCGCTTGAGCTCCAGTTCGGGACGGTGCAGCACGACCTGGCGGAGCCGGCCGACCTCCGAGTCAACGTGGAACATGAGCTCTCCGTTCGGCGTGGGTGGTCCCGGTAATCATGGACGGACTCTTGTCATGGCTGGTGTGGCCATCATGTCCGGCTAGGCTCCCCGGGTGGACCTAGACCTTGACCTTTCCCAGGATCCGGCGGCGCTGACCGCGGCCCTGGTCGATATTCCCTCGGTCAGCGGTGATGAGGAACGCCTGGCCAACATGATCGACGCCGCGCTGCGCCGCATCCCGCACCTGGAGCTGTTCCGGGACGGCAACGCCATGGTCGCCCGGACCACGCTGGGCCGGCCGGAGCGGGTGGTGCTGGCCGGGCACATCGACACCGTGCCGATCGCCGATAACCTCCCGGCCCGCCTCGACGGCGACCTGCTGTACGGCTGCGGCGGCTGCGACATGAAGTCCGGCGTCGCGGTCCAGCTCCGCCTGGCGGCCTCCCTGCCCGAGCCGAACCGCGACGTGACCTACGTGTTCTACGACGGCGAGGAAGTCGAAGCCGAGCGCAACGGCCTGCTCCGGCTGTCCCGCAACTCCCCGGAACTGCTGGACGGCGACCTGGCCGTGCTGCTCGAGCCGACCAGCGCGATCATCGAGGGCGGCTGCCAGGGAACCATGCGGGCGGAGGTCCGCGCGACCGGCAAGCGCGCGCACAGCGCCAGGTCCTGGAATGGCACTAACGCCATCCACCAGGCGGGACCCATCCTGGACGTGCTGCGCAATTACGTGGCCCGGCAACCGGAGGTCGAGGGCCTGCAGGTACCACGAAGGGCTGAACGCGGTCTATATCAGCGGGGGAGTGGCGGGCAACGTCATCCCGGACGAGTGCGTGGTCACCGTGAACCACCGCTTCGCCCCGGACCGCACCGTGGAGCAGGCCCAGGACTACGTGCGGGAGATCTTCGCGGGCTGGGACGTGACCTTCACCGACTGGGCCGCCGGGGCCCGCCCGGGACTGGCCGACCCCGCCGCCGCCACCCTGCTCGCGGCGGTGGGCGGCACCCCGCGGGCCAAGTTCGGCTGGACCGACGTGGCCCGCTTCTCCGAACTCGGGATGCCCGCGGTCAACTACGGCCCCGGCGACCCGGAAGTCGCCCACTCCCGCGGCCGAGCACGTCCCCCTCGCCCAGATCACCG
This sequence comes from uncultured Actinomycetes bacterium, assembly GCA_963742055.1. GTDB lineage: Bacteria > Actinomycetota > Actinomycetes > Streptosporangiales > Streptosporangiaceae > RYN-230. Next base: position 78,971 of record CAVUKT010000045.1, on the reverse strand, counting down.
AAGTAGAGACCCGCCTCCGCACCTGGCTGACCACCTAGCCCAGCTAGAGCCGTCGTACCAGTCGCAGCCAGAACGCGCCGGGGCCGGGCCCCGATCCAAGCAGTTATCGTCCTTGGATCGGGGGCCCGGCCCCGGTAGCGCAGTGCTAAACGCCCTACTTCACCGGCCCGTCGATCAGCGTCAGCGACGAGGTGTGGCTCTGCTTGTGCGCGTCAACCCAGGTCAGCGACACCGTGGCGCCCGGCTTGTACTTGAGCATCACGCCGGTCAGCCCGGTGGCCGTGCTCACCGACTGACCGCTGACCCCGGTGATCACGTCACCGGGCCGGACGCCCGCCTTGTACGCCGGGGTGCCCGGGTACACGTTGCAGACCAGCGCCCCGGACTGGGTCGGCACCTGGTAGCCGGCCTGGACGCCGCTCTGCGCCAGGCAGGCGCTGGCGTCAGTGACCGCGTCCACGCCCACGCCCATGAAGCCCTTCGGGCCGATCAGGATCCCGCCGCTGGTGTTCCCGGCGGCGATCTTCTTGGCGATGGACAGCGCCCGGTTGATGGGGATCGCGAACCCCATGCGAGGTCCCGGCCCCGCCCAGCGACTGGCTGTTCGCCGCGGTGTTCATGCCGATCACCTGGCCGGCCGCGTTGGCCAGCGCGCCGCCCGAGTCGCCCTCCGCGATCGCGCGCGTTGGTCTGCAGCATGTTGTGCAGGGTCTCGGTGTTCTGGCCGCTGCCTGAGTCGCTGGCGGTGATGGTCCGGCCCAGCGCCGTGATCGTCCCGCTGGTCACGGTGGGGCTGCCCCCGGTGCCGCCGGCGTTCCCGATGGCCACGACCCCGGTGCCCAGGCTGACCTTGGACGAGTCACCGACCTGCACGGTCTTCAGCCCGGAGGCGCCCTGCAGCTTGATCAGCGCCACGTCGTCGGTGGGGTCCACCCCGATGCACCGTGGCCTGGTACTTCTTCCCGGCCACCACGGTCGTCGCGGTGAGGTGCGTCGAGCCCTCGACCACGTGGTTGTTGGTCAGCACCACGCCGTTGGAGGAGAGGATCATGCCGGTCCCGGCGGCCGCGCCGTCCTCGTACTTGAGCGTGGAGTTGATGTCCACCATGCCCGGCTTGACCTTGTTGGCCACCGACTGCTCGTTGATGTTGGTGGTGTTGGCGCTGCCGGCCGCGTTGCGGTTCGGCGACGGTATCTGCTGGGAGGAGACGGTGCTGCCGGACTGGGAGTTGTGGTTCAGCGCCACCACGGCGCCGGCCCCGACGCCCGCGGCCAGCGCGGCCACCACCACGTAGACCAGGGCCCGGCTGCCGCGGCGGCGCCGTGGGGGTTCCGGCCCCTGGCCGCCGTAGCCGATGACGTCGCCCGAACCCCAGCCGCTCCCGGACCCGCCCGGCGGGGGGCCCCAGGGGTCCTGGCGGCCGTAGCCGCCGGGCTGGCCGTAGCCGCCCGGCTGGCCGTAACCTCCGGGCTGGCCGTAGCCGCCTGGCTGGCCGGGCTCACCCGGCTGGCCGTAGCCGCCCGAGGCCGCGGCCTGGCCGAACGCGGCGGTCGGCTGGTCGGGCCCCGGCTGGCCGTACTGGGGCTGGCCGTACTGGGGCTGGCCCGTACTGGGGCTGCCCGTACGGGCTGCCCGTACGGGCGGCCCGTATCCGGGCTGCCCGTACCCGGGCTGGCCGAACGCGGCGGTTGGCTGGTTGTGTCCCGGCTGGCCGTACCCGGGCTGGGCCCGGGCCCGGCCTGGGGGTATCCGCCCTGCGGGGCGCCAGCCTGACCGTAGCCCGGCTGGGCATCGCCCGGCTGGGCAGCGCCCGGCCTGGGCATGCGCCCGGCTGGCCGCCGAAGCCCAGGCCCGCCAGGCCGTGCTCAGGCTGGTCCGCTCCCGGACGGTCCTGCTGCCCCTGAAGTCCGTGCTCCTGAAGTCCGTGCTGCTGAGGTACGGGCCCGGCGGAGTCCGGTCCCTGGGTGCCGGACCGCTGATCACCCGCGGCCGGGATTATCCAGGTGCCTTCCGGTGCGGCGGGCTCATCCTGCTCAGCCAGGCTCCCCGCGGCGGCCGGCTCGTCACCAGCGGGCCGGTCCGGCTGGTCCCCGGCCGGGATGGGCGACCACGCACCCAGGTACTCCGGCGGCTGGTCCCCACTCCGGTCCTGACCTTCTTGCATCCGTATCACCTTTGCCCGGAAGTCAGCCTACGTTGCGTCGTTGCCCCGATGAGCGGCCGGCTCGTGGCCCGCCGTTCTCAGGCAACCTCCAGTAAGCACCACGAGCCTGGACGTGAGCTGAAGATGCCCTGAGGATTCCTCAGCCCGGTGTCACCCCTTACTTCCCGCATAGGACTGCTTTAACTTCTCCTGAGCCCGGAGTCATCTCGTGAGCCCGGCGGTCATCTCGGGCAGGGGTGGTCAACCGGGCCGGGGACCGTCCGCCAGATGCCCGGCGAGCGGGCCCGCCCGCAGCCCGCGGCGGGCGCACTCGTCCAGCAGCCAGGGCAGCGCGCCCAGCGCCGCCGCCGCCGTGCCCGCCGGGGCCGCGGCCTCGGAATCGTGCAGCAGCACCGTCGCCCCGCCGTCCAGGGTGCTGGCCAGGGTCGCCTGCACTGATCCCGGCGTGGCCCCCGGGGCCCACTCCCGTCCCCAGGAACTCCACAGGATCGGCCGCAGCTCCAGGCGGCGGGCGGCGATCAGGGCCCCGGCGCTGAGCACCCCGTACGGCGGCCGGTACAGCCGGGGCACGGCGCCGGTCGCCGCCGCGATCGTGTCGCAGGCCCGGGCCAGGTCGTCGTGCAGCGCCCCGGGCCCGCGCACCGTGGCGTAGCGATGCTCCCAGCCGTGCACGGCGATCTCGTGGCCGGCCGACGCGATCTCGGCGGCGAGCCCGGGGGCGGCCTGCACCATGGGGCCGAGCAGGAAGAAGGTCGCGTGCACCCGGCGGGCGTCCAGCGTGGCCAGAAGCCGCGGGGTGAAGCGCGGATCCGGGCCGTCGTCGAAGGTCAGCGCCACATGATCAGGCCGCCCGGCGCCCGCCAGCCGGGGGAACAGCCGCCGGACCGGGGCCAGCGCGGTGAGGCCCGGGGCGCCCTGGGCGATCGCGAGCGCCGCGCCGCCGGCCAGCAGCGCAGGGGTCAGCCTCCCGCTGCCGTGGCGCCCGCCCATGCTTGCTCAGATTCCCTCCGGCCCTGATTTCAGTCAGCCGGGTGGCCAGCGCGCGCTTCGGCCGGTCCGGCCCGGTCCAGGCCGGTCCCGGTCAGCCGGCCAGGTGCGGCGGGCTGGCCTTGGCCCCGGTCGCGGTGATCGCCTTCATGATGATCTTGTCGATGGCGGCCCGCTGCCGGTTCAGGTCGTTGGTGTCCCGCCGCAGCGCCGCCGCGTACTGCTGGCGCTTGGCGGCGTTGCGGCTGCCCAGCTCGTTGGCCACGTCGTTCTGCACCCGCTGGGCGTACGGGAACGCCCAGGTGATCACGTCGTTGACCGCCGTGTCCAGGTGAAATCCGGCCAGCGACTCGGTCACCTGGTACTGGGTGAGGTCGTCGAGCTGCTCGTTGTTGGCGGGTGAGCAGTTGTACGCCCCGTACCGGGCGATCTTGATCGTGTCCTGGACGTTCTTGGCGGAATTCGCGCCCGGCGTTGATCAGGTGCAGGGCGTTGAGCGACTCGCCCACGCCGCCCGAGCAGGACTCGATGTCGGTGTTCACGTCGGACAGGAAGCCCTTGAGGTCGCCGGCCTGCTGCGTGTGGCTGGGCTTGTGCACCAGGGCGACCAGGACGATGCCCACCACGATCAGCGCGCCGGCCAGCAGCAGCCAGCGCGGGGCCTTCTGGTGCGGGGCCCACCGGTTGGTCCGGATGGGCACATACGGCGGATCGGTGCGGGTCGGGGCGTCCACTCGGCTCAGCTCCGTGCGCTCTGCTTGGTCATGATGGCTACTCCGCTGCGCAGGTCGGCGAGGGTCACCGCCCGGATCACCCGCTTGACGATGCGGTGCTGCGCGTTGAGGAAGAAGGTCTGCGGCAGCGCGGACACCCCGTAGTTGAGCGCCATGGTCATCGGCGCCGGGTCGGACGCGACCGGGTAGGCCACGCCCATTTTCCGGGCGAAGGCCAGGCCCGCCGAGCTGGTGTCGTTCACGTCGATGCCGATGATGATGACGCTGCGCCGGTGGCTGCGGTAGAACCGGGCGATCAGCGGGGTCTCCCGCTGGCACGGCTCGCACCAGGACGCGAAGAAGTTCAGGATCAGCGGGTGGCCGGCGTACTGGGCCAGGGAGATGTGCTGGCCCGGGTGCCCGAGTTCGGACAGCGTGAACGCCTGGGCGCGGGGCGGCGGGTGCGTGCTTGGGCTGACCCGCCGGACGTGGCGCCGATGGCGAGCAGCGCGACCACGACCGCCAGCACCGAGGCCGACCAGGTCAGAGCCAGCTTGCGGCCCCGGCTGAGCCCGCCGAACCAGCCCGCCGCGCGGCGCCGGCCCGGCGCCGGGCGGCGCGCGGGCCGGCGGTCAGCGCTCGGCTCGTGCTGCCTGGGTGCGCGTTGGTTCCTGGGTCATCGGTTCCTGCTCGGCCATGGGTCGTCCTTCAGGGTCCGGTCCGGCGCGGGCTCCGGGGGGCCTCCGGACCAGCTCAGCGGCAGCGCCGGGTACATCGCGCCGGTGCTGACCGCCGGGGCGGGGAGGACCATCTCGAACTCGCTGCCCGCGCCGGGGGTACTGCGCACCCGCACGTCGCCGCCGTGCGCGTGGGCCACCGCCCGCACCAGGGCCAGGCCCAGCCCGGTGCCCTTGGACCCGGTGCCCGCGGCGGCTCCGCCGGGCGGCGACCCGGTCCGGAAACGGTCGAAGATGTGCTCGAGTTCGCTGGGCGCGATCCCCTGGCCGGTATCCGCGACGATCATACGCACCGGCAGGTCCGGCCCGCTCACCAGCACCGAAAGCTGGATCGTGTCGCCGCAGCCGGTGTGCCGGACGGCGTTTTCCAGCAGCGCGTCCACGGCGAGGCCCAGCCGTTCGCGGTCGGCGCCGATGGTGACCGCGTCCAGCCGGCCGAGCTGCCACTGCCGGTCCGCGGTCGGCCGCCAGCGCCGGATGACGTCCATCGTGAACCGGTCCAGGGCGACCGGCTCCGGGCGGAGGAAGTCGGGGTCCTCGGAGGCGGCGATGACCAGCAGCCGCTCGCCCAGCCGCCGCAGCCGGGTCAGCTCGCCCACCACCACCTCGATGTCCCGCCGCTCGGTCCGGTCGGTGAGTTCCCGGGCCAGCAGTTCGGCGTGGCCGAGGGCGATGGTGATGGGCGTGCGCAGCTGGTGCGAGGCGTCCTGCAGGAACCGGCGCTGGGTGGCCAGCAGCCGCGCGTTCTCGTCGCTGACCAGATCCCGTTCGTGGTCCGCGTCCAGCCGGCGCTGGGCGTGCCAGACCATCAGCCAGAACATCATGGCCATCAGCGGGACCTCGTTGAGTTCGTCCACCGACTGGGCGCCCTCGTAGACGTCCCAGCTGATCGCGGCGAACGTGGTCACCATGACCACGGCGAGGACCCACAGCGTCGGCCGGGTGGCCCAGACCCGGAACCCGTAAAGCAGCGTCAGGCTGATCCAGATGAAGTGGAACGGGATCGTCTCCCAGTGCGAGAACACCAGGATGAAGATCAGGTTCACCACGGAGAACAGGACCCACGCCACGTCGACCCAGGCGACCCGCCACGGCCAGCTGAAGGTGCCGCGGTGCCCGGGCCGCCCGCGCGCTGGCGCGGCGGCTCGCGTCCCGGGTGAAGGCCAGCCCGGCCGGGAGCGAATGCCACAGCCCCGCCGGGAGCGGGGCCCGGGGCCAGGACCTGCCCGTCTCGCCGGGGTGCAGGCCCGGTTCCGCCGGCGCGCGGCGTCCCGTCGACCCTGGGGCCGGTGGCGCCGGAGCCGGTGGCGCGGCGGCCAGCGGCGTGGCGCCGCTACGCGGTGAGCTGGTATCCCTCACCACGCACCGTCTTGATCAGGTCGAAACCGAGTTTCGAGCGAAGGCGGCGGACGCAGACGTCGACCACGTTGGAACCGGGATCGAAGTCGTACCCCCACACCGAGGCGAGCAGCTGGCCCTTTGGGCACCGACTGCCCGGCGTGCTCCATCAGCTCACGGAGCAGCAGGAACTCCAGGCGGGTGAGCGGCACCGGGCCGTGCCCGATGCTGGCTTCCAGCCGGCCGAAATCAAGCACGAGCTCTCCTGCCCTGAGGACCTCGTTCACCGGGTGGCCGTCGTCGCGGAGCCTGACCCGCACCCGGGCCAGCAGTTCGGCCAGGGAGAACGGCTTGGTCAGGTAGTCCTGGGCCCCCAGTTCCAGGCAATCCACCTTAGTGGTGACGTCGGCCAGGCAGGAGAGCACCAGGACGGCCTGGTCGGGCCGCTCGTGCCGGAGCCGGGCGAGGATCTCCCGCCCGTCCATGTCCGGCATCACCAGGTCCAGGATGACCAGGTCATAGTCGCCGGCCGTGGCCTGGCTTAGGCCTTCTTTGCCTGATCCGGCGAAATCGATTGCATAACCGGCAGCCGTCAGGGCGCGCGCGATGAACTCGCGGATCTGCGGCTCGTCATCGACCACGAGGAGCCGCGCCGCCGTGGGATACGCCCCCGGCAGGGGAGCCGTCTTCGCAGGTGGGTTACGTTGCATGGGCTATCTGGGCGACGCGTCAGCGCGGCGCGGTGGCGAGCCACCGCCTGGACGATCCCCTCAGCCGAGGATGTACCGCCCGGAGGGGTGCGGTCAACCCTAGAGGGCGTTAGCAAACCATTGCAGCACCCGTTCTGTGATCAGAGGTGTTGCAGGAGCCCTGAGCGGTAACAATCAGTTTCGAGATCGAGACTCAATGTAATCGACAGCAGCGTCCAGGCAGAAAATTACCCGGACGAGACGCCCGGATCATGACAATTTCGTCATTCAGGGCCAGTGCCTGTTGCCGAGGCACCGCGAACGATCGCAAGATCAGGACCAGACGAGACCTCCGGCCCGCAAGTTCTGGGACATTGCGGCCGGCCCAGTCGTGTGCGCGAGGCGCCGCGAAGAAGCGAGGTGGTGACTGGTGTCTCTGCCGGCCCGTATCGTGACCCTCCTGGTGGCGTTCGCCGCCGTGGTCGCCGGTGCGGTCTTCATCGTCGTCCACTACCTGGGCAGCAGCCTCGCAGTGGTGAACTACTCGCCCGACGGCGTCCGGGGGAGTCGTGAACGTGGTCCTCCAGGAGGACCCGCAGAACACGGTGTCAGCTCGAGGCCCGACTGGGTGAGCTACTTCGTCCAGGACCCGAAGACCAAGGCCTGGGTGCACACCACGCTGTTCCAGGTGCCCGACGAACACCCGGGTGAACATGACGATCCTGGGCTACGACGGCTGCACCCCGCTGCGCAACAACTTCTGGAGCCAGGTCCAGGGCACGGTCGGCAACAGGATGACCGTGCAGCAGTTCAAGACCGTCGGCCAGCCGCTGGGCCCGCCCCGCACGGTACTCGGTCCTCAACTCCTGGTCCAACTGCAGCGTCGGGCCATACGTTCGCCATCCCCAGCCTGCACGTGTTCGTCCCGATCGCCTCGCCTGACACCGCGCTGTTCAACAAAGACGGCTGCGGCGACGTCGCCCTGCACCTCGGGCCCGCACTCGATGGTGAAGTTCAGCTTCATGACCCCGAAGACCACGGGCACGTTCCGCTGGCAGTGCTTCGTCCCCTGCGGCGGCGGGTTCCTGGACGGCAACGGCGGCCCGATGCAGACGCTCGGTTTCATGATGGGCAACATGGAGGTGTCAGCCTGATGGCCGAGTCCCAGGCCCCGGCGGCCCCCGGCGGTCAGAGGCAGGCAGAGCCGAACCACGGTCTGCGGATCTTCCTGATCTGGATCGTGCTGGCCCTCGTCGCCGACCTGCTCATCTGGTTCCTCTGGTACCCGCACCTGCCGCCGGGCCGGATGTCGGACGTCCGCCCAGCATCAGCAGTTCGACATCGCGGTGCTGGCCCTGGCCGCCGCGCCGGTGATGATCTTCGTGTGGACCTACTTCGGCTACACCCTGGTCAACTGGCGGCACCGGGACGGTGACGACGAGGACGGGCCGCCGCTCTTCGGGCACACCGGGCATCCAGGCCACCTGGATCGGCGCCACCGCGGTGATCGTGCTGGCCGCGTTCGTGTTCGGCACGGTCGAGCTGATCGTCCCGGCCGGCGCGGGCGCGGGCGAGGGCCCGTCGCCGGTCTGGAAGCCGTCCGGCAGCAACCTGCTGCAGGTGCAGGTCATCGGCCAGCAGTGGCAGTTCACCTACCGCTACCCGCAGTTCGGCGGGATGGAGACCACCCAGCTGGTGCTGCCGGTGAACCGGCCGGTCGCGTTCCACGTCACCTCGCTGGACGTGATCCACAGCTTCTGGGCCTACCAGCTCGGGGTGAAGGCGGACGCCAACCCGGGCGTGGACAACGTCGCCTACACCACCGCCGAAGCAACTCGGCGGGTTCACCGTCCGGTGCAGCGAGCTCTGCGGGATCTGGCACGGGGCCATGTTCGACTCCGGCCGGGTGGTCACACCGCGTCGGCCTTCCAGGCCTGGGCCACCGCCAACCAGAGCACCGAGCGGCGGCAAGGGCGTGCTGGCCGCGCTGCCGCCCTACGCCCTGACCTACGACCCGACGGTGATCCCGCAGCTCGGGCAAGGTCCTGGTCAAGCTCGGCATCACCGGCGCGGCCGGCTACTACTACCCGCCGTCAGACCCGGTGACGCCATGACCAGCCGATCAGCTCCCAGCGAGCGCAACTGCCACGGGCTGCCGGGACTGCGTCCCCGGCCGACACTGCGATGAAGAGGTGACCGGATGTCCATCGAGATAGAGCCGGAGAAGGCGCAGGAGCCCGCGGGATCCGGGCCGGTCGGCCCGCGCCTGGCCCGGCCCTGGTGGATGCGGCCGGCCATGCACACCGGGATCCTCGGCGCCATCATCGGCTACTTCATCGGGCACTGGCTGGGCAACTTCCTGTCCTACGGGTACGCCCGGAACGCGCTGTCGGACATGAACGACTTCCCGCTCGTGCTCGGCTACGTGATCGCCATCGGTCGGCTGGCTGGCCGGGCTGGGCGTGTTCAACGACCTCGGCCGGCAGATCCTCGGCAAGCCGGTCCCGGTGGCGGAGGAAGAAGAGGAAGCCTTCGGCGGGGTGGCCCGGTACTTCCGGTACTCGCTGGACCACAAGGTGGTCGGCATCCAGTACCTGGTCGGGATGATCATCTACTTCTGCACGGCCGGCCTGTTCGCCATGGCCATCCGGACCGAGCTGCTCTCGCCGACCTACCACATCATGAGCGCCTCCTCCTACCTGATGGTGGTCGGCGAGCACGGCACGATGATGATGATGCTGATGTCGTCGGTCGTGCTCGGGCCGTTCGGCAACTTCCTGATGCCGCTGATGATCGGCTCCAAGCGGATGGCGTTCCCGCGGCTGGAGGCGCTGTCGTTCTGGCTCACCCCGGCGGCGTTCATCATCCTGCTGTCCAGCGTGCTGCTCGGCGGGTTCCCCACCGGCTGGACCGGGTACGCGCCGCTGAGCGTGCAGGCCACCGAGGGCATGGACTCCTACGCGGTGGCCTTCGGCCTGATGGGGATCTCGATCTGCCTGGCCGGGTTCAACATCATCGTGACCGTGATCAACTACCGGGCGCCCGGCATGCGGTGGAGCCGGCTGCCGATGTTCGTCTGGTCGATGGTCACCGTCTCGTTCCTGATGGTGCTGGCCACCCCGGTCCTGGTCGGCGGCCTGTACCTGCTGATCCTCGACCGCACCGTGCAGACCGCGAACTTCGTGAACACCCTCGGCGGCAGCAGCTACCTGTACGAGAACCTGTTCTGGTTCTTCGGGCACCCCGAGGTCTACATCCTGGCCCTGCCCGGGTTCGGCATCGTGTCGGAGATCATCCCGGTGTTCTGCCGCAAACCGCTCTTCGGCTACCGGGTCGCCGGGGCCGGCATGATCGGCGTGGCCCTGCTCAGCTTCTTCGTCTGGCAGCACCACCTGTTCGTCAGCGGCATCAACCCGGAGATGCGGCCGCTGTTCATGCTGACCACGGAGCTGATCTCGATCCCGACCGGGTTCATCTACCTGGTCGCGATGGGCACGTTCTGGAAGGCCAAGATCCGGTTCACGGTGCCGATGTGCTTCGCGCTGGCGCTGTACTTCAACTTCCTGATCGGCGGCATCTCCGGCGTGTTCCTGTCCGACGTGCCGGCGGACACCACCGAGCACGGCAGCTTCTTCGTGATGGCGCACTTCCACTACACGATCATGGGCGGGATCATCTTCGCCTTCTTCGGCGCCTGCTACTACTGGCTGCCGAAGATGATGGGCATCAGGCTGAACCAGAAGCTGGGCTACCTCCACTTCTGGACCATGTTCATCTTCTTCAACTCGACGTTCCTGCCGCTGTTCGCGGTGGGCATGCTGGGCCAGCCGCGCCGGGTGTTCGAGTACGCGCGGAACCTGCAGACGCTCAACGACTGGGTGTCGATCTCCTCGTTCCTGCTCGGCGGCTCCATCCTGATCTTCGTGATCAACTTCATCTGGTCCACGGTGATCGTCCGGGAGCGCGAGGTGGCCAACCCGTGGAATTCCCGGGGCCTGGAATGGCAGGTCTCCTCGCCGCCGCCGCCCGGCAACTTCGAGCACATCCCGGTGGTGCTCTCCGGGCCCGTATGACTACGGCGTGAAGGACGCGCCGCCGGTGGCCGACCTGCACCCGCCGGTGGGCGTGGTCAGCGCGGCGTACGCGAGTGCCGGCACGGCCAGCACCGGAGTGGAGGCATAGCCATGGCCGAGCAGACCACCCAGCCGCCGAACGAGCTGGACCGGGCGGCCGAGGAAGCCGGCTTCTACCACGAGGCGGCGCTCAACGCGGCCTGGACCGGGTCGCGGTTCGCGCTCGGCGCGCCTGGCCTTCCTGTACGGGTGCTTCGCGTTCGCCTACTTCTACCTGCGCTCGATCAACTCCGAGGGCCGGTGGAAGGGCTCCGGGTATCACGCCCCGCAAATCGGCTACGGCGTGGCGATCCTGGTCCTGGTCCTGGTCAGCGCGGTCGTCCAGTACGTGGGACTGCAGCGGATCAAGGCGGGGGCCAAGGGAGCCTGGCAGGCCGCGGCCCTGGTGGCGCTGCTGCTCGGGCTGGCCGCGGTGGCGCTGCAGATCGTCCAGCTGCTGAGCCTGCCGTTCCAGCCCGGCAGTTCCGGCTTCTCCAGCGTGTTCACCGACACCTACCCGGTCCTGCTGGTCAGCTGGCTCGGGGCGATGATCTGGCTGGAGATCCTGATCATGCGGGTCCGGCCGCTCACGTCCATCTCGTTCCTGGAGCAGCCGCCCACCTACGCGGAGGCGTTTGCGGTGCAGCGGTTCCAGTCGTCGCTGAGCGCGTTCACGCTGATCTGGAACTTCATGGCCGTGGTCACGCTGTTCTTCTTCCTGCTGTTCTACGTGCTCTGAGCGGAGCACTGCCGTCATGAACCTGGTTGTCTCGCACTGGTCGGCCAACGTGGCGGTGCTCGCCGCGGGCCTGGCCGTCGTGGCCGTGCACCTGGCCGGGCTGCTCGGCCTGCGCGCCGACGCGCGGCGGCGCGGGCGGGCCGCGCGCGCTGCCGGCCGGGCTGGCGCGCGAGGCGACCGCCTTCTACTCCGGGCTGCTCGCTGCTCGTGCTGGCGGTCGTCTCGCCGCTCGGCTACTGGGCCGGGACGTTCATCTGGCTCCGGGTGCTGCAGGACATCGTGCTCGGCGTGTACGCCCCGCCGCTGATCGTGCTGGGGGCGCCGTGGCTGGTGCTGTGGCGCGGTCTCGGGCCGGCACCTGGCCGCGGCCCCGGGCCACGGACGGCGGCCGCGCGCGGTGCCGCCCAGGCTGCGCAGCTGGCCGGTCGCGGTCACCGCCCTGTTCATCCTGGTCTGGTGCGGCTGGTACGTGCCCGCGCTGTATGACGCGGGGGTGCACCACCCGGTGGTGCTGGCGGCGCAGGCGGTCACGACGCTGGCGGCGGGGATGGCGCTGTGGCTGCAGCTCATCGGCTCCCGGCCGTTCAGCCCGCAGTTCGGGCCGCTGTACCGGGTCATGCTGCTCGCCGCTATCGTGCTGTGCAGCACCATCCTGGGCATGGTGCTCAGTTTCGGCGCCAACGTCCTTTATCCCGCCTATCTCGGGGTAGGGCATCACCACCTGCTCTCCGTGGTCTTCGATCAGCAGGCTGGCGGCTCCGAGCTATGGGTCCTGGTGCTGGTGCCGTACCTGATCGCGGGAATCGCGCTCCTGGTCAGATGGCTGAACGAAGAGGAGTCGCAGGCGCTCTCCCTTGGCCTGGACCGGATGCTCCGGGCACCGAAGTCCACCTGGCCCACCCGGACCGGGTCGCGATGAATAAGTCAGTTGGCTCCCAGCAGGAGGCTAGAGTGCAGGGCGTGATTTCGGCACTACAGGTGACCTACTACCCGCTGGGGGCGCAGGTGATGACGCTCGTGCTGCCGCTGGGCTTCTTCATCGTCGTGATGGCCGCCCTGTACTTCGTCTTCGCCCGGCCGCACACGGTGCCGGGCCGCCGGCCCATCACCGGGGCCCGGCCGGTCGCCCCGGCCGACCCGGGGCACGCGGCGTCGCTGGCCGCGGCGACCGGCCTGCCGACCGCGACCGCGGCCGGCGGCGCCGAGCCGCTGGCCGAGCGCGGCACCCCGCCGTCGGTCGGCGTGCGGACCGAGGAAGCGATCGAGCAGGCCGCCCAGGAGGCTGCGCAGGAGGCCAAGGACGCGGCCGAGGCGGCGAAGGATAAGGTTACCGGCGGGTCTGATAAGGACCAGGACGCTGCGACTGAAGGCTCGGAGGACCAGGAGTGACCCCAGCGACCGACGCGCTACCCGCCATCGCGGGGCGGCGCTCCGCCCGGGTGGTCGCCCGGTCGCTCTTCGCCCTGACCAAGCCCCGGATCATCGAGCTGCTGCTGGTCACCACGATCCCGACCATGCTGCTCGCGCAGCGCGGCCTGCCCTCGATCCGGGTGCTCCTGGTCACCCTGGTCGCCGGGGCCTGCGCGGCGGGCAGCGCGAACACCATCAACTGCTATATCGACCGTGACATCGACGCGATAATGCGGCGCACGTCCCGGCGGCCGCTGAACGGCAAGGGCCGTGAGGCCGCCGTGATCAAGCCGGCTGAGGCGCTGGTATTCGGCATCCTGCTCGGCGCGGTGTCCACCGATCCTCCTCGGCACGCTGGTGAACTGGCTGTCCGCGGCGCTGGCCGACACCGCGATCTTGTTCTACGTGTTCGTCTACACGCTCGGCCTGAAGCGCCGCACCCCGTCCAACATCGTCATCGGCGGAGCGGCCGGCTGCTTCCCGGTGCTCATCGGCTGGTCCGCCGTGACCGGCCGGGTCAGCCTGCCCGCGGTGGTCCTGTTCGCGGTGATCTTCTTCTGGACTCCGCCGCACTTCTGGGCGCTGGCCATGAAGTTCCGCGACGACTACGCCGCGGCCAGGGTGCCCATGCTGCCGGTGGTCGCCTCACCCGCCGTGGTCGCCCGGAAGATCCTCTTCTACTCCTACGTGATGGTGCTGGCCACGCTCGCCCTCGCGCCCTACGCCGGCTGGCTGTACACGGCCGCGGCGCTCGGCGCTGGGCGGCTGGTTCCTCGCCGAGGCGCACCGGCTGCGCAGCCGGGTGGCCGCGATGACCTTCGACGACGGGCCCGCGCCCGCGGCGGCGGCCGGACCCACCCCGGCGGGCACCGCGGCCGGCCCGGCGGCCGGCGGGAACGTCGCGGTCGCCACGGCCGTGCGGGTCGATACCGCGACGGACGCGGCCGGGCCGCCCGCGGCCAGCGGGACGGCCGAGGGTGCGTGCGCCGGCCTGGCCCAGCCCAGCGCCAACCCGGCGCCGATGCGCCTGTTCCACCTGTCGATCGCCTACCTGACGCTGCTGTTCGCCGTCATCGCCGTCACGGCGCTGCTGCCCTGGGGGGGCTGGTAGGAGCGGAGCTGGCCGGCCGCGGACTCGCGGCCGCGGGCAGCAGCACCACGGCCCGCAGCCCCGGGCCGGCGTCCTCCAGCCAGGCTGACCCGCCGTGCGCCTGCGCGGTGGCCCGCACGATGGCCAGGCCCAGCCCCGCACCGCCCTCGTCGTCGTCCGTCCCGGCTGCGGGCCGCCTCCAGCCGGGTGAAACGGCCGAAGGCCCGCTCCCGGTCCGCGGCGGGGATGCCCGGGCCGTCGTCGGTGACCGAGAGCCGGGCGTTCTTGCCCGACGTGCCCACCGAGACGGCGACCTGGGACCGCGCGTAGCGCGTCGGCGTTGTCGATCAGGTTGCTGAGCATCCGGTGCAGCCCGTCGGGGTCCCCGGTCACCGCGGCGGGCCCGGCGCCGGCCAGCCGGACCGGGACCCGGGCGTCGGCGTACCGGCCGACCTCCTCCTGCGACCAGCGCCGGTCAGGTCCACCCGGCGCGGCGGGGGGCGCCGGGTGTCCCGCTCGTCCAGCCGGGCCAGCGCCAGCAGGTCCTCGGCCAGCCGGGCCAGCCGGAGCGTGTCCGCGAGCACGTCGCCGGCGGTCTGCCGCCAGTCCTGGCTGTCCGGGTGGTCCAGCGCCACCTCCAGCTGAGCCCGGATGCTGGCGATCGGGCTGCGCAGCTCGTGCGCGGTGTCGGAGATCAGCCCGCGCTGGCGTTCCTGGGCCGCGCCGAGCCTGCTGAGCATGTCGTTCAGGGTCAGGGCCAGGTTGCGCACCTCGTCGCGGGCCTCGGGCACCGGGAGGGCCCGTGGCCGCCCGGTCCGGGTGACGTCCTGGGCGCCCCGGCGCAGTTCGGTGATCGGCCGCAGGGTGGACCCCGCGATCAGCCAGCTCGCCCCGGCCAGCAGGACCAGCAGCAGCGGGGTGCCGATGAGCAGCGCCCGGGTCAGCGTGGCCAGGCTCTCGCCCACCTGGCCGTAGGCGACCGCGGCGATGACGGTCCCGCCGTCCCGGGTGGCCGCGGTGGCCACCCGGACCGTGTCGGGCAGCCCGTAGGGACGGCCATTCAGGAACACCACCCGGCCGTCGCGGGCGTTGGCCGCCGCCACCGCGGGCGGCAGCAGCGGGACCAGCCGGTCCGCGTCCGGGGACACGTTCACGATCCGGCCGCGGGGGCCGAGGACCTGCACGGTGATGGTGCCCGGCACCACCGGGACCGGGTCGGGCAGCCGGCTGCTGCGTCGGACAGGGCGGCGACCTCCCGCGCGCCCTGCCGGGCCGAGTTGTCCAGGCTGCGGATCAGCGAGACCCGCAGCAGCGCTGCTGAGCAGCACCGCCGCGGCGGCCAGGGCCAGGGCCAGGCCGGCCGTGGAGGCCAGCGTGACCCGGGCCCGCAGGCTGCGCCGCCGCCACCAGCGGGCCGCGGAGCCCGGCCAGGATCCTGCGTCGCGTCGCACCCCGGCTCCCGTGGCTCACTCACCCGGCCGCGGGGCGAAGCCCGCCAGCAGGACCCGGACGGCCCGGCCGACGCTCTCCCTGGTCGCGGCCGGGTCGGCCGAGCCGGCGATGAGCATGCTCCCGCGCACCAGCGCGCCGAGCAGGAGCCGGGCGATGGTCTCCGGGTCGTCGGCGTGCAGCCGCCCGGCATCGTCGGCGGCCTGCAGGGCCGCGACGATGGCCGACACCGCGTAGCGCTCGTCCAGTTCGGTGAACCGGGCCAGGCCGAGTACCGC
The DNA here is from genome assembly GCA_963742055.1 of uncultured Actinomycetes bacterium. GTDB lineage: Bacteria > Actinomycetota > Actinomycetes > Streptosporangiales > Streptosporangiaceae > RYN-230. The sequence continues at coordinate 63,264 of CAVUKT010000045.1, read as the reverse complement.
CGGCGCGTCGGTGACGATGATGCGCTGCACGTCCGGCTCCAGCACCGCGTCGAGGAACGCGTCGAACCCCCGGGCCAGGGCGTCGAGTTCATCGGCGGCACCGCTGGCCGCGCTGGCCGAGGCCGTCATGAGCTCCGCGTGCACCGCCTCGAAGACCGTCTCGAACAGGGCGGTCTTGGTCGGGAAGTGATGGTAGAGGGCTCCGGTGGTCACCCGGGCCGCCCGGGCCAGGTCGTCCACGGACGTCGCGGCGAAGCCCTGCTCACCGAACAGCCGCCGGCCCGCGCCGATCAGCGCCGACCGGGTCTGGGCCACCTGCTCGGCGCGCAGCGACCCGCGGCCCGGCGGCCGGGCCGGCGTCTGGGCCGGGCGGTGCGGACCCGGCGTCCGCGCGAGATGAAGGCAGCTCAGCCACGTCCTCTGTATAGCCCGTCCGGAAGTCCCTTGTGCCCATACGCCCCTTCACATAGCATCGCTATGTGAAGTAATAATGGTATCCGAGATCGCAGGAGGATGGAAATGACCACGGGGGTCATCGACGCACTGCATGCGGACCGGGAGGCGATCCTGAAGATCGGGACCGGGCTCACCGACGCGGAATGGGCCAGCCGCCAGCGGCTGTCCCGGGTGGTCGGTCAAGGACGTGCTGGCGCATCTGGGCACGCTGCTGCGGCTGGTGATCGATCCGGCCTCGCTGCCCGACGCGACCGGGCTGGAGACAGAGCGGGCCCAGGACATGTACGTCGAGTCCAGGCGGTCCTGGGCCCCCGCCCGGGTGCTGGCCGACTATGAGTGGGTCAGCCTGCCCGCGTTCGAGGCCCTGGAGGGCCTGGCCGGCCTGGACCTCGAGGTGCCGCTGGGGGATCTCGGCACCTATCCGGCGTCGCTGATCCCGGCCGCGTATGCCTTCGACCACTACACGCACGTCCGCGCCGACCTCTTCGCGCCGCGCGGGCCGCTGGCCGGGCCGCCGCCCCCGTCGGACGAGCTGCGGCTGGTGCCCGCGCTCGACTGGATCGAGGCCGCCCTGCCGCAGCAGAACGCCGAGCGCATCGCCGCGCTGACCGGCGCGGTGCGGATCAGCGTGACCGGCCCGGGAGCCCGCACCCTCCGCCTCGGCCCGGGCGACCCGGTGGCGGAGATCAGCTCCGACGCTCCCGCGTTCATCCGGTGGGTCACCCAGCGCGGCAGCTGGGCGGAGCTGGGTGTGCGGGCCCGCGGCGACGAGCGGCAGCTGCGCGTCGTGTCCGGGCTGAAGGTGTTCTGAGCCGGGCTGCGGCTGACCGGGCCCGCGCGGGGGCCGGCCCGGTCAGCCGCCGCCGCGCGGCAGCCGCCAGCCGTTCAGCGGTCAGCCGCCGTCGGCCGCCAGCCGGTAACCCGCGCCCCGCACCGTCTGCAGGGCGCAGCGGCTGAACGGCGCGTCGATCTTGCGCCGTAGGTACCCGGCGTACACCTCGACCACGTTGAGGTCCAGCGAGTCGTAGCTGTCCCAGACGTGCTCCAGCAGCTCCGTCTTGGCCACCACCTGCCCGGACCGCCGCATCAGGTACTCCAGCAGGGCGAACTCCCGGGCGGTCAGCTCGATATCGGTCTCCGCGCGCCGGACCCGCCGGGCTCGCCGGGTCCAGGGTCAGGTCGCCCGCCCGGAGCTGTGCGGGCCGGGGGACCGCGCCGCGGCGGAGCAGCGCCCGCAGCCGGGCGGCCAGCACCACGTACGAGAACGGCTTGGTCAGGTAGTCGTCGGCGCCCAGATCCAGGCCGTCCGCCTGGTCGTACTCCCCGTCCTTGGCGGACAGGATGAGGATCGGTACCCAGTTCTCCTCGGCGCGCAGCTGCTGGCAGACCCGGTACCCGGAGATCTTGGGCAGCATCAGGTCCAGCACCACGGCGTCGTACCCGCCCTCGCGGGCGGCGTGCAGGCCGTCCTCCCCGTTATGGGCCAGGTCGACCGCGAAGCCCTCGGCGGCCAGGCCGCGCCGGACGGCGGCGGCCAGCCTTCGTTCGTCTTCCACGACGAGCACCCGCACGGCCCCGAGGCTACCCGGGATTCGGCCCGGTGCCTGGAGCGCCGAGGTGCTGCCGCGGGGCAGCCAGGCTCCGGCCTGCCGATCAGCTCAGCCGCCCGCGCTCTGGGCTCGCGCCGTACCGCAGCCCGTCGAGGAGCAGCGCGACCATCCGGTAGGCGCGCGAGGTGTCCTCGGTGCCGGGCGCGGGGACGCAGAGATTCGCGACCGCGCCGAGCAGGTCGAGCGGATCCACGCCGTCCCGGATCGCGCCGGCCGCCACGGCGTTGTCGAGCAGCGTCGCCAAGGGCCGGGCCGAGGTGATCGTGGAAATACGCCGGCAGGCCGTTGAACGCCGGATCGCCCGAATGGAGCGCGGCCGCGAGGCCGCGCTTAGTCGCCACGAACCCGGTGTAGCGCTGGAGCCAGAGTTCCAGGGCCTCGCCGGGTTCGTGCGACGCGGCAAGCTGCGGCGCTTCGGCCGCACAGGCGTCAACCTCGCGACGGAATACCGCGCAGATCAGGTCCGACCGCAGCGGGAAGTGCCGGTACAAGGTCGCGGTGCCCACGCCGGCCCGGGCGGCGATGGCGCGCACGTGGACGTTGACGCCCTGAGCCGCGAACTCCTCCTTCGCGGCCGCGAGCAGCGCATCGATGTTCCGCTGCGCGTCGACACGAGGCACCCAGGCGCTCCTTGCTAAGTGGGACAGTGTCCCGTATGTTGATCCACGTAACGGGACAATGTCCCACTTCTCGACTATACGGCACCCACGCGGCGTCGCCAGGAGATCAGCAATGCACTACCGCACCCTCGGCCGCACGGGGATCCAGGTCAGCCCGTACGCGCTCGGAGCCATGATGTTCGGCGCGATCGGCAACCCGGACCACGAGGACTCGACACGCATCATCCACCGGGCCCTCGACGCCGGCATCAACTTCATCGACACCGCCGACATGTACTCTCACGGCGAATCGGAGGAGATCGTCGGTGCGGCGTTGCAGGGACGGCGCGACAACATCGTGCTCGCCACCAAGGTCTACGGCGCGATGGGCGACGACCCGAACCAGCGCGGCACGTCCCGCCGCTGGATCATGACCGAGGTGGAGAACTCCCTGCGCAGGCTGCAGACCGACTACATCGATCTGTACCAGGTGCATCGCCTCGACCCGACCGTCGACATCGAGGAGACGCTCTCCGCCCTGACCGACCTGGTCCGCAGCGGCAAGGTGCGGGCGATCGGCTCGTCGAGCTTCCCCGCCTCGGACATGGTGGAGGCGCAGTGGGTGTCGCAGCGCCGCGGGCTGGAACGTTTCCGCACCGAGCAGCCCACGTACTCCATCCTCAGCCGCGGCATCGAGCGGGAAGTGCTGCCCGTCGCGGAGCGCTACGGCATGGGGACGATCGTCTGGAGCCCCCTCGCCCAGGGCATGCTGACCGGCCGCGTCCGCAAGGGCCAGCAGACCGATCTCCGTCGCGCGAACCTCTTCACGCCACATCAGCGACGAACGCCGCATCGACGCCGTCGAGCAGCTCATCCCCGTGGCCGACGAGGCCGGCCTCAAGCTCACCCACCTCGCGATGGCGTTCGCGATCGCGCACCCCGGCGTCACGTCGGCGATCATCGGCCCCCGCACCATGGAGCAGCTCGACGACCTGCTCGCGGGCGCCGAGGTCCTCCTCCCCGACGATGTGCTCGACAAGATCGACGAGATCGTTCCGCCCGGCACTGACGTCGGCCGCCTCGACATGGCTTACGACCCTCCCGCCATCCAGCAGGCGACCCTGAGGAGGCGCCCGGCCGGGAGCGGACCGCCGCCTAAGCACACCTGCCAGGCCCGGCTGCCCCGCACCGGCCGCCCGCCGGGCGCGGGCCGGCCGGGCCCGCCAGCCGGCCGGGATAACGCTCACAGGATCTGCTCAGGCAGCGGTGCGGCAAGATGGTGAATGGCAGGGCCCAGGCCGGCCGGCGGAGCCGGGCGGTCGGGCCCTACGGGGCCAGCTGGGCCGGACGCCCGGACCGGGGCGGCTGCGGCCCACGGGGCCGCTCACGGCCCGGTTCGTACCGGGCCACCCGCGGTCGATGGGACGAGCCCGTGCGGCCGACCCGCACGGGGGCGAGTGAGGTTAAGTGATGAATACGCTGCCGACGTTGTCCCGGCGCGCGAGGTGGGCGATACCCGCTGGCGCTGTCGCCCTCGCGGGTGCGGTGACCGCCGGTACCATGATCAGCACCGCCCAGGCCTCCCCTGAGCTGCCGGCTGCGCACCCCCGCGCAGCTGCTCGCGTCGGTGGCCGGCCGGGACGCGCCGCTGCCCGCACTGACCGGGACCGTGGTGGAAACCGCGTCGCTCGGCCTCCCGCAGCTGCCCGGCTCGGCCGACCCGAACTCCATCACGGCGCTGCTGGCCGGGTCGCACACGATCAAGGTCTGGTACGCCGACCCCACGCATATCCGGCTCGCGGTGCCGGTGACGATGTGCGAGACCGACCTGATCCGCAACGGCCGCCAGGGCTGGGTCTGGCAGAGCAGCTCCAACACGGTCACCCGGATGCAGTGGCCGGCCCGGGCACGGCCGGGCCGCCAGGCCTCCGGCCGCCCTGCCGTCGCAGCTGCCGCTCACCCCCCAGCAGGCGGCCAGCCAGGCGCTCAAGGCCGTCGGGCCGAGCACCCGGGTCAGCGTCCAGCGCAACGTGACGGTGGCCGGCCAGCCCGCCTACCAGCTGGTCCTGTCACCCAAGGCCAGCGGCTCGCTGATCGGCCGGGTCGCCATCGCCATCGACGCCACCAAGAACGTGCCGCTGCGGGTCCAGGTGTTCGCCAAGGGCGCGGCCAGCCCGGCCTTCCAGGTCGGCTACACGTCGATCTCGTTCGTCAAGCCGGCCGCGGCCAACTTCAGCTTCACCCCCCCGGCCGGCGCCAAGGTCAAGATGGTCAGCCCGCCCCGCGAGCACCTCCGGGCCGATGTCGGCCAGGGACAAGCAGGCCAGCGGCGAGCCCCAGGTGATCGGCAAGGACTGGCTCTCCGTGGCGGTGCTCCCCGCGTCCGCGCTGGCCGACGTGACGGGCGCAGGCAGCGCGTCGAGCGTGGCCGGCCAGGCCGCGCAGTCGGCGGCGGGCAGCCCGGCGGCGTGGCAGCGGTGAGGACGCCGCGGTCGCCGCCGCGCTGCTGAAGACGGCCACCCCGGTGCACGGGGCGTGGGGCAGCGGCAAGCTGCTGCACACCAGCCTGGTGTCGGTGCTGATGACCAGCGACGGTCATGTGCTCGTCGGGGCGGTGACGCCGGCGGTCCTGGAAAGCGCCGCGGCCCAGATCAAGTGAGCACCGGTCCAGTGAGCACCGGCCAGCCGAGCACCGGCCCGGTGAGCACAGGCCCCGCGCCGGCCGGCCCGCGCCGAGCGGCCGCGCCCGGAAGCGGCCGCCGCCGCGGAGCCCACCCCCGCGATCGTCACCACCGGGCTGACCAAGCGGTTCCGCAGCGGCCAGCTGGCCGTGGACGGCCTCGACATGCTGGTGCCCCAGGGCAGCGTCTACGGCTTCCTCGGCCCTAACGGGTCCGGCAAGACCACCACGATCCGGATGCTGCTCGGCCTGGTCTACCCCACCCAGGGCAGCCACGCGCTGCTCGGCGTGCCGATGCCCGCGGGCACCGTCCAGGTGCTGCCCCGGGTCGGGTCCCTGGTCGAGGGGCCCGCGTTCTACCCGCAGCTGTCCGGCTGGGACAACCTGGCCCGGGTGGACGCGGCCGACCGGACCGCCGACCCGGGCACGGCGAAGGCCCGGATCAGCGAGGCGCTGGAACGGGTCGGCCTGCTCGCCGCGAAGAAGAAGCACTACCGGGCCTACTCCCTCGGCATGAAGCAGCGGCTGGCCATCGCGGCCAGCCTGCTCCAGCCGCGGGAGCTGATCATCCTGGACGAGCCCACCAACGGGCTCGACCCGCAGGGCACCCGCGAGGTGCGCGGGCTGATCCGCGAGATCGCCACCGACGGCATCACCGTCCTGGTCTCCTCGCACCTGCTCGCCGAGGTCGAGCAGATCTGCACCCAGGTGGGCGTCATGCGGACCGGCCGGCTGGTCTTCCAGGGACCGCTGGAGGAGCTGCGGGCCCGCGGCGCGGCCCGGATCCGGGTCACCACGACCGACGCCACCCGGGCCGCGGAGGTCCTCGGCAAGCTGGGGCTGGCCGATGTGGCGGCCGCCGACGGGGAGGCGTCCGCGACCCTCGGTGACCAGGCGCCGGAGCAGATCTGCCGTGAGCTGGTCTACGCCGGCGTCCCGGTGGCCGGCCTGGACACGCCGCGGCCGAGCCTCGAGGAACTGTTCGTCGGACTCACCGGGGAGGGATTCGATGTCGACGGCTGAGCTGTCCGCCCCCCGCGGCGGCGCCCCGGCGAGCGCCGGCGGCGCGGCCCTGGCCAGCCACGCCCGGCCGCGCAACGGTGTCCGCACCTGGCTCCGCTTGCTGGGCAGCGAGCTGCGCCTGATGTTCCGGCGCTGGCGCAACCTGGCCCTGCTCGGCGTGCTCGTGGTGCTGCCCGTGATCCTGGGCATCGGGCTGCGGGTGTCCATGCCGCACGGCGGCGGTGGCGGCGGTAACGGGCCGGGCGCGTCGTTCTTCGCCCAGCTCGCCGGGAACGGGGTGTTCCTGTCCTTCCTGGCCCTGACCATCCTGCTCACCCTGGTGCTGCCGCTGGTGGTGGCGGTGGTGTCCGGGGACTCGATCGCCGGCGAGGCGGGCCTCGGCACGCTGCGCTACCTGCTCACCGTGCCGGCCGGCCGGACCCGGCTGCTGTCCGTCAAGTACGTGGCCGTGGTCATCTTCGGGCTGGCGGCGTGCCTGCTGGTGTCGGCGGTGTCGCTGATCATGGGCGCGATCCTGTTCCCGATCGGGCCGGTGACGCTGCTGTCCGGGACGACCGTGTCCCTCGCGGACGGCCTGCTCCGGCTGCTGTTCGTCACGCTGTACGTGGCCGCGGGGATGGCCGCGCTGGCCGCGATCGGGCTGGCCATCTCGACCCTGACCGAGCACCCGATCGGCGCGATCGCCGCCGTCCTGGTCCTCGCGGTGGCCAGCGAGGTGGCCGACAACGTGGCCCAGTTCGCGGTGATCCACCCGTACCTGCCGACGCACTTCTGGCTGTCCTTCGACTCGCTGCTGCGCGTGCCGGTCGACACGACCGCCCTGCTGCACGGGCTGCTGTCGTTCGCGGCCTACATCGTGATCTTCGGCTCGATCGCCTGGGCCCGCTTCACCAGCGCCGACGTCACCAGCTGAGCTGGGCGCTTTATCGCCAGTCGCCGGCCGTTCGCCAGCGTCAGCCTCGGGCTGGACGTCCAGGCGCGCGGGTCGAGGGTGCCGTTCACGGCGGCCCGGGCGATCGATGATGTCTGCCTCCCCGATCGGGGCGCGGGTCGTGCTGAACAGGTTCAGGGCGCCGAGAGTCACCTCCCGCAGCCGCAGCGGCAGCGCGACCGCCGACTGGAAACCGGCGCGGATCGCCGCGGCGGAGAACAACGGCCAGCGGCCGGGCCCGGCCCGGAGGTCCTCCTGGTCAACTCGCACGCCGCTGCGGAAGGCGTCCAGGCACGGACCTTCCTGGCGGGTGTCGGCCATCTCGACCAGAGAACGGACCACGTCGGCTTCCCGGGTCATCCCCGGCCCTCCCTTCTGAGCGGTGCCTCCCGGCGGGGGCGGGCGGGCCGGTTCATCCGAGCCGGAGTCTGCGGGCGATGACGTCCTGGGCCACGTCATCGAGCAGCCGGTCGTGGCTGTAGGCGAACGCCCGCAGCCGGATGAGTGCGTCGGTCACGCTGATACCTTCCTGGACGGAGACTATTCCTGCCGCGTTGTGCACGGCGAAGTGGAAGTCGGCGCCGGCCTCCAGTTGCTCGGCCACCACGCCGGACGGCGCGCCGGCCTGGGCGTCCAGCACCCAGCGGGCGGTCACGTCCGCCAGCACGAGCGCGTCGGCGTGCTGGTCGGGGCTGAGCGTCGCCGGGGCGGTCGCGGTAGAGGTCGAGCGCCCCGAGGCGCACCGTGCCGACCCGCAGCGGAAATCCGAACACCGCCCGCACGCCCGCCTCGAGCACGGGCGGGGTGAACGCGAACCACCGTGCGCGTCTGCGGGTCGGCCAGATCGGGCTCGCTCACGATCGTGTCCCGCTGGTAGGCGTCCACGCACGGGCCCTCGCCCAGCGTGTACTGCAACTCCTCGATGAGCTGGCTGACCTCGTCACTGCTGCACAGCGACCCGCGGGGAACGTCGTCGGACATGAGCATGACCCCCGCGCCTTTCATCCCGGTGAGCTGAGGGCCCACAGCGCACAGCCGGGCGGCCGGCCAGACGCTTTCCCCGTCGGACAGCTCGGCCAGTATCCTGCGCAGCCTGTCGCCGGGCATGTCAGCCGTCCGATCCCAGGCCGGGACGGCGCGCGCCCGTGGTCCCGCGGCCACCGATCACCGGCTGACTCCTTCACCTGGGGAAGGAAAGCGTCAGCTAGGGCCGGATTCGGCGTCCTTCCAGGCCCGGACCTCCGGGCGTTTCGACCAGGCTATGCCGTCGGGAGGGTGCCGGGCGCCCGGCCAGCGGGTCTGCGCGCACCGGACCGCCGGCTGGCGCGGTCGCGAGCGCCGGGGCACGCCGGGCGGCAGCCCTGGTGGCCAGGGAGAGCCCTGTACATCAAATCGCCGGAAGCGTAACCTGACCTCCGGCTGCTCCGGACCCTGGCGGCCACAACCATGCATTGCTGGTGGTGGCGCAAGCCAGGAGCCGGCTTTTTTTATGCACAAACCTGAGGCTGGCGCCGGTCCCCGGCAGGAGATCGCTGGGGCGTCTCCTGAACCGGGCGACCGGGCCTGTCCAGGCGATCGTGGCTGGCGCGGACACCAGGGTGAGCGGCGGAGGGGGCCGCTAACCCTTCAGGTCCGGGAAGTCCTCTTCCCAGAACTCCGTGTGCCCGCGCGGGCCGGCCGGGTGCGGCGCGGGCCGGGTCCCGCCGCACCCGGCGGGCCCAGCCGCTCCGTTTCCTGGCCGCGCAGTTCCACCCGGCGGATCTTGCCGGAGATGGTCTTGGGCAGCTCGCTGAACTCCAGCCGCCTGATCCGCTTGTACGGGGCCAGCCGCTGCCGGGCGTAGCCGAGGATCGACACCGCGGTCTCCGGCGGACGGCTCGAACCCGGCCGCGAGCGTGACGTACGCCTTGGGCACCGCGAACCGCATCGGGTCCGGCGACGGGACCACGGCCGCCTCGGCCACCGCCTCGTGCTCGATCAGCACGCTCTCCAGCTCGAACGGGGAGATCCGGTAGTCCGACGCCTTGAACACGTCGTCGGTCCGCCCGATGTAGGTCAGGTACCCGTCGGCGTCCCGGCTGGCCACGTCCCCGGTGTGGTAGTAGCCGCCGCGCATGGCCTCGGCGGCCCGCTCCTCATCGCCCCGGTACCCGGTCATCAGGCCCAGCGGCCGCCGCGCCAGGTCCAGGCAGATCTCGCCCTCCTGCGCCGGGCTCGCCGGTCAGCGGGTCGACCAGGGCCACGGTGTAGCCGGGCAGCGGGCGGCCCATCGAGCCCGGCCGCAGCGGCTGCCCCGGCGGGTTGCCGACCTGGGCGGTGGTCTCGGTCTGGCCGTAACCGTCCCGCACCGTGATCTCCCAGGCCCGCCGCACCTGGTCGATCACCTCGGGGTTCAGCGGCTCGCCCGCGGCCACGCACTCGCGCAGCGCGCTGACGTCGCACGCGCTCAGGTCGGCCTGGATGAGCATCCGCCAGACCGTGGGCGGGGCGCAGAACGTGGTCACCCCGTAGCCGCCGATGGCGTCCATCAGCGCCTGGGCGGAAAACCGCTCGTAGCCGAGCACCAGCGCGGTCGCCCCCGCGTTCCACGGCGCGTACACGTTGCTCCACGCGTGCTTGGCCCAGCCCGGGGAGGAGATGTTCAGGTGCACGTCGCCCGGCTGCAGCCCGATCCAGTACATCGTCGAGAGATGACCAGCCGGGTAGCTGGCGTGGGTATGCTCCACCAGCTTGGGCTGGGCGGTGGTACCGGAGGTGAAATACAGCAGCAACGGATCGGCTGCGAGCGTCACGCCCTCCGCGACGTAGCGGGTGCTGGCGCTGGGCCGCCTCGGCGTAACTGTGCCAGCCGTCGGGCGGGGGCGCCCCGGGGCTGACGCTGACCGCCACCCGGGTCCAGTCCCCCGGGACCTCAGCGAACCGGGAGGTGTGGCCGTACTCGGTGATGACGTGCCGGACATCGCCGCGGGCCACCCGGTCGGCCAGGTCCTCCGGGCCGAGCAGGGTGCTGGCCGGGATGATGACCACGCCGAGCTTCATCGCGGCCAGGATGATCTCCCACAGCGGCGCGATGTTGCCCAGCATCAGCAGCAGCCGGTCACCCCGCCGGGCGCCGAGGCCGCGCAGCCAGTTGGCCACCTGGTTGGAGCGGGCGGCCATCTCGCCGTAGCTGATCCGGGCGGCGGCGTCCCCGTCAGCCACGATGCGCAGCGCGTCGCGGTCCGGGTGCTCGGCCGCGATCACGTCGAACCAGTCCAGGGCCCAGTTGAACTGATCCAGCTGCGGCCAGGAGAACTCGGCCAGCGCGGCCGGGTAGTCCTCACGGTGGCGCAGCAGCAGGTCCCGGGCGTCGCGGAAGACCTGCGTGGGTGATGGCGCGTCGGTCATGAGGCCATCGTGGCAGTTGGTCCCCGGCGATGGGAATGGGGTCCGGCCGGCCCGTCAGAAGATCGCCGGACCGCTCCGCCTGCCGACGCGCGAGACCGATGACGCAAAACGTGACCGGTCACCCGCGGTGATCAGCGCACAGTGGGGTTAAGCTGGGCAAACGCTGAAAATGGGGGGCAGTTGTGCGCAAACTCATCGCGGCCACCGCGGTATCCGCCGCCGGCGGGCTGCTGACGCTCGGCATGGCGGCGGCCCAGGCCGGAACGGGCGGCGAGCGGCCGCCCGCGGGGGTCGTGTCGCCCGCTCCGGCCAGCGGCACGCCGCGCCTGGCCAGCACGTCCCAGCCCCGGGAGCAGATCCGCCAGCTCGCCAAGTGCGACGGCGTGATGTACGCGGTGGGCAGCTTCAGCTCGATCAAGCAGGGCAGCAGGACCTACGCGCGCACCGACATCTTCAGCTTCAGCGCGAGCCGCCCGTACACCGTCACCTCGTGGGCTCCCAGGGTGGTGGGCAGCACCAAGACCGACGAGGACGGTGCGGCCGCGATCAACTCCATCGCCTTCAGCGGCCGCAAGTGCTCCGACGCCTACATCGGCGGCAACTTCACCAGGGTCAACGGCACCAGGGTGAGCAACATCGCCGAGATCAGCGTCAAGACGGGCAACGTGGTCACTGGTTTCGCGCACAGCGCCAACGGCACGGTGGACACCCTCGCCAAGGTCGGGGGCCATCTGCTGACGGGCGGCAAGTTCACGTCCATCAACGGCGCCCGCACCGCCCACATGATCAGCCTGAACTCGCGTAACGGCCGGGGCGACGGGTTCGTGCGCCTGGCCATCTCGGGCAGCCAGGTCTTTAACCAGCAGCTCAGCCACGGCGGCACCCTCGACCTGGTCGAAGGCGTGTTCAGCCGGGTCGGCGGCGTCACCCGGCACCAGATGTTCATGCTGAACGTGGGGGGCTCCCGGGCCAGCGTGACCGGCTGGACCTCGCCGGACTTCAACGTCGCCTGTACCGAGTCGTTCTGGGCCCGCTCGGCGGCCTGGTCGCCGGATGACTCCACCGTCTACGTCGCCACGACCGGCTTCACCCGGTCGGCGGCAGCAATCACGGGGCGCGCTCGGGACCGTGCGATGCCGCGCTGGCGTACCCGGCGACGCGGGCCTCGGTCGGGCACAAGTGGGTCAACTACACCGGCTGTGATTCGCTGTACTCCGCTGCGGCCGACACCCACGCCGCCTATTTCGGCGGCCACGAGCGCTATTCCATGAACGGCAACGGATGCGACAGCCTCGGCGCCGGCGGCTATAACGCGCCCGGCCTGGAGGGCCTGGACCCCGCTAACGGGGCGCTGTTCGTCAACTCAGCGGGTTCCGCGGGATATTACAGCCGGGCCCGGGGCCTGGGCGCCGACGACATGCTGGCCACCAGCGCCGGCCTGTGGATCGCCAGCGACAACCTGGACGGCAGCGACACCTGCGGTGGCCAGAGCGGGCACGCCGGTATCTGCTTCCTGCCCTACAGCTGACCCGCGGACCCGGGGCGCCGGACCGGAGGTCCGTGGCCCGGGACGCTGCCGTGCGGCGGCTGTCGCCCCCGCACGGTAGCGTTCCGGACGTGGCCCCCGGTGAAGAAGCCCGCGCAGGCTGGCCCGCGCCTGGGCCGCCCGGCCAGCTGACGCCCAGACCCTGCCCCCGTGCCTGACCTGCTGGCCGCGGCCGTCGCCGGGATCGGCGGTGCCGAGCGGCCCGGGCAGGTCGCGATGGCCGAGGCGGTGGAGCGGTCCCTCCGGTCCGGTGAGCACCTCGCGGTCCAGGCGGGCACCGGCACCGGTAAGTCCCTGGCCTACCTGGTGCCCGCGGTCGCGCACGCGCTGGCCAGCGGCAGCGCGGTGGTGGTGGCCACCGCCACCATCGCCCTGCAGCGCCAGCTGATCGACCGGGACCTGCCGCGGCTGGCTACGACGCTCAAGCCGCTGCTGGGCCGGGAACCTGATTTCGCGATCCTGAAGGGCCGCCGCAACTATCTCTGCCTGCACCGGCTGAAGTCAGGCGCGCCCGAGGACCCTCGCGACGTGCTCTTCGACCGGGGCGCGACCTCCGCGGTCGGCCAGCAGGTCGAGCGGGTTCACGAGTGGGCGGCCGAGACCACGACCGGAGACCGCGACGAGCTGGTGCCCGGCGTGGATGACCGGGCCTGGCGGCAGGTATCGGTCAGCGCCCGGGAATGCCTCGGCGCCCAGCGCTGCCCGTTCGGCCGTGACTGCTACGCGGAGCAGGCCCGGGTGACGGCGGGGAAAGCCAGCATCGTGGTGACCAACCACGCGCTGCTCGCGATCGACGCGCTGGAGTCCTTCCCGGTCCTCCCCGAACACGACGTCGTCATCATCGATGAGGCCCATGACCTGGTGAACCGGGTCACCAGCGCCGCGAGCGGCGAACTGTCCGCGGCCGGGGTGGACGCCGCGGCCCGGCGGGTCGGGAAGGCTGCTGTCCGCGGACGCGGCGGGCCGGCTCCGGGAGGCGGGCGAGGCCGCCGCCCGGGCCTTCGCCGAGTCCCGCGACGGCCGCCTCGACTTCCTGGATGCAGGATCTGTCCAGTGCGCTGGCCCTGGTGCGGGACGCCGCCGCCGGGTGCGCCACCGAGATCCGCTCCAGCGCCAGGCAGGCCGGCGAGGAAGCGCCGACCGAGCAGCAGGCCGCGACGCGCTCGGCCCTGGCTGGCCTGGACGACCTGGTGGGCACCGCGGACCGGATCCTGGCCTCGTACGTCCCGGACCTCACCTCCCGGACCGATGTGGTCTGGATGGACCGGCCGATGGTCGAGGACCCACGCCGCCCGGCCACGCTCCGGGTGGCCCCGTTGCAGGTCGGCGCGCTGCTCGCCGAGCGCTTGTTCCGCCGCCAGACCGTGGTGCTGACCTCGGCGACGCTGGCTCTCGGCGGCTCGTTCGAGCCGCTGGCCAGGCAGTGGGGACTGCCACGCCCCGGGACCGAGGCCGAGCCGCCCGGGACCGAGCGCCCGGGACCGAGCCGCCCGGGACCGAGACGCCTGATCCGGAGCCAGCCGGCCCGGAAGCGGCCGACGGGCCGGAGACCGGCGCCGCAGCTGCCGCGGGCGAGTCACCGCAGGAGCCGCCCCGCACGGCCTGGCCTGGTCCGGCCTGGACGTCGGCTCGCCCTTCGACCATCCTCACCGCGGCATCCTGTACGTCGCCAAGCACCTGCCCCCGCCCGGCCGGGATGGGCTCCCGACGGCCTACCTGACCGAGCTGACCGAGCTGATCACCGCGGCGGGCGGGCGGACGCTCGGGCTGTTCTCGTCCATGCGGGCCGCCCGGCAGGCCGCGCTGGAGCTCCGCGGCACGCTCAGCGTCCCCCTGTTCTGCCAGGGTGACGACTCCACCGGCCAGCTCATCCGGCAGTTCGCGGAGTATGAGACAAGCTGCCTGTTCGGCACGCTGTCCCTGTGGCAGGGCGTGGACGTCCCGGGGTCGGCGCTGCAGCTGGTGGTCATCGACCGGATCCCGTTCCCGCGCCCGGACGACCCGCTGGCCTCCGCCCGGCAGCGGATGGTGGGGGCCCGCGGCGGCAACGGGTTCATGGCCATCGCCGTCTCCCATGCCGCGCTGCTGCTCGCCCAGGGCGCCGGGCGGCTGCTGCGCACCATGGACGACCGGGGCATGGTGGCGATCCTCGATCCCCGGCTGGCCACCGCCCGGTACGGCGGTTTCCTGCGGGCGTCGCTGCCGCCGTTCTGGGCCACCACCGACCCGGCGGTGGCCCGCGACGCGCTGCGCCGCCTGGCCGCCCAGAACGCCTGACGCTGCCCGGCCGTCTCCGGCCACGATCTGCGCAGCGCGGACTAGATCCCCGCGTCTCGCTGCGGCTCCCCGGCGGCGGAGAACTAGCCGGCCTGGGCCGCAATCCCTGGCAGATCACCGTGATCACCGGGCGCGAGGGCCGCGGCGTCCGCGGCGTCCCGGGCCAGGCAGGCGGCCAGTAGGGCCTTCACGTCCGGATATCCGACATCCGCGCGGACGTCGCCGGCCTGCTGAGCCCGGGTCAGCATGGCGTTCAGCCGTCCCGACACGTCGAACCCGGCCTGCGCTCCGGCCGCGTCCAGGTCGTAGCCTGCCCCGGCCAGCGCCTCGGCGAGCCCCCGGTTCGCCGCTCCCTCCCCGGCCACCAGAGAGAAGAAGGCGAAGAACGCCTCGCCCGCCCCGCGGGTCGCGGCCAGATCGTCGGCCTGCTGAGTGAGGTCTTCCATCCGCTCCAGCAGGATCGCCGCGAACAGATCCTCCTTGCTGGGGAAGTGGCGGCTGACGGTCCCGGTGCCCACGCCCGCCCGGCGGGCAATCTCATGCACCGGCACGGAGAGGCCCTCGGACGCGAAGATCTCGGCGGCCACGGCCAGCACCCGGGCCCGGTTCCGCCGCGCGTCCGCCCGCAGCCCGCGTCCCGTTCCCGCGACCTCCTTCGCCGGGGCGGCCCTCCCTTCCGGGACCGCGCCGCCCTCCGCAGGCTCCTTCTCCGCCACGTGTCACGTCCTCGCCCTGAACCGCCGGGCTGAGCGCCATGCTGGCTCCCGCCCCGCGTTGACAAACGGGATAGCCGTCCCGTATTTTCGGCAGAACCGGGACGGTTATCCCGATTGTAGCCAGAGCCCGTGTCACCCGGCGCCATGGATGCGGCATCCGCACGACCAGGTCTGGGAGCCGAGTGCCAGTGGGATTGGTGAGGAGATGAGGCGTGGTGAAGCGGTGGACTGAGGGCAGCGTGCCGGGCCAGGAGGGCCGGACGGCGGTGATCACCGGCGGCAATACCGGGCTCGGCTTCGAGGCGGCCCGGGTGCTCGCCGAAGCCGGCGCCGCAATCGTGCTCGCCGTCCGCAACCCGGCCCGCGGTGCGGCCGCCGCCGCCCGCATCCGGGCCACGGCGCCCGCGCGCCCGGGTGGACCTGGTCCGCCTGGACCTGGCCTCACTGGCCTCGGTGCGGGAGGCCGCCGACCAATTGCGGGCCTCCTACCCGGCCATCGACCTGCTCATCAACAACGCGGGCGGCGTGAACCCCCGCTACCAGCGCACCGAGGACGGTTTCGAGCGCACCCTGGCCACCAACCACCTGGGCCCGTTCGCGCTGACCGGGCTCATCCTGGACCGGGTGCTGCCCGTGCCCGGCTCGCGGGTCGTGACGGTCGCCAGCATCGGCCACCGGCGCGGGGTGATCGATTTCGATGATCTCCAGGCTGGCCAGGGCTACCGCTTCCAGCACGCCTACTTCCAGTCCAAGCTGGCCAACCTGCTATTCACCTACGAGCTCCAGCGCCGGCTCGCGGCGGCCGGGGCGGGCACGATCGCGGTGGCCGCCCATCCCGGCAACGCCCGCACCGAGTTCGGCCGGGACATGTCCGGCGTCGTCCGGATCGCGATGAGCCCCCGGCTGCGCGCGCTCACCTGGTGGCTGATGCAGAGCCCGCAGGTGGGCGCGCTGGCCACGGTGCGCGCCGCGACCGACCCGGAGGCCCGCGGCGGAGACTACTTCGGGCCGCCGGGCCGGGCCCAGTTCACTGGCTACCCGGTCCGGGTGGAGTCCTCCGCCGCGCTCCCACGACCCGGAGGTGGCCCGGCTGCTGTGGGATAAGTCGCAGCGCCTGACCGGCGTCAGCTACCCGATCGCGGCGGTCAGCCACCGTCCCTGAAGGGACGACCCGTAGCCTGGAGCGGCTCCCTCTGCCACCCTTGGTAACAAGGGGATGTACCGGGGAGCTGGGCGCGCCGATCACCTTAATCCGAAGGCCACCCGCAGCCCGGAGACGGTGGCACGGGCGTTCTACGTCCCGGCCCGCGTCCCCGGGAAATATCTACGCGGCAGGGTGCGCTCTAATGACTGAAGGACCTCATGCGAAGGCGGGCACACTGCATGAGCTCATGCTCAGGTCCGCCGGTCATCGCGGCGTATGCGGTCGCTCCGAACGGATCACCAGCCTGGTGATCGTTCGGACAATGTCTTCCTTCCGTGCACCTGCACGATGGCTTAGCCCGGCTGCCCCGGACCTCGGTGGTCACTTTTCGATTGATTAGAGCCGAGGCTGGCATGACGCTAAATTTTCTCCCGCCGAGATTTTCCCGGGCCGGTCACGAGGCCGCGACCAGGCACCGGTCGAGCCCGGTCCGCCCGAGTCCGCCGAACCAGCTGAACCACCGCCCTAAGGCCGCCCGCGCCAGCGCCGAAGCCGACTCCGCGCTGGCCGCTGTGGGTGTTGCTGGCCGGGGCGGTGCTCGGGGGTGTCCTCCTCTTCCATCCGGGTTTCAAGAGCGCGACGACCCGGGACTTCAGCTACAGCGGCTTCGTCGGCGAAGTAACGGCCAATAAAGTCTCGACGGCGACGATCAGCTCGACCGGGGTGGTGACCGGGAAGCTTCATAACGGCGTGGCCTACAGTTCCCAGATCCCCACGGCGCTGAACGACCAGGCGCTCTCCCCTCTCCTGCTCAAGCACAAGGTCCAGGTGACCGGGGGCAGTGCGGGCACGTCCCTCGTGGCGAGCCTGCTCTTCTCGTTCCTGCCGCTGCTGCTCCTGGTCGGCGCCTTCATCTGGTTCGCCCGCCGCGGCCGCAAGCAAATGGGCGGAATCATGAGCATCGGCAAGTCAAAGGCCAAGCTCTACGACGAGGAAAGGCCTACCACCCGTTTCGCGGACATCGCCGGCTACGAAGGCTCCAAGGCCGAGGTCATGGAAGTCGTCGACTTCCTGAAACACCCGCAGCGCTACGCCCAGGCGGGCGCGGTCGGCCCCAAGGGCATGCTCATGGTCGGGCCGCCCGGGACCGGGAAGACGCTGATGGCCAAGGCGGTCGCCGGCGAGGCGGGTGTCCCGTTCTTCGCGCTCAGCGGGTCGAGCTTCGTGGAGATGTTCGTCGGTGTCGGCGCGTCAAGAGTGCGGGATCTTTTCAGCGACGCGCGCAAGCACGCGCCCTCGATCATCTTCATCGATGAGATCGACGCCATCGGGGGCCGCCGCGGTCCCGGGGGGTTCGGCTCGAACGACGAGCGTGAGCAGACCCTCAACCAGCTGCTGTCCGACATGGACGGGTTCGAGCCCGGCGCCAGCGTGGTGGTCATGGGCGCGACCAACCGGGCCGAGATCCTCGACACGCGCCCTGCTGCGGCCCGGCCGCTTCGACCGGACGGTGGACATCCCGCTGCCCAACCAGAAGGAGCGGGCGGCGATCCTGGCCATCCACGGGCGGGGCAAGACCCTCGCGCCTGACGTGGATCTGGCCGCGGTGTCCCGCGGAACGCCAGGGTTCTCGGGCGCCGATCTCGCCAACCTCGTGAACGAGGCGGCGATCAACGCCGTGCGCGACCACGCGCGCTGTCCTGTCCGCCGCTGACTTCGCGGCGGCGCGGGACCGGCTGCTGATCGGCCAGCGCGACGCATCCAACGCGCTGCTGCCCGAGGAAAAGAACTCGGTCGCCGTGCACGAAGCCGGCCATGCGCTCGTCGCCGTCCTGTCCGAGCACGCCGACCCGGTGGCCAAGGTCACCATCCTCCCCCGCGGCGCGGCGCTCGGAGTGACCGAGCAGCTGCCGGAGTTCGAACGCCACCTGTACCGCCAGAGCTATCTCACCGACACGCTCGCGGTCCGGCTGGGCGGCCGGGCGGCCGAGATCATCGTCCTCGGGGAGCCCTCGACCGGTGCCTCGAATGACCTCGCGGGCGCCACCGACCTGGCCACCCGCATGGTGCGGGAATGGGGCTTCTCGACCGAGGTCGGGACCCATCGGCTATGGCCCGGAAGGGCCGAGCCGGGACAACCCGTTCGCGGGCCGTCCCTACGCCGAGGAGACGCAGCGGGCCATCGACCGGGAAGTGGCCACGCTGCTCCGCGAGGCCGAGACCCGGGCGACCACGCTGCTGCGCGACGAACCTGGACAAGCTCAGCCGGGTGGTCGATCTCCTGCTCGAACGAGAGACCATCGACGGCTCGGACCTGACGGCCATCGTCGGGACGCCGGAACGCCACGGCGCGCCAGAAATGACCTGGGCACCCCGGGCGGTGGCGATGGCCCCGGCCGAGGCGGAGCACGGCGGGACCAGCGCGGCCAACGGGAAGGCCGCGCCGGTCAGCTGACGCCGCGCCGCACCCGGGTTAGCGGGATGCCGGGTCCGGGTGCGGGTCGGCGACGGCACGGGCGCCGGAGCCGGCCCGTCGGGCCCGGTGCCAGCGGGACACGGCGATCCGGAGTCGGGATACGTCAGCGCGGTGCAGTGTGCGTGCTGGGACGCGCACAATGCACCGCGCTGAATGGAGCTCGGCTGGAGAGTGGGTTACAGGACGTCGTGGCCGGGGTGGGGGTCGGCCGGGACCGCGGCGTGCTCGGCGGGGATGCTGCCCAGCCGGCCCGCCTGGAAGTCCTCGAACGCCTGGACCAGCTCGTCCCGCGTGTTCATCACGAACGGGCCGTACGCGGCGACCGGCTCCCGGATCGGCTGCCCGCCGAGGACCAGGATGTCCAGCTCGTGGCCGGGTCCCTCCTGGGTCCGGGCCGCGTCCACGGTCAGCGCGTCGCCCGCGCCGAACACCGTGAGCTGGCCGGTGCGGACCGGGCGGTGGTCCGGGCCGACCGTGCCGGAGCCGCCCAGCACGTAGACCAGCGCGTTGAAGTCGCTGCGCCAGGGCAGGTGCAGCTGGGCGCCGGGCTGCAGGGTCACGTGCAGCAGGCTGATGGGGGTGTGGGTGACGCCGGGGCCGGGGTGCCCGGCCAGGTCGCCGGCGATGACCCGGATCAGCGCGCCGCCGTCGGCCGAGGACAGCAGCGACACCTGCTGGGCCCGGATGTCCTGGTAGCGCGGGGCGGTCATCTTGAGCCGCCGGGGCAGGTTGACCCACAGCTGGAAGCCGTGGAACAGCCCGCCGCTCATGACCAGCTCCTCGGGGGGCTCCTCGATGTGCAGGATCCCGCCGCCCGCGGTCATCCACTGGGTGTCGCCGTTGGTGATCAGGCCGCCGCCGCCGTTGGAGTCCTGGTGCCGGAACACGCCGTCGATGATGTACGTGACGGTCTCGAAGCCGCGGTGCGGGTGCCACGGCGTGCCCTTGGGCTCACCGGGCGCGTACTCGACCTCGCCCATCTGGTCCATGTGGATGAACGGGTCCAGCTGCCGCAGGTCCACGCCGGCGAAGGCCCGGCGGACCGGGAAGCCCTCCCCCTCGAAGCCGGACGGCGCGGTGGTCACCGACACGACCGGCCGCTCGGCCGCGGTCGCGGCGTCGGGCTCGGGGACCCGGGGCAGGACCAGGATGTCCTCTACAGTCACCGCTGGCATGACATCTCCTCTGTTAAGCCTCGTCGACCAGCCTAGATGGCACGTTCACGCGCCCGCCCGGTGCCGTTTCCAGCCTTCCGCGGGCCGCATTTCCCCTAACGATAGTTGATCGCTCAACATTCCTGCCAGACGGGAGAGTGAGCCGCAGGGTGAGGTTTTCGTTGCGGCGGCTGACGGTCAGGGAAGCGGACGGGCAGGGGCGGGCCGGGCCCCGGCCACGGGCGGCGGGGCCTGGGCGGTGGCCAGGAGGCGGGGCTAGGGCAGTTTCCAGTCGATGCCGCCGGCGCCCTGCTCCTCCAGCAGCGCGCTGGCCCGGCTGAACGGCCGGGAGCCGAAGAACCCCCGGTCGGCGGAGTTCGGGCTGGGGTGCGGCGACTCGATCAGCGGCACCCCGGCGAGCAGTGGCGCCAGGTCCCGCGCGTCGCGGCCCCAGAGGATCGCCACCAGCGGCGACTGCCGCGCGGCGAGCGCCCGGATGGCCTGCTCGGTGACCTCTTCCCAGCCGCGGCCGCGGTGCGAGCCGGGCTTGCGCGGCTCCACGGTGAGGACCCGGTTCAGCAGCAGCACGCCGCGCTCGGTCCACGGGGTGAGATCCCCGGTCGAGGGGGAGGGGTAGCCGAGGTCCGCGGTGTACTCGCGGAAGATGTTGATCAGGCTGGGCGGCAGGCGGCGCACGTCCGGCGCGACCGAGAAACTCAGGCCCACCGGATTCCCCGGCGTCGGGTACGGGTCCTGGCCGACGATCAGCACCCGCACGTCGGCGAAAGGCTGCTGGAACGCGCGCAGCACCCGGTCGCCCGCGGGCAGGTAACGGCGCCCGGCGGCCACTTCGGCCCGCAGGAAGTCACCCATCGCGCTGATCCGGTCCGCCACCGGGGCCAGGGCCTCAGCCCAGCCCGCCTCGACGATCTCGCCTAGCTCTCGGCCTGCCACGCAGCACACTCTAGGGCTCGCGGCCGGCCGGGGGCGGCAGGCCACGCGATTTCGTATCGAACAAGTTTTTGATACCGCCGGACCTCCAGGGCCGGCCGGTTCCCGGCGGCCGCCGCCGGAGCAGGTCGAACAGGTATTTGATTCCTGGCGTATGCTGGGGGTATGGAGACTGCTCTGCAGGGATCCCTGCTCGACCTGTGCGACGACCGGCTCCGGGGCCGCTCGGCGCGTCGGTGCACCGGACCGTGCTCGATCGCGGCGCGTGGGTGGACATCAGGCCCGGCTGGATGACGGGCGCCGACGTCCTGTTCGAACGGCTGCGCGACGCCGTGCCGTGGCGCGAGGAACGGCGCCGGATGTATGACCGGGTGGTCGAGGTGCCCCGGCTGCTCTGCTTCTACGGCGAGGGTGCGGACCTGCCCGACCCCGCGCTGGCGAGGCGCGCGCGGCGCTCGACCGGCACTACGGGGCAGACCTGGGGGAGCCGTTCTGCACGGCGGGCCTGTGCCTGTACCGGGACGGCCGGGACAGTGTCGCCTGGCACGGTGACCGGATCGGCCGGGGCGCCAACGAGGACACGGTGGTCGCGATCGTGTCCCTCGGCGCGCCGCGGGCCCTGCAGCTGCGGCCGCGGGGCGGCGGCCCGGCGTCGGCACGAGCTGGGCCACGGCGACCTGCTGGTGATGGGCGGCAGCTGCCAGCGCACCTGGGAGCACGCGGTGCCCAAGACGGCCCGGGCCACCGGCCCGCGGATCAGCGTGCAGTTCCGGCCGCGCGGGGTCCGCTGAGCCGCGGGGTGCGCTGAGCCGCGGGCTGCGCTGAGCCGCGGAGGGCGCTGAGCCCCGAGGCCGTCGAGCCGCGCGGGGTCCGCTGACGCGGACGGCCCAGCCCGGCCCGTCAGAGCGGGAAGCCGGCCTCCAGCTGGGCCAGCCCGGCGTCGATGGACGCGAACATGGCATCGAGGTCCATCTGGCCCCGCTCCAGGACCGGCAGCGTGCTGGCCAGGATCACCCCGAAGATCGCCCCGGCCAGCGCGCGCACCGCGGCATCATCGGCTTTCCGGCCCGCCCGCCGGGCCAGCACCGCGGCGATGACGTCGATGGTGCGGGCGAACTCGTCCAGCGCCCGGGCCCGGATCTCCGGCACGGCCATGGTCAGCTCGGTGGTCTGCTTGAACCGCTCCCGTTCTTCCTGGGTGAACCCGGCCAGTGCGGAGACCACGGCGCCGCGCACCGCGGCCAGCGGGCTGAGCCCGGCAGGCTGGGCCTCCAGCGCCTCGAGGGTCAGCACGTCCATATCGTCCTGCAGGACCACGTCTTCCTTGGTCGGGAAGTACCGGTAGAACGTGGCCGGGGACACCTCGGCCGCCTCGGCGATCTGCTCGACCCGGGTGGCGGCGTACCCCTGCTCGCGGAACAGCCGCAACGCGTGCTCCCGGATGGAGGCACGCGTCCTGGCCTTCTTGCGTTCCCGCAGCCCGGGCTGGTCAGCGTCGTGCGTGCTCATGCCCTTGATCCTGCCCGCCCGGGCCCGGCGGCGCGAGCGGAGCGCCGGACCCGGTGACCACGGCCACGTCCGGCGCCGGCCCGCGGCGGGGACGCCCGCGGGGCGGCCGCCTGCTTGCGCCCGGCGGGGCAGGAAGGCCAGCGCGAGCAGGGCGCTGAGCCCGGCGACGCCCGCGCACACCGCCAGCATGACGTCCAGGCCGTGCGAGAACGCGGCGCGCACCGAGTCGAGCAGGGCGGCCGAGTGCAGGTGCAGCGCCACCCCCACCCCGGCGATGACCCCGGTCCGCACCGCCCCGGCGGCGGCGGCCGGGAGCCCGCCCAGATCGAGCTGGCTGCGGTAGGCGGACAGCAGGATGGTGCCCAGCACCGCGACCCCGATCGTGGCTCCCGACCTGGCGCATCGCGGTGATCAGCGCCGACCCGGATCCGCTCCGCTCCGCGGACAGCGCGCCCAGCGCGGCGTTCATGGCGGCCGGCATGGCCAGCCCCAGGCCCAGCCCCGCCACCGCGTACCAGGTCGCGGTGAACGCGGTCCCGCTGGCCGCGCTGGTCGTGGCCCCCACGGCCAGGCCCGCCGCCATGACCACGAAGCCCGCCATCACCAGGATCTTGGGACCGACCGGGGGATCTCCGGCGGGGCGGCCGTCCGGGCCCTTCGGCGGCGTCTGCAGCCGGGTGCCGCCGATCATGCCGATCACCATGCCGCCGATCATCGGCAGCATCCGCAGCCCGGTGGCGAAGCGAGTCCAGGCCGCGGACCCCCTGGAAGTACTGCGGCATCGCGAACAGGATGCCGAACATCGCGAACGACACGAACGTGGTCAGGATCGTGCCCCAGGTGAAGGCGGCCGAGCGGAACAGCTCCAGCTGGACCAGGGCCATCCCGTGCCGGCTGGCCCGGCGCTCCCAGGCCACGAACAGGGCCAGCACCGCGGCCCCGGCCAGGATGGTGGCCAGCGCGGCCGGGTTACCCCAGCCGTCCTCGCCCGCCTTGATGCAGCCGTAGGTCACGCCGGCCAGCCCCAGGCTGGACAGGATGATCCCGGGGATGTCGATCCGGCTGCTCCGGGCCCCGTGCGATTCGGGCATCAGCAGCGCCACGGCGACCAGCGCGACCGCCACCACCGGCACGTTGATCAGGAAGACCGAGCCCCACCAGAAGTTGTCCAGCAGCCAGCCGCCCAGCAGCGGGCCGACCGGGAAGGCGATGAACGTCGCGCCCATCACCACCGCGATGGCCCGGGGCTGCTCGTCCGGGGCGAACAGCACGGGCAGCACGGCGATCGACATCGGGAAGATCACCGCCGCGCCGAGGCCGAGCACGGCGCGGGCCGCGATCAGCTCGCCCGGGGACCCGGCGAAGGCGCACGCGGCCGAACTGGCGCCGAACACCACCAGCGCGATCAGCAGCATCTTCTTGCGCCCGACGCGGTCGCCCAGCAGCCCGGCGGGCAGCAGGGCCGCAGCCAGCACCAGGCTGTAGGACGCCGAGAACCACTGCAGGTCCGTGGTGGACGCGTGCAGCTGGGCGGACAGGACCGGCAGCGCCAGGTTGAGCACGGTCAGGTCGAGCCCGACGACCAGCACGCTGGCCGAGATGGCCACCAGCGCCCACCACCGGCCGGCGTCGGAACCGCGCCCGCGCTGCGACCGCTGGGTTCCAGCGCGGACAGCATCTGCACTCATGAGGCACCACCTGGATAAAGACCGGCTGATAGCTTGCTTCAAATAAAAGCTACTCTCAATTTCGAGTGAGTGTCAAACAGCGGGTGTGGCGGGCTGCGGAGCGCTGGTGCGATGCGGCGGCGTGAGCGGCGCGCATGAATCTGGCGGCGCCCTGTTAGGGAGGCGTCAGGATCTGGCCGACGCCGCGGTCCGCGCGGTTAGCTGGATAAGGCCAGATCCCCGCCCTGGAAGGAGCATTTCCGTGCACGGCGCTCGTCGGATCATCATCGGCACCAGCGGCTCACCGGGCAGCCTGTCGGCCCTGCGCTACGCCGCTGAGGTGGCACGCGAGAACGACGCCACCCTGGTCCCCGTGCTGGCCTGGCTGCCGCCCGGCGGCGACTTCGCCGACCGCGCTCATCCCTCCGGGTTCCTGCGCCAGGTCTGGCGCGACGCGGCCTGGCTCCGGCTGTGGACGGCGCTCGATATGGCCTGGGGCGGGATCGCCCCGGCGGGCCGCCCGGCCGAGCCGCAGGTGCTGCGCGGGGAACCGGGCGAGGTGCTCGTCGCGGCCGCCAGCGAGCCCGGTGACCTGCTGGTCGTCGGGGCCGGGCGCCGCGGCGCCGTGCGCCACCCGGTCAGCTCCCGGGTGAGCCGGTACTGCCTGGCGCAGCGCGGGGTGCCCGGTCGTCGCCGCGCCCACCGCGGCATCTCGACCAGCGCCGCCTGGCCACGGGCTGCGCGGCTGGGCGTTCCGGGCACCGGGCCGTCCCGCGTCGCGCGGCCCCGGCGGGCCGCCCGGGCTACGCAGAGCGCGGACCTGGCGGGCGATCTCGATGTCCTCCCGCGCGGTGATCACCAGCGTCGCGCACCGGCGCGCCGGCGCGCGCGATGTCGGCGTCCGCCGGTGGCGGCCTGGTTGCGCTGCTCGTCGAGGCGGACGCCGAGGAAGGCCGGGCGCGGCCCGCGGCCGCCCGGACCGCGGGGCTGGTGCTCGCCGATGCCGCCGGTGAACACCAGCGCGTCCAGGCCGTCCATGGCGGCGGCCATGGCCGCGATCTCCTGCCGCAGCCGGTGCAGGTAGCACCTCGATCGCGAGGATGGCGGCCGGGATCGCCGGCGTCCGCGGCGCGGATGCACGTCCCGCATGTCGGCCAGCGCCGGCCAGCCCGGCCAGGCCCGAGCCGTGCTCCAGCCCGCTCGGCCAGCTCGTCCAGGCTCAGGCCGCCGTGCTGCAGCAGCCAGATCAGCAGGCCGGGGTCGACGTTGCCGCCCGGGTCGCCATCACCAGGCCCTCCAGCGGGGTGAAGCCCATCGTGGTGTCCACGCTGCGGCCGTCGCGATCGGCGGCGAGCGACGCCCCCGCGCCCAGATGGCAGGTACACGATGCGGAGCCGCTCGGGGCACGGTGCCGAGCAGTTCGCCCGCCCGCCGGGAGGCGTAGCCGTGCGACAGGCCGTGGAACCCGTAGCGGCGCAGGCCGAACCGCTCCGTCCAGGCGGCGGGCAGCGCGTAGGGCTGGCCGCGGCGGGCAGGCCGGCGTGGAATGCGGTGTCGAAGCACGCGACGGCGGGCACGCCCGGGCAGCAGCGCCGGACACCGCGTCGATGCCGGCCAGCGCCCGGGGCTGGTGCAGCGGCGCCAGGTCGGTCAGGTCCTCGATCGCCGGCGCACCGCGTCGTCGATGACCGTCGCCGCCGTGAACCGGCGGCCGCCGTGCACGACGCGGTGGCCGACGGCATCGACGCCGGGCTGGCCGTCCAGGAACTAGGTCAGGGCTCGCGTGGCCGGGCCGCCGTCCCAGGCGTCGATGTCGAGCGCGGCCAGGACCTCGTCAGCCGGTCGAGCACGCTGCAGCTTGAGGCTGCTCGACCCGGCGTTGACGACCAGGACGTCCATCAGGCGGTCCGCCGTGACAACTGGCGGTGCGCCGGGCCCGGGCCAGGTCCAGTTGCGTGACCTCGGGCAGGTCCTCGCCGTGCTCGCGGATCCAGGCGTGGTGCCGGGCCCGGGTGTCGGCCATCTGCTGGCGCAGCCAGGCGGCCCGGTCGCCCAGCCCGGGCACCCGGTCGATGACGTCCATGACCAGGTGGAACCGGTCCATGTCGTTCATGCACCACCATGTCGAACGGGCGTGGTCGTGGTGCCCTCCTCCTTGTACCCGCGGACGTGGAATGTTGTCGTGGCCGGCCCGGCGGTAGGTCAGCCGGTGGATCAGCCACGGGTACCCGTGGTAGGCGAAGATCACCGGCCGGTCGGTGGTGAACAGCGCGTTGAACTCGGCGTCGCTCATCCCGTGCGGGTGCTCGGTCTCCGGCTGCAGCCGCATCAGGTCCACCACGTTGACCACCCGGACCCGCAGGTCCGGCAGGTGCTCGCGCAGGATGCTGGTGGCCGCCAGCACCTCCAGCGTGGGCACGTCCCCGGCGCAGGCCAGCACCACGTCGGGCTCGGCGCCGTCGCCGTCGCTGCTGGCCCACTCCCAGATCCCGGCGCCGCGGGTGCAGTGCAGGACCGCGGCGTCCATGTCCAGCCAGTCCGGGATTGGGCTGCTTGCCGGCCACGATCACGTTGACGTAGTCCCGGCTGCGCAGGCAGTGGTCGGCGACCGACAGCAGGGTGTTCGTGTCCGGCGGCAGGTAGACCCGGACGACCTCGGCCTTCTTGTTCACCACGTGGTCGATGAAGCCGGGGTCCTGGTGGGAGAACCCGTTGTGGTCCTGGCGCCACACGTGCGAGGTGAGCAGGTAGTTCAGCGAGGCGACCGGCCGCCGCCAGGGCAGCGTGCCGGGTGACCTTCAGCCACTTGGCGTGCTGGTTGAACATCGAGTCCACGATGTGGATGAACGCCTCGTAGCAGGAGAACAGGCCGTGCCGGCCGGTCAGCAGGTAGCCCTCCAGCCAGCCCTGGCAGGTGTGCTCGGACAGGATCTCCATCACCCGGCCGTCCGGGGCCAGGTTGCTCGTCCACCGGCAGCGTGGCCTCCTCCCAGGTCTTGCCGGTGACCTCGAGCACCGCGCTCAGCCGGTTGGACTCGGTCTCGTCCGGGCCGAACACCCGGAAGTTCGCGGCTCGGCGTTGCGCGCCATCACGTCGCGCAGCATCCCGCCGAGCACCCGGGTCGGCTCGGACACTGCGGCGCCCGGGCGCGCGTCACCGGCACCGCGTAGTCGCGGAAGTCGGGCAGGTCCAGGTCGCGCAGCAGCAGGCCGCCGTTGGCGTGCGGGCTGGCGCCCAGCCGGCGCTCCCCGGGCGGGACGAAGCCGAGCAGCTCCGGACGCGGCCGGCCGTCGGCGTCGAACAGCTCCTCCGGCCGGTAGGACCGCATCCACTCCTCGAGCTGGCGCAGGTGCTCGGGGTTGGTGCGGACCTCGGCCAGCGGCACCTGGTGCGCCCGCCAGGTGCCCTCCACCGGCAGGCCGTCCACCACCTTCGGGCCGGTCCAGCCCTTGGGGGTGCGCAGCACGATCATCGGCCAGCGCGGCCCTGGCCGGCGGAGCCGCCGGCTCGCCGGCCGACGGGCCTGCGTGCCTGGATCGCGCGGATCCGCCGCGATCGCCTCGTCCAGCACGGCGGCCATCTCCTGGTGCAGCGCGGCCGGGTCGGAACCGGTCACGTACACCGGCTCGTAGCCGTAGCCGCGCAGCAGCGCGTCCAGTTCCGGCTTCGGGGATCCGGGCCAGCACCGCCGGGTTGGCGATCTTCCAGCCGTTCAGGTGCAGGATCGGCAGCACCGCGCCGTCCCGGGCCGGGTTGAGGAACCTGCCGGAGTGCCAGCTGGTGGCCAGCGGCCCGGTCTCGGCCTCGCCGTCACCGACCACGCACGCCACGATCAGGTCGGGGTTGTCGAACGCGGCGCCGTGCGCGTGGGACAGGGAGTAGCCCAGCTCGCCGCCCTCGTGGATCGAGCCGGGCGTCTCCGGCGCGACGTGGCTGGGCACGCCGCCGGGGAAGGAGAACTGGCGGAACAGCCGGCCCATCCCGGCCACGTCCCGCGGCATGCTCGGGTAGACGTCGCTGTAGCTGCCGTCCAGCCAGGTGTTGGCCAGCGCGGCCGGGCCGCCGTGACCCGGCCCGATCACGTACATCATGTCCAGGCCGTGGGTGACGATCGCCCGGTTCAGGTGGGACCAGAGGAAGTTCAGCCCCGGCGTGGTGCCCCAGTGGCCGAGCAGCCGCGGCTTGATGTGCTCGGGCCGCAGCGGCTCGGCCAGCAGCGGGTTGGCCATCAGGTAGATCTGGCCGACCGACAGGTAGTTCGCGGCCCGCCAGTAGCCGTCCAGGGCCTGGAGCTGATCGCTGGTGAGCTCTGGCCTCGAGGTCACGGTCATTCGGTGGGCTCCCTTCCGGGACGCGGCCGTGGCGGCGACAGGGTCGCAGGCGGTCAGATGCGTCGGTGGCCGCTGGTCGAGTCAGGGACGCCTCGGGGACGGATCAGGGACGCCTTGGCCACGGGCAGCTGGCGCAGGAACGGATCGGCTGCGCCGTGGCTGGTGACCCGGATCCGGGCGTCCACCGCGATGACCCCGTCCGGCCGGGCGATCACCGGGTTGAGGTCCAGCTCGGCGACCTGCGGCAGGTCGTCGGCGAGCCGGGAGATCCGGAGCAGGGCGTCGCGCAGCGCGGCCAGGTCGGCCGGCGGCTGGCCGCGGTGACCGAGCAGCAGCGGCGCGGCCCGGATGGAGTGGATCAGGTCGTCGGCGTCGGAGGTGGTCAGCGGGGCCAGCCGCGCGGCGTGGTCGCCGAGCACCTCGGTCGCCACCCCGCCCAGGCCGAACACGACCAGCGGGCCGAAGACCGGCTCCTGGACGACCCCGATGATGACCTCGGTGCCGCCGGTGATCATGGGCTGGACCAGCACCCCGGAGAAGTTGTCCGCGAACCGCCCGGCCAGGGTGGTGAACCCGGCCCGGGCTTCAGCGGGCCCGTCCAGGTCGAGCAGCACGCCGCCGGCGTCG
Source organism: uncultured Actinomycetes bacterium (assembly GCA_963742055.1). Classification (GTDB taxonomy): domain Bacteria; phylum Actinomycetota; class Actinomycetes; order Streptosporangiales; family Streptosporangiaceae; genus RYN-230. Next base: position 34,179 of record CAVUKT010000045.1, on the reverse strand, counting down.
CTCTTGTGCACCAGGCCGCACGCCTCGGCCTTGAGCGCCACCCGGCCGCCCAGGTCCGCGGCGGCGGCCGCCGCCTCGTCCGCGGTGACCACCAGCCGGGACGCCACCATCGGCAGCCCGTAGCAGCGCAGCAGCCGGTCCGCCTCGCCGGCGGGCAGCCAGCCTCCGCCGGGGACCCGGTCCAGGAACGAGGCGATCAGCGCGCGGGCCTCGGCGGCACTGATGCCCTCGATCTCCGGGACCGTGTCCGCAGGCCGGGACCGCCACGAGCCGTAGCGCGCGGCCCGGCTGAGCGCCCGGGCCGCGCTCTCCGGGTAGGCGTACGCGGGAACGCCCAGGCCCGCCGGGCCGTCCCCGGCAGGCGGCAGCAGCTGGACCGCGTCCGGCTGGTCCAGCATCACGGCGGCCAGCGGCACCGGCAGCCGGGCCGCGCGGAGCGCCGGGATCAGGTCGGCGACCGCGGTCGGCACGACCAGCGCGATGACCGCGTCCACGCCGGCGTCCCCGGCCACCTCGGCCAGGGCGGCGCCGAACACCCCGGCGCTGACCGCCGCGGTCGTGTCCACCGGGCCGCCGAGCGCGGCGCCGGCCGGGAGGATGGCCGCCAGCCGGGCCTGGGCGGCGTGACTGAGGGTGGCGACCGCCAGGCCCGCCTCGACACACGCGTCCGCGGCGAGCACGCCCGCGCCGCCCGCGTTAGAGATAACGCCGACCCGGCTGCCCGCGGGGACCGGCTGCGCGGCGAGGAGCACCGCCGCCTCCAGCAGCTCACCGAAGCTGGTGGTGGCGATGATGCCGGCCTGCTCGAACAGGGCCTGCCGGGTGATCAGCGGCGCGGCGGCCGCGGCGGTGTGCGAGGCGGCCGCGCGCTGGCCCGGCGCGGACCGGCCGGCGTGCACGGTGAGCACCGGCATGGTGGCGCTGACCCGGGCCGCGGTGCGGGCGAACTTGCGCGGGTTCCCGAACGACTCCAGGTACAGCACGGCGAGCCGGGTGGTGCCGTCCTGGGCCCACCACTGGAGCATGTCGTTGCCGGACACGTCCAGCTTGTCGCCGACGGAGGCGAACGAGGAGATGCCGATGCCCAGCCGGGACAAGTGCTCCAGCAGGGCCACCCCCACGCCGCCGGACTGGACGACCAGCCCGGCCGTGCCCGCCGCGGGATGGTGCGCGGCGAAGGTGGCGTCCAGGCCGAGGCCCGGCACGGCCACCCCGAAGCAGTTCGGGCCGACCAGGCGCATCCCCCAGCGGCGGCAGGTGTCCAGCAGGCTGGCGGACTGCGCCGAGCTCAGCCCGGAGGTGATCACCACCAGTGACCTGGCCCCGCGCTGGCCGGATTCCTGGGCCACGTCGAGCACGGCGTCCGCGGGGACCGTCACCACGACCAGGTCAGGCGCCTGCGGCAGCGCGGCCAGGGTGGGCACGCTGGGGATGCCCTCGATGTCGGCCACGTGCGGGTTCACCGCGTGCAGGGTCCCGGCGAAGCCCGCGTCCCGGATGTTGAGCAGGATGGACCGTCCGATCGAGCCGGGCCGGTGGCCCGCGCCCACCACCGCGACCGAGCGCGGCGCGAACAGCGGCTCCAGGCTGGCCACGTCGGCCCGCTGCTCCCGGCCCGCCACCGCGTCCAGGTAGACGCTGGGCTCGCTGAGCGCGGCGCTGCGCGGGATCGGCATGCTCAGCTCGATGACCCCGTCGTCCATCCGCCGGGTCACGGTCAGCCCGGCGTCCGCGAACACGCGCAGCATCGCGATGTTCTCGGGCAGCGCCGAGGCGGTGAAGACGCGCACCCCGCGCTCGCGGGCCAGCGAGACCAGGTGCTCGAGCAGCAGGGTGGCCACGCCGCGGCCGTGCATCCGGTCCGCCACCGCGAACGCGACCTCCGCGGACTCGGGGTCGGCCGGGGCCGGCTCGTAGCTGGCCACCCCCACCAGTTCGTCACCCAGGAAGCCGAGCAGCGCCCCGTGGCCGGCTGGCGGGCTGCTGTGGTTCAGCGGGCCGTGGTCGAGCGTGCCGGGGTCGGGCTGGCCGTGGGGCGGCCCGTCATCCGGGATACCCGGCGCGCCTCCTGCTCGGCGGCCTGGCGGCTCATGCTGAAGAAACGCAGGTACAGGTTGTCCGGCGACATGGCCTCGTGCAGTTGCTTGACGGCCTCGTAGTCACCGGGGCCGGCGGGCCGGATGGTGATCGTGGTGCCGTCCGCCAGCAGGGCATACGAGCAGCCCGCTTCGGTGAGCGCGGTCAACCCTGTTTCTCCAGTTCTCGGCGGGGACGCTGGTGCCAGCCTGGCCCGTCCCGGTGGCGGCCAGAAGGGCCGAAGGTCCCGCAACACCAGGCCGGCCCAGTCCCAGCGCCGTTCACAGTCGGTGACCGGGCGACCCATCATCGCGCACGCCCCGGGCCGGTCCACGACCCGGCGGTCAGCCGTGACCGGGGGGTGGTCCCTTGCCGTGCTTGGCCCGGCCGGGGGAGACTCTTCCTGCTGCCCGCCGGCCGGTGGCCGTAGGCGCGGTAGCCGCGGGACGGGACCGGAGGGCCGGGGAGCGGACGGCGCTGGCGTGCTCGCGCCGGTCCGCGCCGGCGCGCCGACCCGGACCGGGCGCCGGTCCGGGCCGGCGTGGCCTCCCGATGCGGCGAGGCGAGCGGGCTGGCCGGGCTGGGCCTGAGCGGGCCTGGGCTGGGTGGCCCGGGGCTGGGCCAGCCTGGGCCGTGGCCAGCAGCCAGCCGAGCAGGCCCGCGGCGAGAAGGCCGGCGGCCAGCCCGGCGGGGGCCAGCCGGCGGCGCCGCGGCCCGGCGGGCGGCGTCAGGCCGGGCTCGGCTGACGGCGGCGCCGGCGGCCTGGCGCGGCTCCGGTGGGCTGCGGCAGGCCGCCCGGTGCGGCCGCCCGGCGGTCTCGTGCGCCCGCCCGGCTGTCCCGTGCGTCCGCCCGGCCGTCCCGGATGCGGCCCGCCCGCCCGGCCACCACGGCCGCCGAGGCCGGCCGGGCCGCCGGGTCCCTGGCGGTCAGGTCGGCGATCAGCGCGGCCAGTTCGGTCCCGCCCGGCTGGCTCAGGCACCACGGCGGCAGGCCCGGCAGATCCTGGTCGCGGTGGGCCAGGGCGACCTGCAACGGCTCGCCCTGGAAAGGAGGCTGCCCGGTCAGGCACTCGTAGCCGACGATGCCCAGCGCGTACAGGTCGCTCGCCACGGTGGCCGAGCGTCCTGACACGCGCTCGGGCGCGAGGTAGCCCGTGGTGCCGATGAGCGCCCCGGTCCGGGTGAGGTGCCCGGTCCGGGACGACTGGGCGATGCCGAAGTCGGTCACCTTGACCCGGCCGTCGCTAGCGAGCAGCAGGTTGCCGGGCTTGATGTCGCGGTGCAGCACCCCGGCGGTATGGGCGGCGTGCAGGGCCGCGGCGGCCTGGGCGAGCACGTCCGCGGTGCGCCGGGGATCCAGCCTCCCGCCCGCCAGCACGCCGGCCAGGGACGGCCCGTCGACCAGTTCCATCACCAGGTAGGCCGGCCGCTCCGGGCTCGCGTCCTGGTAGTCGTAGACCTGGGCGATGCCGGGATGGTTCAGCAGCCCCGCGTGCTGGGCCTCGGCGCGGAACCTGAGCAGCGTCACCTCGTCGTGCAGGTACTCCGGCCGGAGCAGCTTCACCGCCACGCAGCGGCCCAGTACCTGGTCCATGGCCCGCCAGACTTCGCCCATCCCGCCGATCGCGATGAGTTCTTCCAGGTGATACCGGCCTGCGAGCTCGGTGATCGGCAGCATGGCCGCCCCCACTACCCGGCAGGCGGCCGGTCATCCATGCTCGCGCGCGGCCGCGGTTCCCGGGACAGCCCGCGCAGGCGTCCCTCACCCCTCCCTGCCGCCCCGGTGCAGCAGCCGTCTACTCTCGGAACAGTGAAATACTCGGCCAGCGGTCCATGAGGCCGGTCGATCCGCGGCTGCTCCGGTATGCGGCCGCGGCCCGGGGCTACCTGGTCCTGACCGTCGGGCTGGGGCTGGCCACCACGGCGCTGATCCTGGCCCAGGCCCTGCTGGCCCACGCCCTGGCTGCCCCGGCGACCGGGATCGGCGTGGCCGCGCTGGGCGCCACGCTGGCGGTGCTGCTCGCCGTGCTGGCCGGCCGGGCGGTCACCGCCTACGGCGGGGAACTGGCCGCGCTGCGGGCCGCCGCGGCGGTCAAGTCACAACTGCGCCGCAAGCTCACCGCGCACGTGGTGCGGCTGGGACCGGCCTGGCTCGGCGGCCAGCAGACCGGGGAACTCGCCACCCTGTCCACCAAGGGCCTGGACGCGCTCGACCCCTACTTCGCCCGGTTCCTGCCCCAGCTGGTGCTGGCCTTCCTGGTGCCGGTGGCGGTGCTGATCCGGGTGGGGCTGGCCGACTGGATCTCCGCGGTGGTGATCGCGGTCACGCTGCCCCTGATCCCGGTCTTCGCGGTGCTGATCGGGCTGCAGACCCGGGCCCAGACCGAGCGGCAGTGGCGGCTGCTGGCCCGCCTCGGCGGGCACTTCCTCGACGTGGTCGAGGGGCTGCCCACGCTCAAGCTGTTCGGCCGGGCCCAGGCCCAGGCCGCGGTGATCCGCGAAGTCACCGACGCGCACCGGCACGCCACCATGCGCACGCTGCGGGTGGCGTTCCTGTCCGCCCTGGTGCTGGAGCTGACCGCGGCCGTCGCGACCGCGCTGGTGGCGGTGGAGGTCGGGCTGCGGCTGCTGGCCGGGCACATCCCGTACCAGACCGCCCTGCTGGTCCTGCTGCTCACCCCGGAGGCGTACCTGCCGCTGCGGGCGGTCGGCCTGCAGTTCCACGCGAGCATGGAGGGGGTCACCGCGGCCGGCCGGGCCTGCGAGATCCTCGACACCCCCCTGCCCGCGGCCAGCCAGCCCGGCCGTCCCCGCGGGACGCGGGCTGGCGTCTGGCCCGCCCGCTCAGGCCGACCTGCGCCGCGACTTTATTTTCCTCAACGGAGCGTCGCTGATGTACCCGGGCCGGGACCGGGCCGCGCTGGACCGGGTGTCCCTGACGATCCGGCCCGGTGAGCGGATCGTCATCGCCGGGCCGAGCGGCGCGGGCAAGAGCTCGCTGCTGGCCCTGCTGCTCCGGTTCGCCGCACCGACCGGGGGGCGGATCAAGGCCGGCCCGCCCGGCGCGCCGCGGACCGATATCTCCGCGTTCGACCTGGCCGCCTGGCGCCGCCAGCTGGCCTGGGTTCCCCAGCACCCGTACCTGTTCGACGGCACCGTGGCCAGCAACATCGCCCTGGGCCGCCCCGGCGCGTCCGCGGCCGACATCGCGCACGCGGCCGCCCTGGCCGGCGCGGCGGAGTTCATCGGGTCGCTGCCCCGTGACTACCGCACGCCGCTGGGGGAACGCGGCGCGCGGCTGTCCGCGGGCCAGCGGCAGCGGATCGCGCTGGCCCGGGCGTTCCTCCAGGACGCGCCCCTGCTGCTGCTCGACGAGCCCGCCGCGCACCTGGACCCGCTCACCGCCCGGATGATCATCGACACCATCGAGCGGCTGATGATCGGGCGGACCGTGGTACTGATCACCCACGGGCTGGGCTGGTCCGGCCGCGGCGGCGGCGCGACCGGACCGTCCTGCTCGACCAGGGCCGGCTCGTCCTGGCCGCGGGCTGCTTCGGCCCGGTGCCCGCCGTTTCGGGGCCCGGTCCGGGGCCCGGCCCGGCGTGACGGCGCGGGGCCTGGCCCGGCTGGGGGCCCGGCCCGGGGCCGGCCGGAGCCCGGCGCGCGCCCGCTGGCGGCGGCCCCGTGACCGCCTCGCCGGCCGCCGCTGCACCGGCCTCTCCCGCCGGCCCGGACCGGCCCGCCCGGTCCGGGGTCGCGCACCCGCTGCTGCGGCTGCTCGCGATGGCCCGGCCGATGCGCGCCCAGCTCGCGGTGGCCGTGCTGGCGGGCGCGGTGTCCACCGGCTGCGCCGTGGGGCTGCTCGCGACGTCCGGCTTCCTGCTGGCCCGGGCCGCGCAGCACCCCAACATCGTGGCCATCTCGGTGGCCGTGGTCGCGGTACGCGCGCTGTCCGTGGGGCGGGGGGTGTTCCGTTATATCGAGCGGCTCAGCTCGCACGACGCGGCCTTCCGGGTGCTGGCCGACGTGCGGGTGCGCGTCTATCAGCGGCTGGAGCGGCTGGCCCCGGCCGGGCTGCGCGAGTTCCGGTCCGGGGACCTGCTGGCCCGGCTGGTCAGCGACGTGGACGCCACCCAGGACCTGTTCATCCGCGGCATCGCCCCGCCGCTGACCGCCTTCCTGGTCGGCGCGGCCGCGGCCGGCGTGTGCCTGGTCATCCTGGCCCCGGCCGGCGCGGTGCTGGCCGCCGGGCTGCTGGTGGCCGGGCTGGCCGTCCCGTGGCTGGCCGCGGCCCGGGGCCGCCGGGCGGCGCGGCGCACCGCGCCCGCCCGCGGCGAGCTGACCGCCCGGGTGACCGACCTCCTGGCCGGGGCCGCGGACCTGCACGCGTTCGGCGCCCAGGACGGCGCGCTGGCCCGGTCCGATGCGGCCGACCAGGAGCTGACCCGGCTGGCCCGGATGTCGGCGGCCGGTGCCGCGCTGGGCAGCGGGCTGTCCCAGGCGGTGGCCGGGCTGACCCTCTGGGGGGTGCTCATCCTGGGCGTGGCCGCGGTCGGCTCGGGCTCGATGAGCCGGGTGCCGCTGGCCGTGATCACGCTGACCGCGCTGGCCGCTTTCGAGGCCGTGACCGCGCTGCCCGCGGCCGCCGTCGCGCTCGGCCACGCCCGGGCCAGCGCGGTCCGGGTGGGGGCCGTGCTGGATGCGCCGGACCCGGTGACCGCGCCGGCCGCGCCCCGCCGGCTGCCGGGCGGGCCGCTGCGGGTGCGGTTGCGCGGGGCGCAGGTGCGCTACGAGCCGGGCGGCCCGCTGGCCCTCGACGGCGTGGACCTCGACCTGGACGCCGGCCGCCGGGTGGCCCTGGTCGGCCCGAGCGGGGCCGGCAAGTCCACGGTGGCCGCCGTGCTGCTGCGGTTCTGGGACCTGTCAGGCGGCTCGGCCACCCTGGGCGGAGCCGACCTGGCCAGCTACGACCCGGACGAGGTTCGCACGATGATCACCGGGTGCGCGCAGGATCCGCACCTGTTCGACACCAGCATCGCCGAGAACATCCGGCTGGCCCGGCCCGCGGCCAGCCAGCAGGAGCTGGAGGACGCCGCCGGGCGGGCGCGGCTGCTGCCCTGGATCGCCTCGCTGCCGCGGGGCTGGGACACCCCCGTCGGGCCCCGCGGCGCCGCCGTCTCCGGTGGTGAGCGGCAGCGGATCGCGCTGGCCCGCGCGCTGCTGGCCGACCCGGCCCTGCTGATCCTGGACGAGCCCACCGCGCATCTGGACCCGGAGAACCGGCGCGCCCTGACCGCGGACCTGCTGGCCGCGACCGCGCAGGCCAGCACCCGGGGCCGGGCGACCCTGCTGATCACCCACGAGATGGACGGCCTGGACCAGGTGGACGAGATCGTCGTGCTGGACGGCGGCCGGGTAGCCGAGCGGGGCACGCACCAGGCGCTGCTCGAGGCGGGTGGCCTGTACCAGCGGATGCAGGCGGCGGCGCAGGCCCGCGTGGTGTAGGGGCGCGGGGTGCTGAGGGGCGCGTGGTGGAGGGGCACAGCGTTACGGCTGCGGCACCTCGCTGAGCCCGCGGGCCAGATCCGCACGCCCGTCCGGGCTGATTTCCTCCAGCACCTGGAGCAGCGCCGCTCCCCGCTGCTCGCGGATCCAGGCGGCGAGCCGCTGGCCGGACTCGGTCAGCTGGAGCAGGATCTCCCGGCGGCTGGCCGCGGCGGGCAAGCGGGCCAGCAGCCCGGCTGCGGCCAGCCGGTCGCACAGCCGGCTGGTCGCCGAGGGGGAGGCGCCAAGCAGCCGGGCCAGGCCGGTCACGTTCAGGTCGTCGGTGGCCTCGATGATGAGCAGCGCGCGTACCTGGCCAGGCGGGACCATGGCGCCGAGCTCCTCGATGGCCCGCTGCCACGCTTCGAGCAGAACCGCCAGCCCGGCTTCCGCGCGATCCAGGTCCGCCGGAGCCACTCCCGGGCGCTGGGACCCGTCCCGGTCCAGCGGGGCCGCGCCCAGCCGCACCGTGTCCTGGTTCATCAGCCTCCTGGGCCCGCCTGCTGCGACCCTGGCTCCAGGGCCTGCAGTAGTCGGTATCGTACTTTGCCCAGCCTGGCCCGCGGAGGTGGATCAGGGTTGCGCATCGCCCGCGTACTCGGCCGGGGCCTGCCCGCTGACCCGGGTCACGATCTCGGCCGCCAGGTCCCGGAGTTTCATCCGCCGGTTGTTCGAGGCCCGGCTGAGCACCGCGAAAGCCCGCTGCGCATCGATCTTGGACTCGGCCATGATGATCCCGAGGGCCTGGTCGATGACGGCCCGGGAGCGCAGCGCCTGGTTGAGCTGGTCGGCCAGGTCACGGGCCCGCGCGTACCGGGTCATGGTCACGATGGCGGCCGCGGCGGGCGCGATGAACAGCGCGACCAGTCCCTCGTCGAGCCGGCTGAAGCCGTCGGCGTCGCGGCTGCTCAGGTTCAGCGCCCCGAGCCGCTGGTCACCGTGGCCCAGGCCGGCCGCGAGGTAGCTGCGCAGGCCCACTTCCTTGGCCAGGCTGGTGAAGTCGGGCCACCGCTGCTCCGCCTCGGGCAGGCTCCACCGGTTCACCTGCTGCCGCCGGGCGGCATCCATGCACGGGCCGTCGTTCAGCAGGTACTGCCGGCGGTCCAGTTCCAGGGTTTCCTCGTCGGTGGCCGCGATCGTGCTCGGCTGGCCCTTCTCGTCCAGCACCGTCACGCTCGCCGCGCTGCAGCCCGGGACGAGCTTCAGCGCCAGCGCGAGGATGCTCTGCAACGTGTCATGGACTGATTCGTCTTCCGCCAGCGTCCCGCTGAGCACGGTGAAGACCTCGACCAGGTCCTCGTACCGCTCGCCGGGCGGGACCGGCGGCATTTCCTGCTCCTCGCCGGGCGGGACCGGCGATATACCATGTTCCATTGCGTGCGTCCCCTGTCCGGACTGCGTACGTCCCCTGTCCGGCTGGCCGGGTGGCCAGGCGTGACGGCCGCCGCAGGCTGCGGTGTGCCTGCGTTATCTGCCTCTGTGAGCCGGGTTCAAACCGGGAGTATTCCGGAGGGCGCTGTCCGTGATCTAGTGCGGGTCGGGGTGGTCGCGCAGTTCGCGCAGCCGGTCCCGGGCGTCGTCGGCCGGGAGGCCGATGATCGCCGCGATCAGGTCCCAGCTCATGCCCAGGTGGGTGGCGGCGTCGAGCAGGTCGGCCTCGAGCGCGTCGAGGTAGAGCCGCAGGTTGCTGAGCATGACCAGGCCGGCCCCGAGATCCAGCGGCCCGGCGGGTGGCTGGGCCCCGTACCGGGCCGCCAGGCGTACCGCGGCCACGGCCCGCAGGTCGTCCAGCGCCCGCGAGAGCGACGGGTCGGCGACGCGGCCCTCGTTCCGGGTGGAGAGCCGGAACCGCGCGGTGTCCAGCACTTCGCGGTCCGGGCTGGCCGCCCAGCCGTTCCCGGCTGACGGCCGGCCGGGCGGCCCCGCCAGGCCTTCGTCCGGTTCGTGTGCGAGCACGGCATTACTCCCACTGCCACCTGTGACAGAGGTAGCCGCGCTGCTGGGCTACGTCCTGAGGTGCGTCCCGCCCGGGGGCGTTCGCGCCTAGGAATTATGGTCACGGGGGCGACCGCCGTCAACCTGGCGCAGCCCGGGGCGGGCGGGCCACCGGCAGCTTCCGGCCGGCCAGGCGGCCTCCTGCGCCGCGCAGGAGGCCGCCCCAGGAAGTCAGGCCCGGTTCAGGACTTGCCTGCGGTGGCGGTGCCGACCGGCCCGGACTTCCCGGTGGGGGGCGTTGTCCCCTCATCACCGGGTTCGCTCCACCGGCGCCAGATCAGCCGGTGCACCGGGATCAGCCGCGGCACGTCCCGCAGGCCGGGAATGAACGGCACGGAGAGCAGGAGCAGCGTAGCCAGGCCGGTCATGTAGACGGCGATCATGTCGATGTTGGCCGAGTTGGTCCAGCCCGGGACCTGGTACCAGAGCGTGTAGAGCCACAGCCAGGGCTGGCCCGGATAGCTGCCGGTCTCGTTCATGACGCCCCACTGGGCGCCGGTGAGGTGCATGGCCGTGGCCTGGTTCGACGAAGTAGGCGCCGTCCTCGATGAACAGCAGCGGCCTGGTGAGGTTGGTGCCGTAGAACGGCTGCTTGGCCAGCATGCTCGCGTCGAGCGCCCCGCTGCGCGCCATGGTCAGCTCGTTGGCCAGCATGACCGGCACCGGCCCGTCGCGGCGGCCGGGAACGACCGGGGCGCCGCCGGCGAACTTCACCTTGGTGACCGCGGTGGCGTAGGCGTTGGCCCACTTGAGCTGCTGGGCGGCGGGAGCGGCGCCGGTAGGTGGCCAGGGCGGCTGGCGAGCGCCGGGTTTCCGGTCGTGCCGCGTGGCCAGCGGCGCCAGCACGAAGTCCTGGGCGGCGTTGATCGGCTGGGTCACCCCGGTGACATCGGCCGGCGCGAACAGCAGGCGCTGCGTGTTGCCCTTGACGTTGTTGTAAGGCGGCCCGTAGGTGGCCGTCTCGCTGGTGCCGTTGAGTTCGCTGGCCGCTGTGGCCAGGAAGTCGGCGGGCGCCAGCCTGGACCAGGTCTGGATGGTCACCGATGGCACGTCAGGCGAGGAGAGCAGCGAGGCCAGGGCGACCGCAGCAGCAAGCACGATCACCGCCGGCGACGGTGCCTTCCTTGAGGATGTCGTAGCGGCGGGTCGCGCCACGCCAGGGCGCCGCGTCAGCCTGGGCCAGGGCCCGGCGTCGCTGCCGGGGAGTTCCCCGTCCCGGGGTGGCCACGCGCGGGCAGTGGGTGCGAGACGCCGCGGACCCGGACCAGCAGGACGTGCGCTCCGATGATGGCGACCAGCACGATGGGCACCAGCACGATGTGCCACATGAGCATCTGGCCGAAGTTCATCACGTTGAAGAATGCGCCGACCCCGACCGAGTTGAAGGCGTCTTTGCCGCTGGTGGAAATCCACTGCGAGTCGAAATTCTGCTGGGACAGGTACCCGGTGAAGCACTCGACGACCGAGGCGACGAACGCGACCACGCCGGTGATCCAGGTCCAGGCCCGCTTGCCACGCCAGGCGGCCATCCAGAACTTGCCCCACAAGTGGATGACCAGGAAGGCCATGAACAGTTCGACGCTCCACAGGTGCAGGCTGTTGAAGAAGTGGCCCACCGAGTTGTAGTGCCACCAGTCCGGGCCGCCGAGGGCCAGCGCGAAGCCGGACACGACCGCCACGCCGAACGCGGCCAGGCTGGCCACGCCGAACACGTAGACCCAGGAGGCGACGTAGGCAGGCTGGCGGTCGGGCAGCAGCTTGCCAGGCGGCAGGATCCGGGTGGCGAAGCGCCGGACCCGGTTCGTCCACATGCCGGCGTCCTCGTCGGGTTCGGCCGGGCCGGCGTTCTCACCAGCGTCCGGCGGTTCCGGGCCGGCGGGCGCGGGCGGGTACGTGCGGCCCTTGGGGAAGGGCAGCAGCAGCGCCGCGCCGAAGATCACCACCATGACCGCGATCAGGCAGAGATTGGCCACCGACACGGTGAAGATCGACCAGTGCAGATACGTGCCAGGATGGTCAAGATTAATGGGGGCCGAAGCAATGTTCGCGGGCGATCTCATAGAGGTCTCCTCGTGCAAGCCAGAAAACGGGTGACCCCCACAGGATGATCGCAGCAGGCCAGGGGCCGACAGGGATCTCGGTCATGGGCCATAGGGACCTTGGTCCCGCCACTGGTAAAGAAATAGTTAAGATCGGCCCAGAGAGTGCGTATTTATGGCACGTAGTGACAGGAAGGCCATGCCGGACAGGCCGGGATGTGGACGTCGCCCGGACGTGTCAGTGGGTCCGCTTGGTCCACAGCGGCTCGACGGCCGACCATTCCGTGGCCCACCCGGCCACCGCCTCGGTCCAGCAGCCGCCGGTCAGCCAGGCCACGCCGAGCAGGACGACCGCCAGCACGGCCGGGGTGAGCGCGACCACCGCGATGACCCGGCTGGCGATCTGCCCCTGCCCGATCGGCCCGTAGACGAGCTCGCCCGCCTCGTCCACCCAGATGTGCACCTGGCGGCCCGCCCGGCTGCCCACTTCCGCGGGGACGTCGCCCGGCGCTGCCGCCCGTCCGGCGCGGTCCACTTGGCCTGCGCCCAGGCCAGCTGCGTGCGCCGTCCAGCGGGTCGTTGGGGTTCCGCGAGACCCGCTGCAGCAGCACCGCGGGGATCCAGTGCTCGCTCGCCGCCTGGGCCCGGGCCGCCCGGACGACGCGTCGTTGGTCAGATTGCCCAGGCCGATCGCGGCCAGCGGGCTGGCGACCAGGAAGACCACCACCAGCCGAGCCGCACCCACGCCTCAGCCCGGTCACAGCCCCGGCGGAGCGGGTTGGCATCCACACCCATCCGGCGGGCAAGCGCTGCGACCCAGCGCTTGAGCGTCCGCGTCACGCTCACCATCATCACCTCTGGCCGGACCGCACCGCACCACGCCCCCGGCTTCATGTCCCGGGCTGCTCTCCCCGGGGGCTTTCTTGCCCCTCCGGGAGAGTTTTCCCTGGCAGGTCATGAGGCTAGGGGATCGCCAAGCCGCTACAGACAGCACAACGGCCAGGCGATACCGTTGGTTCAGAGATTATCCGCTACCCACGCATGCTCCAATGTAAGGCCGGGGGGAGGCTGGTGGAGCCGACAGGTCCGCATCCGGTGCTGCCGCAGCTGCGCCTCGACGACCTGCTGACCGAGCTGCAGTCCCGGCTGCAGACCGTGCTGGCCACCCGGGACCGGGTCTACACGCTGCTGGAGGCGGTCGTCGCGGTCGGCACCAACCTCGACCTGGAGACGGTGCTCAAGCAGATCGTCGAGGCCGCGATCACCCTGGTCCGGGCCCGTTACGGCGCGCTCGGGGATCATCGGCGACGGCGGCCGGCTGGCCGAGTTCGTCCCGGTCGGCCTGGCCGACGAGCGAGATCGCCGGCCATCCACCACTGGCCGGAGGGCCGCGGCCTGCTCGGCGCGCTGATCAGCGATCCGCGCCCGCTGCGGCTGCCGGACATCTCGGCCAGCCCCAAGTCGAACGGTTTCCCGGCCGGGCACCCGCCGATGCGGTCGCTTCCTCGGCGTCCCGGTCCGGGTCCGGGACGAGGTCTACGGCAACCTCTACCTGACCGAGAAGGAGGGCGGCGCCGAGTTCGACGAGGAGGACGAGGCGCTGCTGGTGGCGCTGGCCGCCGCGGCCGGCGTGGCGATCGACAACGCCAGGCTGTACGAGGAGGCCCGGCGCCAGCAGCGCTGGCTGCGCGCCAGCAGCGAGGTGACCAGGCGGCTGCTGTCCGGCGACCCGCCGGATGAGGTGCTGGCCCTGGTCACCCAGCAGGCGCTGGAAATGTCGGGCGCGGACCTGGTCGCGCTGGCCCTGCCGACCCGGGACCGTCAGCAGCTGGTCATCCAGCATGCGGCGGGAGCAGGCGCGCCGGACGCTATCGGGCTGGTGCTCCCGGTCAGCGCCTCGGTGTCCGGCGAGGTGCTGACCTCCGGCGAAGCGGTCGTCCTGGAGGACTTCGGCCACGATGAGCGGGTGGCGGGCGCGGCCCGGGAGCACATGCCGCTGGGCCGGCCATCATCCTCCCGCTGGGCGCACCCGGCGACGTCCGCGGCGTGTTCACGGTGGGCCGCGACACCGGGGCGATGCCGCTGGCCCCCGAGGCGGTAGAGATGGTCCAGACCTTCGCGGCGCAGGCGGGTATCGCGCTCGAACTCGCCGAGCACCGCCAGGACGCGGAGCGGCTGGCCATCTTCCAGGACCGCGACCGGATCGCCCGGGACCTGCACGACCTGGTTATCCAGCGGCTCTACGCCACCGGCATGTCGCTGCAGGGGGCCATGCCGCTGCTGACCCGGCCCGAGGCCGCGACCCGGGTGAGCAGCGCGGTGGATGCCCTCGACGAGACGATCCGGGAGATCCGTTCCGCGATCTTCTCGCTCCAGTCCCGGGGCGACGCCAAGCAGCACGGACTCCGGGCGCAGGTGCTCGAGGTCGTGGACGAGATGACCGCCGCGCTCGGGTTCGCCCCGTCGCTGCGGCTGGTCGGGCCGCTCGACGAGGCCGTGCCCGCGGGCGCGGGCGAGCAGATGCTCAGCGCGCTCCGTGAGGCGCTGTCGAACGCGGCCCGGCACGCCGCCGCCAGCCGGGTGGACGTGACCGTGGAGGTCGGGGACGAGCTGATCCTGCGGGTCCGTGACGACGGCACCGGGATGGGCCAGATCACCCGGCGCAGCGGCCTGGCCAACATGGCCGAGCGCGCCGCGGACCTGGGCGGCAAGCTCATGATCGGCCCGGCCGAGGGCGGCGGTACCCAGCTCGACTGGCGGGTGCCGGTCAGCTGACCGGTCCGCCGGCCCGGCTGCCCGTGGGCGCCGCGGCCGGGATGCTGCTGTGTCGAAGACCGCGCGGCGTAGGCGGCGGCTTGGGCGCGGCGTTGCATGCCGAGTTTGGCGAAGAGGGCGGAGACGTAGTTTTTGACGGTTTTCTCGGCGAGGAAGAGGCGGTCGCCGATCTGGCGGTTGGTGAGGCCTTCGCCGATGAGGGCGAGGATGCGGCGTTCCTGGTCGGTGAGGGCTGGCCAGGGGGTCGGTGGCGGTGGCCTGGTCGCGCATGCGGCGCATGACGGTGGCGGCGGCCTGGGGGTCGAGGAGGGACTGGCCGGAGGCGATGGTGCGGATGGCGCCGACGAGGTCGGTGCCGCGGATTTGCTTGAGGACGTAGCCGGCGGCGCCGGCCATGATGGCGTCGAAGAGGGCGTCGTCGTCGCTGAAGCTGGTGAGCATGAGGCAGGCGAGCTGGGGCATTTTGGAGCGGAGGTCGCGGCAGACGGTGACGCCGTCGCCGTCGGGGAGGCGGATGTCGAGGACGGCGACGTCGGGTTTGAGGGCGGGGATGCGGGCCAGGGCGGGGCGGCGGTGCCGGCTTCGCCGATGACGGTGATGCCGGGTTCGGCGTCGAGGAGGTCGCGGACGCCGCGGCGGACGATCTCATGATCATCAAGCAGGAACACCCGGATCGTCGCAGCGTGGCCCGCTTCATCCATCGGTGGCATGCTCCTCGGCCCGGCGAGCCGCGCGGTCCGCCCGGCTGCGCGCACGTGCAGATACCGCCGCGTACAGGGTAAGCCCGGGCTCCGCCCGCGCCCGCGCCTGCCCGGCGCCGCGCCGCGCATGCCGCGCCCGGAAGTCCCCTGTTGCGGGAAGGCGTCCCTGTCCCGCCGGGTGGGTACTCCTAGCCTGAGGGTGGAAGGCACGCGGAAGAAACCGGGAAGGCCACGGAGAAAGGACAGAAGATGCCAGGCATCATCGTCGGGGTGGACGGCTCGGAACACTCCCTCAGCGCCCTGGACTGGGCCCTGAACGAGGCCGACCTCAGGAAGACCCCGCTGACCGTGATCACCGTGAGCCCGATCGTGTCCGGCATCTACGGTCCGGGATACGCGCCGGCCGACTACTACCCGGCCGAAGAGGAAGGCCGGGCCCAGGCGGAGAAGGCCACCCAGGAACTGGTGAACCAGGCGGTCGAGCGGCGCGGCGCGCCGCCCGACGCGCCGGTGACCGTGCGCGCGCTCACCGGCACGGCTGCCGACGAGCTGATCAACGCGTCCGAGGACGCGGACCTGCTCGTGGTGGGGGCCCGCGGGGCGGGTGGCTTTGCCCGGCTGGTGCTGGGCTCGGTCAGCACCCAGGTCACGCACCACGCGCTGTGCCCGGTGGTGGTCGTGCCGGGAAACCGGAAGGAATGAGCCCGGGCCGGGCTGGCCGGGCCGGGCGGCGCGGGCTGGGTTAGCCTGAGGCTGGCCGGGGCCGGCGTTGCCGCCGGGGCCCGGCCACGGCGACTACGCAGGGAGGCCGGTCATGCCACAGCCCCAGGGAGCGGAACTCGAAAAGGTCCGGACCCGCCGGGAGGAATTGCGCCAGCGCTATCTGCGCCCGCCGGGCGAGCGGCCCGCCACTCCCGTCCGCGGCGTCCACCATGTCGCGCTGATCTGCCGTGATGTCGAGGAGACGATTCAGTTCTATCAGGAGTTCCTGGGCTTCCCGCTGGTCGAGCTGGTGGAGAACCGGGACTACGCGGGCTCCAGCCATTTCTTCTTCGACATCGGCAACAAGAACATGCTCGGCTTCTTCGATTTCCCCGGGCATGATCACCCGGCCTGGCAGGAGACCATCGGCGGTGTCCAGCACCTGGCCATCTCCATCCCGCAGGAGCAGTACGACGCGGCCAGGAAGAAGTTTGACGACACCGGGTTCGAGTACCTGGGGCCGGACCGTGGCGTCGAGGAGAGCATGTACTTCCGCGACCCGAACGGCGTCGGTCTCGAGCTGTACCGCGAGGACCTCGGCGAGTTCGACGGCGAGCACCTGATCGACTGAAGGTGCGCGGCGTTACAGTTCGCGCGGATGACGAGGCGGAGGCCGGACCAGACTCGCGTCGATCGCGCAGACCTTGTTGTCCACCAGGCCGGTGGGCAGGGCGACCTCCCGCACCACGGTGTCGCTCATGTCCGTGGGGACCTTGGCCGCGCGCTTGGGCCAGGCGATCCACAGCCCGCAGGCCGGGGCCATGTGCTCGCGCAGGCGGGCAAGTTCGGCTTCCAGCTCGGCCCGCCACGGGGCGAAGAACACGATCACGTCCAGCCGGGCGCCGGGCTCCAGCTCGTCGCTGACCTCGGTGCCGGGCAGTTCACCGAGCAACGGGCGGAATCCGGCGGCGCGCCGACCAGGGCGACGCAGTGCGCCGGGCCGGATGCCCAGCTTCACGGCGAGCGGGGTGCCGGAGTACCCGCTGGGCGTTGCCGCTGGCCATGGTCCATGGCAGCCAACCTAAGGCCTGGTCACGCTGGGCCGCGGCCGGCTTACCGCCGCTTCGGCGGCCGTCCCGCGCACGGGATGAACCGGGCCGGCCAGTCCTGGGGCTGGCCGCTGGTGCGGCTGCAGCGCCCCGTCGCTCTCCTGGCTGGCCAGAGCGCCGCAGGCCGGGACACTTACCGCTGGGCCGCGTGCCGGGCCGGGATGGCCAGCCGGTGGCCGCTGCCGCGTGCGTACTTTTCCAGCAGGTCGGCCGGGGTCAGCTGGCCCGCCGCCAGCGCCTTCCACGCGGGCCCGTCCAGCTGCCCGGCGTACCGCCAGTCGTTGTGCTCTAACCGGCCCCTCACCCGGGTCAGCCGCCACCAGATGAGCCCGTCAGCCCGGAGCGTCCACTCCCATTCCAGGTCCGCGGACGGCTGCTGGGTGCGCGCGGTCAGGCTGACGACTTCGCGGGTCCAGAGCCATCCCTTGCTCTGTGGTCTCAAGCGTCACCGCCCTAGGCGAGAAACCAGCCATGACGTTCCCCCGCGCGCGCCCATACCACGTCAAATCTAGCAGCGGAACGTGTTGCGGCGGGCGCGGACCGCAATGCTGGCCGGCCGGCGGCGCTGGCTGCGATCAGGCGCTGGCTCGCGTCCTAGGTGATGGCGAGCCCGGTGGCCGGGTCGAAGAAGTGCAGCCGCTCCACGTCAACGGCCAGCACCGCGGGGGCGTGCGGCGCGGATCGTGGCCCGGGGATCGACCCGGGCCACCCCGCTGGCCACGGCGGCGGCGACGATCTCGCCCTGGGACTCCGCGGCCACGGTCGCGGCCGATGGATCCGCGCGCGGCGCTCAGCTGCCCGCGGAGCTCGGCTTCCTCCCGGACCCGCCGCGCGTCCAGGTGGAAGTGGACCAGCTGCTCGCTGCCGAGCACCTCGACCAGCTGGACGTCAACGGTGAGGCTGGCCCCCGGCTCCGGCGCCGCCCGCCCGGGCCGCCGCTGCCCGGGTCGGCCAGGCTCTCCGGGCGGATGCCGGCGATCACGGTCCCGCCGTGGTAGGCGGCCAGGCCGCTGACCCGCTTGAGGACCGCCTGGGGCAGGGACAGCCGCTGGCGGCCCAGGACGAGTTCCGCCACCTCCCCGGTGACCTCCAGGCCCGCCTCGTACAGGTTCATCGACGGCGAGCCCGATGAACGTGGCCACGAACACGTTGGCCGGCCGGTCGTAGAGCTCCCGCGGCGTGCCGGCCTGCTGCAGGACGCCGTCCCGCAGCACCGCCACCCGGTCGCCCATGGTCATGGCCTCGGTCTGGTCGTGGGTGACGTACAGCGTCGCCGCGCCGATCCGCCGGTGCACCCGCAGCACCTCGGCGCGCATCTGCACCCGCAGCTTCGCGTCCAGGTTGGACAGCGGCTCGTCCATCAGGAAGACCGCCGGCTCGCGGACGATCGCCCGGCCCATCGCCACCCGCTGCCGCTGCCCGCCGGACAGCTGCCGCGGCTTGCGGCCGAGCAGCGTCGGTCAGGCCCGAGGACGGCCGCGGCCTCGCGGACCCTGCGGTCCCGCTCCGCCTTGGGCATCTTCCGTGTTCTCCAGCGCGAACGCCGATGTTCTGGGCCACGGTCAGGTGCGGGTACAGCGCGTAGTTCTGGAACACCATGGCCACGTCGCGCTGCCGCGGCGGGACCGTCGTTGACCACCCGGTCGCCGAAGCGCAGCGTGCCCGACGTGATCTGCTCCAGGCCGGCCACCATGCGCAGCGCCGTCGTCTTGCCGCAGCCGGACGGCCCGACCAGGACGACGAACTCGCCCGTCGTCGACGTGCAGGTCGAGACCGTCGCACGCGCCGTCGACGCCGGTCGGCGTAGACCTTGGTCAGGCTCTTCCAGGCGTGACGGCTGCTCATGGCACGATGCCCTCCTCAGTTCGCGATGCTGCCGAGCAGCATGCCGCTGCGCCAGTACCGCTGCAGGATCAGGAACAGCGCGATCAGCGGGACGATGGTCACCAGGCCGCCCATCACGATCAGCGGGTAAGATCTCGGCGTTGCCGCTGTTCTGCGGCGCGCTCGCGACCACAGGCCCGAGCCCGACGGTGAGCGGGTACAGCTGGTTCTGGCTGAAGATGATCAGCGGCAGGAAGTAGTTGTTCCACACCGCGACCACGCTGAGCAGCAGCACGGTCATCAGGCCCGGCACCATCAGCGGCAGCGCCAGCCGGAAGAAGATCCGCAGCTCGCCCGCCCCGTCGATGCGGGCCGCGTCGATGAGCTCGCGGGGGACCGACAGCTCGACGTAGATCCGCATCAGGTAGACGCCGACCGGGCTGACCATGCTGGGCAGGATCATGCCCCAGATCGAGTTGATCAGGTGCGCCTTGGCGTAGCTCAGGTACAGCGGCAGGGTGATCGCCGTGATCGGCACCAGCAGGGCGCCGATCATCAGGTAGAACAGGACCCGCGAGCCGCGGAACCGGAACCGGGCGAAGCCGTAGCCGGCGAAGCGCGGCCAGCGCGGTCGCCCCGCCGCCGCCCAGCACGGCGTACAGCGCCGTGTTGCCGAACCACTGGATGTAGGTCCCGTAGCCGTCGACGTTCTGGAACAGCAGCGAGAAGTTGTGGAAGAACTCGAACGGCCGAGGCGAACCAGAAGCCGAACGACTCGAAGATGTTGGCCTGGGTCTTGGTCGAGTTGATGACGATCCAGGCGATCGGGATCAGGGTGAAGATCGCGAACAGCACGCACAGCGCGGTGACCAGCGTGACCGTGCCGCGGCGCAGGCCGTAGATACTCGACCGGGATCGTCTGCTCGTCGTCTCCGGCCGGCGCCGCTGGCGCCGGCGGCCGGCTTCGGGCCGCGGGCGCTCGGCTTCCGGACCGGGCCGGACCACGGTGGTGGCGCTCATCCGACCTCCCCTCCTGCGGCGGCGGACGAACAGCGAGCTGACCGAGATGACGACGATGACCACGCCGAGGATCACCGCGGCCGCCGCGGCCAGGTTGTACTGGTCGCCGCGCGATCGCGGTGTTGTAGATGTACAGCGTCGGCGTGTAGTTGATCGAGATGGCGCCGGGCTCGAAGTAGCTGCAGGATCAGCGGCTCGGTGAACAGCTGCAGCGCGCCGATCGTGTTGAGGAAGACCAGCAGCACGATGGCCGGGCGGACCATCGGCAGCTTCACCTTCAGGATGATCTTCCACAGCGGCGTGTCGTCCAGGATCGCGGCCTCGATGACGTCCCGCGGCACCGACTTCAGCGCGGTGTAGAGGATCACCATGTTGTAGCCGGTCCACTCCCAGATCACGATCACGATGATCGACGGGCAGCATGCAGGTTGCGGGAGAAGAAGTCGGTGCCGCGCGAAGCCGAGCGCGTTGGCCAGGTGCACGAACGGCCCGAACTGCGGCTCCAGCAGGAACGACCACATCACCGCGCCGACCACGGCGGGCACCGCGAACGGGATGAAGAAGATCGTCCGGAACAGCGTGCCCGACTTGGCCACCCCGAGGTCGAAGATCGTCGCGAAGAAGAACGCGATGGCCAGCATGACCGGGATCTGGATCGCGGCGAAGATGATCACCCGGATGACGCCGGACCAGAACTCGCCCGACTGCAGGGTCTGGGTGTAGTTGGCCGACGCCGGTGAACACGGTGCCGCCGATGATCCGCGTGGTGTACAGGCTGGTGTAGATCGCGTACCCGAGCGGCACGAGCATGAAGAGCACGAAGGCGAGCAGGAACGGCGCGACGAACCAGAAGCCCGCGCCGGTCCCGCCGGCGGATCCAGGCCGACTGCACCAGCAGGCTCCGCACGCGGGAGCGGGCGGCGTGGGCCCTGGTGACGGTGCCGTTCACGGTGGGCTCCTTCGCCGGCTCCGACGTCGGCGGGTCGGCCTGGCGAGCGGCACGGGGCGCCGCGGGCGCCTGGCCGGAGCGGCGCGCCGGGCGCGGTCGCTGGCGGTCAGCTGGAGACCGTGAAGCCCTGCTGCTTGGCGTAGCTCACGAGGACGTTCTGGAAGTTCCGTGAACGCCGGCTGCAGCGTCTCCTTGCCGTCCAGCACGCCGGCGAACGACGGTGGCCGACTGGGTGAGCGCCTCGGTCATGAACGGCGGCCACGGCACGCCCTGGATGCTCGCTGGCCGCCGCGGTGAACGCCTGGTTCGGGTGCGACGAGCCGGACACCGGGACGGTGATGTTCTTGAACGACGGGTCGTTGAGCAGCGGCAGGTAGGTCGGGAACAGCGACGACGGCGCGGTCTTGGTGATGTTCCACGACGCGGTCGTCCCGTTCAGCCACTCGGAGAACTCCGCGGCCTGCGGCCGGGTGCTTGCTCTGCGCTGAAGACCGGGTAGGTCGAGCCGCCCCAGTTCGCGGCGACGTCGGCGCCCGGCGGTCCACTGCGGCAGCGCGCGCGGCGCGCCAGTCGCCCACCGACGACTTGGCGTCCGGCGCGAAGTACGACGGGCCCCAGGCCGAGCTGAGCCAGCTCGCGTCGATGCCCTTGTCCATGTCGGCGAAGGAGCGTGGCGGACACGTCGGTCGTCGCCGTTCGACCTCGTGCGCGGTCAGCAGCTTCTGCCAGTAGGCGGCGAACTTCATCTGGGCCGGGCCGGTCCAGTTGATCGTCGACCGTTGCTGCCGCCGGTGTAGGTGAACGGCCACGCGTTGTCCTGCGCCATCAGGCTCATGCACCCACTGCAGGTCGGTCGGCGGAGAAGTTCGTCATGTAGGCCGACGGGTCGGCCTTGTGCAGCGCTGGCCGCGTCGGTGGCGAACTGCGCCCAGGTGGTCGGCGGGGTGATGTGGTACTTGGCCAGCAGCTTGGAGTTGTAGTAGAAGGCCATCGGGCCGGCGTCGCCCGGCATGGCGTAGACCGCGCGAGCCCTGGCTGACCTCCTTCCAGGCCCACGGCACGAAGTCGCTCTTGTACTTGTTGGCGCCGTACGGGACGAGGTTGACCACGTTGTGCGTGACCTCGAACGACGGCAGCTCGTCGAACTCGACCTCGGCCACGTCGGGCGCGCCCGAGCCCGGCCTTCAGGGCGTCGGCGATCTTCACGTACTCGGGGTCGCCCGCGCCGACGTCCTCCTGGGTGACGCAGATGGACGGGTGGGTCTTGTTGAACTCGGTGACCGCCCGGCCCATCCCGGGCACCCAGGCCCAGAACGTGACTTTCGTTGCGGAAGAATTTTTGCAGGACGCGCCGGCCTCCAGCGTGTGCGCTGGAGCTCGCGCTCGGGCGCTGGCGCTGGACGAGCCAGCGGCGGCCGGGGTGCCGCTGCTGCCGCCGCACGCGGCCAGCATGCAGAGCGCCGCGGCCCCGGCCAGGCCGGTCGCCGTGCGCCCGGCGATACGTCGTGCCCCCGGGGGGTGGGGCCAGCTGAATCGGGAGGTGAAAGGCATCTTCGCAGAACTCCTCAGGGTGAGCTGTGGTGTTTTCTCGGGGGAGTCCGGACGGCCGCGGGGTGCGTCCGGCGGACGGTTAGCCACCCGTCGTCGCGGCCTCGACCACGGTGAACGACTGCGGTGGCAGGGTGAGGGTGAGCGTTGAGCCCTTCGGGGTGTCCGACCCCTCCTCCAGGTGCGCACCCTCGACATCGGGCAGGACGCGGGACTGCCGCCCGCGTTCCGCCGTGACGGTCGCGATCTGGGCGTCGCGGTCGAACGCCAGGTCGCGCAGGACGACCTCGATGGTTTCCGGCTCGTCCGGGTTGCGGTTCACCAGCGTCAGCGCGAGCCGTCCCCGGTCGGCCGACGCGGTCGCGGCCGCGTCGACCATGGCGAACGGGCCCAGGTCCGCGACCCGGTGCGGCCACCGGCCGTAGCTGGTGTCCGGCGTCAGCGGGAGCTGCCGCAAACAGTCCTATACAAAGCCTCCCCGCAGACCTCGACACCTTAGATTGACGGGATTTTGGCTTCACGGCCACGTTGACCTTCGAAGCGTAGGCGCGGACGGCGGAGTGGAGTTGATTTTCACCCGATGGCAAAATCCAGCGCGCTGGATATTCAGCCACAACTCTTTGGTTTGCCGCAACCCAGCGCTCCAACAAGGGCTCGATTCGAACCACTCGCAGTAATCCATTCTGCTCTTCGATGAAACCCTCCCGCGACATCTCTCGCAGGAAACGAAAGGCGCTCATTACGGAAACACTCGCCGCTTGCGCAAGTTGAGAGGCGTTTCGGTAAGGGCCACGCGGTGCCGAGAGAAGGGACTCTGGAATATGTTCCGACAGTAATACCTTCAACATCCACTGATTGAGGTCTGAAAACAAGTGAGCCGATGGGCGCGGAGAAGAAGCCCGGCTGGCGGAATTTTTCCTGGCCGAATTCAACTCCTCAAGACCGTGCCCCCAGAAGGCACGGAACCCTTCGGCGTCCATGACTCCCACGACTACATCCGGCGCATGCTCGACAGCGAATCGCTTGATTTCATCAGCAACCGAAACCGCAACTCGTGGTGCGGCAACGATTGCCACCGGAACCACTCGGCCTGGATAGTTTTTGGCCAACCCTTGCGCCTGGAGTATCGCTTGCGAGATGAGCGGTATCAGCCGATCCCGGCGACCTTCCGATGATCGCTTGAGTTCGGCAACAAATACTTGATCCCCTCGGGCAAACACGAGGTCGGGTTGCACATCGCCGAGCCTCGGCTCCCGGATAATGCGCCAGCCGCCCCGGCGCAGAGCGTCTGCCAGAAGATGCTCGAATTCGGCACCCTTCGACCCGGCGCGGCTCTCAGCTTGAAATTGCATAAATATCCTGGCCACGCTAATTATCCTGGCCGCGTTAATTAACATGGCCATGTTATACCGCCCTTTGCCTTTTGTCGAGGGGCAAGACTAGCACCTGGATCACTTTCCCCTTTTCGGATAAGGCCGTCGATACCTTTCCAATTAAATCTGCAACGCTGTCTGGGTCACCATTTCTCCACACCGTTCGAGACGCCTCGTTTCTCAATGCACCCCAAAGGAGCCCTTCGGGACCTTTTTTCCACTCCGCCTTGGTTCAGATGGACGCCGCTCAGCCGCGGCTTAGGCGGGCGCTTCGGACTGCGCCGGTTTCGCGCCAAACAAAATCCAACACCGTTTGTCACTCACCGCGCTTTCACTCGCACCCTGCCACCCTCACAAGCCTCCGTTCAGTTCCTTTCACCGTTCCGTCTGTTTTTGTCCGCTGGCGCTCAAGTGAAGAACAAAAACAGGCCGGCAACGGCAGAAAGGAAAAAACAATGAAATTAGAAGAAATCAACAACCGCACCAAAGATGCAGTCAGCTATCTCGTCGAGGCTCTGGAGTCAGGGCAGAGTGAAGTCTTGACGCAGTATCTCTCGGCGATGGGCCGCTTCCACAACTACAGCTTCGGCAACATCATGCTGATTGCCCGCCAGAAACCCGATGCCACCAACGTCGCTGGATTGAGGACGTGGAACTCGCTTGGCCGCTTCGTGAAACGCGGGGAAAAAGGCATCTTGATTCTTGCTCCGATGATTGGCCACAAGAAAGCCGCCAGCGAAGCGGAGGCAACCGAAGACGCGAAGCAGTCACAGGCGCAACTCTACGGATTCCGCGCAGTCTATGTATTCGACATCAGCCAGACCGAAGGCAAAGACCTTCCAACCTTGACCGAAGTGCAGGGCGATGTCAGCGGTTACCGTGAACGGCTGGTCAAGTTCGTGGAGTCACGAGGCATTACGCTGGATTATTCCGAAACGATTACGCCTGCCAAGGGCTTATCCCATGGCGGGAAGATCACACTGCTTTCCGGAATGCAGCCGGCCGAGGAATTCTCGACTTTGGCGCACGAGATCGGCCACGAGATGTTGCACCGGGGAGACCGCCGCACCCTGACCACCAAGCAAGTCCGTGAGACCGAAGCCGAAGCCGTTGCCTTCGTAGTTTGCCAAGCCATTGGGCTTGAGACCGGTAGCGCCGCTGCCGACTACATCCAGCTTTGGCACGGAGATGCCAGCCTACTGCGAGAAAGTCTGGAAGCTGTTCAGCAAACTGCAGCCACGATCCTCGGGGGCATTGCCCCCGAGGTCGCGGAGGCCGCAGCCGCCGCTTAAAATAGGCCTCGAAAAATCGCGGCGGAGTGCCAAGCACTCCGCCTTCTTTGTGAGTTGGGCAAGGATTGTCAAGTTTTTGTGTGAAAAAAAGTGACATAAAAGCCAGCGAGCCAGGAGTCACACCGAGAAAAGCTGCGGGCTCTGGCCGATGCGCAACCTAGTCTCGCCTGATACTCGACGCGCGTCACAGAGCACGGTTTTGGACCATATTCGGCAGTCTAGCTATCCTTTTGACTCACTAGGCCACTACAGGTTGTGGCTTCGCCTTAGTTTCGCTTGAACATTGATTAACTCCTTTGGAATCCGAGACTTGTGTTACAATTTCTGCCCCATGAGGCTGTTGATATTCGTTGCGATTTTCTGTTTCGCATTTGGTATGTTCGGTCAGCCAAGTCAGGCTAGCAAAGACAAGCAAAAAGCCGCCCAATCCCAGGGACAAACGACGATTACCCTTAACAACCAAGAAGAAGCCAAGGCGCAT
This sequence comes from uncultured Actinomycetes bacterium, assembly GCA_963742055.1. GTDB lineage: Bacteria > Actinomycetota > Actinomycetes > Streptosporangiales > Streptosporangiaceae > RYN-230. The sequence continues at coordinate 8,751 of CAVUKT010000045.1, read as the reverse complement.
TCCATTGAGGCCAACAGCAACCCGCCAAAGTGGTACACAGCCCTCGAACGGCCCGAATGGTGGCTCGTCGCGGCCGCCTTCGTGACGCTCTGCATCATTTGGCGACAAAACCGGCGCAACTGAATTGGCTGCTGCGGCTGCCCGTGACAATGCACAGGCCGTCCTTAATGCCGAACGTGCGTGGGTGGTCGTCGATATTGTTATAGAAGGCGACCTGAAGTTTGCGGTCAAGATTACTAATCGTGGGCGAACCCCAGCCGATATTGTTGAGCATTACATCAGTCCGGTGTTCGCTAGCTGGGACTCCAAAATGCCCAATGGGCCTCTGAACATAGAAGCTGTCCAGCATGACGGCTGGCTGTTGGTGGGCGGGGAAGAGCGCCTTATTGACCGTTTTGATTTCAACTTGCATCTTACGCAGGACGTACGCGGGCCAGTGTTGGACGAATCCAAGGTCATGCTGTACCGGGGTCGCATCGACTATAAGATCATCGGTGACAAGAATCGCTACACCAAGTTCCTTTATTCCTATAGCTTGCTTCAAAATCGTTTCGTTCCGGCAGGAAGACCAGAAGACAACGAGCATACATAGCAGCCCTGCCACGGCAAGCCGAAACCACAACAACAAACTGTCACCTGTACACGGCAAGCCGTCGCAAGATCATGGAATAACCTAGCAAGGATCGTGTGCTACCCTCAGGACGAACACGCGCTGATTGTTTCTCTGACGGACACCCATGAGCACGAACATCGTTCGCCGAGTATCGCCGGAAGAAGAAGAGCTTGAGAAGAAGCGCGAGGAACTGGCGCTGCTCCAGGCTGAACTGGCCGAGCGCGAGCTATTCCTGACGAATCTGCGAGCCGAACTCTCAGCATTTGAAGGACAGTATCTCCGCCAGGTCGGAACACTCTATGCTGAGCTTGACGAGTGGAACGCGAAGATCGCCGAGCGGCTGGCGGAACAAGAGGGCACAGAGGAGGCTCGTTCTGCTGCAACACAAGCTCGCGACGCAGGCCGAGGAATCCAAGTCTGCCGTTCGGGAAGCAGCCCAGGGGAGAGGGCTTCAAAGCCTCGCCAGAACTGAAGAAGCTCTTCAAAGAAGTAGCCAAGCGAATCCACCCGGACTTCGCCACTGATGAAGCGGATCGCCACAAGCGCGAACGGCTCATGGCGGAAGCGAACGCCGCGTATCAGAGAGGCGATGCCGAAGCGCTAAGGCGAATCCTGGAGGAATACGAAGCAGCCCTGAGTCCGTGCAAGGCGTTGGCGTTGCTGCAGATTTGGAGCGACCATCCGGCAGATCAAGCAGATTAGAGCCAGGCTCTCTCAAATAGAACTGGAAATTGCGAGCTTGGTTGACTCCGACATTGCCAAGCTGAGGGCCAAAGTGGACGCGGCCAAGGCAGAGGGCCGCGAGTTGCTCACCGAAATGGCCGAGGACGTGAGAAAGCGGATTGATGTGGCGCGCCGGCGGTTTGAGGCAGGCTCTGTCGCGAAGGCAAAGGCATGAGAATTGCTGCTTCAATGCGCTTCAAGCCAGTCTTAATGGAGACGTTCGCGAGTGATTGCGAGGCGGTGTTGACCGCAACCGAGCCGAACGAAGTGGGCACCGAACTGATGTGTTCATTTTCTGATAGATGCAGGGTCTCCAAGACCTCCTTCTAAGCCACGAAGGCTCAGCATGAGCAACGAAGACGAACAGAGAGCAGGGCTGGTGCCTTCACAGCCTGTCGCGCTTACGCCGGATCGAGCCACCGCCTTGGTGCGGCGCGGAGTGCAGGAACTGCTAGCAAAGTCCCAGGCAGAGGCATGGCCAGAGAAAGGGCTAAGCTCTGGGGTTATGAAATGGGCGGCGCTAGATACTCTGACATAGCTGAGGAGAAAGCTCGGCGCGTAGAGGCTGCAGGATGTTTCCGGCGCGGTCTTGAACTGGACCCGGATGACGCCGCCTTGCAGTTCTGTCTTGGTTGCTCTTACTTCGTGGGGACGGGAGATGAAGGGGAGTACAGCGAAGCCATAACTTGGTGGCGGAAGGCCGCGGACCGAGGTGATGCGAATGCACGCTTACACCTGGATGCAATCGAGGGCGACGCCCAGATCCAACTGTCCATAGGATACACGTGGGGCCACAACAAATCCTTCGGCGCGATCAGTTGGGCGCAAGCGCTCGCGTGGTATCAGAAGGCCGCCGACCACGGCAATGCGGGTGCTCAATACAACGTCGCCAGCCATTACGAAGCAGGTGAGGGGTAACACTAGCATTTCATCAGAGCTGCCAGCTGGTACCGCAAAGCAGCCGAGCAAGGCAATGAGAAAGCACAAAAAGCGTTGGAGCGAGTATCGCGCAAGGTGCAGGCCGTCCAGCGCGAAAGCAAGAGATCGTCTTTATGAGCGAGCAACAAAAATTCCTGAGTAAGTTGCCAGCTATCATCCCCGCCCTGCTGCTTCTGGCCGCAGTGTTCGGGCGATGGCCTTACGGCTTTTACACGCTGCTGCGCTTAGTTGTTTGCGGGTGCTCGGCCTATCTCGCGGTGAAGGCCAACGGCATGCGGAACGTAGCGTGGACTTGGATCATGGGCGGGATGGCGGTGTTGTTCAATCCCTGCTGCCGATACACCTGACAGGAGCGATTGGCGGATCGTGGATGCACTCGCGGCGGTCACGCTGTTTGTGTTCGTCGCCCTGTACAAGCCTCACAGCTATTCCAAACCGTAGCCACTCTTTCATGGACGGCACCCGAACGACTTTTCTCGGCCCGCTGTGCGCTACTTGCCGACGGGAGGAACGATATGGAACCTGACGACGCGGCCATCAAGAGCCGCGAAGAATGGATTGCATTTTGGGAACGAATTTGTAAAGTGAATCCAGAAGAATGCATGAAGTGGGAAACCTTTCGTGGAAAGGAGAACACGGCTGAGGTGCTCGGCGAGAAGGCAATCGCCCTTGTCGCCTTGATTTCGTCGAGCTTGGACAATTGGCCCGTCTCGTTCATTTCGGGGTTGTCTGGCGACTGGTGGGCCACATACGCCGCGGCGAGGATGAAATGCTGAAAGTGATGACCGAGACTGCGGCCTTCTGGCTACGCGTGGTCGAGGAAAATACTTTCAATCTTTTGTCTGCTGCAAGTCGTGACGACTTTATGGACGCGGTGGTAGCGGGAGTTTGCTGGACGATTGCAGAGAAGTGCCGAGAGAAGTGCAGAGAACCGGAGCCGTTTGCACGGCTTCTTCTGGAGCGCTATGACGTTTATAGAACGTATCTGCAATGGCTTCCCGGAGAGGGAGAAACACCCAAAGACACTCTGCTTTGGGAGTTCGCAAAACAGGTGTCTAATATCGTGGGAATCGGGGGAAATGCTTTGTTTATCGTGCCGCTAACCGCCTTAGTGGAACCACACCTAATAGGATACAACGTGCCGGGTTTACTAAGAGATTAACCGTCGGATGCACCGACTACGCCCTTATTTTTTGCCATCGGCTGGAGTCGAACTTAACAGCCGCCTTGAGATTGTCCAGCTTTTTGCTGAAAGCGTTTGATAGGAACTGCGCGTCACTCCCGCTATGCAGGCGGGGTTGACCGATCAGGTGTGGGGGCTTATGAGTTTGGAGAGCAGTCGGAGAACAAAAAATGTCTCAGGCCCAGGATTCCCATGTATCTCGTATGGGCTCTTCGCCGGGAGAGCCAAACGTGCGGACACCATGTGCCCGTCCCGCTTCCCGTCCACACAGGAGTGTCCGCATACCCCACGGAGACACTCGCGGACGATCTCGAAGCGCCATTTCTATGTCCCGAATGCGGCCTTGTGACGTTGTATTCTCGATCAGACGTCCGTCGTGCCCCTTCAGATAGTATGGGCGCGCATCAAGAGGGCAAATTGGCCCTTACTTACATAGAAGTCGGATGCGTTGACAACGACTGCAAAATCTCTGACCAAGTTCACGTAGTCTGGGACGTCGATAAAGAAAGTCCGGGCAGGAGCCAAGCCGACGAGCGAATGGGTAATCGATCCCCATGTAACATGCAAACATGGCCATCAACTGAGACTTCGCGAATCAGGTCGATATCGGTATTATCGCGCTCAAATGCCATTTTGAAAGACGCGCTCATGAAAGTGGTCGGGGTTGGAGTTGTATCCGTCGTTGGGTTCATCATTGTTTCGTGGCTTCTCTTTAGTGGTGGCAGGGGGCTGTTGTTCTATCGCCAAGCAACCGCATCAAAGCTGCGCTGCGTTGTTTTTCCGTCCTGCTGGTTTGGACCTTGTATGACTCCGCCATGACATTCCATGACTGGGAACCGCTGCCCGTATTTTTCGGATATGCGGCTTCTTTGGCAGCTTGCTCCTATCGCTGCTGTTCATCGGCTTGATTGCGCTCGCTTGGGATTGGCTCGCGCGTTGGGTCCGCCGCACTTCGTAGTTTACCTATATGATTGTTTCGCGACTTCCACCATCACGATTTACTGGCGACATTGCTACGTCCATTCACACCCCCGCCTTCCACTGCTTTGTGAGCACCGCCAGAAGGTTTTCGATTTACGTCGATGGGAAACCATGATCTTCAAAGGTGATCCCAGCGTGGATGAACACTGTAAACCGTGTGTCCGTTTCTTTTATCAACGCGGATTGAACGCAGTCTCGATCTGGCTGATTCACGATGTTCTGGCCGCCAAACTGAACGATCTCGGAGAATCTGGCATGACGCTTGAAGACGCCGCAGAAGTACTAATGTTTGATCTCGCTCAAAGGGAGATCATTGAAAAAAGAATCTTTGCCCCGAGGTGACGTACAATCACGAGGTTTCCCACCTGGCACTCCCGACTCGCACGTGGAGAGCTGCTCCCAAAACGCTCGTGCTTGATCTGTGGCACCCCACGGGTGTACTAACAACGAATGGATGATAACCAAACACCGTGGGAAGACCATCTGCTGGAACGCAAGACCTACCGCGATTTGGCTGACATACGACGCACAGCGGTGGCATTTGCCAACAGCGTGATGCCGGGACATACCGCTACGATACTGATTGGGGAAGGCAATGACGGCAGCGTGTCTGGCTTGGAAAACCCAGACGAGCAGCAGCGCAAACTGCGTCGAGAACTGGATAAGATCTACCCGCCAATCACCTGGCGTCAGGAGATATACGAGAAGGGTGGCAAGGCTTGTATTCGCATAGAAATTGAATACAGCGGCGACACACCCCATTTTGGCGATGCCGCTTGGATACGCCAAGGATCGGAAACGATCAAGGCACCAGACGCTATGTTCCAAAAACTCATCGACCTGCGCTCATCCAAGGTACGCCAGCTAACGGAATGGACGGGCAAACTTGTAACGGTATCTTGGGCTGCTGCGGAGCGTTCCGACTTCGGGCCGAACTGGACGAAAGTCGAGTGTAAAGTTGTCAGCGTGGCAAGCCACTCCTCGACATTCAAGATCGTTAGCACCGGTAGGCAGCAGTCTGAACCGAACGGATGGCTCGACCTTGGCTGGGACGATGTAAGCAATCGCTTGAGGGTGTTCGTAGACCCGCAGAGGAGCACGATATAGGTTCGCTTCACGCTTGCGGGAGATCGGTACGAGTTTGAACTGAGCAGGGAAGAAGTGCAGGGAACTCTTGAAAGCCCTTGACATCGCCGAAGCGGTTTCGACCGCATTCTTCCTTAAAATTTCGCCCATCGTACGAGGCCGTGTGAACGTTTTTTAGTGAGACACGGCAGGCCGAATTTTAGGACACGATTTTGCGAAGTCTAACGCGAATTTGTGGGCGGTCGGCAATGCTGTTAGATCAGAGTTTATTTCGATCAGGCCTTTTCTTTCTTCAATAATCAGCCAAAGAAAACGGTACATCGTCTTCTCTGGCTGTTCCTGCTCGAACGCTCCTTTTGCCTCGATTAGGCTTCTACTTGCGACGGTATCGCCACCGCGCGACGCTACAACGATAACTGCTGAATTTTCTGCCGCTGATTTAGTAGGGTGAGCCACTTCGCAAAGTCCACCGTAGTCTTTACCCAAAAGCGGAGCGGGTATGCCGCGTAACTTCATATAGGTTTCAATTTTCTTGATGTCGGGGATTCCGAATTTGTTTTTGTCTGTATGCCAGTGGGTCACCTTCGGTTGCGACCCTTCTAAGCGAAATTCAAACGCTAGAGCCCAAATATTCCCAGTATGCTCGGCGCACGGCATCGTAGGCGTCCAGTCGGCCCCCTGAGAAATTGAAAGTGCCGAACGAAGCAGCGAATTTGCTCGAATCAGCAGGAAAAGAACGGCTGCCAGTCTGGGAATGGTCGGATGCATCATTGCACCTAGCCGCCAGAATTTTCAGCAGTTCGGCTTCGGCCTCGTCGAGAAAACCGGCAAATATTTTGTAATCGAAGTTCATGACCTACCCACACTAAAACACTAACCCCCTTTTGTGAACCACGGGGGCACTTCGCTGATGTTGTTTTGATTCCCGTCAGGAAAACCGGAGCTTCAACCTCCGGGGAAACGCGCAAAGTAAACCTCTAGCATCCCGATGCGCTCGTAATGCTCGTAGAGTTCGCCTCGGCGCGGCAGTTGGCTGAGTGGATCGGGGTGTCCCCGCCCGCGCTTCCTGATCGCGTGAGGATCCCGCCTGTCTTTCCGTCTTTGGTGCGTCTTGGTTCTTGCCGGGGCCGGTCCGTGGTCGCGCTGTTCTATGTGGTACTCGCGCTCATGCTCCTGCCGCCGCACCTGCTGCTTTTCAAAGATGCGCTTGTGTGCCGCGATATAGGCGGCCTGGTTCTCACGCACCTGTTTCGTAGTGAAGCTGCGACGGTCGCCGCGCGGCTGTGATCCTCGGGCACCTTGTCCCCGAGCCGGCAACGGCCTGCACGTCACCCGGCCCTGCAGTAGCCAATATCGGGTCGGCGTCAAGCGGAGGCGCTGCCTACGGCAGCGGGAGGAAGGTTGACACGCCACCCCTGAAAGGGTGCTGCACAGCGCCCGACGGGCGCTGAATAGGAACTCACTGAGAGTGCAGATTCTTGGCAGAATATTCCGCGAAAACTGCGCCTTCTGCTGCGTTGGACGCGATGCTGGGATTGTCCTAGACTGCCCGCAGTACGCGATGGCCACGGGGAGGGAGGTTCTCAAATTAATGATGGGCATTTCACGCACAAGATCGGCAGGAGCAAAAGTCACGGATGAAGAGTACGCGCAGCTTGAGGCGCTGGCTCAAAAACGCGGACTAACTCTCGGCGAGTGGTGCCGCGATGTTCTCCTGCGCAATTGAAGCCACCCGTTGCCAGCCTCCCCGAAAAGACGATCCTGGCCGAAGTTCTCGGCCTCAGAATGATTATGATCAATCTGCTGCGCGCCCTTGGGAGTGGGGAGCCACTAACTGCGGAAAAGATACAGACGGTTATCGACTGGGCCGACAGGGAGAAGACTACGACAGCGGTGGAGTGCCTGCGGGACAATGAAGCGAGGCGAAACTCATAGTCGTCTTCGCGACTGTTCTCGTCCGCTGACTTCCGGATTTGTCTCCCCGGTAGGAGTTCCTCGCGACCGACCTCTGACATCCAGAACCGAGAAGCATCCCGGTACTAGACAAAGCGTAATTGGTGAAAGAAAAATGGCAAGAATCGTGCGACGAAGGCGTTACTGGCTGCGCGGCATGCGGAATCGCCTGGCAGTGTGCGGGCCCAACATCCGAAAAGCGTTCAGGTTCCCAGTCAAAGTGTGATTGGTGAAATAAAGATGGCGAGCATTTCTTAACGACGCCCTGTACCGAATTTGCGGCCTGCCGGCGACTGACTTCCGGAACGGAGAAGCGCTCTGCTGCCCAGTCAAAGTGTGATCGGTGAAATAAAGACGGCAAGCACCTTGGGAACGCCGCCGTGGGCTGAGAGTCTGAGCCGCGCGGAGCGATCGCCTTTGTCGTCTGACATCTAGGACGAAAAAGCGTCCCGTGACCAGACAAACTGCGGCTGGTGAAATAAACCCTGATTGCGAGCTGCCTTCTGATGACCTAAGCTGGCGAGTCAACAGAATCATCGCTTTAGCGTAAAGATAGAGTCTTTACCGCTTATAACTTCAACTCCAACCGGACCGCTCTGGGTTTGCGGTGAACCAACACACTTGGGCTATTGGATAAACGCTAAATGCCATATATGCACCGGTGATTCCGATTGCATTTACTCAGTTAGCACCACGCAGGCAACTCAGAAAACCGCATAAAACGCGCACATTTGACAAATCTTTGAACCCGTCACTCTCCCCGCGATATGCCACGTGCCTTTAACGGGCCGAAAGCAGGGGAGAGGAATGAGGGACGAATGGGGACGAGTGGAAACCCAGTCCTGGCCGGGTGACCAGCCAGTCTGGACATACGGCGTATTGATCCTGGCCTGACCGTCGCATGCTCCGGAGCTGTGGCTGAGATGCCAAGCCTGTACGCCCCTACAGCAGTATTGGCTGATGACCTACGTGTCCGCCAACATCATGCCCGGATTCAATGTGTCCACCAGCAAGTACGGCTTGATGCTCGTCTTGCACCGGGACGGAGCCGGCTACCTGCCAACCGAGAACGATGTGCGTCAGGGTAGACGACCGCGCCGGACGGACGCCGCATTCCTTTCGCGTTGACCGAGGACGCGAAGCGGCAGGGGAAGCGGTTAATACTCACACAGCCCAGGCCATGGAAAAACGAACTGATCAGGAACGAACTGCGGGATGCCGTGTACCGGGGTCAGAGCCTCAAGGACTTTGCCCGGTTGCCACTCCTGTGCGG
>CAVUKT010000044.1:0-55250 GCA_963742055.1 uncultured Actinomycetes bacterium | reverse complement strand
CGGGCCCGTCCCGCGACCCAGCCGCTCGCCACCGCCGCGGTCCGGTCAGCCGCGGCGGACCGGCGCTGAGGCCGCACCGTCCGGGGCAGCACCCTTACGGCAGCCCCGTCTGGGACAGCACCCTGCGGAAGGCCCCGTCCGGGACAGCACCTCAGCACCACCCTTGGGACAGCACCGTCGCCGGGAGACGGGACGTCGGCCACCAGGCCCTCTGCGGCCAGGCCACGGATCAGGCCGCGCAGTCCCGAGGCCAGCCCGGCGCGTTCCTCGATGGTGAGCGCGGCGAGGATCCGGGCCTGCCGCGTCTGCCACGCGCTCCAGACCCGCGCCGCGACCCGGCTGCCCTCCGGGGTGAGATAGAGCCGGATGTAGCGCTGGTTCGCCTCGTCCCGGCCGCGCCTGACCCAGCCCTTACGCTCCAGGCCGGCCGCCAGCCGGCTCACCGTGCTCTTCTCCAGCCCGAGCAGGGTACCGAGCTGTCCCTGGGCGATGCCGCGCGCGGCCACCAGCTCGATCAGCGCCCGGGCCTCGGACGCGGACGGGGCCGGGATAGAGGTCTCGGCCGCCTCGCTCGGCGGGGCGGTCCCGCTCCCGGGAATCCGGTGTCGCCCGGCCGTCTCCGGCCACGCCGTCCGGCCGGGCCTGGCACCCGCCCGGAGCCGGTCCACCGTTGCCCGGCCGGGTCCACCGTGGCCCGGCCCGGATCCACCGTGGCCCGGGCCCGCACTCTCCGGGCTCACCACACGGAGCAGCTGGCCGAGCAGCTGTACCAGCTCCGCGTCATCAGCCGACAAGTTCACGTAACAGTTGTACCGCACAACTGGCCGGATGGTACGTTTCCAACGTGATAGTTGCCCCATACAACTCAGGGTCGGGCCCTCGGCCGGCGGCGGCCCGACTGTCGCCCTTCGGCAGGGCCGGCTCTCGGCCCCCAGCGGGCCTGGCTCCCGGCCGGCGGCTGCGACGGCCGCTGGAGACGCCGTGGATGGCCACCGGATCGGCGCCAGCCCGCCCGGAGCACCCCGATTCCACCGTAGGCTCACGGTCGTGACAAAACAGGGCCGGGTAAGCGCACCGGGCGGGCTCAGCGGGCCAGTCGCGGGGGGCGACAGCGCAGCCACCGCCACCGCCGAGCCGGAAAACACGCTGCTGCCCGACGAGCCGCTGCGCGATCTGGCCCTCCGCTACGGGCTCAAGCAGACCGCGGTCCGGCCGCCGCTGCGCAGCTACGCCGCTGAACTCTGGCAGCGGCGCCACTTCATCAGCGGCTTCGCCACCGCGCGGAACGTCGCGATGTACACCGAGGCCCGGCTCGGCCAGCTGTGGCAGGTGCTGACGCCGCTGCTCAACGCGGGCGTGTACTACCTGATCTTCGGCCTGCTGCTGAGGACCAGCCGGGGCGTGCCGGACTACATCTCGTTCCTGGTCACCGGCATCTTCGTGTTCAACTTCACCCAGCGGGCGTTCCTCACGTCCTCCCAGGTGATCCGGGAGACGCTGCCGCTGATCCGGGCGCTGTACTTCCCCCGGGCCTGCCTGCCGCTCGGCTACGTGCTGATCGAGCTGCAGCAGCTGCTCCTGTCGTTCGCGGTGCTGTTCGTCATCATCCTCGTCGCCGGGGAGCCGCTGACCCCCTACTGGCTGCTGATCTTGCCGGCCCTGGTCCTGCAGAGCGTGTTCAACGTGGGAGCCGGGCTCATCCTGGCCCGCTGGGGCTCCGGCTTCGACGACGTCAGCCAGCTGCTGCCGTTCATCGTGCGGACCTGGCTGTACGTGTCCGGCGTGCTGTTCAGCCTCCAGTCGCTGTCCCTGAAGGCGCCGCTGATCAATCATCCGACGATCGCCTACCTGCTGCAGATCAACCCGGCCGCGGTCTACATCACGCTGATCAGGTACGCGCTGCTGGAGAAGTACCGGAACGCCATGCCCGGCGCCAAGCCTTACAACCAGCACCTGTGCCAGCTCTACCACGTCTTCCCGGGCAAGTACCCGACCTACAGCGCCTTCTGCCACCCGAACCTGCCGGGCATCCCGACCCTGTGGATCTACGGCGTGGGCTGGGCGGTCGTGACGCTCGTCATCGGCTTCCTGTACTTCTGGCGCGCGGAGGCGAGGTACGGCCGTGGCTGAAACGACCCATGGTGGTGGTGGACGACCTGCACGTGGTCTACCGCGTGTACGGCGGCGGCGCGGACAAGGGCACGGCGGCCAGCGCCCTGCTGCGGATGATCCGCCGCCAGCGGCGGCCGTCCATCCGCGAGGTGCACGCGATCCGCGGCATGTCCTTCGTGGCCTACCGGGGCGACGCGGTCGGCGTCATCGGGCGCAACGGCTCGGGCAAGTCGACGCTGCTGCGCGCGATCGCCGGGCTGCTGCCCGCCGAGCAGGGCGCGGTGTACACCGACGGCCACGGGGCGCTGCTCGGGGTGAACGCGGCGCTGCTCGAGGACCTCACCGGCGAGCGGAACGTGGTCCTCGGCTGCCTGGCCATGGGCATGACCACCCAGGAGACCAAGGAGGCCAAGCCCCGGATCGTGGAGTTCTCCGGGGTGGGCGACTTCGTCAACCTGCCGATGAAGGCCTACTCCACCGGGATGGGCGCCCGGCTGCGCTTCGCGATCGCCTCGGCCAAGAGCCACGACATCCTGCTCGTGGACGAGGCCCTGGCCACCGGCGACGCCGAGTTCCAGCGCAAGAGCCACGACCGCATCGACGAACTGCGGGCCGAGGCCGGCACGGTGTTCCTGGTCGCGCACAACCTGGCCGAGATCGCCGAGACCTGCAACCGGATCATCTGGCTGGAGAAGGGCCAGATCGTGAAGGCGGGCGACGACGTGCCCGGCATCCTCGACGAGTACCTGGTCGCCTCGGGCGGGGAGCCCCGCTTCCGCGAGGCCGCGGCGACCGCCAACTACCCCTCGTCCGGCAGCTAGGTGTTCTGTCCCGTGTGGCGGGCGAGCTCAGAGCCGACGGTCCGCCGCACCTCCGCCGTCGGTGCGGTGCGGCGGACCGTTCCTGCTACATCGGCATCAGCTCGAAGATCTCCACCGCGATCTTGGGGGAGGCCGACGCTGAGCTCATGAACTCGCTGGCCTCAGCCCAGCGGGCGTGGCTGAACAGCAGCGTCGTCCCGCCGGCTGCCAGCGGGGCGCAAGGCGAACGTGATCAGTGTGCCGATCCACTCGCCAGGGCCCTCGACGACTCGCCAGGCGACCTCGTCCAGCTTGTCCGACGTCACCTCCATGACCGCGGCGGGTTGGCAGGCGTCCCCGAAGTAGACGCTGAACCGGCTTCCCACCGAGCTTTCCCCGCTGAGCGGGCGGCCGGTCCACCAGCGCGCGACGCCCTCGGTGGTGGCGATCAGGTCGTGGACGTGCTCCTGTGGGGCGTCGATGCTGATCCGGTGCAGGATGTCGGGCATTGTCGTGTCCTTTCTGATTCTTTCGATGGGTCAGGCGGCGACGGGGATGTCGGCCGCATACGTCGGGGTCGCTCGCGCGCGGCGGGCGTGCACTCATGGCCACCGACGTCAGCGCGGCCAGGGCGGCGAAGAGGACGCAGGACCACATCGCGGGCCGGAACCCGGCGGTGACAGCAGCCGGATCGCTGAGGTTGCCGTGAGCGGAGAAGACAGCGCTGGCGATCGCGATGGCGAAGACGGCGCCGAAGCGTTGGGCCATGTAGTTGATGCCGGAGGCCTTGCCCATCTCGATCCCGGCGACCGAACTGAGCACCGCGGTGGGCACGGTGGGCAGCGCCATCGAGACGCCGACGCCGGCCACCAGCAGTGCGACCACGAGTTCGACCCAGCTGGTGTGCGAGCGACCCGCGTGCGGCGACCCAGGCGAAGCCGAGCGCCTGCAGCGCAAGGCCGGTCACCATGATCGGGCGCCGTCCGATCCGGTCGGAGAGCGCGCCGGCGATCGGTGAGACGAGCATCGGCGTCCCGAAGAAGGGCAGCAGCCGCAGCCCGGTCGAGACCGGGGAGTATCCCCGGGCGAACTGGAACTCCTGGGTGATCAGGAATGCCGCGGCGAAGGTCGCTCCGGACATCAGGAACGTCGTGAGGTTGCCGACGGCGAAGGCCCGGCTGCGGAACATCCGCAACGGCAGCATCGGCTCGCGCACGCGTCTGCTCCCACCCGACCAGCGCCAGCAGCAGTGCGCAACCGGCCACCACGGTGCCGATGATCTCCGCGCTCAGCCAACCGGCATCGTTGGCCCGCACCAGAGCCCAGACCAAGGCGACGACGCCGGCGGTGACCAGGTGACGCCGACCAGGTCGAGCCGTTCCGGTGCGCCGTGACTCTCAGGAAGCAGGCGGGCCGCGAGAGTCGTGGCGACGAGGCCGATCGGGACGTTGAGCCAGAAGATCCAGTGCCAGCCGAGTTCCTCGGTTACGACTCCGCCGACGATCGGGCCGGAGGCGACGGCCAGCCCTGCGAGGCCGCCGTAGATCCCGACGATCATTCCGCGCCGCTGCGGCGGGAACGCCGTGGTCAGGATGGTCAGGCTGAGCGGCAGGACCGCGGCGGCTCCGATGCCCTGGACGGTGCGCGCCACAACCAGGACGGCCGTGTTCGGGGCGAGCGCGCAGGCGGCCGAGGCCAGCGTGAACAGCGCCAGGCCGAGGTTGAAAACCCGCCGCCGCCCGAACCGGTCACCGAGTGCTGCGGCGGTGATGATCCCGGCGGCAAATGCGATGCCGTAGGAGTTGACCGTCCACTGCAGGGACGCGAGGTCGGCGTGCAGGTCGCGCTGCATACTCGGCAGCGCGGTGAACAGTGCGCCAGCGTGTCGAGGATGACCATGAAGTACGCGGTCGAGGTGAGGGCCAGCACCCAGCGCAGCTGGGTAGCAGTAGCGGTGGACGGGGATCGGGTGCTCGTCATGGCTTCTCCGGCTGGGGTGCCGCCTCCGGGCGGATCTGGAGCTATGACGAACGGCTCCCCGCGGCGCGGACACCGGCGGGCAGAATTTCCTCAGCCGGCCCTGTCCGTATCCGACGGCGCCGTTCGTCTGATACTCGAACCGGTACCGATCACTGCCTGGAGGGCTCATGCAGTACGCATTGCTGGCCTACGGCCACCAGAACACCCGGGACGCAGCACGCCCGATGGATAGCGCGACTGCCGCGGTGCTCGCCAGGCCGTACGTGACCGGCTGGGCCCGCCTGCACGCCGACGAGTCGGCGACCACCGTGTGCAGCGGGGACGCAGGCACGCTGCTCACCGACGGACCGTTCATCGAGACGAAGGAGTATCTCGCCGGCCTGATCGTGATCGAGGCGGACAACCTCGACGGCGCGCTGGCCGTGGCGCGGGAGCTGCAGGAGACGAGAACCGGCGGCGCGATCGAGGTGCGGCCGATCTTTGAAGCCCAGTTCCGTGGCGCTTGACGCCGTCTTCCGCGAGCACTGGGGGCGGGTCCTGGCCACGCTCGTCGGGAGCCTCGGTGACATCGAGCTGGCCGAGGACGCCGCCCAGGAGGCTTTCGCGATCGCGGCCGAGCGCTGGCCGCGGGACGGGGAGCCGGCCAATCCCGTCGGCTGGCTGATCTCGACCGCGCGTAACCGGGCCATCGACCGCATTCGCCGGCAGCGTCTCCTGGCCGAGAAGACGAAGTTGCTCGCGCGTGAGCTCGAGGCCGGATCGGAGGCAGCCGTGCCCGACGCGGCCAATTTCCCGGATGAGCGCCTGGAACTGATCTTCACCTGCTGCCACCCCGCGCTGGCGCTGGAGGCGCAGGTGGCGCTGACCCTGCGTACCCTCGGCGGGCTGTCGACCGAGGAGATCGCGCTCGCCTTCCTGGTCCCGTCCGAGACGATGAGCAAGCGGCTGACGCGGGCGAAGCACAAGATCCGGGACGCCGGCATTCCGTTCGCCGTGCCGCCCGATCATCAGCTGCCCGACCGGCTGGCGGCCGTCCTGGCCGTGGTCTACCTGGTGTTCAACCAGGGCTGGGGAGGCGGGCGCGTCGACCTCGCCGCCGAGGCGATCCGGCTCGGCCGGGCGCTCAGCCGAACTCTTGCCGGACGAGGGCGAGGTGCTCGCGCTGCTGGCGCTGATGCTGCTGCACGACGCGCGCCGGGAGGCCCGGCTGCGCGGCGGCGAGGTCGTCCTGCTCGATGAGCAGGATCGCGCGCTGTGGGACGAGCAACAGCTCAGCGACGGCCGGCACCTGCTGCAGCGTGCGATGGCCCGCGGGAACCCCGGGCCCTACGCCGTCCAGGCGGCCATCGCCGACCTGCATCTCCAGCAGCCACGCGACTGGCGGCAGATCGCCGCGCTCTATGAGACGCTGGCCGGCCAGACCGGCTCTCCGATCGTCGAGCTGAACCGGGCCATCGCCGTGGCCGAGCTCGAAGGACCCGAGGCGGGCCTGACCGTGCTCGACGGGCTCGACCTCGATCACTACCGTTACTTCCACTCCGCTCGCGCGGAGCTGCTGCGCCGCGCCGGCCATGACGAGGAGGCCGGGGACGCGTACCGGCGAGCCCTCGACCTCGCGCAGACCGACGCCGAGCGGCGATCCCTGCAGAACCAGCTCGCCCGGCTGCGGGTTACCTGAAGGCGTTCACCCCGCTGGGCACGCCCAGCCCGGTCGGGCCGTCGTAGCCAGTCCCGGCGGTGCACAGGTAGCTCCCGCCGCAGCTCCCGTCAGAGCCGGTCGTGATGTCCCGCAGGCCCGAGCCGGCCTGGTAGGGGAACTCGGTCGGCAGGGAGCCTGACGCGGGGGCGCCGCCCGGGTTGGCCAGCGCGTACACGGCCGCGATGATCGGGCTCGACGCGCTGGTCCCGCCCAGCTGCTGCCAGCCCTTGGGCAGGCCCTCGCCCGACGGGGGGAGGAGTCGTAGACGGCGGGCCCGGTCCGCGGGTCGGCGTCCGCCGCCACATCGTTATCGATCCGGTTGGCGCAGCCGCTGTTGTCCGCGGCCTGCCAGGCCTGCTGGGGTTCCACGCCCGAGCATCCCGATCCGGTGCCGTCGGAAGCACCCAGGTTCCAGACCTTCTCCTCGGTCCGGGTCTTGCCCTTCATCCACAGCGTGGTCCCGCCGACCGCGGTGACGTCCGGTGAACTGGCGGGCCACTGGACGCCGTACCCGTCGTCGCCGGACGCCACGGTGATCGCCACGCCCGGGTGGTCGAAGTGGCTGTCGTAGCTGGTCTCGGTGCTGAACTCGGCGCCGCCCCAGCTGTTGGAGATGAACTTGGCCCCCAGCCGGACCGCGGTGTCCTCAGCGGCGCTGAGGCTGCCGGCCGCCGTGCTGTTCGACTCGACCAGGATGATCTTGCACTTGGGGCAGATCGCGGACACCATGTCCAGGTCCAGCGACTCCTCCTCGGCCCAGCCGGAGTTGCCCTTCGGATACCAGGCCGTGGTGCCCTTCTGGTTGACCACGCGCAGGCACTTGGTGGACTCCTTGCAGGCCGGGAGGCCGTAGTAGCTGCGGTACTTGGCCAGGTCACCGGTGGCGTGCGAGTCGTTGTAGGCGTCCACGATCGCGACCGTGCCCTTGTTGGACGCCTGGGCGGCCTGGCTCAGCCCGTAGGCGGAGCGCAGCTGGCCCGGCGACAGGGCCGCCGACGACGGCTTGTTGGCCGCCTGCGGCGAGACCTGCGAATGCACCACGATGGAGCACTGCATCACGCCGGGCGACGCGGGCTGCGGGCAGACCTGGGTGAAGCCGCTCGGCAGCCGCACCGCGTGATGAGCGCGGACGAACCGGGGCGACGCCGACGGCCCCGACGCGGTGATGTGCGTGGCCGCCGCGGCCGGCACCGTTTCCGCCGACACCGTGGCCAGGCCGGCCACCGTGAGGCTCGCGGCGGCCGCGAGCGCTCCCGCCCACCGCGGGAGCACGACTACAGGCATGGATCCTCCAGAGGGCGCGCAGTCGCGGCCCTGAGCTGGGCCGGGAAGGCCGGGATGGCGGGGCTTGCGGGAGCTAAGGCCGGACGCGGTCCGCGTGATCCGCTCCGCGAAGGCACCGTAGATTCATACCACTTTTCCGGGTTCTGCCCGGATAGCTTCGCCGGCCCGACCGGTACTGTTTGCGGGCGCGTCAGCGGTCGCTCGCGGGGCGGAGCTGGAGCAGCATGCAGGTGCCCCCGGCCGGACGGGACGACGCCGCGACCTCGCCGCCCTGCGCCCGGGCCAGCTGGCGCACGATGTACAGGCCCAGGCCGATGCCGCCGAACCGGCGCCGGTCGCCGGTCTCGCCCTGGACGAACCGCTCGAAGATCCGCTCGTGGTCGCCGGGGGCGATGCCGATGCCCTCGTCTTCCACGCTGACCTCGATCCAGTCCCCGGCGTGCCGGGCGGCCACGGCGACCAGTGCCGCCGCCCGGGGAGTACTTGAACGCGTTCTCGAGCAGCTGGCCCACGATGATGTCCGTGGCCATCGGATCGCCGTAGGCGGGCGGCAGGCCGTCCGGGATATCCGCGGCCAGCGTGTGGGCCTCGGACAGCGGCCGGAACGCCACCGCGGTCCCGCGCAGCAGTGCCGCCAGGTCGAAGGGCCCGTTGGTGACGGTCAGCTGGTCCGCCCCGGCCCGGGAGCCGAGCAGCAGCTGTTCCACCAGCCGTCCCAGGGAACCGGCCCGGTCGGCGATGGTCTGCACCGCCGCGCGCCGCTCCGCGTCGGTCAGCTTGTCCCACCGGCTGGCCAGGGTGCTCGCGAAGCCCTGCACCACGGTGATGGGGGTGCGCAGCTCGTGACTCGTGGTGGCCAGGAACAGGTCCTTGGCCTCCTCCAGCTCCTTGGCCGCGGTCACGTCGCGGAAGTCGATGACGCGCTCGTCCCGCCCGTCCAGCTCGTTGCAGAGCACGTCCAGCCACCGGCCGTTGGGCAGCCGGTGCGTCACCTTGCCGTCGGCCGCTTCCGGCACCGGGAACGGCGGCGGCCGCCCGGTGACCTCGTCGGCGGACAGCCCGGTGAGCTCGTGCGCGGCCGGGTTCCACTGCCGGATCAGGCCGTCGGTGTCCAGCACCGCGATGCCGTCCGCGCTGGCGTCGATGACCGCGCGCTCGTGGGCACGCTGCCGGACCACCTCTTCGAAGGCCATCGCGTTGCCCAGCGCGACGCTGGCGTGGCCCGCCATCAGCTCCAGCAGTTCCAGCTCGACGTGCCCGACCTCCCGCCCGCTGTACAGGGCGTAGAGCGCGCCGTAGGGACGGCCGCCCACGTGCGACAGGCTGAGCGCGATCGTGTGCAGGCCGGGCAGCGCGGACCAGATCAGGTCGTCGAAGTCACCGGACTCCCCGGTGGCCATCATCACGGTCTGGCCGGACCGCATCAGCTCGCCGACCAGGCTGGTCTCCAGGTCGGCGCTGCGGCCGCGCAGGCTGGCCGGCAGCCCGTCCATGCTCACCAGGCGCAGCTTGCCGTCCTCGATCAGGACGAAGCCGCCGGCGTCCGCCGTGGTCAGCTCGCGCAGGCTGGCCGCGATCCGGTCCAGCACCGCTTCGAGGTCACGCTGGGCGTTCATGTCGGCCACCACGTCGCCGAGGCGGCGGACCACCCGGGCGCGCTGGGCGACCATGTACCTGGCCGCGTCGTCATCGCCGGTCCGGTGGCACACGTTCACCCAGCCGAGCATCTCGCCGTCCCGCCCGGTCAGCGCGCTGATGTCGATGCGCAGGTCGATCAGGCTGCCGTCCTTGCAGCCCCGGCGGGTAGCGAACGAGATCTGGCCGCCGCTGCGCACCCGCTCCAGCACCGCGTTGTGCTCGGCCTGGAGTTCCTCGGGGATGATCGGCGGCTCCAGGCCGAGCACCTCGTGGGCGGGCCAGCCGAACATCCGCTCGGCCGCCGGGTTCCACAGCAGCACGCTGCGGTCGGTGCTGAACGCGACAATGGCGTCGGCGGCACTCTCGATGACCGCCCACGCTGTCGCGTCTACCCGGTTCTGCCCGGTCGCCTGTTCCAGGCCCACCACATCATGGTGCCATCCCGGGACGATCCTGGCCCGTCATTGACCAACGCTGCCCGTACACGACTACAGCCCGACTCACTGGTGGATCCAGCCGGACGTTGTCTTGAGGCCACCGCCGCCGTTCCACAGCTCGAACCCGAGGGGGTGCCTACCCAGTACGAGGCGGGGTTCAAGGCTGCCTGCTGGACGGCGTAGTTGAGCAGCGGCTGGATAGGCATCTTGTTCCAGCTGGTGATGTTGCGGGTGCGCATGAAGATGACCTCGGTCCAGGTGAATGGGCCGCTGGCTGGCGGGCTCAGTCCAGTACCACCAGTTGTGCCCGTCCTTACGGATCTTCACGGCGCGTGGTGAGGGCTTCAGGCCCTGGACGTTCTGCCAGAACATGACCTCGGTGACCGGGGCACTGAACTGGGGGGTGGCGGAGAACCACAGGTCAGCCCCGGTGTTGTACTTGGCGGTCTTAGCCACCCCGGTGTGGCTGGTGGTCCAGGTGATCGTCGAGCCGGTCATCTGGGTGACCGGTTTCGCGGTCCAGTCTTTGGTGCAGTCCCCGAGAGCGTCAGGGTCGGGGAACTCGCAGCCGCGGGTCAGGTGCGGGTAGGCCGCCACCCGGTTCTCGGCCGGCGGGGGTGCGGTCTGCGACTTGACGGTGAAGCTGACCGTGCCGTTGGGCTGGTTGAGGCAGGCGTTGCCGCCGCCGAAGTTGTCGGGGCTCCTGATCCAGTCTGTCCCGTGCACGGTGATGTGCTGGTAAGGCGCGCACACTGCCGCGCCGGCGGGAGCCTGCCCGGTGAGCGCGCCGCCCGCCAGCGTGAAGACGCAGACCCCCGCCATGAGCAATCGAACCGGAAGCCTTCCTGCCTGGTTCATGTGCTTCTCCTCCAGGAACGCGGCCAGTTCGTCAAGGGTCATCAGGGCGTCCATCATCGGACCAGTCCACTTTTCCACACGAGTACGGCAGTTCCGCTGATCCGTGGGTGCAGCTCTTCCACCACCGTGGCCGGCCGGTAGCCTCGCAACGACAATGGCCACAAAGCAGCTACGAACGGGCAGACCGGTTCTGCCCGCGGCGCCGCCGCGGGAACCGGCGGGCGCCGGGGAGCGTCACATGGGCATGAAATTCTCCTTGCGGCACGCACGGTCTGGCGCCGGGTACCTCCTGCCCGCCACCCTGTGCGTGATCACGGCGGCCGCCTGCGGCAGTGTCACCAGCACGAGCTCGGCCCCCAAGCCCTCCGCCTCCGCGCCCGCGGCCAAGGTCTCGCTGACCGTGGTGGTGAAGGCGAGCCCGGGCGCCACCCCGAAGCGGTGGACGCTGCGCTGCGACCCGACCGGCGGGACGCACCCCGACGCCCAGGCCGCCTGCCGTCAGCTGCTGGCCGCCAAGAACCCGTTCGCGCCGATCCCGCGCGGCATCATGTGCCCCATGATCGCGGCCGGCCCGCAGCGGGCCACGATCAGCGGGATCTTCTTCGGCCAGCATGTGGCGTCGAACTTCGCCCGGACCGGCTGTGAGGCCACCAGGTGGTCTGAGCTGGGCGACGTGTTCGGCGTCGGCGCCGCTTCCGGGTACCGGTGCCGAGTCCGGGTCACCGGTGCACTGAAATGCACCGGCGCGCTCGGGTCAGCGCAGCAGGCGGGACATCCGGCGGTCGGCGAGCGGCTTGCCGCCGGTCTGGCAGGTGGGGCAGTACTGCAGCGCGGAGTCCGCGAACGAGACCTCCCGCACCGTGTCGCCGCACACCGGGCAGGGCTCCCCGGCCCGGCCGTGCACCCGCAGCCCGGACTTCTTCTCGGCCTTCAGGTCGCCCGCGGCCAGTCCGGCCGACCGCTCCACGGCCTCCCGGAGGGTGGCCGTGATGGCCGCGTGCAAACCGGCCACCTCGTCGTCGGTCAGGCTGCTGGCCAGCCGGAACGGCGACATCTTGGCCGCGTGCAGCACCTCGTCGGAGTAGGCGTTGCCGATGCCCGCGATGATCTTCTGGTCCCGGAGCACGCCCTTGATCTGGGTCCGGCGGCCGGCCAGCATCCCGGCCAGCGCCGCCACCGTGAACGTGTCCGCCATCGGGTCGGGGCCCAGCGCGGCCACCCCGGGCACCTCGGCGGGGTCGGTGACCAGGTAGACGGCGAGCCGCTTCTTCGTGCCCGCCTCGGTCAGGTCGAAGCCGGTGCCGTCGGTGAACCGGAGCCGGAAGCCCAGCGGGCTCTTGCCGGGGCGCGGCGGCGCCTCCGGGAGGTTTTCGCGCCAGCGCAGCCACCCGGCCCGGGCCAGGTGAATCACGAGGTGCAGCGGCCCTTCACCGGGCTGGCCACCGTCGGCGCCGGGGGCGGGCGCCGCCACCAGGTCCAGGAATTTGCCGTGCCGCTGGGTGTCGGTGATGATCCGGCCCCGCAGGGCGTTCAGGTCGGGACGGTAGGTCTTGAGCACGGAGATGGCCGCGCTGTCCGCGCGGTCGATGACATGCCCGTCGGCCCGCTCTCGCAAGAAGCGGGCGAGCGACTCCACCTCGGGAAGTTCCGGCACGTTATCGATTCTGCCTCGTGCCCTGGCGTGTTCGCGCCATGGCCAGCCAGCGTGGGGCACCCCCGGTGGAGACGCTCCGGGTGACCCCGGTCGAGGCGCTCCGCGGCCCCGGCGCGCGGCGGCGGGCGGC
Organism: uncultured Actinomycetes bacterium; assembly: GCA_963742055.1. Taxonomy (GTDB): domain Bacteria; phylum Actinomycetota; class Actinomycetes; order Streptosporangiales; family Streptosporangiaceae; genus RYN-230. The sequence goes on along the minus strand of CAVUKT010000044.1, from coordinate 42,658 downwards.
TCGGCGGCGGACTGGCCGGCGGATCCGGCGCGGCGGCTCGCAGATCGTTATCACTCCGATAACGGTTGTCCCGTGACCATGTGACCCTGACCCCGTGATCATGGGCCGCGGGGGCCCGCGGGAAAGCGGCCCCGGGCCCCGGAGCCGGGGAAGGACGGCCTGGGTGCGTGGAAAGGACAGCCCGGGGTAGACGAAGGGACGTCCCGGGAGGCCGGAAAGCCTTGCCGGTATGGGATCAGGCCAGTTATTTGTTTAATCGAAACTAACGGAGCTTGCGGTGTGCCGCCGGTGAGCGGAGCATGGATTCACAAGGATGAGAAGCCATGGACCAGGCAGAGCCTCAGCCCCTCCCGGGCCAGCCTGAGCGGCCCGTCCCGGGCGCTGCCCAGCCGGGCGGTGCCCAGCCGGACGGCCCCCAGCCGCAGCGGGCGGCCTTTTGGCGTGCCGTCACCCAGCGATGGCCCCGGCCCCGCTATGGAACTCGACCATCCCGTCGTGGTCGGCTACGACGGATCCGGGTCGAGCAGGCATGCGCTCGCCTACGCCGCAGGGATGGCGCGCCGGCTCGGCCGTCCCCTGCTGCTGGCCTACATCACCAGCCCGAGCATCTTCTGCGAGCCGCTCAGCGGCCAGGTGATAGCCCCGGTCCGGGACTCCGACGAGACCCACCGCTGGCTGCTGGCCGAACTCGACGAGGTCTGCGACCGGGAGGGGCTGGACGTGCGCATCGTCACCCGCCAGGGCAGCCCGGCCCGGGAACTGGCCGCCGCAGCCGACGAGTTCGGCGCGGACGCGCTGGTCATCGGCGCCCCGGCGCGCATCTGGCACCAGGTCGCGGGATCGGTGCCGGGCTGGCTGGCCCGGCACGCGCACTGCCCGGTCATCGTGGTCCCGTGAGCCGTCAGCCGGAGCCCTCAGGTCAAGGCGCTGAGGTCAGCGCCCCGGCACCCGCCCCCGGCGCCAGGTACCCAGACCCGGGTTCAGGCCGTCGGCCGGTCAGGCGTTAGCGGGTCGTAGTAGTGGCTGTACTGCCAGCGGCCGCGCTCGACCAGGGCCTCGTCGGTCAGGGCGCCGCCGAACCGGGCCGGGGACAGAGCCGACAGGTCCACCTCGGGGCGGCCGCCGGTGATCCACGCGGCCAGGGCCTCGCCGATCGCCGGGGATGAGGAGAACCCTGATCCGTTGCAGCCGCTGGCCACCCAGAGGCCCGGCACCTCCGGCACCGGGCCGGCCAGGAAGCGGCCGTCGGGGCTCATCGTGAACAGCCCGCCGCGGTGCTCGGCCACCGTCCGTCCCGCCGCGGCGGCCTGGGCCGCCGGGACCAGGTCGGCGACCGCGGCCGCCATGGCGTCCAGGACGCCGCGATCCAGCGGGACGTCGTCGGTGTCGAATTCAGGCGGCTCCGCCCGCGGGTCCACGGCCAGCGGCGCGGCCTCGAACCCGCCGAGCATCAGGCCGCCGCGGGCCGGCCGCAGGTACACCGCAGAATCCAGGATTCTGGAAATTGGCGCCCCGGCGGGCACCTCGGGGAGGGGCTCGGTCACCAGCAACTGGTGCCGGACCGGCGCGGCCGCCACCCACGCCCCGGCCAGTTCACCGACCTGGCGGACCCAGGCGCCCGCCGCGTTGACGACCACCCCCGTCTCGATGTGGCGGGCAGCGGTCCGCAGGCCGGTGACCGCACCCGCCCTGGTGGTCACGGCCGTGACCGGCTCATCCGCCAGCACCTGCACGCCGGCCCGCCGGGCGGCGGCCAGGTAGGCGTCGATCAGGGCCCCGGGTTCCTCGATGTACACGTCCTCCGGGCACCAGACCACATCCTCGTCCCCGGCCGGGAGGTAGTAACCGCCGGTCCGCTGGCCCGCCTCCGCCGGGCTGATCGCGGCCAGGTCCACGCCCCAGCGAAGGGACTGGGCCAGTTCGGCGGCCAGCAGCTTCTTGTGCCCGGCACCGCGTGCGACCAGCAGGCTTCCGGAGGCCGCCACGTCCAGCGGCACACCCGCCCAGCCGGCGAAGGTCCGCACCAGGTCAATACTGCGGCGGGCCAGGAAGGTGCGGACTTCGTCACCCTGCACGGACTTGAACAGGCCAGCCGCCCGGCCGGACGCCTGTGAACCTGGGGTGCGGCGATCCAGCACCACGACCGAGCGGCCGCGCAGCCCGCAATGCAGGGCCGTGCTGAGCCCGAGGGCACCCGCCCCGACGACCGCGACATCCGCCTTCATGACCCGTGCCTTCAAGAAACCGCAGGCGATGGCCTCAAGGTAATAGTGCAGTCGCCTGACCTGCTCAGATCGCCCCCGGCACGGCGCCCTGGCGCATAAGCTCAGGCCAGTGCGCCTACCACCTGCTCCGTACCACCTGCTCGGCACAACCAGAAACTTCAGCACTACCAGTGGGCGAGGAGGGATTTGAACCCTCACGTCCTTTCGGACACACGGACCTGAACCGTGCGCGTCTGCCGTTCCGCCACCCGCCCTACGCAGTGAGTCAGGTTAGCACGTCCGCAACAGCACCCTGAGCGCCGATACCATCGGATGCGGATAGGGGAAGGAGGTACCCCGGTGGGAGTTCTCAGTCGCTTCGAGCGCAGGCTCGAGGGCATGGTCGAGGGTGCCTTCGCGCGGGCGTTCAAATCCGAGCTGCAGCCGGTCGAGGTTGCCAGCGCGGTGCAGCGCGAGATGGATGACCGGGCGGCGATCGTGGCGCAGGGCCGGACCCTGGTGCCGAACGACTTCGTGGTCGAGATCGCCGAGACCGACTTCGACCGCCTTGAGGTCTACGCGGACAGTCTCGGCGTGGAACTGGCCACACTGGCCCGCGAGCATGCCCGGGAGCAGGGGTACTCGTTCGTGGGACCGGTGCGGATGCGGTTCGAGGGGGTTCCGGATCTGACCACGGGTACCTTCCGGATCCGCTCGGGCGTGATCCGTGGCACCACCGTCGAGGGAGGGGAGATCCGCAGGCCGGCCAGCGACCTGCCGCGCATGCCGGGCTCCTTCGGGGGCCGGCCGAGGCTGCTGGTCTCGGGCCCGGAGCCGGGGCCGGACGGCAGCAGCCAGCGGACTTACGAGCTGAATGCGCCGGTCACCATGCTGGGCCGCGGTACCGACTGCGACCTGCGGCTGGTCGATCCCGGCGTCTCCCGGCACCATGCCGAGCTGCGGGTCGAGGACGGCGAGGTGGTCCTCGTCGACCTGGGTTCCACCAACGGAACCTTCGTGAACGGCCAGCCGGTGCGGCGCGTGACACTGGCAGACGGCACGCAGGTGACCCTCGGCCGGACCACACTGGTTTTCCGCCGGGACGGTATCTATTGACGCAGCCCGGACAATGGCCAAAGTCCCGGAACTGATCCAGGCCCCTACCCTGGCTCCAGACCCCGACTCCGCACTCCCCCGATTAAGGCCGCAACGGCGAGGCACCCAAGGACACATAAGCCGATGAGCACGCTTACCCTCCTCCTGATCAGGCTCGCATTCCTGGCGGTCCTGTGGCTTTTCGTGATCACGGCGGTGGGTGTGGTGCGCACGGACCTGTTCGGCCAGTCTCCGTCCAGCCGCAAGCAGAAGCGGCAGCGGCAGAATGCCCGCCCCCGCCAGGCCCGGCCCGCCCGCCCGGCCAAGCCAGGGCGCGGTGAGCCGCAGCGGCTCCTGGTCACCGGCGGCCCGCTTTCGGGAACGACCCTGCCCCTTACCGAGCAGCAAATCACCATCGGTCGGTCAAATGACGCCACGCTGGTCCTCAACGATGACTACGCTTCGAGCCGACATGCCCGGCTGTTCCCTCAAGACGGTCAATGGATCGTTGAGGATCTCGGGTCAACCAACGGCACCTACCTCGACCGGCAGAAGGTGACCCAGCCGACCCCGGTGCCGACAGGCGTGCCGATCCGCATCGGCAAGACCGTTCTGGAATTGCGCAGATGACACTTGCACTCCGGTACGCGATTCGCTCAGACGTCGGCCTCCTCCGGGAGGGGAACGAGGACTCTGCGTACGCTGGGCCCCGCCTGCTGGCCGTGGCTGACGGCATGGGGGGTCATGCCGCCGGTGAAGTCGCCAGCGCCGCGGCCATCTCGGCCCTGTCCAGGCTCGACGAAGACGCACCCGGCACCGACCTGCTCGACGCGCTGGCTGACGCGGTCAACGACGCGAATCACACGCTGCACAACATGGTGGTCGCCGACCCCTCGTTCGAGGGCATGGGCACCACGCTCACCGCGATGCTGTGGTCCGACGGCCGGGTGGCGCTCTGCCATATCGGCGACTCCCGGGCTTACCTGCTGCGCAATCGTGAGTTCCACCAGATCACCCACGACCACACCCTGGTCCAGACGCTGGTGGACGAGGGCCGGATCAGCCCGGACGACGTGGCCACCCATCCGCAGCGCTCGATGCTGCTGCGGGCCCTGGACGGCCGGGCCGACGTCGAGCCGGACCTGACCCTGCTCGAGGCCCGGCTCGGGGACCGCTACCTGCTGTGCTCGGACGGGCTGTCCGGAGTGGTCAGCGAGGAAACCCTGCACAAGACGCTGGCGACCGTGGCCAACCTCGACGAGGTCGTGCTGCAGCTGGTGGAGCTGGCCATCCGGGGCGGCGGCCCGGACAACATCACCTGCATCGTCGCGGACGTGGTGGACAGCGCCACCACGGCCCTGCCGCCCAGCGACGCCTCGGTGATGGCCGGCGCCGCCTCCAACGGCAGCGGTGGCCCCCATTTCCGCACCGACAGCCCGGCCGGGCGCGCCCACCTGCTCACCCGCACCGCCCCGCAGGTCGCGGTGGCCATCGCCCACGACGATCCCGCGCCGCAGGCGCCGGAGGAACCCGAGGACGAGTACTCACACCGGCGGCGCAGGCTCCCGCTGGTCAAGTCGGCGCTGGTGATCCTGCTCATCCTGGTGGTCGGCGGGGCCTACGCGGGCTGGCGGTACACCCAGACCCAGTACTACGTGGCCTCGGACGGCGGCCAGGTCGTCATCTACCGCGGCATCAACCAGAGCGCGGCCGGGATCAACCTGTCCAGCGTGGCCAGCCGGTCCGGCATCCCGGTGGCCGGGCTGCCCGCCGCCGATGGCCGCGGACGTGCGGGCCACGATCATGTCCGATCACGGCCTGGCCGGCGCCCTAGAGCATCGTGGCCAACCTCAGAGCCGAACTACCTGCCGGTGCCACGCTGCCGTCCTGAGCTCACAGAAGTGGGAGGCGACCCCCGCGAAGACGGTCAAGAAGAAGGTCAAGAACAAGACCGTCACCACGCACGTCAAGCCGCCGAAGCCGCCCTTCCCGGCGGACTGCCCGGCCCCGCCGGCGGGCACCGCCAGCGGAACCGGAGGAACTTCTTGAGCGCGGTCACCTCACCAGGTCAGCCGTTCGACGCCGACGCCGGCGCCGGGCAGGACCAGTCAGCCCGGCGCGCGCCGGCCCCCGCGGGGCCGGCGCCGGACCGAACTGCTGATGCTGATCTTCGTGGTCGGCGTGGTCCTGCTCGCCTACGCCAACGTGGGACTGGGGCTCAACGGCAAGGTGCCGGCCGGGATGTTCGAGTACGGCATCGCCTTTGCCGTCCTGGTCGGGGCTGGCCCACCTGGCGGTGCGCTGGCTGGCGCCGTACGCCGACCCGCTGCTGCTGCCGCTGGCCGCGCTGCTGAACGGCCTCGGGATCGTGATGATCTACCGGCTGCAGGAGGCCGGGCCGGGGCGGCAACGGCGGGTTCGTCATCACCACCATGAGCACGTCCACCACGGCGCTGCAGGTGGTCTACACCGCCGTCGGGATGGCGGCCTTCGTGGCCGTGCTCGCGTTCATCCGGCAGCCGCGCACGCTGCAGCGGTACACCTACACGCTCGGGCGCGATCGGCCTGGTCCTGGTGGCCCTGCCGGCGGTGCTGCCCGACCAGCATCAGCGAGGTCCCGGGCACCCTGGCCAAGATCCAGATCTCGCTCGGCGGCTTCACCGTCCAGCCCGAGGAGTTCGCCAAGCTGGCGCTGGCCGTGTTCTTCGCCGGCTACCTGGTGACCAAGCGCGACGTGCTCGCCCTGGCCGGGCGCCGGTTCCTGGGCATCGACCTCCCGCGCGCCCGCGACCTGGGCCCGGTGCTCATCGCCTGGGGCGTCAGCCTGGTCGTCCTGATCTTCGAGAGCGACATCGGCACCTCGGCGCTGTTCTTCGGCCTGTTCGTGGTCATGATGTACGTCGCCACCCAGCGCTCGTCCTGGCTGATCATCGGGTTCCTGCTGTTCATCTTCGGGTCGTTCGTGGCCAGCGAGCTGTTCGCCCATGTGCGGGAGCGCTTCGTCATCTGGCTGCACCCGTTCAAGTACGTGCACACCATCGGCTTCCAGACGGCCCAGGGCCTGTACGGGCTGGGCTTCGGCGGGGTGCTCGGCCGCGGGCTGGGCCAGGGCCAGCCGTACAACACCCCGCTGGTGCAGAGCGACTTCATCATCACCGCGTTCGGCGAGGAACTCGGCCTGACCGGGCTGATGGCCCTGCTGCTCATCTACGGGCTGATCGTGCAGCGCGGGCTGCGCGCGGCGATCGCCGTGCGTGACCCGTTCTCCAAGCTGCTGGCCGGCGGCCTCGCGTTCGTGATCGCGCTGCAGGTCTTCGTGATCGTCGGCGGCGTCACCCGGCTGATCCCGCTGACCGGCATCACCACGCCGTTCCTGTCCCAGGGCGGCTCCTCGCTGATCGCCTCCTGGATGGGGATCGCCCTGCTGATGCGGATCAGCGACACCGCCCGGCGCCCGGCCCCGCAGCCCATCCAGGACGAGGGCATGACCCAGGTGGTGCGGGCCGGATGAACCGCGCACTGCGCCGTGTCTCGCTGATCTGCCTGGTCCTGTTCGTGCTGCTGCTGGTCAACGTCAACTACGTGCAGGGGTTCGAGGCGAGCAGCCTGGCCACCAAGCCCGGCAACGGCCGGACGTTCTCCGCCAGCCTGCAGTTCCAGCGGGGCTCGATCGTCACCGCCGACCAGAAGGTCGTCGCGTACTCCACGATGAACAAGAACTTCGGGGAGTACCAGCGGCATTACCCGTTCGGGAAGATGTACGCGCCGGTCACCGGGTACGACACGCTGTACAGCCAGACCGGGATCGAGCAGGCCGAGAACAAGGACCTGGCCGGGACCGACCCCGCCCTTGAGGTGCACAACCTCATCGACCTGATCAGCGGGAAGCCGAAGAAGGGCGCCACGGTCGAGCTCACGGTCAACTCCGTGGCCCAGCAGGCGGCCTGGAACGCGCTCAAGGCCTCGGGGAGGGAGAGCGGGGTGGTGGCGATCAACCCGCAGACGGGGGCGATCCTCGCCCTCGCCTCCTATCCCACCTTCGACCCGAACCTGCTGGCCACGCTCGACGGCAAGAAGCTGATCAAGAACGACAAGCAGCTCCTGGCGGACCCGGCGCATCCCCTGATCAACAACGCCATCAGCACCACGTTCCCGCCCGGCTCGACCTTCAAGATCGTGACTAGCTCCACCGGGTTCGCAGACCGGGAAGGTCGCCAACGAGAACACGCCGGTCTACGCGCCGACCAAGCTCATCCTGCCGGACACCAGCACCCCGCTCATCAACGACGACGGCTCGGCGTGCAACAACGGCAGCAACCCGACCGGCAACGGCAAGGTACCGCTCATCTACGCGTTCACCGTGTCCTGCAACACCGTGTTCGGCGCCCTGGGCGAGCGTCTCGGCGGGCCCGCCTTGCGCACCGAGGCCGGCAAGTACAACTTCAACAACCCGAACCTGACCCTGGCCCCGGGGATGCAGGTGGCCCAGAGCAACTTCCCGCTGCCCGACGGCCCGGCGCAGACCGCCGGCTCGGCCATCGGCCAGGAGAGCGTCACGGTGACGCCGCTGCAGGAGGCGATGCTGGCCGCCACGGTGGCCAACAACGGCGTGCTGATGAAGCCCTACCTGGTGCAGAAGGTGACGGCGCCGGACCTGTCCGCGGTGGCGACCACCACCCCGTCCACGCTGAGCACCCCGGTGACCCCCACCCAGGCGGCCCACCTGCAGGCGATGATGACCAGCGTGGTCCAGAACCCGGCCGGCACCGCGCACGCCACCGCCGGAACTCAGGTCACCGGGGGGATCGAGATCGCCGGGAAGACCGGAACGGCGCAGAACGGCATCAACAACTCGGGGCTGGACGACGCGGTATTCACCTGTTACGCGCCGACCACCAACCCGCAGATAGCCGTCGGCGTCGTAGTAAAGGGCGGCGGCTTCGGTGCCGACGCGGCCGCCCCGATCGCAGTGGCCATCATCAAGGCCTACCTCAACTCCCAGGGGAAGGGGTGAGGCGCGTGATCACGGCAGACGCCGGGATCTGGATGACTGGTCCCCCGCCCGCGGCAACGGCATCAGGCGCGGCCACCGCGGCGCCCGATGGACGGATAACGATGCAGGACGGTTACTGACGTGCGAGACATGACACAGCCACGGCTCCTTGGCGGCCGCTACGAACTCGACGGCGTCGTCGGCCGGGGCGGCATGGCCGAGGTGTACCGGGCCCGGGACATCCGGCTGGACCGGATCGTCGCGGTGAAGACGCTCCGTGAGGACCTGGCCCGCGACGCGACCTTCCAGGCCCGGTTCCGGCGGGAGGCCCAGTCCGCCGCCTCGCTGAACCACCCGTCCATCGTCGCCGTCTACGACACCGGCGAAGACAAGGCCGGCCCGGCCCACGTCCCGTACATCGTGATGGAGTACGTGGACGGCCGGACCCTGCGCGAACTGCTCCGCGATGACCGGCGCCTGCTCCCCGAGCGGGCGCTGGAGATCACCGACGGGGTGCTGCGGGCGCTGGACTACAGCCACCGGAACGGGATCGTGCACCGGGACATCAAGCCCGGCAACGTGATGCTGACCCGGTCGGCCGAGGTCAAGGTGATGGACTTCGGCATCGCCCGGGCCGTCAGCGACGCCCAGGCCACCATGACCCAGACCGCCCAGGTGATCGGCACCGCGCAGTACCTGTCACCCGAGCAGGCCCGCGGTGAGCGGGTGGACGCGCGCAGCGACCTGTACTCGACCGGGTGCCTGCTGTACGAACTGCTCACCGGCAGGCCCCCGTTCACCGGGGACTCCCCGGTCGCCATCGCCTACCAGCACGTCCGCGAGAACCCGATCCCCCCGTCGCGCGTCAACCCGGAGATCCCGGTCTGGGCCGATTCCATCGTGCTGAAGGCGATGGCCAAGGACCCGGCCGAGCGCTACCAGTCCGCCGCCGAGATGCGCACCGACATCCAGCGCGCGCTGTCCGGCGTCCCGGTGGCCGCGCCACCGCAGCCGACCGAGATGTACGCCCCCGGCACCCAGCGGATGGGACCCGGCACGATGATGGCCGGGGCCGCGGCGACCGGCGCGATGTCCCCGTACGGTCCCGACGGGGACGGTTACGGCGAGGATGGCGGGAACGGGCGCCGTAAGGCGCTGTGGTGGATCCTGGGCATCGTCGCCGCGCTCCTGCTCGTCGTGATCGGCTACCTGCTGCTCAGCGGCGGCGGCGGGAAGACCGCCGCGGTGCCCTCGGTCGTCGGCCAGACCCAGCAGCAGGCGGTCACCGCGGTCAAGAACGCCGGGCTGACCCCGAAGGTCGTCAAGATGGCCTCGGCGTCGGTCAAGAAGGACACGGTCATCTCGTCCAATCCGCAGTTCGGCACCAAGGTGGCGCCGAAGAGCGTGGTCACGCTGAACGTCTCGAGCGGCCCGGGCAAGGTCAAGGTGCCGTCCGTGGTCGGCGAATCGGAGACCACGGCCCAGAACCAGCTGCAGAATTTCCACGTCGTGACCAAGACCGACGCGAACTCCACCAAGCCTGCGGGCACCGTGGTGCGGCAGACGCCCACCGGCGGCACGAAGCTGCTCCCGGGCAGCACGGTCACCATCTGGGTGTCCGGCGGCGGCACCCAGGTCCAGAACGTGGTCGGTGATCCCCAGAACACGGCCATCCAGATCCTGCAAGGCCAGGGGTTCAAGGTGCACACCATCGTCACGGCCGGGCCGGCCAGCTCCACGCCGGGCAACGTGTTCCAGCAGAACCCGGCGAACGGCACCCTGCCCGCCGGGTCGACGGTGACCATCTACGTCGCCTCGACGCCGGCGCCGACCCCGACCGCCACCACCCCGACGCCGACCCCGTCCGCTACCACGCCCACCCCGACGCCGACCGCCAGCACGCCCACCGCGGGCGCCGCCTCGCGTACGCCGAGTCCCTGAGTGGTGCCCCGGCGTTACACTCAGCAGAGCTACTGAGCAGGAGACGACCGTGCCGAAGTCCCGCGTGAGATCCAAGGCGGTGTACACGCCGCCGCCTAAGCGATCGGCGTCGAAGAAGGTCAGCCCGCGCTGGCTGGTGCCAGCCATGCTGGCCTGCCTGCTGCTCGGGCTGGCCTGGATCGCGGTGTTCTACGTGACCCAGGGCAGCCTGCCGATCGGGGCTCTGGCGGACTGGAACCTGGTGGTGGGATTCGCGTTCATCATCGCGGGCGTGGTGCTGTCCACCAAGTGGCGCTAGCTCGGCAGGCGCGCGACGCGCGGGGATCCCGGGGGGTCGTCCCCCGGCTGGCAGAGCGCTAGCGGAAGCCGGCCGCCGCGAGCTGGCTGTCGCGGGTGATCACGGCGATGACCAGCACCGCCAGCGACGATCAGGGTGGCCCCCAACTGCACGAGCGCCCGGTGCTGCCGCGGCGCGTACGCGTAGGCCGCGGTGAGCACGGCCCCGGTGATCAGCCCGCCGACGTGATCCTGCCAGGCGATGGACGGGACCGCGAAGCTGATGGCCAGGTTCAGGACGATCAGGAACACGATCCCCCGGCTGTCCAGCCCCAGCCGCCTGGACAGGACGAACCAGGCGCCGAACAAGCCGAAGATGGCACCCGAGGCCCCCAGCGCGGACTGGTTCGGCGGGGCGAAGAAGTAGTACAGCACCGACCCGCCGAGCGCACTGAGCACGTAGACGGCCAGGAAGCGCAGCCGCCCGAGCATCCGCTCCAGCGACGGGCCGACCACGATCAGCGCCCACATGTTGAAGATGATGTGCGCCGGGCCGAACCCGCTCAGCCCGGGCTCATGCAGGAACGCCGACGTGAGCAGCCGGTACCACTGGCCGTGCGCCACGCCCACGGTCTGGTTGATGGTCGGGTCGTAGGCCGCGGCGATCATGTCGAAGTAGTTGACGACCCGCGGGTACACCCATTCGGTCAGGTAGCCCAGGACGTTCAGGCCGACCAGCACCCAGGTGACGATCGCGCCCGAGGCCACCCGGCCGCCGAATACCGCCGTCGGCCGCCGGACACCGCGATTGCCCTCGTGCACGCATTCGACGCAGTGCTGGCCGACCGGCGCGGCACGCAGGCAGTCAGGGCAGGCCGGGCGCCCGCACCGGCTGCAGGACAGGTATGTCTCCCGGTCCGGATGCCGGAAACAGGTAGGAACCGGTGCGGGCGCCTCGGGGCCAGGCGCTGGAAGCTCGTCCACTTCTCGCCTGCGGACCTGGTTAGCCCGCGGATTCCGGCGCGTCCGCGGGACCGCTGATCTCGACCGACTCCAGCACCACGTCCTTGGCGGGCCGGTCCCTGCGGTCCCGCTCCACCTGGGTGATGGCGTCCACGACGTCGCTGCCCTCGATGACCTCACCGAAGATGGTGTGCTTGCCGGTCAGCCACGGGGTGGGCACGGTCGTGATGAAGAACTGGGAGCCGTTCGTGCCGGGGCCCGCGTTGGCCATGGCCAGCAGGTAAGGGCGGTTGAACGACAGATCGGGGTGGAACTCGTCCGCGAACTGATACCCCGGGCCCCCGGTCCCGGTGCCGAGCGGGTCCCCGCCCTGGATCATGAAATCCGGGATCACCCGGTGGAAGATCGTCCCGTTGTACAGACTGGCCCGGCTGGGCTTCCTGGTCCGCGGGTCGGTCCAGTCCCGGGTTCCCTCGGCGAGCTCGACGAAGTTCCGCACCGTCTTCGGTGCCTGATCAGGGAAAAGCCGGACCACAATCGTTCCCTGATTCGTCCGCAGAGTCGCGGTGAGCGAGTTTGTCATAAGTGGAATCCTTGCATGGCACGTCCGGTCATTAGCCGTTTCCCGCCGGACGCTTCCTGCCGGACGGCTTTTGCCGCCGGGTCACCCACCTCCCGACCTTACGGCGCTCCCGGCGAGCCTGCGAATCAGGCCGGCCCGGCCCGATTGGCTCAGCCCCGGTTTACCTGGAGTTCGGTTTAGCTCCACCAGACGGGGAAGGGCAGGGTTGAGCGTGTCCGTCCAGGGAAGTGAGTGGGCGGGGGCGCTGTCCCGGGGACGTTCGGAGGTTAATGGTGTTTTCGAGAAGTAGCAGTGAGGACGTAAAGTCCCGGGCCAAGGCCGGGGCGGCAGTCGCGCAGAGTCGCGCCTACCAGGCCAAGGCCGCTGCGGTGCGCGCCCAGGAGCTCGCCCGCCAGGCCGCCACCACCCAGGTGGCGCCGCTGGCCAGGAGCGCCCAGGAGAAGGCGGCCCAGGGCCTGCTCGAAGCCCGGGCCTGGACGGCGCCGCGTGTCGAAGCGGGCGGGGTAGCCGTGCAGGAGCGGATCGCCCCCGCGGTTTCGGCGGCGATGGTGACCGCCGCCCGGCGTATCGAGCCGCCGAGGGCCAGGCGCCGTCGCTGGCCGCTCATCGTGGCCGGGGTCGTGGTGCTGGGCGCGGGCTGCGCCGCCGCGGCCCAGGTGCTCCGGAGCAAGCGGAACGCCGCGGCCATGGCGGCATCGGAACCGATGACGCCGCCCATGCCGCCGGCCACTCCGGCCGAGCGCCAGGAGACGGCCGACGCCGCGCACGCGGACGTGAACGGGCAGGTCAGGACGCCCTGACCGGGGTTACTGCCTAGCAGCGGGTGGCCAGCGAGGCTGGCCACCCCGCCATGCGTTGTGGCGGCCGGGATCGCGGGCGGCCCGGCGAGTCTCAGGAGGCGACCTGCAGTCCCGGGATCTGCAGCGAGTTCGAGGAGATGTACGGCTGGTTCGTGGTCACGTTGGTGAGCTTGAGCGGGACCAGCGGGGTCACCGAGTTCAGCAGCTGCAAGATGGTGGCCAGCGGGCTGCCCGGCGTGAGCGTCACCGGCACTCCGAGCAGGTCGCCGGACAACTGCGTCGCGTAAAGCACCACACTCCCGGTGAACTGCATCGACGAGCCGCTCGTCACCGACGAGACCCCGCCCTGGGTGACGGTCAGCGTGGGCGCGCCCTCCAGGGTCAGCGAGTTCATGGTGAACTCCATCATCGGCACGGTCTTCCCGCTGGCCGCGGGAACCTGCGCCACTCCCTGGTAGGACGCGCCGAGCAGCAACGCCGAGCCGGTGACGAGCGTGAACTGGGCCTCGCTGACCCGCAGTCCGGCACTGACCGCGGCCTTGACCGAGGACGCCTTCCGCCGGCTGCCGGACGCGCTCGGGCCCGGGGTCCGGGGTGGGGCTTCCGGTCGGCGACGCGCCCGCCGAGGGCGCCGGATCCGCGGAGGCGGTCGGGTCCGCGCGATGGGGCCGGGCTGCTGCTGGCCGGGGGGGTCGGCGCCGGGCTGGGAGACGGGCACAGAATGGGAACGGGGATAACGCAGCCAGGCTGGGTGGCGGCCGCGGGCCGCGCCGCGCTGGCGGCGTGCCCGGGCACCATCAGGGCGACCAGGGCCAGCGGCATGACGGCGAGGGCCAGCCTCGCGGGTCACGGCGTCCACCTGGCCTCGTGGTCTGCCCCGGACGCGCCTGCTCCCTCCCGCATCACTCGGTCAGCCCGCTCAGCGGCACGCTCCCCGGCCGGCCCGGTATCCAGCACCAGGCCCAGGCCCTCGGAAGGAGGTCCGGCCCGCCGCGGCCGGGGCCGGTGCTGGCCCGCCAGCCGGCCCGGCCCCGGGGTCCAGCCGAAACTGAGCGAGGCGCCGGTCACGCCCAGCAGCATGCCGAAGAAGAACCCGCCCAGGTTGGTCGCGACAAAGGACGCGACGGCCAGCAGCACCCCGGCGATCGCGTAGAAGACCCGCTGTACCGGGTGAAACCAGATCAGCAGGCCGCAGGCCACCAGCAGGCCACCGATCAGCACGCCGAACACGCCGCCGATGCCGATGTAGATGACGACCTTGACCGAGCCGTGGGCCAGCACGCTCAGCAGCGGGATGGCGACCAGTTCGATCCCAGCCAGCAGGAGCAGCAGCCCGCCCCAGAACGGCCGGCTCCGCCGCCAGGCCCGGAACGCCCGCCACGCGTGGCCGGCCCGGGCCCCGGTGGCTGTTTGCTCTGCCGGGGCTGCCTCGACGGTCTGTTCCTCGGGCGTGTCCACTAGTAACAGGCGTTTCCGAAGCTGAGGTCGAAGCCGGGCAGGGTGAAGGTACCGGCCGTGGTCAGCCAGGTGTTCTGGTGCAGGTTGTCGATGGTGACCGAGTCGGCCTGCTGCCCGAAGCCGCCCGACGGCCCGGTGACCCCGGGGTCCTCGCTGAGCGTGCCCGCGTCCTGGCCGATGACGATGTTGTTGAACGTCGCGTCGCCGGACAGGTTGTCGGAGTTGACGATCAGGTTGCTGGCCGTGGCCGGGTTTCCCCCGCCGCCAGCGGTGATCCGCAGAGTCACCGGGCCCACGCTGATGCTCTGGCAGAGGTTCGCGAGAGAGGCGGACTTGATAGCGGAAATGGCTACCGGATGCTGGTTCCCCTTGCTATCGGTGACCGCGCCGCCGAACTGCTCGAAACCAGTGCCTTTCAGCTGGCTGGAGGCCACCTCGAAGGCGCTCCCGGACACGGAGATGGATGCGGCGAGTACGCCTTCGGTCGTCAATGCGACCAGGACGGCGGCCGCTGCCATGGCCGGGACGAACAAGATAGCGAACCGCCGCCAGCGCACCCGGCCCTGGGGGGCTGGCTCGGCGGGATCCGCAGACGTGCTGGTAGAGGGGGACATGGCGGCTCCTGGCACTGGTTGTCCGTGGTGCCAGACCAGCCTGCGGGTTGCGTACCGGCACCGTTGTCGGGTCTGCGGCTGCGGCGGGTGAGATATGCCACAGCGGAGCGATTTGATGGAAGTTACCGTCTGGTAGCAATGCCAGTCAAGCCGCATTCCATAACAAATCTGGACCGCGATCTGCTCACCGGCGGAGTACATCCCTGACGCTGGGGAGTGTCAGCGGCGTCGGGCACAATGCATGGTGTGCTACTGAGCGATTTGGTGCGCACGTCAGACGCGGTATCGCTGGCGTCCGGCCGCCGGGTCAAGATCGACGAGATCGCCGGGCTGCTGCGCCGGGCGTCGCCGGGTGAGGTTCCGGTGGCGGTCGCGTTCCTCTCCGGGGAACTTCGCCAGCGGCAGATCGGGGTGGGTTACGCGGCGCTCGGTGGCCTGCTCCGGGCCGACCTGCCGCCGACGGCAGGCCAGGCCGACGGCGGGCCTGGCGACGGCACCGGGCCCGGTCCGGCCGCAGCCGCTGACCCTGGCCGAGACCGACTCCGTGTTCGCGGCGATAGGGGCCACCACCGGTCCCGGGTCCCAGGCTGAGCGGCGCAGGCTGCTGGGTGCCCTGTTCGCCCGGGCGACCCCGGCCGAGCAGTCCTTCCTGACCCGGCTGCTCGCCGGTGAACTGCACCAGGGCGCGCTGGAAGGCGTGATGGTCGAGGCCGTCGCGCGGGCCGCCGGGGTGCCCGCCGGAGAGGTACGCCGGGCCCTCCTGCTCGGCGGTTCGCTGCCCGCGGTCGCGGAGGCGGCCCTGTCCGCGGCCGCGCGCCCGCGGGCAGGCCGGGCCGCCGGCATGACCAGGCCAGCCCGGACGCAGAGCATCGCCGGGGAGGCCCCGCCGGCGCGGCGATGCCGGCGCCGAGGCCGCCCTCGCGGCGCTCCGGGCCTTCCGGCTTCAGGTGGGACGGCCGTTGCGGCCGATGCTGGCCGCCTCCGCGCCGACCGTGGCGGCCGCGTTCGAGCGGGTGTCCCCGGCCGCGGTCGAGTGGAAGATCGACGGAATCCGGATCCAGGTGCACCGGCAAGGCCGCGAGGTCAGGGTGTTTACCCGGACCCTGGACGACATCACCCCCCGGCTGCCCGAGATCACCCGCGCCGTGCTCGCCAGTCCCGCCGAGGCCCTGGTCCTGGACGGTGAGGCCATCGCGCTGGACCCGGCCGGCCGGGCCCGGCCCTTCCAGGTCACCGCCAGCCGGGCCGGCACCCAGGCCGCACCGGGCCAGGAGACTCCCGGACGTCCCGCTGACGCCGTTCTTCTTCGACCTGCTGCACCTGGACGGGCGGGATCTCATCGATGAGCCCGCCAGCGTCCGGCAGGCGCTGATGGCCGAGGTCCTCCCGGCGGACCTCCGGGTCCCGCGCCTGATGACCGGCGAGGTGGCGGACGCCGAGGCGTTCTTCGCGGACGCGGTGGCCCGCGGGCATGAAGGCGTGGTGGTGAAGTCGCTGGACGCCCCGTACGCGGCCGGCGCCGGGGCAGCGAGTGGATCAAGGTCAAGCCCCGGCACACGCTGGACCTGGTCGTGCTGGCCGCCGAATGGGGTCATGGGCGCCGCCGCGGCTGGCTGTCCAACCTGCACCTGGGGGCCCGCGATCCGGCGGGCGGCTTCGTCATGCTCGGCAAGACGTTCAAGGGGCTGACCGACGAGATGCTCCGCTGGCAGACGGAGCGGTTCCTCGATATCGCCGAGCCGCCTGGCCAGCATCCCGGGGGTGACCTCACCGACGCCCGGGGCGTGCTGCGGGTCCGCCCGGAGATGGTGGTCGAGATCGCCTTCGACGGCGTCCAGGCCAGCCCCCGGTATCCGGGCGGGCTGGCGCTCCGCTTCGCCCGGGTCCTCCGGTACCGGCCAGACAAGCAGGCGGCCGAGGCGGACCCGATCGACGCGGTCCGCGCCATCTGGGAGGGACGGGTTTCGGGCGGCTGAGACTGAGGGGCGCCATCAGGCCCAGCGCAACATAATCCGCAGTTCTCAGCGGACCCTGAGAGGTTAATCCCACGGCGCACCGAGTTTCGGCGGGCCTAATTGAGAGACGGACCGGTCAGGTTCTGTCCCCGGAGCAACGCCGCCCCGGACGCTCGATCTCAGGGAGATGACCGTGAGAATCACCCGACCACTCATCGGTACCGCCATCGGGGCAGGCGTCCTCGGAGCCACGCTGGCCCTGGGCGTGACGATGGCCAGCGCGTCCACATCCACGGGGACCTCTCACTCAGCAGCGAAGACCGCCACGTCCTCCTCCGCGGCCAGCCTGCCGCCTCGCCGAAGCCCGCCCGGGCAGCGGCCACAAGTGCCCCGGCATGTCCGGCGGCGGCAACGCACAGCACAGCATGCAGCAGGGCTGAAGAACCCCGGTTAGCGATCCCGGCCCATCCCCGGGAACCGGAGCGCGGGATACCCACCGTCCCTGCCGCCGCTAACCGGGCCCCCTGCCCGGGCGGATCCACCCTCGCCGGCCGCCGGGCAGGGGGCATCCGGCTCCCTGCGCCGGCCGGGCATCCAGGCCCGCCCGGACCGGAGCTCAGAGCCCCTCGATCGCGGGCAGCCGCCGGGCCTCGATCGCGGTCAGCAGGCGCTGGTAGTCCAGCTCGTTCTGCTCCGAGTAGGCCACCGCGAACTCCTCGATGGCCCGGTCGAAGCGGTCGCTGGAGCCCAGGTAGCCGGAGATCATCGTGGCCCGGCCGGTCCGGGCGTGCGCCCGGGCCAGCGCCCAGCCGCACAGGCCCGCGTAGTAGGTGAGCTGCGGCGGGTCCATGGCCGGCACGTTCATCGCGCCCTTCATGTCCCGCAGCTGCCGGACGTAGTACTCCTTGGGCTCGGCGCCGTCCACCCGGAGCCCGCTGGTCCAGCCCAGGAACGGGTCCGCCGCGGCCTGCATCATCCGCTCGCCGCGGACCACCCGCTCGCCCTGGTGCTTGTACTCGCTAGGTCCGGCGAAGGGGGCCAGCACCGACTCCTGGGCCTCCTTGAGCTGCAGGAACAGCGGCTCGTCCGGCCGGTCGCCGAGCAGCAGGAACACGAACGCCTCGGTGCCGACCGAGCCGACCCCGACCACCTTGCGGGCGAAATCCCCGAAGTAGTACCGGCGCAGCACCTCGCGGCGGTCAGCCTGCAGTGTCTCCTGGTACAGCTGGATCGCGCTGCGGAGCTCCTCGACGATGCGCCGGTTCCTGCTCGACCCCGAAGCGGACCACCACCGGCGGGACCGGCCTGATCCGGTACTGGCCGTCCACCAGGTGGCAGAGCTTGTCCAGGGCCTGGACGCTGGTGTGCCGGTAGGCCCGGTGGATGTCCTCGTTGCGGCGCCGGATCGCCTTGGGCGACTGGACCGCGTCGAAGAGCTGGGAGACCTGGTCCACGTCGATCCGGGAGTACCAGACGTCCAGGAACCGCATCTGGGCGAAGTTCTCCATCTCGGTGCGGTACACGTGCGCGCACCGGCGGACCGCGGTCCGGATCGACCGGGTGCCGAACCCGTTCTCCCGGGCCGCGACCGCCACGCTGGCGGCGAGCCGCTTCACATCCCAGTCGAACGAGGCGGGCAGCGTCTCGTCGAAGTCGTTCACGTCGAACACCAGCCGCCGGTCCGGCGCCGCGAACATGCCGAAGTTCAGCAGGTGCGCGTCCCCGCAGCACTGCACCCGGATGTCCGTGGTGGGCAGATGAGCCAGGTCCCAGGCCATCGGCGCGGCCGCGCCGCGGAAGTAGGCGAACGGCGAGGCGGCCATCCGGCCGTGCCGGATCGGTACCAGGTCCGGCACCCGGCTCCTGGCCTGCTCCTCGAGGATCGCGACGGGATCCGGCCGGTCCGGCGGCGGCGACCACTCCGCGTGGCTGGACCTCGGCACGAACTTGCGCCGCTCCCGGCCCAGCTGCCGCCATTCTTCCGGCGTCAGGATCTCGTGGGCCTCGGACAGTACCCCCGGCGAAATCTTGCCCATGCGTCCACCCCCCGGACGTCCCGCAGGCGCCCCCCGGCCCCTGCCGTCCTGCAAGGCCCAGGGTACGTGGTGCCCTCCCGGCCGCCCGTCCGTAGGGTGGTCTGGTGCCCCGTGACCGCCTGGCCGACCTGCCCTACGCCGGCACCCTGACGCCACATCAGGGCGACCTGGCCGCCGACGAGGACTACGAGGGCGCCCACTTCGACAAGCTGGACTTCGACGCGCCGCAGGCTCCGGGCAGCCGGTTCCTGGAGTGCGCCTTCACCCAGGTGACCGTGCAGGACGGGCGGCTGCGCCGGGCCCGGTTCAACGACGTGTGGCTGCACGGGGTGCGGCTGACCGCGACCGAGCTCATCGACAGCAGCTGGATCGACGCGACCTTCATCGGCTCGGTGGCCGCCGGGGTGATCGCGCACGGGTCACTGCTGCGCCAGGTCACCTTCCGCGGCTGCAAGCTGCACGGGGTGAACTTCCGGGCGGCCACGCTCACCGACGTGAGCGTTCCAGGACTGCACGCTGCGCGAGGTCGATTTCGGCGGGGCCACCCTGCGGCGCTGCCAGTTCCCCGGCTCACAGCTCCAGGAGACGGACTTCAGCCAGGTCACCCTGGACAAAGTGGACCTGCGCGGCGCGGAGCTGGGCATCATCATGACCCCGGGCGCGCTGAGCGGGGCGACGATCACCACCGCTCAGCTGACCGCGCTGGCCCCGCTGCTCGCCGAGCACGCCGGGATTACCGTGGAGTGACTTCCGCCATCCTGGACCAGTCGGTGCCCGGGATCGTGGCGTTGATGATCTGCGGGGTCTCGGCCACGGCGTCGGGTGCCCAGGCCACGAACTTCTTGAAGTGGTCCGAGTTCACGTGAGCCGCGGCCGCATCGTCCTGGAACGCCTCGACCAGCACGAACTGGTCCGGGTTGTCCACGCTCCGGGACCACTCGAAGAAGATGTTGCCCGGCTCGGACCGGGTGCCCTGGGTGAATTCCTCCACCTCGGCGAGCCAGTTGCCGCTGCGCTCGGGCTTGATGGTCCACTTGACGACGATGAAGATCATGGATGCCCCTTCGGCATCGATCGCAACTGGTCAGGCTGATCCTACAAATGGCCGGCTGGGCCGCCGTCTCAGGCTGCGACGTTCGCCGGGCCTCAGGGCTTGCGGGCCTCGATCAGGGCACGCTGGGCGTGCGCCACGAACGGCCCCTCGGACTGGATCTTCTCGTGCAGCAGCCGGAGCCGGTCCCGGTAGCCCTCAACGGTGAAGCCGGGCACCGTCCACAGCACCTTCCGCAGGAAGTACACGACCGCGCCGACATCGTTGAAGACCGTCCGCAGCGCCTCCTCGCGCAGGTCAGTGACCACCAGTCCGGCCGCCTCGGCCTCGGCCCTGGCCCGGCCGGCGCCGCGGGCCTGGCTGACCGGCTGCGGGCCCATCATGAAGTCGGTCAGCTCCCGGTTCGAACCCGCCCCGACCAGCTGGGAGAAGAAGGTGCCGCCCGGGCGGAGCACGCGGGTGATCTCCGGCCACACCAGCTCGACCGGGTGCCTGCTCACGACCAGGTCGAAGGACCCCGCGGCGAACGGCAGCGCGGCGTCGTCGGCGACCTGGACCACCCTGCCGCCGCAGCGGGGCGAGGTTCCGCCGGGCCAGCTCGGCGTTCGGCGGCCACGACTCGGTGGCGGCCAGGACGGGCGGCGGGTGCGCGATCCCGGCCAGCACCTCGCCGCCTCCGGTCTGGATGTCGAGCGCCGCGCGGGCGCGCGCCATCCGCTCGGCCATCATCCGGGCGTAGCCCCAGGACGGGCGTTCCTCGGTGGCCCGCCCGTCGAACCAGGAGAAATCCCAGCCTTCCACCGGGACCGCCTCGCCCTCGGCCACCAGCCTCGCGAACTCCGGATCGTCACCCACGCCCAGCACAGTAGGCAGCGGCCGCGCCGCGGTCCAAGGGTTATCGGGCTCTCCGGCGACCTTTCCCGTGCGACGTGCGCCCGGGAGGGCGTTTTGTCCGGTTCCGGCGAACCGTATCCGGGAAAAGTCGCCGATCAACGGATCAATCGCGGGGGTCAGGCCAGCCGCGCCGGGAACCCGCCGGTGGCGATGGGCCCCCACCGCTCGATCGTGACCCGGATCAGCGACTTGCCCTGGCGCTGCATCGCCGCCCGGTACTCGTCCCAGTCGTCGTGCTCGCCGGCGATGGACCGGAAGTACTCCACCAGCGGCTCGAGGGCCTCCGGCAGGTCGAGGACCTCGGCGGTGCCGCTGAGCTGCACCCAGGCCCCCCCGAAGTCGTCCGACAGCACCAGCACATCGACCTGCGGGTGGCGGCGGGCGTTGTGGGTCTTGGCCCGCTCCGGGTAGGTCGCGATCACGACCCGGCCCTCGCCGTCCAGGCCCGCCGTGACCGGGGAAAGCTGGGCGGACCCGTCCCGTTTCGTGGTGACCAGCACCACGTGGTGCCGGCCGCGGACGAAGTCGAGCAGTTCCTCGCGCCCGACGGTGTCGGCGGTGGCTATCTGGGGGCTCATGGCGTCCTCGGCATGACGCCCATCGTAAGGGCCGGCCCCGGTCGGGGCGTGCCCCCGTAGGGGCGCGGCCTGCGACGTCAAGGGCTGGCCCGGGAGTCAGGCGCGGGCCGTTCAGTGGGACCGGCCAGCCGCGCCGGGAACCCTCCGGTGGCGATGGGCCCCCACCGCTCGATCGTGACCCGGATCAGCGACTTGCCCTGGCGCTGCATCGCCGCCCGGTACGCGTCCCAGTCGTCGTGCTCACCGGCGATGGACCGGAAGTACTCCACCAGCGGCTCGAGGGCCTCCGGCAGATCGAGGACCTCGGCGGTGCCGCTGAGCTGCACCCAGGCTCCCCCGAAGTCGTCCGACAGCACCAGCACATCGACCTTCGGATGGCGGCGGGCATTATGGGTCTTGGCCCGCTCCGGGTAGGTCGCGATCACGACCCGGCCCTCGTCATCCAGGCCCGCCGTGACCGGGGAAAGCTGAGCGGACCCGTCGCGTTTCGTGGTGACCAGCACTATGTGGTGCCGGCCGCGGACGAAGTCGAGCAGTTCCTCGCGCCCGACGGTGTCGGCGGTGGCTATCTGGGGGCTCATGGCGTCCTCGGCATGACGCCCATCGTAGGACCCGGCCGCCGCATGCCATGCTGGCCCTCATGTCCCAGCCTGATACCCGCCCGGCGCCCACCCGGACCCTGAGCACCAGCGACTTCCGGGTCCCGCGAGAAGACCGGTATTTCGAGGACTACCTGCCGGGCGCGGTCTACGAGTACGGCTACCTGACCGTCACCGAGGCGGAGATCCTCGAGTTCGCGCGGCGGTTCGACCCGCAGCCCATCCACATCGATCCGGAGTTCGCCGCAGCCGGGCCGTTCGGGGGGCTGATCGCCAGCGGCTGGCACACGGCCAGCATGATGATGCGGCTGTTCGCCGACCATTACCTGTCCCGGGTGGCCAGCCTCGCCTCGCCGGGGATCGATGAGCTGCGCTGGCCCGCGCCGGTGCGGCCCGGGGATCAGCTGCGGCTGCGGACCACGATCATGGAGGCCCGCCTGTCACGCTCCAAGCCCGACCGGGGACTGGTGCGCACCCGGGGTGAACTGCTCAACTCCGGCGACCAGACCGTGCTGTCCCTGGTGGCCATGAACCTGCTGGGCCGCCGCGAACCCGGCTCCCGCTGAGCAGGCACCGCGAACCGGGCGATCAGTTGCCATAATCACCGGATGACCGCGCGCACCCCGACGATCGTCGCCACCAGCATCGGCTTCCAGGCCGCCGGGCACGGACCCCGGGATTTCCGGCTCGGGCCCGCCTACGGCGCACGCCGCCTCCCTGGCCCAGGCGGGCGACAGCCCCCGGGTGTGCATCGTGGCGACGGCCGTGGGCGACGCGGCGGACTCGCTGACCGCGTTGTACTCCGCGTTCGGCCGGGCGGGGTGGCGGCCCAGCCACCTCGCCCTGTTCGCCGAGCCCAACGTCCCGGACATCACCGAGCACCTGCTGGCCCAGGACGTGGTCTGGGTGATGGGGGGCAGCGTGGCCAACCTGCTGGCCCTGTGGCGGCTGCACGGGGTGGACCAGGCCATGCGCACCGCGTGGGACGCGGGTGTGGTGCTGATGGGCGTGTCCGCCGGGTCGATCTGCTGGTTCGAGGGCGGCACCACGGACTCGTTCGGGCTGCCGCTGCACCCGGTGACCAACGGCCTCGGCTTCCTGCCCTACTCCAACAGCCCGCACCACGACTCTGAGGAGCAGCGGCGGCCGGCCATCCACCGGCTCATCGGGGACGGCACCCTGCCCGAGGGCTACGCCTCCGACGACGGCACCGGGCTGGTCTTCGAGGGCACCGAGCTGGTGGACTGCATCACCGAGGTGGAGGGCGCGCAGACCTGGCACATCACCCGCCGCCCCGACGGGACCGTCGAGGAAACCGCCCTCCCCACCCGCCTCCTCCCCTCCTGACCCGGCCGCCCGCGGCCCGGGGTGGGTCAGTAGCGGGTGTGCATGAGGGTCTGGACCTCGGAGAGGGTCTGGCCGGCCAGGGCGCGGACCCGCTCGTTGCCGTCCGCCAGGACCTGGCGCAGATAACCCGGGTCGGCCGCGACCTCACGCCGCCGGGCCCGGATCGGGCGCAGCCGCTCGTTCAGTGCCTCGGTGAGCAGCCGCTTCAGCGCGGCGGCGCCGCCATCGCCCAGCCCGGCGGCGACTTCCTCCGGGCTGGTCTCCAGGCACAGCGCGGCCAGCCGCACCAGGTTGGAGACGGCCGGGCCGGGACTCCGGCTCGTAGGTGATGGCGCGCTGGTCATCGGTCCGGGCCGTCGCGGATGAGTCGCGCCGTCTCGTCGTCGCTGGCGGCCAGCGCGATGGCATTGCCCCGGCTCTTGCTCATCTTCTGGCCGTCGGTCCCGAGCAGCAGCGGGACGTCGCTGAGCAGGGCGTCCGGGGCGGTGAAGTACGGCCGGCCAGGACAGTAGCGATCGTTGAAGCGGCGGGCGATGGTCCGGGTCAGTTCCAGGTGAGGAAGCTGGTCCTGGCCGACCGGGACCAGGTTGGCGTGGCAGCACAGGATGTCGGCGGCCTGATGGACCGGGTAGGCGAACATCAGCGCGCTCATCGATGAGCCGCCGGCCGCCGCGAACTCCTCCTTCACGGTGGGGTTCCGGCTCACTTCCGCCACGCTGACCAGGCTGAGGAACGGGATCAGCAGCTGGTTCAGCGGCTCAACCTGGCTGTGCGCGAAGATCGCGCTGCGCCGCGGGTCAATGCCGACCGCGAGGTAGTCCGCGACCTGGCCGAGTACGTCGGCAGGCAGTGTTTCCGGGGCGTCCCGGTCGGTGAGCACCTGGTAGTCCGCGATGAGCACCATGACCTCGACGCCGAGATCCTGCAGCCGGACCCGGTTGAGCAGGGTGCCGAACAAGTGGCCGACGTGCAGCGGGCCGGTGGGGCGGTCGCCGGTGAGCACCCGGAACCGGCCAGGATCGTCCCGGATGGCCGCGTTCAACGGCAGCGCTGCGCCGTCGCGCCGCCTGGAGCGAGGACGTTTCCGGGACCGCGGCAGGCACCGAGCTCGCGGCCACGGCAGCTGGCGGGCGCGGTAGTGGCAGGCGGCCGGGGAGGCGGACAGGGTAGGGGCGGGCACGGAGGCCTCCTCGGATCAGGCCTCCAGCCGCGACCAGCCGGTAATACGAAACTGGCCCGCCAGAGGCGGGCCATCAGACACATGAGACAGCTGCCGCCTTACTGCGGCCGCCACCACCCCATGCATCGCGTCATGAGCCCATGCTACCCCGCGTGGGTGCGGCACCCAGCTGCCGGTCGGGGGTCCGGCACCCTGGTCAGGCGCGCGGCCTCGGGCGGGCGCGGGACCGGGCTGCGGGACCGGGCGGGCGGGATCGGGGCGGGGGATACGGTGGCGGGGTGGCACGGGCGGTCATTATCGGCGGGACTGGCGCGATCGGGCGGGCCGCCGCGCGGCGGCTGCTGGCCGCGGGCTGGTCGGTCGAGCTCACCGGGCGTGATCCGGCCCGGATGCCGCGCGACATCGCCGCGGCGGGCGGCCGGTTCATCGCCGCGGGCACCGGCCGCGACGCCGGGCGGTTGCGGGCCGCGTTCGGGGATGGCGCCGACCTGCTGGTGGACTGCGCCTGTTTCACCGCGGAGGACGCGGCCGGGCTGCTGCCCCTGGCCCGTGACGCGGCGTCGACCGTGCTGATCTCCAGCAAGGCCGTGTACGTGGACGCGGCCGGCCGCCACTCCAACTCGCCGGTCAAGCCCGACTTCGGCGGCCCGGTCCGGGAAGACCAGCCCACGGTGGCCCCCGGATATGGGGACTACCGGAGCGCGGAAGGCTATCCGGCCGGCAAGGTCGCCGCCGAGCAGGTGCTGCTGGACAGCGGCGCCCCGGTCACCGTGCTGCGCCCGTCCAAGATCCACGGCCCGGGATCGCGGCAGCCCCGCGAGTGGATGTTCGTCAAGCGCGTGCTCGACCGCCGCCCGGTGCTGTTCCTCGCCCACCGCGGCGCCGGCGTGGACCACCCCACGGCCGCCGCCAACATCGCCGCGCTCATCGACCTGGCCGCGGCCCGGCCGGGACGGCGCATCCTGAACGCCGCCGACCCGGACGCGCCCAGCGCCCTGGAGATCTCCCGGGTCATCGCCCGCCACCTCGGGCACACCTGGGATGAAGTCCTCCTGGACGACCAGCAGGCCACGCCGGGTCAGCCAACACCGGGTCAGCCAACACCGGCGCCAGCACCGTCAGCCACACCGGGTCAGCCAGCACTGGGCCGTCATCCCTGGGACAGGCCGCACCCGATCGTCCTCGACATGACCGCCGCCGCCGGGCTGGGCTACACCCCGGCCGGTGATTACGCCGCGACCGTGGCCGCCGAGGTGGACTGGCTCATCGCCGCGGCCCAGGGCGGGGAGGACGCGGACCTTATCCCCGGTCCCGCGGACGAGTACTTCGCTCCGCTGCTCGATTACCGGAGCGAGGACCGCTGGCTCGCGGCCCAGACGGCTGGCGCCGGATGAGCGGGATGCGGATGCTGGAGCCTGGCCCGCGGATCGCGGATCCGCTGGCACCGTATGCGCAGGTCACGCGGACGCGGGCGGACGGCCGATGCTGGGTGATGGCGCACATGGTCGGGGGCCTGGACGGCTCGGCGGCGATCGGGGGCCGGGTCGGTGACCTGTCCACCGCACCGGACGCGGAACTGTTCCGGCTGATGCGGGCGCTCGCCGACGTGGTGCTGGTCGGAGCCGAGACGGTGCGCGCGGAGAGGTTACGGGGTGGTGCGGCTGCCGCCGGAGCGGGCCGCGGCGCGGGTGGCGGCCGGGCGGCCGGCCACGCCGCCCCTCGCGGTGGTGAGCCGGTCGCTCAAGCTGGACTGGTCGGCCCGGGCGTTCGCCGACGCGCCGCCGGAGGCCCGGACCCTGGTGATCACCTGCGCGGCCGCGGACCCGGCGCGGCTGGCGGAGGCCCGGCAGGTGGCGGACGTCATCGTGGCCGGGGACGACCGGGTCGATCCGGCGCTGGCCCTGCAGCGGCTGGGCGAGCGGGGCTACCGGGTCGTGCTCTGTGAAGGCGGCCCCACCTGGCTGGGCGAACTGGCCGGGGCCGGTCTCGTGGACGAACTCTGCCTGACCCTTTCCCCGCTGATGGGCGGGGACCCGCTGCCGGTGTCGATCGCGCCCCCCGGCGCGCCGCTGGCCCACTTCGCCTTGCGGCACGTGCTGCGCGCGGGCGACACGCTGTTCCTCCGCTACGAGCGAGGTCCCGATGTCCCCTGACACGTTCGCCGGCATCATGTCGTGCCTGGATAACGCGCTGATCGTGGTCACCACGGCGGAGGGCCATGAGCGGGCCGGGTGCCTGGTGGGTTTCCACGCGCAGTCCAGCATGGACCCCGGCCGCTACGCCGTGTGGCTGTCCAAGGCGAACTACACCTACCGGGTGGCGTTGCGGGCGACGCACCTGGGAATCCACTTCCTGACCTCCGCCGACCTGCCGCTCGCCGAGCGGTTCGGGACCCTGACCGGGGACAAGACCGACAAGTTCGCGGGGTTGCGGGTGAGCCCGGGCGCGGGCGGGGTGCCGGTGCTGGAGGACATCCCGCACTGGGTGATCCTCCGGCGGATCGCGCTGCTCGACGAGGGCGGCGACCATGTCTGCGTGACCGGCGAGCCGATGGCCGCCGGGAGCAGCGGGCCGTTCGAGCCGCTCCGGCTGTCCCACGGTCGGGCACCTCGTAGCCGGGGCACGGCCCCCGGGAACGGCCCGGACCCGCCGACCGAGCGGGCCGCCCCCCAGTAAGCGGGCCGGGCGGGTCACTCGCCGAGGATGCGTTCCCAGAAGATCTCGTCGTGCCAGGCCCCGCCGGTGAAGATGTGCTCGTGGGCGATGCCGATCGGCACGAACCCGTTCTTGCGCAGCACGTTCTGGGAGGCGATGTTCTCGATCTGGGTGGTCGCCTCGGCGCGGTGCAGGCCGAGCTCGCGGATCATTAACCCGGATCACCAGGTCGACCGCGCGGGTGGCGTGGCCCTGCCCCTGGTGGGGGGTGCCGATCCAGTAGCCGATGGACGCCTTGCGCCAGGCCCGCTGCAGGATTTCCTGGACGGTTATCTGCCCGATGACCTGATCGCCGTCCAGGACCACCGCGGGCCAGGACTCGCCGGTGGCGTGCCGCAGCAGCATCCGCTCGATGCGGCGGCGCTGCCCTTCCAGGGTGTAGTAGTCCGGGCTGCGGGGCGGGTCCCAGCGGGCGGTGGCCTCGGCGTCACGCCGGAGGTGCGCGGTGATGGCCTCGGCGTCGTCGAGCGAGATGAGCCGGATGTGAGTGACCGGACTGCTCATGCCGCCCGACCCTACCGCCCGGCGCGGCGGCGCGGGCCAGGCAGCGCGAGCCAGCGGTCAGGTCAGCGACACGGATCGTCTCTCGTCGGGATCCTGCGGCGCCAGGCTGGCGGGCAGCTGCATCGTCGTTCCGCCGATGAGCGACGGGGCCGATTCGCCCGGGTAGTAGCGCAGCTCGAGCACCCCGCCGTTGGGGACGGGGTAGAGGCTGGTGAAGCGGCGGAACCGGCGCATGTCCTCCGGGCCGGGGTCGGCCACGCCGGTCAGCAGGTGCCAGGCCACGGCGCGCATGAAGATGCCGTGGGTGAAGACCGCCACCGGCCCGGCCTGCTGCGCGCCGAGCCGGCCGAGGAAGCTGGTGACGCGCCCGAGCAGGCCGGCGAACGACTCCGCCCCGGGCTCAGCGTGCTGCGGATCGGCCTGCTCCCAGTACGCCCGGACCTCGGGCGCGCGCTCATGCGACGTGGTCGCGCGCCCGTCGAGGGTGCGCGAGATAGGAGAACTCCTGGACGGGCCATTCCTCGCAGGCCGCCCCGGGGTACCGGGCGATCGTCGGCTGCGCCGTCTGCTGGGCCCGCAGGTACGGCGAGGAGACGATGAGCTTCGGCGGGTCCGCGAACACCTCGGCGATACGTTCCGCCTGCTGGTGCCCGAGCTCGGTCAGCGGGATCCCCCGCCAGTCAGCCGAGGGCAGCCCGGCGTTGGATTCGCTCTGCCCATGCCGGATCAGCCACACCCGAACCACATCAGCCTCCTCATGCGTCACGGGCCCACGCCGCGGCCGGCGGCCGACCCAGGCTGAACCCTTCGCACAAGTGTGGCGTTTGACTGACTATGACCGGAGCGGCAGGCTGGGACCCGCCTGGCCGGCTGGCGATGGCAGCTACCCGGTGCGGGAACCGGATAGGCCATCAGCCCGAGGCCATCTGGGAGGAAACCATGTCGTGGCGCGGCCGGGCGGCCCGCTGGTGCCGCACCTACCGGCTCGACATCGCCTGGGTGGCTTTCGTCGGGATCAACCTGGCCGCGATGCGGCTGCTGCCCGACTGGGGAACGGTGCCGTTCCTGGCCATCTGGGTGAGCCTGACCGCGATCTACGGGGTCCGGCTGTGGCGGCTGCAGCCCACCATCCTGACCTGGGCCGCGGTCACGCTGGCCACCGGCGGCATCATCGTCGTGCAGGTCCTCAAGGGCCAGCAAGACGCCGACTACCTGGCCGAAGTGCCGCTGATCGCGCTGATGTTCCTGGTCATGGTCTGGCATGGACGGCGGCGGATCACCGCGATGGCGCAGCAGCTGGCCGCGATGAAAGAGGTCCAGCGCGTCTCCCAGCGAAAACCTGCGCCTGCTGAAGGAGCAGCACCGCTTCCTGCAGGACGCGTCGCATGAGCTGGGCACGCCGATCACGGTGGCGCTGGGGCACGCCGAGCTGATGGAACGCGCCGCCAACGACACGGTGCTGGCCGAGGACGCCCGGGTCGTCGCCGGGGAGCTGCGGCGGCTGGGCCGGATGGCCAGCCGGATCCTGCTGCTGGCCTCGGCCGGAGCCCCGACTTCCTGCACCGCCAGGCGGTCACCGCCGAATCGGTCCTGGGCGACGCGCTCGAACGCTGGGGCTACCTGCCCCGGCAATGGCGGCTCGGGCCGGTCACCGAGGTGACGGTCATGGCCGACCGGGACCGTCTCGCCCTGGCGCTCGACGCGCTGCTGGAGAACGCCATCGCGCACACGGGCAGCGGCGACGAGATCGAGGTCAGCGCCCGCCACGCGGCCGGGCACGTGGTGCTGATGGTGGCGGACTCGGGAACCGGCATCGCCCCCGCCGACCTGGACCGGATCTTCCAGCGCTTCGCCCGGGCCACCCCGCAGCGCAGCACTGAGGCGGGCGGGTTCGGGCTCGGCCTGGCCCTCGTCCAGGCCATCGCCACGGCCCACGGCGGCTCGGTCCAGGTCCGGAGCACGCCGGGGCGGCGGCGCGGCCTTCGAGATCATCCTGCCGGTCGGCCCGGCCCCCGCCGCTGCCCTCCCCGAACCGGTCATGACCTCGTCCGGGCCAGGGTCTGCGATCAGGACGTGACGGGTCTGGGCCGGATCGATGACGTCATCGATCTCGAAGGCGGCCGCGGTGCTGAGCGCCTTGCCCTTCTCGTAGTACTCGCCGACCAGCTGCTCGTACCGCTCCTGGCGGGCGGCCGGGTCGGCGATCGCGTCCAGTTCCTTGCGGAAACCCAGCCGGACCGCCCCTTCCAGCCCCATCCCGCCGAACTCCCCGGTCGGCCAGGCCACGCACAGCAGCGGTGCCTTGAGGTCCCCGCCGGCCATGGCCATCGCGCCGAGGCCGTAGCCCTTGCGCAGGACCACGGCACACAGCGGGACGGTCAGCCGGGCCCCGGCGATGAACATGGCGCCGAAACGGCGCACGGTCGCGGTCTTCTCGGCCTCCGGCCCGACCATGAACCCGGGGGTGTCGCACAGCGAGATGATCGGCGAGCCGGTGGGCCTGGCACAGCCCGAGGAACCGGGTCGCCTTGTCGGCGGCGTCCCCGTCGATGGCGCCGCCCAGATGATGCGGGTTGTTCGCGATCACCCCGACCGGCCGGCCGTCCAGCCTGGCCAGCGCGGTGATGATGCCCACCCCGAACTCCGGGCGCAGCTCCAGTACCGAGTCCCGGTCGAAGAGGGCGTCGATGACGGGGCGGACGTCGTAGGCGCGGACCCGGTTCTCGGGCACCAGATGGCGCAGCACCCGCTGATCCGCGTGAGCAGGCTCGTCCCCGGCCCCGGCCCCGGGCAGGCCGGCGGCCGGGCCCGCGGCGGCCGCGGGCGGCCGGGCGACGTAGCCCAGGTACGCGCGGGCCGTCGCGACCGCGGCGGCGTCGTCGGGGACGAGAACGTCGACCACGCCGTTGGGCACCTGCACCGACATCGGCCCCACGTCGCCCGGCGCGACCACGCCGAGGCCGCCGCCCTCGATCATCGCCGGGCCGCCCATGCCGAGGCTGCTGCCCTCGGTCGCGATGATGACGTCGCACGCCGCGGCCAGCGCGGCGTTGCCGGCGAAGCAGTAGCCGGAGACGATGGCGACCAGCGGTACCTGCCCGCTCAGCTCGGCGAGCAGCCGGAACGTGGTCACGTCGAGCTGCGCGACCGCGGCGGTGTCGGTGTCGCCCGGGCGGCCGCCCCCGCCCTCGGCGAAGATCACCACGGGCAGGTGCTCGCGCCGGGCCAGCTCGAAGAGGCGGTCCGTCTTGCGGTGGTTCTGGATGCCCTGCGTGCCGGCCAGGACGGTGTAGTCGTAGGACATCACCGCGACCGGCCGGCCGCCGACCGCCGCCGTGCCCATCACCAGGCCGTCGGCCGGGGTCCGCTCGATCAGGTCGCCGAGCGAGCGGCGCCGCCGCTGGGCGGCGATGGTGAGCGCCCCGTACTCCACGAAGCTGCCCTCGTCGACCAGGTCGGCGACGTTCTCCCGGGCGGTGCGGCGGCCGCTGGCGTGCCGCCGCGCGGTCGCCTCCTGCCGGTAGGAGTCCGAGCCGACCTGGTGCCGCCGGATCGCCTCATCCAGATCGGGGCGGATCTGGTCGAGGTCGGCGGCGGCGGCCCCGGAGCCGCCGCGGCTCGTCGTGGTCACCGCGGTTCGATGGTGGCGAGCAGGGCCCCGGCCGCGACCGTCTCCCCGACCTGCACGGCCAGGCTCGTGATCACGCCGGCGCCGGGAGCCGCCACGACGTGCTCCATCTTCATGGCCTCCAGCACCAGAAGCTCCCGGCCCGCCGTGACCGCCTCGCCGGCCCGGGCCGCGATGGCGACGACCGTCCCGTGCAGCGGCGCGCGGACGGCGGCCCCGTCGCTGCCCTCGCCGGCGACGGCGGCGGCCTGCGGGGCCGCGTCCGGGCCAGAGACCAGCAGGCCGAGATGCCGGTCGACCCAGGTCGTGTCCAGGTCCGGGTCGTCGAGATGGCCGGCGAGCGCGCGGAGCAGGCCCAGATTTTCCGCAACGCCCGCGAGGCCGAACTCCTCCAGGGCACTGCGCAGCCGGTTCGCGGCCGCGCGAGGGCCGGTTCCGGTGACGATCACCTTGGCCAGCAGCGAGTCGTAGCGGGGGCTGATGGCGTAGCCGGGGTAGCCGTGGGTGTCGACCCGGATCCCGCGGCCCGCCGGGGGCTGGAACCGGGTCAGGGTCCCGCTGGCCGGGAGCACGGTCCCGTCCGGCCGCACGGTCTCGGTGTTGACCCGGGCCTGGATGGCGCAGCCCCGGGCCGCGGGCGGGCCGCCGGGACCCGGACCGGCCAGGCCCAGGTCGGCCAGGGTCTCGCCGCCGGTGACGCGCAGCATGAGCTCGACCAGGTCGAGGCCGGTGACCTCCTCGGTCACCGTGTGCTCGACCTGGATCCGCGGGTTCACTTCGAGGAACACGAACCGGCTCGCCGGTGACGAGGAACTCGACCGTGGCCAGCCCGGTGTAGGCCGTCGAGGCGATGAGGGCGCGGGCCGCCTCGTGCAGCCGGGCGCGGAGGTCATCGGCGAGGCGGGCCGGGGCGATCTCGATCAGTTTCTGCCGCCGCCGCTGCAGGCTGCAGTCGCGGTCGCCGAGCACGGCGACCGTGGCGCCGTCCCCGATGACCTGCACCTCGACGTGCCGGGCCCGGGTCAGCAGTTCCTCCACGTACACCGCGGGGTCGCCGAAGGCCGCCTGCGCCTCGGAGGCGCTGCGCCGGATCGCCTCGTCCAGGCCGGCCGGGTCGAGCACCGGCCGCATGCCGCGGCCCCCGCCTCCGGCGACCGCCTTCACCATCACCGCGGCCCCGGGGCCGAGGCTGGCCAGGAACGCGCGCGCCTCCCCGGGCCCGGCCGGGCCGTCCGTGGCCCGGGCCAGCGGGATCCCGAGGTCGGCGGCCCGGGCCCGCGCGGCGGTCTTGTCGCCGAACAGGTCGAGCACCTCCGGCGCGGGCCCGGCGAAGCGGAGGCCGGCCGCGGCGCAGGCCCGCGCGAGCGCGCTGTTCTCGGCCAGGAAGCCGTAGCCGGGATGCAGGGTGTCACACCCGGAGCCGGTGGCGGCCCCGACGATCGCGCCGACGTCGAGGTAGGCGGCGGGGCCCGCACCCGGCAGGCGCACCGCGGCGCCCGCCCGGGCCACGTGGGCGCAGGCGGCGTCGTCGTCCGGGTAGACCGCGACGGTCTCGATGCCGAGCACGGCCGCGGTGGCCATGATGCGCACCGCGATCTCCGCCCGGTTCGCGACGAGCAGCTTCACTGTGCTGGTCTGCCTTACCTGGGCTGGCCTTACCCGCGCTGGCCTCACCGGGCTGGCTCACCGGGGCTGGGCTCACTGGCCTGCCTCATTGGGCCGTGCCCCGGCGCAGCACGATGCCTGCCGCCTCGCGGTCCCACACCTGCGGCCCGGTGCCGCGCTCGCGCAGCAGGTGCTTGTGCACCTTCTGGGTCGGGGTCTTGGGCAGCGCGTCGGCGAACTCGAGATAGCGGGGGACCATGAAGTAGGGCAGCCGCTCGATCAGGAACGCGGTCAGCTCGGCCGGGTCGATCCGCTGTCCGTCCCGGGCGACGATCACCGCCTTGATCTCGTCCTCGGTGAGGTCGGACGGCACCCCGACGACCGCGCTCTCGTAGACCGCCGGGTACTCGTTGATCACCCGCTCGACCTCGAAGCTGGAGATGTTCTCCCCGCGGCGGCGTAGCGCGTCCTTCATCCGGTCGGAGAAGAAGAAGTGCCCCGCGGCGTCGCGGCGGAACGCGTCCCCGGTGTGCACCCACCCGTCGACCAGCGTCTCGCGCCGTCTTGTCCGGCAGGTTGTGGTAGCCCGCGGAGCACGATCCGCGGGTCGGCCGGGAGCACCCACAGCTCACCCACCTCGCCGGTGGCCCACGTCGCGGCCGTCGGCGTCCACCAGCCGCAGCGTGTACTCCTCCCGCGGGAGGCCCGCTTCGCCGGGCACGATCGTCTCGGGCGGCCCGTTGAGCACGCAGCCGATCTCGCTCATCCCGTAGACGGCCGCGGTGGCCACCCCGAAACGCTGGCTGAAGCCGTGCACGTCGCTGGCCAGCGGGGCCATCACCGTCAGCTCCAGCGGGTTGTCCGCGTCGCCGGGCCGGGGTGGCTGCTGCTGCAGCAGTTCGGCCATGGCCCCGAGGGTCACGGTGACGGTGATGCCGTGCTCGCGGACCGTCGGCCAGAAGCCGCTGGCCGAAAAGCCCGGCTCGACCCAGCACGGAACCTGATGGATGAGGGCCTGGTAGACGCCGTACCACTGGCCGGCCAGGTGGAACAGCGGCAGCGTCGACCAGGATGCGGTCTCCCGGCGCGGGGCCGGTCCTGGTCCTCGCGCGACGCGTAGGTGTAGGCGTGCGCGTGCGAGATCAGGACACCTTTGGACAGCCCGGTCGTGCCCGAGGTGTACATGTAGGCGACCAGGTCCCCCGCGTCGGCCGGCGCGGGCGCCGCGGAGCCGGCCGACTCGAGTTCGGCGAACGGCATGACCCGGAACCGCTGCGCCAGGGTTCCCGCGCGGGCGGGGTCACCGCGGACCACGATCGTATGCAGAGATGTGAGGTCGCCGGCGATCGCGGCGAGCCGGTCCAGATAACCGTCCTCCACGACGGCCACCCCGGCTTGCGAGTCGTTCAGGATATGGGTGAGGAAACGGCCCTTGTAGGCCGTGTTGACCGGCACCTCGACCATGCCGCCCAGGGCCAGGCCGGTGAACGTGTGCACGAGGTCGAGGGAGTTGTCGAGCAGCAGCGCGGCGGGTTCGGAGGGCCCGACCCCGGCCGCGGCGAAGCCGGCCGCGAGCCGCAGCGCGCGCGAGTAGCTGCCGGCAGAAGGTGAACGAGCCGTCCGCGTCGGTCTGCGCCAGCTCGTCCGGGCGCCGGGCCAGGACCCGTTCGTACGTCGCGCGCATGGTCCGCTGGTCGATCGGCGGGAGACCAGCCATGGCATCGACCTCCTCCGGCTCCGGGCATCTGCGACGTACTTTACGCAGGCCGCGATCGCCACGATCGCCCTGGAAGCCGGCGGGCTAGGCCGATCCGCCGGGGAGATGGTGGGTGGCCAGCCGCGGGCCGCCCCGGCGCCGGTCACCCGCGGCGGCCCGCAGGGCGGGGATGGTCTCGCTGGTGACGAGCCCGTGCTGCTGGTGAGCTCGTCGATGATGGGGAAGGCGGTGGCGATCCGCTCCGGGGTGTCGATCACGATGGTCACCACGGGCACATGGCGGCCCAGTTGCAGGACCCGGTCGCCGTGCGGCGGGTGGTCGCCGTGGAACCCCCAGATCCCGCGCAGGGTGGTGGCGCCGCTGATCCCCGCGGAGCGCAGCCGCCGGACCATGGCGCGGTGCACCGGCTGGCCGCCGTGCTGGGCCGCTTCGGAGCTGAAGATCATGAGCTTGTGCCACAGCGCCATGCCGTGCTCGTCGGCGGCCGGCAGCGGGGCGGGCGGGGCGAGGAGCCGCCCGTCACGCTTGCACACCTGGACCCGTTCGAGGGTGACCAGCGGGCGGCGCAGCAGCGCGCCCAGCTCGGGCAGCACCTGCCCGATCCGGTCCCCGGACCCCACGGCGACCACCATCATCGGCACCTCGGCGTTGCGGCTGAAGAACCTGGCCCGTTCCCGCCGGCCCCGCGCCGTGCCGTCCACGCCGAGCAGCGCGGTGGCCCCGGCGACGCCCCGGCGGTGCAGCAGGTCACAGACCGCCACGAAGGCGGGCACCCGGTAGACCCGTTCCTGGCGGCCGAGATAGACGGTGAGCTTGCTCTCCCCGGGCCAGGTCCCCCGGGCCCGGCGGTGAGCCCGGCCCCGTGAGCCCGGCCTCGGCTGAGCCCGGTCCCGGTGAGCAGGCGGGCCCGTTCCAGGGTGACCAGCCCGGGACGGTTCAGTTCGAGAGTCGGGCCCAGCACGGCCTCGATGCGCGGGCGGCTGTCCACCGCGATCGCGGTGAGCGGCAGGTCCTCGGAGAGGGTGAGCGAGCGGTCGGTGCGCAGGTGATGCTTGAGCCCGAACCCCTCGGTGCCCCGGAGCAGGATGCTCGCGGCGATCTCGTGGCTCCCGTACAGGTCGAGGAGCGCATCCGCGACGAACCGGCCGCCGGCCCGGTGGCGTTCGCTGAAGTAGCTGGTCAGCTTGATGCAGTCCACGCTCACAGGTGCGCCCCGATCAGCCGGCCCAGCGCGGCGGCGGCGACGCCGAGGACCAGGCTGACGATCACGTTCGCCGCCGCCTTGCCGTACTGGCGTTCCTCGGCGAGCCGGTCGGTCTCGAACATCCACGTCGAGAACGTGGTGTACGAGCCGACCGCCGCCGTGCCGGCGAGCAGCGCCTGGTCATGGCCGAGGGCCAGCCCGGTGAGCAGCCCGAGGATCACCGCGCCGGACACGTTGACGACCAGGGTGCCGAAGGGGAAGTCACGGCCGGCTGCCGACGCGACCAGCCCATCGGCCAGGAAGCGGGCCACCGACCCGGCTCCCCCGATGAGGATGACCCCGGCCCACAGGAACACGTTCACGGCCGCCTCCTCACCGCAGCACCCGGACCCGCCGGACCGCCGCGGTGGCCAGGTGGACCGCGGCGTAGCCGGCCGCCACGCTGGCCGCGGCGTAGCCGGCGGCCAGCCCCCAGGCGTGCGCGTCGAGCATCTTCAGGATCTCCACCTGCATGGTCGAGAACGTGGACAGGCCGCCGCACAGCCCGGTGCCCAGCAGCGGCCGCCGGTAGCTGGACAGCGGCAGCCGCTCCTGCAGGCGGGTGACGAAGTAGCCGAGCAGGAACGCGGCCACGATGTTGACCGCGAACGTGGGCCAGGGCCACGCGGTCGCCGGGTGCGGGAACGCCTCGGCCAGCGCGGCCCGCGCCAGCGTGCCCAGGGCGCCGCCGGCGAAGATGGCGGCGAGCTCACGGCGGTCGATCCGGGGCAGCCTGCGCGGCGCGGGGCGCCCCGGCAGGCGGGCCCGGCGCGGGGGCGACGGCCAGGTCCGTGGCCGGTGCGTCGGTCCGGTCCGGGCCGGGTGGCCCGGCCGGGCCGGGATGAGGGTCAGGCAACGCGAATGGCCTCCGTGCGCAGCGGTCTGAGCAGAAGCCATCAGCCGGAGCGGTTCGGGAGGCCACGACCTCCGCGTCAGGGCATCATCTGACGATCACCAGCTTATCGGCCAGGTGGGCGCGTCGTGCCGGAGACGAACGGGATCGCCCTGCCGCAGCTCAGGTCTGGGCGCTGACCTGGTCCACGGCGAGGGCGATGGCCTTGCTCTCCGCCGCGACCGGCACCCCGGCGACCAGGACGGTCGGGGTGGCACTGACCCCGGCGGCCGCGGCGCGCGCCGTCACGTACGGCGGCCAGTCCAGGTACAGCCCTTCGCCCAGGCGGCTGGCGAAAGGCTCGGCCGACAGGCCGACCTCGCCGCGCGAGGTCGGCAAGCTCGGAGTCACTCAGCCCCGCACTGCCCTCGGGGGGCTGGTTGACGAACAGCGCGTGCGCGTACTCCAGGAACCGGCCGAAGTCGGCGGCGCAGCCCGACGCCGCGGCCGCACGGGTCGAGTAGCGCGTCGTCGAGGCCTGATCGAGGAAGTTCATCGGGTGATAGGCGAGGCTGATCCGGTGCTCGGCCAGCATGGTGGCCAGCGCCGGGCCCGAGGACAGCTCGAAGTCGCCGGCAGTACGGGCAGAGGAAGTCGATGAAGGCGTCCACCCGGACCGGGCCGTCCCCGAGGACGATCCCGTCACCTTCGGGCGTGGCGCCGGCCGGCACGCGGCTCGGCATGGGTGGAGTGGTCACGGGGCCCCCGGGCTTGATCGGTGATCTGGCGATCCTGCCAGCATCACACAGCCAGCCCGGGCCGCCCTAGCCAGGTTGACGGTTCTGCACGCCCGTGACTGTCACCGCCGAGCTGCACCGCCGAGCGGCGCGCGTCAGCAGCCGTCGTACGCCGTCCAGTTCGAGGCACCTCCGGCCGCGATGGCGTTATCGAAGATCTGGTCCTGGTAAGCCGGGCCGGCCACGCCGAACTCGCTGGCCGAGCCGCCGTAATTTTCCCAGGTTCCCAGCACGAACTGGTAAGCCCCGCCGCCGTTACCGGGTCCCCAGGCGTAGCTGCCGCCCTCTTCGGCGTTGCGGATGCAGACCCCGAGCGGGGAGTGAGCGGCGTCCGTGCTGCTGCCGGTGGAACTGGCCGCCGGGCTCGGGCTCGCAGTCGGCTGGGCCGCGGCGGCCGCCGCCGCCTGGCTGCCTGCTTGGCGGCCTGCTCGGCGGCCTTCTTCTGGGCGAGCCGGGCCGTGGCGAGCCTGGCCAGATAGTTGCGCCGGATGGTCCGGGCGGTGTCACGGACGGTCCGGGCGGCGACCTGATGGTGGACGTCGATCATCATGTCGTCGCTGGTCAGACTCGATGCGGCGCTCGCCACCGAGATCTTGCTGTGCGAGGAAGACGTGGACGCGGCGGATCCGGCCGATCCGCCGGTCAAGAATACGAAAGCCGCAGCTACGCCTGCGAGCGTTGCTGCGGCCAATACCGGGACGCCGATCTTGACGGCGGGTTTCCGGGGGGTCTTGGGCCTGGAATGACGGGGTGCTGGGGGCATCCCACTCCTGTCCGCGAGCCTTCGCATTCACCTGGCGAGCTGGCGGCGGCTCAGCGAGCCGGCGTCAGGTGGCACAGGGAACGCCTGTCTTGCCGGAACTTACGGGAAGCTGAACGCCGAACGCAGGAAAACGCCGGAATAGCGTCCTAAAAGGCGACAATCGCGATAACGGCCGTCCGAAACCCGGTTTGGGAGCCTGGGCAACCGCTTGCGGGAAACGGGACGGCCGGGACCCGGTGCGGGACGGCCGGGACCCAGGTGCGCGGCCGGTCCCTCAGCCACGGCTTGACTGATTAGACCAGTCTGTCTATTGTTTTGAACAGACCTGTCTACTCAATCGACTTGAGGACTGATCATGACGACACGGGCGGCCAAACCCTCACGACGGACCCGCCCCGCCTGGCCAGCCGTCCTGCGGCCCAGGCCGCGACCCGCCGGGCTGGCCCCGGCCGGAGGGCGGCGGCTGAGCGGGCGCCCGGCGCTGTACCTGCTGGCGTCGCTGATCGTGACGCTGCTGGCCGCGTCCGCCGCCCCCACGCCGCTGTACGCGATCTACCAGGCTCGCTGGGGCTTCACGCCGATCACCACCACGATCGTGTTCGGGGTGTACGCGGTGGCGGTGCTCGCTCGCTGCTGACCGTGGGCAAGCTCTCCGACCACATCGGACGGCGTCCGGTGCTGCTGGCCGCGATCACCGTGCAGGCCGCTGCGCTGCTGGTGTTCACCATCGCCAGCGGGGTGCCCGAGCTGCTGATCGCCCGGATCGTGCAGGGCCTGGGCACCGGCGCGGCGCTCGGCGCGATCGGCGCGGGCCTGCTGGACGTGGACCGCGAGCGCGGCACGTTCGCCAACTCGGTCGCCCCGGGCATGGGCACCGGGTCCGGCGTGCTGCTGTCCGCCCTGGCGGTGCGCTACCTGCCCGCCCCCACGCACCTGATCTACCTGGCCCTGATGGGCGTGTTCGTGCTCCAGGCCGCCGGGATCGTGCTGATGCGCGAAACCGTGAGCCGGACCCCGGGGGCGCTGGCCTCGCTGCGGCCGGAGATCCGGCTGCCCCGCACGCTGCGCGGCCCCGTGCTGGTCGCCACCCCGGTGCTGTTCGCGGTCTGGGCGCTGGCCGGACTGTACGCCGCGCTCGGCCCGGCGCTGGTGGACTCCCTGACCGGCTCCCTGGACGTGGTGCTGGGCGGGCTGAGCCTGTTCGTGCTCACCCTGACCGCCGTGATCTCCATCGTCGTGCTGCGGGCCGCGGCCGCCCGGACCGTGATGCTCACCGGGATCCTCACCCTGATCATCGGGGCGGCCGTCACCATGCTCGCCCTGGCCATCAAGTCCACGCCGCGTGTTCTTCCTGGGCACGGCGATCAGCGGGGCCGGGTTCGGCAGCGGTTTCCAGGGCGGCATCCGGACCGTCGTGCCGCTGGCCGCGGCCCACGAGCGCGCCGGGGTCCTGTCCCTGCTCTACATCGTGTCCTACCTCGGCCTGGGCGTGCCCGCCGTGGTCGCCGGGTTCGTCATCGTGCACGGCGCGCGGGCTGACCGACACCGCGATCTACTACGGTGGCGCGGTCATCCTGCTCGCGGCGGTCGCGCTGCTCGGCCTGCTGCGCGTCCGCACCCGCCGCGGCAGCGTCCCGCGTGAGCCCTGGCGGCAAGCGATAAAATAGACAGAGTTGTCTAGAGGAGATGACCGACATGGCTGTGCAGAATGCGGCCAGACCGTCGGCGCGTGAGCGCCTGCTGGCCGCCGCCAACGAGCTGTTCTATGAGGAAGGCGTGCATACGGTCGGTATCGACCGGGTCATCGAGCACGCCGGCGTGGCCAAGGGCTCGCTGTACAACACCTTCGGCAGCAAGGACGAACTGATCCATGCCTACCTGAAGGGCCGCCACGAGAGGATCGCCGAGCGGATCACCCGCGCCCTGGAGAGCTATGACACCCCCCGCGACCGGCTGCTGGGCGTGTTCGAGTCGCAGGGCCAGTCGCTCGCCGAATCTGGCTACCGGGGCTGCGCGTTCGTCCGGGCCAGCGCGGAATCGCATCCCGGTGACCGGGTGGAGCAGGCCTACGGCGACTACCGCGGCTGGGTGCGCTCCCTGTTCACCCGCCTGGCCGCGGAGGCCGGGGCGCCCGACCCGGCGGCCCTGGCCCGCCAGCTGCACCTGCTCTACGACGGGA
The DNA here is from genome assembly GCA_963742055.1 of uncultured Actinomycetes bacterium. Taxonomy (GTDB): domain Bacteria; phylum Actinomycetota; class Actinomycetes; order Streptosporangiales; family Streptosporangiaceae; genus RYN-230. Next base: position 2,108 of record CAVUKT010000044.1, on the reverse strand, counting down.
CCGCGGTGTCGGCCCGCATGGACCACGACCCGGCCGCGTCCGCTGCGGCCCGCGCCGCGGCGGCGGCGCTGCTCGATGCGGCCCTCGCCAGCGCCCATCTCCAGGCCGGCGCCGCAGCGGCCCCGGACTGATCGGCCTCAGATGCTGATCCGTCTCAGATGATGGCGGCCAGGCGGTAGAGCCCCAGCGAGCTGGGCCGGGGCCGGTGTGCCTACTCCGGGAGCAAGGCCAGGCGCAGGTGCCGCAGGCGGTCAGGATCGGCGATGACCTCGATGGCGGTGATCCGGCGGGCGGGGCTGACGGTCAGGGCCAGGACGACCTGCAGCCGCCCGGCCGGGGCGAACACGATGCCCACGGACCCGTTCACCAGGGCCAGCCGGGACTGCCCGGCCCGGGCCGAGGACACCACCGCGCCCCGGGCGACCGTGTCCGCGCCGCGAAGCAGCGCCGGCAGGCCGGCCGGGACCACCGCGGCGTCGGCGGCCAGCGTGACGTCGGAGTCCAGCAGCGCGACGAGGGCCGAGAGATCGCCGCCCCGCGAGGCCGCCAGGAACGCGGTGGCCACTTCCCGCTGGCGGGCCAGGTCGGCGGCCCGGTCCGGGCTGGGCGCCCCGCGTACCCGGCGCCGGGCCCGGCTGGCCAGCTGCCGCGTCGCCTCCGGCGAGCGCCCGAGCACCGCCGCCACCTCCGCGAACGGCATGGCGAACATGTCGTGCAGCACGAACGCGAGACGCTCCGCCGGGGTCAGCGTGTCGAGCACGACCAGCAAGGCCAGGCCGACCGAATCGGCGAGCACCGCCTCGTCTTCCGGGTCACCCGCCTGGCTGGCCAGGGACGGCCCGCCCGGCCCGGCCACCGCGCCGGTCCCGGCCGCCGCCTCCGCGGCACCCGGCCACGCACCACCGACCGGCTCCTCGTGCCGGTACCGGCGTGACCGGAGCATGTTGAGTGACACCCGCGCGACGACGGTCGTCAGCCAGCCAGCCGAGATTCTCCACCTCGCCGGGGTCCGCGCCGGTCAGCTTCAGCCAGGTGTCCTGAACCGCGTCGTCGGCGTCGCTCGACGAGCCGAGCAGCCGGTAGGCCACCGCGCGCAGGTGGTCACGGTGCTCCTCGAACGCGGCCGCCAGCCACTCACTGTCGGTCATCCGTCACATTCCCTCGATGCCGGGTCTCACCAGACTGACACCTGGCACCCGGCGGATGTGACCTGCGGGGCCTACGAACTGGCACCTGGCGGCTAGCCGGGCACTCCGGGCACCGCATGGTTCTCCCGGACGTGCACGAGGACCCCGGCCAGCAGGGTCAGCGCGCCCAGCGCAAGGTAGATCGCGGAATGCTCCCACGGCGACCAGAGGGAGTACGGGAGACGGTTGGTGATCCCGAAGAAGCCCTCGAAGACGCCCAGTGCCCCGATAGCCATGGCCCAGCCGGCCAGGAAGCGATTGCCCAGCCTCAGGCCGGCCGTGATCAGTCCCAGCCCGAAAATCACGAACGGCCCGGCAAAGATCAGGACCAGAGCCAGCGGCGTGGCGACAATGGCCAGGCCGATGATCGCCGCGAGGCCGAACCCGGGCGCAGCCCTCAGGGCGTACCCGGCGGCGCGGCGGCGGAAGCTCAGCCAGAGCCCGGCGAAGGCGATCGTCAGGGCCACGCCCATCTGCCAGGCCGCACCGTAACGGCTGGCCGCGACTGTGGCCAGCCTGGAGATGATCGACCCCGGCACCCGCGGAACACCCGCGCCGCACCAGCACGGCCGCCGCCACTCGAGTGCCAGCTGCACGGTCGCGGCTCGCGGCCGGACGAGCCCGAGACGTGATCACACCGGCCGGGCCACGCTGGCCACGGTCTTCCGCTCGCGCAACGCAACCGGGACTGCGGCGAGGACCAACACGCCGGTAAGCGCGAACGCCGCGGGGTAGCCGGTGCGGACGCAGATCAGGCCGAAGACGGCCGGGCCCGCGCCGTACCCGGCGTCGTAGGCGAGGTTCCACAACGCGCTGGCCTTAGCCTCGGGCAGCTGCTCGAGCAGCCGCGCGAACGTCGCGTTCTCGATCACCCCGAATCCGGCGCCGAACAGCACCATGCCTGCGAAGAGCACCACGGGT
>CAVUKT010000043.1:0-23980 GCA_963742055.1 uncultured Actinomycetes bacterium | reverse complement strand
CGAGATCATCGCCGTCGCCTCCGGGACCGCCCGGCCAGCCAGGGCGCAGTGACGCGAGCAGCCCCGCCGCCGGGCCTAGCCGAGGCCGCCCCCCTGGGCCTCGGCCAGGCCGTCTCTAGGCCTGGTCGAGCAGCCTCGACCGGACCTCGCTCTTGAGTACCTTGCCCACCCTGGACCGGGGCAGGTCGGCCCACACCTCGACCTGCTTGGGGGTCTTCACGCTGCCCAGCCGTCCCTTCACGAACGCGCGGAGGTCATCGCCCGGGACTTCGTGACCGGGATGGGCCTGGATGACGGCGGTCACCCGCTCGCCCCACTTGTCGTCCGGCAGCCCGACGACCGCGCAGTCCAGCACCGCCGGGTGGGCCAGCACGCGCCTGCTCGACCTCGGCCGAGTAGACGTTGAACCCGCCGGTGATGATCATGTCCTTGGCCCGGTCCACGATGTAGAGGTAGTTGTCCTCGTCGAGGTAGCCGATGTCGCCGGTGTGGTGCCAGCCGTGCCGGGCCGCCTCGGCCGAGGCCACCAGGTCCTGGTAGTAGCCGGCCATGACCAGGGGACCGCGGACGACGATCTCACCCCGCTCACCCGCGGGCAGCAGCCGGCCCTGGTCGTCCATGATGGCCACGGTGACCAGGGGGCCGGGCCGCCCGGCCGAGGTGAAGCGCTCGGTGGCCAGCGTGCCGTCGGCGTGCAGGTGGTCTTCCGGCGCCATGCTCGAGATCATCATCGGCGCCTCGGTCTGCCCGAACAGCTGGCCCATGACCGGCCCGATCGCGCGGATGGCCTGCTCCAGGCGGGCCGCGGACATGGGGGCCGCGCCGTACCAGAGGCACTGCAGCGAGGTCAGGTCGGCCGCGGCCAGCCCGGGCTGATCGAGCAGCAGGTAGACCAGGGTCGGCGGCAGGAAGGCGTGGGTCACCCGGTGCTGCCCGATCAGGGACAGGAACCCGGCCAGGTCCGGCGCGGGCATGATGACGATCTCCCCGCCCAGCGTCATGATCGGGAAGCACAGCACCCCGGCGGCATGCGTAAGCGGGGCGAGAGCGAGGTACACGGGGCGCCCGTCGAACGGATAGCCCATCAGCGTGAGGGCCGTCATCGTCTCGATGTTGTGCCCGGTCAGCAGGACCCCCTTGGGCTGGCCGGTGGTGCCCCCGGTGCCCGCGATCATCGCGATGTCATCCACCGGATCGGCCTGCCAGGGCTCGCCGGCCAGGCCTTTCACCCAGTCATCGAACCCGGTGGCCCCCGGCCACCTCCTGGTCCAGGCAGACCAGCGTGGCGACCTTCGGCAGGTCCGGGGCTATCCGCGCGACCAGCGGCGCGAACGCCCCCTGGAAGATCAGGGCCGCGCAGTCGAACAGGTCCAGCAGTTCGCGGTTCTCCGCTGCCTCGTTGCGCGGATTCACCGGGCACCACACCGCCCCGGCCCGGGCGATGCCGAACACGCAGGAGAAGGCGACCGGGTCGTTGGCGGACAGCACCGCCACCTTGTCGCCGGGCCGGATGCCCGACCGGGCCAGCGCCTGGCCGATCACCCAGGACAGCCGCTGCACCTCGGCGTAGCTGCGGGTGTGCCCGGCCATGGTCAGGCACGGCGCGTCCGGGCCGAGCGAGGCCCCCTTGTCCAGGAAATCGGTCAGCCGCACGGCCGTGACCCGGCGCTCAGTGCGCGACCGTGACGGTGGGCTCCATGACCAGGCCGAAGCTGCGCAGCACGCCCAGCAGTTCGCGGTGGCCGAAGGCCTGGCACCCGGAGGCGAACCCGGCCCGCCGCGGCGGCTGCTGGAGCAGCGAGTACGCGGCGTAGGCCTGCAGCGCGCCGGTCTGCTTGTAGTTGCAGTTGCCGTGCAGCACGCAGTGCGCCCGGCCGAGCGGGCCGGACGCGTAGACCGAGTCCAGCGAGGTGTTGATGCGCGGGTTCTCCCGCGGCGGCATCTGGTTCATCACGGCGGCGGCCTGCTCGGACAGCGCGGCGTACTTCTCGTCGTCGGACAGGTCCTTGATCTGCTCCAGCGCGCCCGCCACGATCTGCGGCACGCCCATCATCAGCGCGCGGTTGAAGACCCCGCCGAGCACCTTGACGTTCGCCACCCGCGGGTCGCGGCGGAACCAGACCGGATGCGAGGTGCCGCCCCACGGCAGCGCGAGGCCGGTCTCATGCTGGCCGGGCACCACGACGGTGTAGAGCCCGGCGTCGGCCGGCCATTCCACGTACTCGTTCTGCTCCAGGTAGTAGGCCTTGGCCAGGGCCGCGTTGACCAGGATCGTGCGGGTCGAGGCGATCGTGGGCAGGCCCTTCCAGAACACCTCGATGTCGAGGGTGTCCAGGCCGGGCAGCTCGAGGCAGATGTTGGCCGCGATCTCCCCGGTGGTGTACATCTGCGCCACGCCCGGCGCCAGCAGCAGCCCGCGCGCGGCCATCTGCTCGCCGTAGGTCTCGTCGCAGGTGATCAGCCAGTCCTGCTCGCCGGTGGTGTCGAGGTAGTGGCAGCCCGCCGCCAGGCACGCCTCGACCACCTCGCCGCCGTGCTTCGCGAACGGCCCGACCGTGTTGAGCACCACCTTCGCGCCGGTCAGCAGCTCGGTCAGCGGCCCGACCTGGTGCTCGACCTCGATCGACCTCGTGCGGCACCGTGCCGATGCCGGGCACCCGGTCCAGGGCCTCGGAGATGCGGGCCTTGTCCCGCCCGGCGGCCACGAAGGGGATGTTGAACTCCCGCAGGTACTCGCAGATCAGCTGGCCGGTGTACCCGGAGGCGCCGTAGACGACGACCGGCTTGTCGGTGCTCATGGGTGTGCCTTTCGCTGGAGGTCAGAAGGATCCGGTCACATGCCCATGCCGCCGTCGACCGGCAGCCCGGCCCCGGTGATGAACCGCGCGCCGTCGGAGGCCAGGAACACCACGGCGTCGGCCATGTCCGGCACCTCGCCGAGCCGGCCGAGCGGGGTCAGCCCGACCACGGCGCCGACCGCCTCCTCCGGGCTGGGGAACAGCCCGAGCGTGGCGCAGTCCGAGGCGAGCTGCAGGCCCATCTCCGTCGCCACCAGGCCGGGGTACACGCAGTTCACCCGCACGCCGTAGCCGAGCCTGCCGGACTCCATCGCGGCCACCTTGGTGAGCCGGTCCACGCCCGACTTGGTGGCCGAGTAGCCGGCGATCCCGGGAAAGGCGATGGTGGCCGCGACCGACGCGATGTTGATCACCGCGCCGCCCTGCCCGGCCGGGCCGCCCGGGCGCATGGCCCGGAAGGCGTGCTTGAGGCCCAGGGCCGTGCCCAGGACGTTGACCTCGAGCATCCGCCGGATGTCGGCGGCCTCGATGTCGACGAGCAGGCTGGTGATCTCCACCCCGGCGTTGTTGACCAGGATGTCCAGGCCGCCGAGGGCGCTGATGGCCTGCGGAATGGCCTGCTCCCAGCTCGCGTCGCTGGTCACGTCCAGCGGCACGAACTCGGCCGTGGCCCCGGACTGGCGCAGCGCGTCAGCGGTCTGCTTGCCCAGGTCCTCCCGGACGTCCCCGATGACGACGGCCGCCCCCGCGCGGGCCAGCGCCTCCGCCATCCCGGCGCCGAGCCCGCGGCCCCCGCCGGTGACCAGTGCCTTCCGGCCCGTCAGCTCGTACACGCTCATCAGGCACCTCTTCCCGGGACCGCCATGGGCCCGCCAGACCGCAGCGCAGCGCTGCGGATCATGTGACGTGAGACATAGCCTGACCGTGTCTCTTGACAACTGTCAAGAGATTCCTGACGATCGTCTAGAGAAATTTGGTCGCCTGTCAAGATCGCGAAGAAGCGTGCCAGGTAGACTTGGACCCGCAGTTCGCGGGGGCACGCGACGCTGATTGGACCCTGACCGTGACCGAGGCAGTACAGGTAGAGGCCGGGACAGCCGAGACTGGACCGGCCAGACTGAGACCGGCCAGACTGAGCCAGCCGAGCGGAACCGGGACCGGATCGCGCGCCGGCAGCTGGACAAGTTCGCCGAACGGCGCGCCCAGCTGGCCGCTGCGGCGCTGCAGACCCTGGCCGAGCAGGGCTACGCGCGGACCAGCCTGCGCGACATCGCGCAGAACTCCGAGTTCTCGCACGGCGTGCTGCACTACTACTTCAGCGACAAGACCGAGCTGATCACCTACTGCGTACGCCAGTACAAGGCGGAATGCGTGACCCGGTACGACAACATCGTCGCCACCGCCACCTCCGCCGCCGAGCTCCGGCAGGGATTCGGCGCGGCCATGGCGGCCACCCTGGTGGACGAGGCCACGCTGCACCGGCTCTGGTACGACCTGCGGAACCAGAGCCTGTTCGACGACTCCTACCGCCGCGACGTGACCGAGATCGACCAGAGCCTGGAGCGGATGATCTGGCGCATCGTCAGCAAGTTCGCCGAGCTCGCGCAGGCCCCGCTGGCGGTGGCCTCCGCGGCCGCCTACGCCGTGTTCGACGGGCTCTTCCAGCAGGCCCTGATCAGGCACCTGGCCGGCCAGCCCGACGCGGCCCGGGACCTGGACGAGAACGTGCAGCGCGTCCTGGACGCCCTGACCGCCCGCCCCGCCGGGCGTTGACGGGCTGACCGGGCCCGGGCAGACTCGGCCCGTGACGGAGTGGATCTATTTCATCCATCCCCCGCGGGACGACTTCGCGGCGACCATGACGGACGCCGAGAAGGCGGTCTGGGCGCAGCACTTCGAGCGGCTGCAGCGCCTGCTCGCGGACGGGCAGCTGATCCTGGCCGGTCCCACGCTCGGCCGCACCAACACCGGGGTGGCCGTCTTCGAGGCTCCCGACGAGGACGCCGCGCAGCAGATCATGGCGGCCGACCCGGCCATCAGCAGCGGGTACGCCCGGGGCGAGCTGCGCCCGTTCCGGGTCTCGCTGCTCCGCGGACGCGACTGACCGGGTGCTCGGACGAACGATGGCCGGGGAGGTCAGTCCGTGACGAACACCGACACCGTGCTGGGGTACCGGCGGCCTGCCATGCTGGGCGGCCCGGTCAGCCCCGACCCCGACGCCCTGACCGTCCGCTGGTACGGGACGTCCAACTTCGAGCTGAACTTCCACGACCGGGTGGTGCTGCTCGACACGTTCTACGACCGCGGCCCGCGGATGCGCGGGCTCGGCTTCCGGCCCGGCGAGGTGGTCCGGGCCGACGCGGTGCTGATCGGGCACCCGCACTACGACCACATCTCCGACGCGGCCCAGGTCGCCTCGGCCACCGGGGCGCCGGTGGTGGTGCACCCGCTCGGCGCGGACGTGCTGACCCAGGGCGGCCTGGACGCGTCGCGGATCCACGCGGTGACCGGCCGCGGCGAGGGCGACCTGCTGGAGTTCCCCGGGTTCACCCTCCGGGTCATCCACGGGTTCCACGCCGACCTCACCCACCCTGAGCAGCAGATGAGCCTGGAAGCCCTGCGCCAGGCCCGCGAGGTCTGGGAGCGGGACGAGCCCCCGCTCAGCCCGAGAAGAGGCCCACGCTGCTGCCGTGCTGCAGCGCGGCACCATGGCGCCGGAGGTCTTCACCGAGGGCACCATGTGCCTGGTCATCGACATCGACGGCTACCGGATCGTGTACCGGGACAGCGGCGGCCCGGTCAGCGAGGAGGAGCGCGCCTTCTTCGCGGCCAGCCCCGGCTGCGACCTCGCCATCGTGGGCTTCATCGGCCGCCCGCTGGTCCGCCGCCAGCTCCGGGAGGCGACCATGCCGCTCATCGAGACCTACCAGCCCCGTGCGGTCATCCCCTGCCATCACGACGACCTCTACCCGGTGTTCATCGACCTGGCCACCGAGCCGCTCAAGATGCGGGTGCACGAGCAGTTCCCGGCGGCGAGCACCATCCAGCCGGTCTACGTCGAGCCGGTGACGATAGGCATGAAGTCCCAGCTCATCACCGTCGGCGACGGCCCGGGATCATGATCAGCCGGTCGTCCGCTACGCCACCCTGGCAGCAACTCGCCAACTTGCTTAGGGGCCGGATCGAGTCGGGTGAGTGGCAGCCGGGAGACCGGATTCCTTCCGTCGTTTCCCTGGCCCAGGAATTCGAACTCGCCGCTGGGACAGTGCGGAAGGCCATCGCCGCGCTGCAGCAGACCTGCTCGTCGGTCGCCGTCGGCTGGGGGACGTTCGTCGCGGAGCGTTAAGGGCCAGGGCCGCGACGGCCCAGATCCTGCGGTCTCCGCGATAGCGGACCGGCGATAGCAGTCTCTCGGTGGCGGTCCCTGGGATGACTGCATTCCCGGGATGGCCGGGGCCGCGCGGCAGACTCGCCTACAGTGGCCGGGCAAGCGCGAGGCGGCCCCGGGAGGACGGATGAGGCAGGCAGCCGGGTGGCCCGCCGTCGGTGCGGCCGCCGTCCATGGCCGTCGCCGCTGGGCTGCTGCTCATGCTGGGCGGCCCGGGCGCCGCCGCGGCCGCGCGCCCGGGACGCCTGCCGGCGGTGACGGCCACGGCCTGCCGCGACCGCGTCCACCACCTCCTCACCCACCGCGTCCGCGACTCACCCGGCCACGCTCAGCCCACGGCGACGGCGCCCGTCGCGCCGCCCCCGCCCGCGACACCCGTCTTCCCGCAGATCTTCCGGGTGCTGCCGCGGCCGTCCCGGGGCTGCCCGCCGCAGCTGGGCGTGCGCACACTGCGTGACGAGCCGTGGGCGCAGCGGGCCCTCGACATGGCCGGGGCCTGGGCCGTGTCCCAGGGGCACGGCGTCACCGTCGCCGTGGTGGACAGCGGGGTGGACTACAGCCCGCAGCTGGCCGGGCGGGTCAGCGCCATCGACCTGACCGGCCAGGGCCCCCGGGACTGCGTCGGCCACGGCACCGCCGTGGCCAGCCTCATCGCGGCCAGCGACGCGCGGGCCCGGGGCATCCCGTTCTACGGGGTCGCGCCCGCCGCCCGGATCCTGTCGGTCAAGGTCAACACCGGCGAAACCGGGTTCTCGCGGCTGCTGGCCCAGGGCATCCGGGACGCCGCGATCGCCGGGGCGCAGGTCATCAACGTGTCGGTGCAGACCGCCGTGAGCTCTCCCGCGCTGCGCTCGGCCGTCGCCTTCGCGCAGCGCCGGGACGCCGTGGTCGTGGCGGCGGCCGGCAACGACAACCCGGGCAGCGGCGTCGGCCCGTACTACCCGGCCAGCTACCCCGGGGTGCTCTCGGTGGGCGCGGTGGACCAGGCCGGGACGCTGACCAGCTACACCGACCGGAAGACCAGGGTCTCGGTGACCGCGCCGGGCGCGAACATCGCCAGCGCGTGGCCCGGCGGGTACAACCCGGCGAACCAGGGCACCAGCTTCGCGGCCGCCTTCGTCTCCGGCGTCACGGCGCTGGTCCGCGCGGCCTACCCGCGGCTGACCGCGGCGCAGGTGGTGCGCCGGGTCGAGGCCACCGCGGACGGCCCGGCCGGCGCGCACACCGGCGCGGGCCTGGTCAACCCGGTGCAGGCGGTCACCGCGGTGCTGCCCGAGCCGGCCGTCGTCGCCCGCCGCGGCGGCCCAGCCGGTGGCGATCCCGCGTCCGGCGCGGCCCAACCCGTTCACCCGGGCGCTGGCCCTGTCCATCACCGGCGGCGCGCTCGCCGTGGCGGTCCTGGTCGCGGCGGCCGCCTACGTGATACCGCGGGGCCGCCGGCGGCACTGGCGGCCGCCGGCCAGGACCCGGGCGGGCGGGCCTCCGGCGCCGGATCGTAATCAGGAGCCATCTCCGCGCTAACCCGCTCGTCCCCCTAGCGGACCGGCGGCCGCGACGGTCCCGCCCCGACCGGGGCCGCGTCGCCGGCCAGCGCGGTCTGCACCAGGCGGGGAGCGCCCCGGCGGGCCACCAGGTAGCCGCGCCCGGCCGGCAGGGCCTGCGGCTTGACCCCGAACAGCTGGCCCTCGTCCTTGCTGGCCGACATCAGCAGGGTCGGCGTGCCCATCTCGCGCAGCCGCTGCACGACCGGCTCGAACATGGCCCGGCCCGCGCCGCCCGCGGACCGGGCCAGCGACGACGTGCAGCCCGATGTCCCGGGCCTGGGGGAGCAGGTCCACGATCGGCAGCAGCGGGTTCGTCGCGCCGGCCACCAGGTCGTAGTCGTCCACGATCAGGTACAGGTCCGAACCCTTCCACCAGGACCTGGCGCGCAGTTCCTCAGCGGTCAGGCTGGCCGACGGCAGCCGCTCCAGCAACGCCTCCCGCGCGTCGTTCACCAGCGACGCCGCCGCGGATGAGGAGGCCGCGTAGCCGATCCGGTGCGCGGTGTCCGCGGCGTCCAGCAGCGACCGGCGGTAGTCGATGACGATCAGCCGGGCCCGCTCCGGCGGGTACCGGGCCACGATGCCCTCGGCGACCAGGCGCAGCAGGTTGGACTTGCCGGATTCCATGTCGCCGAGCGCGAGGAAGTGCGGGTCGGCGGAGAAGTCCAGGCTCACCGGCGACAGCGTCGTCTCGTCGATGCCGAACGGGACCGCCGCCGGAACCTGCTCCACGCTGGGCAGCCCGGTCACGGGGAACACCTCGGGCAGCATCCGCACCTCCGGTGCCCGCCGGCCGGTCCAGGCCACCTCGACGGTCTCCACCAGCTTCCGCACCGCGTCCGCCAGGCCGTCGGTGGACGGCTGGCCGTCGATCCTCGGCAGCGCGGTCAGGAAGTGCTGGCCATCCCGGGTCAGCCCGCGGCCGGGAGAGCGTTCGGGGACGTTCATCGCGAGCGCGCGGCCCATCTCCGACTCGTACGGGTCGCCCAGCCGGAGCTCGAACTTGGTGCCCAGCAGGTCCCGGATCCCCGGCCGGAACTCCGACCACTTGTTGGTCGCCGCGATCACGTGGATGCCGTAGCCGAGGCCCCGCGCGGCCAGCGCGGTGATCGCGGTCTCCAGCTGCTCGTACTCCTGCCGGATGGTGAGCCAGCCGTCCACCACCAGGAAGACGTCGCCGAACCCGTCGCCAGTGATCTCCCCGCTGGCCCGCATGCTCCGGTAAGCCGCGATCGACTCGATGCCGCGGCTGGCGAACTCGTGCTCGCGCCGGTCCGCCAGGGCCTGCAGCTCAGCGACCGTGCGGCGGACCCGGTCGCCCTGCTGCCGGGTGGCCACGCCGCCCACGTGCGGCAGGCCGGCCAGCGCCCCGACCGTGCCGCCGCCGAAGTCCAGGCAGTAGAACTGGACCTCGTCCGGCGTGTGCAGCAGGGCGAGCGAGCAGATCAGGGTGCGCAGCATGGTGGACTTGCCGCTCTGCGGGCCGCCGGCCACCCCCACGTGACCCGCCGCGCCGGACAGGTCGGCCCACAGCGGATCCCGGCGCTGCTCGAACGGGCGGTCCACGATCCCGGCCACCGCCTGGAGCCGGCCGCGCCACCGCTCATCGTCGGTGGTGCAGCCGCGCGGCGTGATGAACAGCGGCGGCAGCAGGACGTTCAGCGCGGGCGGCAGGCCCAGCGGCGGCAGCCAGATCGGGCGCGCGGCCTGGCCCTGCCCGGCGAGCTGGCGCACCACCCGGTCGAGCAGGCTTTCCTGCGGCGTCGCCAGCCCGGCGGCGCTGGCCGGGACGGCCTCGTCCGCTCTGGCCTCGTCTGGTTTTGCGTCGCCCGGTTTTGCTTCGCCCGGCTCCGCCTCGGCTGCTGCGGCGTCCGCGGCCGGGATCTCCCGGGGGCTGATGTATCCGGGACCGTACGGGACGACCATGGCCTGGTAGCGCCGCGGCGACGACGGCTGCGCTGCTGCGTCTGCCTCCGCCGGGCCGGAGACGTAGGCGGCCTTGAACCTGGTCATGCCGGCCACGTCGACCTTCAGGTAGCCGCTGCCCGGCGCCGACGGCAGCTCGTACGCGTCCGGCACGCCGAGCACGATCCGCGACTCCGCGGCGGAGAACGTGCGCAGCCCGATCCGGTAGGACAGCTGGGTGTCCAGGCCGCGCAGCCGCCCTTCCTCCAGCCGCTGCGAGGCCAGCAGCAGGTGGACCCCGAGGGACCGGCCCAGCCGCCCGATCATCACGAACAAGTCGATGAACTCCGGCTTGGCCGCCAGCAGCTCGGAGAACTCGTTGACCACGACGAACAGGGTCGGCAGCGGGGCGAGGTCGGTCCCGCGTTCCCGGTCGCGCTCGTAGTCGCGGACCGACGCGTAGTTGCCCGCGGACCGGAGCAACTCCTGGCGGCGGACCAGCTCCCCGTGCAGCGCGTCCCGCATCCGGTCGACCAGCGGCAGTTCCTGCTCCAGGTTGGTGATGACGGCCGACACGTGGCTGAGACCGTCCAGGCCGAGGAACGTCGCGCCGCCCTTGAAGTCGACCAGCACGAAGTTGAGCACCTCGGGAGGATGGGTCAGCGCGAGCCCGAGCACCAGGGTGCGGAGCAGTTCGGACTTGCCGGACCCGGTCGCGCCGATGACCAGGCCGTGGGGTCCCATGCCGCCCTGCGCGGACTCCTTGATGTCCAGCTCGACCGGCTGGCCGCTGGCGTCCAGGCCGATCGGCACCCGGAGCCGGCTCCGGGCCGGGCGTGAGCGCCACAGCTCCGGCAGGTCCAGCGCCCCGGCCTCGGCGATGCCGAGCAGCGTGGTCAGGGTGGTGTTCACCGCGAGCGCGTCCTCGCCCGGCGCGCCGCCCCGGGCCGGGCGCAGCGGCGCCAGCTCGCGGGCCAGGGCTTCCGCCTCCGCCAGCGACAGGGTGTCCGGCGCACCGATGCGCGCCACGATGTCGGCGCCAGCCCGGTCCCGGGTGATCATGTCGAGCCGGCCGCCGGCCACCTGCAGCCGCAGCGTGGCCGCGTCGGCCGGCCCGGACGGGCTGCCGGTCACCTCGATCAGGGTCACGCCGTCCACCCCGTCGCCGCCGAGCTGGTCGCCGGGATGGACGGCCGCGCCGTCCACGATCACCACGTAGTACGGGAGCGAGCCGCCGCCCTGGGCGCCCCGGCCGGGGGAGAAGCGCGGCCGGTCCTTGATGTCCGCGCCCAGCATGGCCTCGAGCTGGGGCAAGGTCTCCGCCATCAGCCGGACCGGCCCCGCGGCGTCCCGCTCGGTGGCGTGCAGCGCGTGCGGCAGCCACTTGGCCCAGTCCCACTCCTGCATCCGGTCCGCCGGGGCGCAGACGCATATCCGCACCTCCTCCGGGGAGTGGAACGCGGCCAGCTGGCCGGTCATCGCGCGGACCATGCCGCGGGCCGCGGCCGGGTCGCCGCCCACGCAGACCCGGCTGAACGCGCGCAGCGACATGCCGACCGGCAGCTCGGGCACCCGGGCGTGGGTCCGGATGAACCGGCGCAGCGCGCCCGCGCACAGCGGGTCGAGATCCTCGGCGGGCTTGGTCTGCGGCGGGACCAGCCGCACCCCGAGCTGCTGCGTGCCGGTGCCCAGCCGGATGCTGCCGAAATCGGCGTCCTGCGGCCGGCGTTCCCACACCCGGGCGTGCTGGTTGGCCGCCAGCACCCACCACAGCGCGGCCGGCAGCGGGCTGCTCCACTCCAGCGCCTGCCGCTGCGCGCTGGCCGCCCGCCGCACCTGCCGCCGGATCTGGCCCAGATAACGCAGGTAGTCGCGGCGCTGGCCGTTCAGCCGGAGTTTGCGGTCGCCCTTGCCCCGGGCCATCTGGCCCAGGGCCATCCCGCCCATGCCCAGGCCCATGGCGCCCCCGCCCACCCAGCGCAGCGAGCCGGAACCTGACCCGGACATCATCGCCACCATGCCGAACGTCATCGCCAGCATGGGCAGGTAGGTCAGCATCTGCTGCAGGCCGTCGGAGGCGACCTCCGGGATCTCCGGTGGTGGCTGGAGCACGATCTCACCGTGCGGCATCTCCGGCGCCTCGCGCCGCTCCTGACGCCGCACAATGACGGTGCTCACCGCTCGCCTTCCTGCCGCTGGCCCAGCCCGGGGGCAGCCCGGCCCGGGGCGGCGGCCTGCCGCCGGAGGTGCCGCGCCGCCCGCTGGCCGTGCCGCCGAGTTCTCATTTTGCGGGCGAATCCGCCCATTTGGTCGGCATACTGCCAAATGGGCTGAGCCGGGAGCCGGGCGGCAGGCAGCCGGGTGGCAGGCCCAGCCGGGCGGCGGAGGGCGGGGAAGGGAACAACAAGATGAGCGCCGCCAGCGGAGCAGACATGTGCCGGGTCACGGTGGTCGGGCCGCAGAAGCGGGTGGACCTCGCGCTGCCCGGTTACATCCCCTTCGCCGAGCTCTTCCCCGTCGTGGCCAGGTTCGCCGGCCTGGACCGCGCCGCGGCCGGCGAGGCCACCAGCGGCTGGGTACTGCAGCGGCTGGGCCAGGCCCCGTTCCCGCTCGACGCCACTCCGCAGCAGGCCGGCCTGCGCGACGGGGAGCTCATCTACCTGAGCCCGCGGGCCACCCCGCTGCCCGAGCTCGCTTTTGACGACGTGGCCGATGTCATCGCGGTCGGCGTGGGGGAGCGGCCGGATCGGTGGGGCCCGGCCGACACCCGCCGGGCCGCGTTCGGTGCCGCGGCCGCCGGGCTGCTCGCCGGGATCGCCGTGCTGCTGCTGTCCGGCCCGCCCTGGACCGTGCCCGCGGTCACTGCCGGCCTGCTGGCCCTGCTCCTGCTGGCTGGCGCGGCGGCGGCCTCGAGGGCGGCCGGTGATGCGGGCGCGGCCGCGGCGCTGGGCTGGGCGGCGCTGCCCTACGCGCTGCTGGCGGGTCTGCTCGGGCCAGCCAGGTCGGTGCCGCTGGCCCAGCTGGGCGCGCTGGAGCTGATCTCCGGCTTCGCGGCTGTGTTCCTGGCCGCCATCGTGGCGGCGGTGGTGACCGCGGACGGCGCCGCCGTGTTCTGTCGGGGCCGCGGGGGCCGCGCTGCTCGGCGTGGCCGGCGCGGCCCTGGACTATGGCTTCGCGGGGGTCGGCCCGGCGGGTGCCGCCGCGGTCGTGGCCGCGCTGGCGCTGGCGCTGACCCCGCTGATCCCGGCGGCCGCCTTCCGGCTGGCCCGCCTGACGCTGCCGCCAGTCCCGCGCGACGCCGACGAACTGCGCCGGGACACCCTGACCGTGCAGGGCGGCCAGGTGCTCGAGCACACCGCCGCCGCCGACCGGGTGGTCACCGGGGCGGTCTCGGGTATCGGCCTGGTCGCGGCCGTGGCCGGGATGGCGCTCGCGCTCAGCCATGGCTGGCTGCCCCGGCTGACCTGCGGTGTGCTGGGCTGCGTCCTGCTGCTCCGGGCCCGGGTGTTCCGCGGCCGGGCCCAGCGGCTGTGGCTGCAGGTCCCCGGGTACCTGGCCCTGTTCCTGCTCGCCGTGGGCGCCGCGTGGCACGGGGCCACCCTGCGGAACGTCGGGCTCATCATGCCGTTGCTGGTCATCGGCGCGGCCATTCTCGTCGGGGCTGGGATGTGGCTGCCCGCCCACCGGGCCTCACCGTTCTGGGGCCGGGCCGCGGAGCTCCTCGACCTGACGCTGGTCATCAGCCTCATCCCGCTCGCGCTCGGCGTGACCGGGCTGTTCGGCTACGTCCGCGGGCTGTCCGGCTGAGGCGGCCGCGACCATGCAGACGCGCAGGGACCTGCTCCAGGCTCACCGGCTGATGACCCAGCGCGCGGCGCTGGCGCTGCTCCAGGCCGAGCCGGACCCGCCGGACCAGCCGCTGCGGCGGCTGAATGTCGGACTCATCTCCAGCGTCCTCGTCGCGGTGATCGTGGCGGCCGCCTTCGGGGTCTGGGGCCTGCTCGCGCCGGGCGACGCGCAGGGCCTCACGTCAGCGGGCACGCTCATCATCGACAGCCAGACCGGCACGTCCTATATCTGGTGCGACCATCACAAGCTGTGCCCGGTGGTGAACTACGCGTCGGCCCGGCTGGCGCTCGGTTCGTCCGCGCCGGACCAGCGGACGGTCAGCCAGGCCTCCCTGGCCCGCTATCCCCGGGGCCCGCTCATCGGCATTCCCGGCCTGCCCGAACCGCTGCCGGACGCGCACATGCTGGTCGGCCAGCCCTGGTCGGTCTGCGTGCAGACGGTCACCGACCCGGCCACGCTGCGGCGGCAGACCACCACCACCCTGGTCGGCGGGCGCCGGGTCGGCGGCCGGCCGATGGCCGCGGCGAGTGCGCTGCTGGTGGCCTCCGCCGGGCGGGACTGGGTGCTGTGGGACGGCCAGCGGCTGATGATCCCGCGGGGCATCCAGCAGAACGTGCTGACCGCCCTGGCCGCCGCCGGGTCACCCGGCGCTGTCCCCGCCACCTGGCTGAACGCGTTCCCGCAGGGCTCCGACTTCGCGCCGCCGCCGATCCCCGGGTTCGGCCGCCGCGGTGCGGGGCCCCGCGGGAGGCACGGCCCGCATCGGGCAGGTGTTCACCACCACGCCGGCGGCAGGCGGATCCCGGCAGTTCTACGTCCTGCGCCGCGACGGGCTGGAACCGGTCACCCAGACCCAGGCGGCCCTGCTGAACGCCGCGCGGGGCCAGGTTCCGCAGGGGGCGGTGGCTCCTTCGGTCGTGGCCGACGACCGGGGGCAGGCCACCATGACCGCCGGCGGCCTGCCGCAGCGGATGCCGTCGCTGGTCAGCTACGACCCGGCGGCCCCGCTCTGCGTGGTGTACTCCGGCGCCGCCTCGAGCCCGCGGGTCGGGCGGGCGGCTCACCGTCGGCGGGACCGTGCCCGGCGGCGGCCTGCCGGTCGGCGCGCCCGGCAGCCACACCCAGATCGCCCTGCCGCCCGGGAAGGCCACCCTGGCCGGGATGGTGCCCGGGCCCGCCGGCGGCTTCGGCCGGGGACACCCCGGCGGTGACGGGTTACTTTCTTATCTCCGGGGGGCCGCAGGTACGGGCTCGCGTCCCCGGCGGTGGCGGCCATGCTCGGGTATCACCTGGCCGCGCAGCGCACCCTGGTGCCCGCGAGCGTCCTCGACCTGATCCCGGCGGGCCCGGGGCTCGACCCGGCCGCCGCCCGGCAGCAGGTCAGCGGCTGAGATAAAGCTTCGATCACGCACCGGGCCAGGCGCGGGGTGCCCCGGGCCGGTGCAGGTGGGCCGGATCCCGCCGTGCGTGGCCGGCCGCACGGGCCGTCGGCGGCCGAATCGCTGTCATGTCACAGTTGTGCTGATTTGGTTGACAGTGCGTCTTTACAGCCCCTTGAATGACCCGTGTGCTGGCCCCTGGAGGGCCCGATTTCTGAGTGACGGTCGGGGGCTGGAACCGGACATTGAGTTAAATACAGGATTCCAGACGGGGAGGTGCGGCAAATGGCAGCCGAGTCTGCTTTCAACCGGGCGGCCATGGCGCAGGCGGCCGTCCAGGTGGAGGACGCAGTAGGCCAGATCCGCGGCCAGCAGTCCACGCTGGCCGGCCAGCACGGCTGACCTGATGGCGGGCTGGCAGGGCGAGGCGGCGACCGCGTTCACCAGCGCTTACGAGTCGTTCAACAGCGATTTCAGCCAGGTGCTGAGCGCGCTGCAGGGGATACACGAGAAGCTGGGCACGACCCGGACGCGGTACCAGTCCACTGAGGACACGCAGGCGGCCGCGGCGAACCGGGTTCGCGGACTGCTCAACGGCTGAGCACGGAGGCATTGACGAAATGAGCGAATACACGAGGGCGGTGTTCGGATCCCTGCAGACGGGGGAGGCCGATTTTGCCAGCACCTATGCCCAGCTGCAGTTAACGATCTCCACCCTGGACGGCCAGCTGAAGTCCAGCCTCTCCCAGTGGGACGGCGAGGCGCAGCAGGCGTACTACGTGGCCAAGGCGAAGTGGGACGCGGCCATGGCCAACATGGCGGCCGTGCTGAACAACCTGCGCGGCGTGATCGGCGAGGCGCATGTGAACTACAGCTCGACCGAGGCGTCCAACGCCGCTCTCTGGGGCGGCTGACCGGACCGGCCGCCCACCGTCAGGTCGGCGGCCCGGGTAGCGGAAGGTGACGTCCAGGTAGCGGGAGGCTGGTAGTGGGCGGCTCGTATGACGCCTTGATGCTGCGCCAGCAGCAGTCGCAGCAGCCGACCCCGGGCAGGTACTCGGGGACGGCGGTGCCGCACGTCAACGGGCCCAGTTACAGCGGTTACAGCCAGCCGCAGAACTGGGCCAACCCGGCAGTGTCCGGCCGCGACCTGATCGTGCACCGGGACGTGCTCCGGCAGGTGGCAGCCGACCTGGCCCGGATGGCCGACCAGCTGCAGACGACGCTGAGTGCCTGCGCCCCGGCCGCCGCCCTGGCGGGCGGGGCGGCCGGCAGCTGGCCGCAGGCCCAGCAGCTGAACCAGGTGATGTCCAGGGCTCACGCGGGCGTCACCCAGTTCACCGGGCAGCTCCAGCAGGCGCACACCGACATGGCCGCCCGGCTGGCCACCTCGGCGGACCGCTACGACGCCGCCGAGCAGCAGATCACCAGCCTGATCCACGCCGCTACCGACCCGTCCGCGATGATCATCCAGGGCGGCGGGCAGGACACGCCGGTGCAGCCCGGGTACGGCCAGAACTGGACGCCGCAGCAGCGGGCCAGCTACTACCGCATCCAGCGCCTGGAGAACATGCCGGGCAACAGCGGCCCCAACTGGACCGGCACCTACCCGATCACCGAGGACACGGACTTCTCCCAGGGCTCCGCGGCGGGCTACACCTGGGAGCAGGTCAAAGCCCTGGTTGAAGCCACCGACCCGGGCGCGATCTCCTCGGCCGGGGCCGCGTACGGGCAGATCGCGTCGACGCTGACCGACATCTCCAGCCAGCTCGCCGGGCACGGCCAGACCCTGGCCGCGAACTGGGGCGGCTCGACCGCGGTCACCGCGGTCAGCCAGGTCCAGCAGCTCTACCAGACCGCGTCTGACCTGCAGGCCAATACGTGGTCCGCGCAGCAGGCCCTGGCCTGGTACGGCCCGGTGCTGAGCACCTTCCGCGGCAGCCTGCCGCAGCCGTCGTCCACTCACCCGGCCGACGTGCAGGCCGCCAACCAGGCCGCCCAGCAGCGGATGAGCGCGCTGAACAGCCACATCGAGACGGCCTTCTACCAGATGCCCGGGGCCGTCAACAAGAACCTGCCCCCGCCCCTGGCTGGCTCCGGCGGAGCAGCGGGCGGGTCCGGCGGGACGGCGTCCGGTGGCGGACGCGGGACCGGGGGCGGCGTCCCCGGGACGGGTTCCGGTGGCCATGCCGCGGGAGCCGGGGGAGCGACCGGGGCCGGCGCCCCGGTGACGGCCCCGCTGGGCGGCCCGCCGCACCTGGCCGGCGGATCCGGGCCGGGGTCAGGGACCACGCTGGCCGGGCTGACGCCCACCGCGCCGGGCAGCACGGGGCCAGGTGGCACGGGACCAGGCAGTCCAGGACTAGGCAGCCCCGGGAGTGGGCGGCGGATTCCCGGCCCCGGGCGGCCCTGCCCCCGGCGGCCCCGGGGATCCTCCCGCCGTACCCGGACCGGTGCCGGCGGCGACCCGGGCGGACCCGGTTCCGGGAAGAACCCGCCGGGCGAGACGCCCCCGGGAGAAAAGGGCGTCGGTGGTGAACCAGCGCCGGCGAGGGCGGCACGGGCCTGCCCCGCAACGTCTTCCGCACGTTCAGCTCGCTCGAGGGACAGAGGGCCCGGCCGCGGCGGGCGAGGTCGGGCCGGGCGAAGCTGGCCTGACCGGTGAGCCGGTGCCCGGGGCGACGGCGCCCGGCGAGATAGCCGCCCCGGACGGGCTCGCGGCGCAGGGTGACGCGGGTTTCGCCGGAGGCCGGATGCCGGGCTCGTTCCCGATGGCCGGGGCCGGTGGTGCGGGCGCGCCGGGCGAGGCCGACCGGAGCAACCAGTACTGGACCAGCGAGGACGAGGCCACCTGGGGGCCGGACCTTGGTCCGGGCCTGGCCGCCGGGCCGGAGCGGCGGCCGGTGACGGCATGGGCTGGATGATGCCCGGCGGCGGCGCAGGCCGGGGCCAGGACCGCGAGCGGTCCCGGCTGGCCTGGACGGGTGAGGACGACGATTTCTGGGCTGCGGGCGGCCCGGCTGTTCCGCCCGTGATCGGGGGCTGACCACCCGCCGGTGCCTGGGGCTGGGAGACGAATCGGCGTTCTCGTGCTCACCGCGGCGTTCGTGACCGCGGCGGGCGGGTGCGGCGCGGGCTCCGGGCCGGCTGGCCCGTCCGCAAGCGCACCGGAACCGCCGGGTGCCAGCGGCCAGCGCGTCCGGCTCCCGCCGGCGGCAGTAGCCGCCCGGCCACGGGAGCCCAGCTGAAGGGGCTGCTCCCGGCCCAGGCGAGCCTGCCGCCGGGCTGGGTGCTCAGCAACGGCACCGGCCAGGAAATAGACAGTGGCACGGCGCTGACCGCGCCTCCTTATCTGCCGGTCCTGCCCAGGCAGTCGTGCGCGTCCTGGAAAGGTGTGGACGCCCACTTCCTGCTGGCTGGCGATCAGGCGTCCGCCGCGCAGCTCAGCGTGACCGTGGGGCACGGCCAGAACACCAGCCTCGGCAGCGTCAACCTGGCCGGCTACTACCCCGGCTGGGCGGCCCGCCAGTTCGCGCTGATCACCTCGTTCGCCGAGCACCGCTGTGCGCCGTTCAGCACCCGCGACGAGATCACCGGAGCGCGGGTCGAGATGAGACCGTCCGTCACCGCAGTGCCGGGCCTCGGCGACCAGGCCCTGCTTATCAAGATCGTCCAGGTCAACGGCCCGCTGCCGGACGGAACCTACTATCCCGGCGACTACCTGCTCGTGGCCCGGGTCGGCGACTACCTCGCCGACGTGGACGCGCCCGCCTTTCCCGGGCCGGTCGCCGGGAAAGGCCGTCCGCAGCGTCATGACCGCACTGGCCGGGCGGCTCGCGGGCTGGGCTGAGCGCGGGCTGAGCTGCTGGGCTGCGTGCTTCGCAGACCGCCGCGGCGGGTGGGCCCTGCGCGGCTGGGGGGTGCATCCGGAACTCGCTCACTTGGCCCGGGCGGGGCGGCGCGGCCGCGGGCGCGGGGAGGGGAGAGAAGGAGAGAGTTCGGTGGGGGGCTTAGCGTGGAGGCGTGACGGTCGACTCTTCGCGGGGCTTCCGGTGAGCGACTACCAGCGCGCGCTCACCTGGTATGAGCGGCTGCTGGGCTCGCGACCGCGTTCTTCCCGAATGCGACGGAGGCGGTGTGGGAGCTGGCCGAGCACCGCTACCTCTACGTCGAGGAGCTACCCGGGCGGGCCGGGCATGCCTGCACACGGTGTTCGTCGACGACCTCGACGAGCGGGTCGAGAGCATCGGCGCCCGGGAATCGAGCCCGCCTCACAGGAGACGTACGGGAACGGGGTGCGCAAGGTGATCTACCGCGACCCCGACGGCAACGAGATCGGCTTCGGCGGCGGTCCGGCCGGGTGACCGGCGCGGCCCCGGTCGAGGCCACGCAGGTTGTCAATCACCGCCGGGTCCGGCGAGGTGGAGGCAGCAGTGCGGCTTTCTTGCCGTCGTTCTCGGATGGGGATCCTCCAGGCTCGCGGCGCCGTGTCGCGTGCCCCCGGCTGGTCATCGCGAACGCCCGGATGATGCGCGGGGAGACGCGCCGCAGCGGGGTGGACGGGCCATGTTCTGCCCCGTCGCCTGAGCGATCGTCGGCCAGCCCTGGTTCGCTGCTGGCATCAATCTCGGCCGGGTGCTGGCCACCCGGCGGCGATGTTGTCCCGCTGATACGGCCAGTGCAGCCGGGAGTTTCCTCCCCGACTAACGTGGGCCGCAGCGGCCAGGGCCCGCACCAGTTCCGTCGCCCCGGCGACGAGATGGCCAGAGGACCAGGCTAGTCCGGGGATGGCGCCCGGAGGGCATCGTTCAACTTTCCTTGATCCTGTCCTAGAAGACGCGGGCGAACCCCGGACTCGCCGGCGAGGGAACGGCCAGGCTGGTCCTACCCGCTCCCGGTGCCCCGGAGCGAAAACGCGTGTGTCGCGAACGCGGCATGCTCCCTGCCTGGCAGGCCGGCTTTCCCGCGCTGTCCTGGCGAGCGTCCCCCTTGCCCGGTGTCGGTCACGCGCATACAGTAGCTGACGTAGCTCCTAAAGTACTGGTTCGTACTTATGGCGAAGGCCCCAGTTAGTGCACGTAGGCATTCGCGAGAGCACCTGCCATGGCGCGGGGAACCGCGTCCCGTTCGGCCGCATGGAAGACGTCAAGCGCAGCGGCGGGAAGAGGCGACGGCAGCGATGACGGACCTGCTGGGCGAGAGGCACATCATGATTCCGGCGGGCGCCCGTGGTCGCGTGACCGGCGTACCAGCAGAACTGAGCGGGCTGGCGGCCGAGTTCCCTGGCTACGAGTTCGCTACGCAGCAGACGTGGGGCGGCATCTCCATCATCGCCCGACGCCACGGGGGCGGCGCACGGCCAGGCTTGTACGCCGTTGTCACCGACGACCCGGACGAGATGCGCCGCGCGCTCCTTGAGCACGAGCGAACCAGCCACCAGGGTGACAGTCGGCGTCAGCCGTGAAGGGAGATCTGGATGTTCAAGACTTGGACCGGATGGCGGGCACGCACCCGGCTGGCGGTAGCCGGAGTCACCCTCGGTGCCCTGGTCGCGGCCGCGCCCGCCGTGAGCGCGAGCACCCTCGGCGGGCAGGCGGCCGCGCCAGCGCCAGCGGACCGGTAGTGGGCACCGCCAATGGGGCAGTTCGTGGCCTGGCCAACGGGGCGGTCGATGAATTTCTCGGCATCCCGTATGCCGCACCGCCGGTCGGCGCGCTGCGGTGGAGGCCGCCACAACCCGCCGCCAGCTGGCCTGGCGTACGCGACGCGACCCAGTTCGCGCCGCACTGCCCGCAGCCAGCGTCGCCCTTCGGGCAGGCCAGCACGTCGGAGAACTGTCTGTTCCTGAACGTCTTCACGCCAAGCCAGCCAGAAGCCTCGTGCACACGACCCCGTCATGGTGTGGATCCACGGCGGCGCGCTGGTGAGCGGCGAAAGCGATGACTACAACCCCGCAAAGCTGGTGGAAGACGGCGTGACCGTGGTCACCATCAACTACCGGCTCGGTGCGCTCGGCTTCCTGGCGCACCCGGCACTGGCCGACGCGAACGGCCAGTCGGGCGACTACGGCCTCATGGACCAGCAGGCCGCCCTGCGCTGGGTGCAGCGCAACATCGCCAGCTTCGGCGGCGACCCGCACAACGTCACCATCTTCGGTGAGTCCGCGGGCGGCCTGTCCACGCTGTCACAGGTTGCATCGCCGCAGGCCAGGGGATTGTTCGACCGGGCGATCGTCGAGAGCGGGTCCTACAACCTCACGCAGGCATCGCTCTCGAGCGCCGAGGCCGCCGGCGAGGCCTTCGCGGCCAAGGCGGGATGCGCCAGCCAGACCGCGGCCTGCCTGCGGAGCCTGCCGGTCTCGACCATCCTGGCCGACGAGGACGCGGCCGGCTACACGCCGAACATCAACAGTGAGGTGCTGCCGGAGTCGCTGAAGACCGCTTTCGCCACCGGCAACTTCAACCGCGTCCCGATCATCAACGGCACGAACCGCGATGAATGGCGGCTGTTCGTCGCGCTCAGCGAACTAGAGGGCAACCCGGTCACGGCATCGAACTACCAGAGCATGATCTCCTCCACGCTTGGGGTCTCCCCGGCGGGGGCGGCGGTCATCGCGGCCAGGTACCCGCTGAGCGCGTTCCCCAGCCCGTCCGTCGCCCTCGGCGCGGTCGGCACCGACGCTATTTTCGCCTGCCCCGCGCTGACCATCGATCAGTCCGTCTCGCACTTCGTGCCGACCTTCGCCTACGAGTTCAACGATGAGAACGCGCCGGAGAACTTCCTTCCCCCGGTCAGCTTCCCCTACGGTGCGGCCCACGCGACCGAGATCCAGTACCTGATGGATCTGCCGACGGCCGCTTTCCCGGGGACGCTCTCGGTCAGCAGCAGCAGCTAGCGACGATCATGAAGGGGTACTGGACGAACTTTGCCAAGCGCGGATTCCCCTCCTCGTTCGGCACCCCGTTCTGGCCGCTCTTCAACAACCTCACCCAGAAGATGCAGTCGCTGGCGCCACCCACACCGCAGACCGAGACTGACTTCGCGAACACGCACAACTGCGCGTTCTGGACCGCCCTGGAAGCGGGCTAGCCACCTGTTTACCGACGGCCGAGGCCTGATCCTCTCCGTCAGCCCGCGCCAGCAGCAGGCCGGTCATGGCACCCGGCGGCCGGACCACAACCCACCGTTTGGGCGTCCGTAATTCGTTAGCCGAGGGTGAGTCCTCGACGAGCTCGAAGCCCAATACGTCCACGAAGAATCTGATCGCCGGGTCGTACTCCTTGACCACGACGGCGATAAGGCCAAGATGCACGGCGCCAGCCTAGGTCACCTGCGGCTGGTGGCGGCTGGGCCTGGCCCAGCCGTCCCAGCGGACGATGACCCGCCCCCGGCCCGGGCAGAGGCAGGACGCCGCCTCAGCCTCGACCGCACCGCGTTCCGCGTCCGACAGCCGCCGCCACGGCTGCACCGTCAGCACCGCGCCCGCCCGCCGCCACGTCCCGGCGATCTCGCCGTCGACGAGCAGCGCGCCCGGCCAGACGCGCGACGTCCAGAGCGCGCCCTGGCGGTCCGGGTCCGGGACCAGCAGATCCCGGTCGGCCCCCTGGAGCAGGAGACGCGTCGCCGCTGGGGAGCAGCCGCGCCGCCCGCGGTGGGCCGGGCCCGGTGCGGAAGGCTGCCTCGTCCTCGCGGAGGATCCACGCCTCGCCGACGGGCGTCCGTACCGGTGCGAGCGACTCGCCCAGCGCCCGAAGGCCGCGTGAGCGGCCGGGGACGATCCCGCCCAGCGCCCGAAGGCGTCCGACGTCGCCGGTCCGTAGCTGCGCAGGTAGCGCCGGGCGAGCTCGAGGCGCGCCTCGCGGGGCTCATGTCAGGGGCGGGCACGGTCCAGACCATCGGCTGCCGTGCGCCTTCCCACCGAATCAGGACCGTGCCGGTCGCCGCCGCGTACCTGAGGCGGTTGGGTTTCACGCCCAGTCGGCTGCCCGCCTCGCCGTAGCCGATCCGCTCGTCCGCCGAGGAGCGGCGGCCAGTCGCGCGGCGAGCTTCTCCGCCCGTGCGGGCCTTTGGCGTCGTCGGGCATCGTGCCGAGCGAGAAGACGGCCAGATCGCACGCGGCGACCACGAAGACGCTGAACCTGGGTCCCCATAGCTGCACCAGCGAAGGGTCTTCCCAGGCGGCCGGGTCGGTCCCTCGCGACCCGGGCGTGGATCGACAGCACGGCCGCCCGCGGCATGCTGTCCTGCAACCCCGCCCAGGCCGCGCGTCGAAGCGAGGCCGGTCCCGGCGGGAGCCGCTGGTCGAGCGCCCCGGCCCGCCGCCGGAACGCCAGGATCTGCGGCCGGGTGAGTTCAGCCTGGTCGTGGTCACCGTCACCACCGCCAAACTTCCCGCCAGATCCGCCGAGAATACAGCCGGGCGGCTCCGGCCCAGAGGAATTGTCGAGACCTGTGGATCAACTTGTCCGGTGGGGATTAGCGCGTGATGGGCTGGTAGTAGAGCAGGACGTTGCCTGAGGTGAATTGCTGGGTCTTGAGCAGTTTGAGGCTGGTCTTGCCTGGCTCCTGCGAACAGGGACCTGCCCTGGCCCAGGATGACCGGGTTCACCAGGATCCGCAGTTCGTCGAGCAGGCCCGTGTGCAGCAGCCCGGCGGTCAGTGTCGAGCTGCCCGGGATCACGATGTCCTTGCCGGGTTGCTGCTTGAGCTTGGCCAGTTCCTCTTCGGCGTGGTTGCTGATGATCTGCGTGCCGGCCCAGGTGGCCTGCGGCAGGGTCCGCGAGATGACGATCTTTGGGGTGGTGTTCATCGCCTTCGCGACGTCCGGGTCGGACTCCTCTCCGGCGGGCGTGGGCCAGAAGGCTGCCATGAGCTCGTAGGTCACCCGGCCGAACACCAGCGTGCCGGCCTCGCGGAGCTGCGCCAGCGCGAACAGGCTGAACTCCTCGTCGATGGTCTGCCAGTCCAGGGCCTGGCCCGGGTCGGCGTGGTAGCCGTCGGCGCTGATGATCATGAACGAGAACATCTTCCGCACGGGTCCTCCAGATTGGTCGCTTCATGCCGCTGACCGTGTAGACGGTCCCGGTGCCCCGGGGTCATCTGCGGGCGGCGATCGTC
>CAVUKT010000042.1:0-169012 GCA_963742055.1 uncultured Actinomycetes bacterium | reverse complement strand
GAAGGGAGTCAACCCTTCGAGGCGAGGGCCCGGCAGCCGCGGGCGCCTCGCTGGGGAGCCTGCGGGTGAGTTCACGCCGAAGAGCCGGGGCAGCCCGGGCGGCTGCCGACGAGGCTCTGGGAGAATCCGACAGGGGTGCCGCCCCGGCGCCCGCGAAGTAGATGCCGGTGCCCGCCGGTGCGGCGGTCCGGGCCAGGAAGGTGAGGTGGCGGGTGCCGACGACGATTCGCGACGTCGCCGTGGCGGCCCGTGTGTCGCCGGCGACCGTATCGCGGGTCCTGAACGGTAAGGAAGATGTCGGCGCCGACTTGCGGCGTCGGGTACTCGGCAGTGGTGGCCCAGCTCGGCTACCGTCGCAACGGCCCGGCCCGTAGCCTGCGCACCCGCGCGGCGATGGTCCTCGGCCTCATCATTTCGGACGTCACCAACCCGTTCTTCACTGCGGTTGTGCGGGGCGCCGAAGATCAGGCGCAGCGCGCGGGGTACTCTGTCGTGCTCGCCAACGCCGATGAGGACGTGGCCAAAGAGGCCCGCTACCTCGAGGTGGCGGCTGCTGAGCAGATGGCCGGGGTGCTGCTATCACCAGCCTCCCCCCGGGCAGACGAGCATCGACGTGCTGCTCGAGCAAGGCGTCCCGGTGGTGACCATCGACCGGCGCTTGGCCGCAGCGACGGTTGACAGCGTCATGGTCAATAACCGCCAGGCCGCGCGCGACGCCGGCGCAGCACCTGATCGGCCAGCGTTGCCCTGGCGGTTTCGGGATCGTCGCCGGACCGGTCCGGTCACCACCGGTCCCTGGACGGCTGGCCGGGCGACTGGGCGGCACTGCGGGCCGCTGGGCGCACGCTTGATCCCTCGCTCCTTGCCTACGCTGACTTCCGGACCGAGGGCGGCTATACAGCCACCTGGCAGCTGCTCCGGCAGCGTCTGCCGCCGGACGGCCTTCACTTCTCCAACAACCTCATGACCGTCGGTGGCCTTCAGGCCATCGCCGAAGCCGGGCTGGCCATCCCGGGTGACATCGCGGTCGTGGGCTTCGATGACGCCAGCTGGGCGACCGCGCTCAGGCCGGCGCTCACCGTCGTGGCCCAGCCGACCTACGAGATCGGGCAGACGGCGGCTAAGTCCTGCTCCGCCGCCTTGCCGGAAAGTTCCCGCCGCGTCACGTGGTGCTACGGGCAGAGCTGATCGAGCGGGCAAGCTCGCAGCGCACGTCTGGGCCTGCCTGATGCGCTGCCGGGCTGGCTAAAGCTTGCCCGGCCTGTCCATCCCGGCCCGAGCCTGCCACGCTGTACGACAGCCAGTGATACTCCCCCGGAAACCCGGGGATATTGTGTGCTCCCGAGATCGTGCCCATGATCATGTATGACTGCGCGCAGTTCTGGCTCGCCATAACATGACTGGCCGGGAAGAGTCGAGATGGCTGATCTGGTAGTGGTCGGGTCGTATAACGCCAGCATGAGCGTGTACAGCGCCCGGCTGCCGACACCTGGCGAGACCGTCGTCGGCGGCCGCTTCGAGCAGGGACCCGGCGGGAAAGGCGCGAATCAGGCCATTGGAGCACGACGGCTCGGAACCGACGTCCTGTTCATCACCAGGCTCGGGGCCGACGCATTCGGCGACGAGGCGCGCTCCATCCTGCTCGCCGAGGGACTGCCGGAACGCGGCATCACGACCGATGACCAGAGTTCGACCGGGATAGCCCTGATCTTCGTCGAGGACTCCGGCCAGAATGCGATCTCAGTCGCGCCAGGCGCCAATCTCAAGCTCAGCGGGCCCGACGTTCTGAGCAGCTTCGGTGCCGACCTCCGCACCTGCAAGTACCTGCTGATGCAGCTGGAGTGCACGGCAGAGCTCGCCGTCGATCTCGCGTCACGGGCACGAGATTCGGGCACCTTCTCGATCCTCAACCCGGCACCGGCCCGGCCGCTTCCGCCCGATGCACTCGCATCCTTCGACATCATCACGCCCAATGAGGGCGAGTTGCGGACGCTTGCGGCGTCGCTGGGCCTCGCTGACAATACGACCGAGGTGCTGGCTCATCGGTTGCTTGAGTTCGGAATCCGCGATGTGGTGGTGACGCTGGGGGAAAGCGGCGCGCTGTGGGCGTCAGCGGCTGGACTCCAGTATTTCGATGCCTATCCGGTACATGCCATCGACACGACCGGGGCCGGCGACGCATTCAACGCGGGCCTGGCCGCGGCCCTGGTGCGGGGTGAGCACATGGAGTCGGCGATCGATCACGGTTGCCGGGCCGGAGCGTTCTGCGTGACCCGCAATGGCGTGATCGCCGGGCTCGGCCATCCCTCCGATCTCACGATGCTCGGGTAGGAAGCACTCCCTCCGGGGGAACGGGCGGTGCCCTGCGACCCGCGTCGCCGACCCCGCCTCCGCACCGCCACCGTGAGGTAGCACAGCGGCTCCTGAGGAGCAATTGCGAGCGAGGTCTGCGGGCAAAACGGCCTGCTGGAGGCCCAGCAGATCCCGAAGCTCACCGGCCTCGATAAGGCACTGCAGGATGACCTGCTCGACACGCAGCCATCGATCCCGTGGCGGCAGATCGCCCGTATGCGCGACCACCTCGCCACCGGTACTTCGATACCGCACACGCGATCTTGCAGGCCACCGTTGACGAAGACCTGCCCGGCCGCGCGCGTAGCCGCCTGATTGGGACGACTGGGGAGTCCGATGATCACCAGTCCAGGCGCACAGGTCAGGTCACTTTGTGCCCAGCGTTCACCGGATCCGCGAATTGACTGTGTTCCATCCGGTTGACGAGCGGGCTTTCAAGGTGATACGAAGACTAACTCAACCGTATACGCGATCTCGGGCGGCCGAGGCAAATTCTGATCGGGCTTCTCTGGCTGCCAACTGGGCGTTAGTAACCCCTTCTATTTCTCTGCTGCGAAATGGTCTGCCGTTCTTTCGGGCCGTATACCATCCGTCGCATTTATCCGCTAGGTCGCCGAGTTGGTAGCGTAAGGTTTCAGCGGTTTCTTCGATTTGGCCGGGTCCCGCAATTAGGACTGGCGCGTAGGTGGGTTGAAGACGTTCCCAGTCATCGCAGTAAGCATGGTGGGCGACGTCGCATTCGCTCATCTCGGCTTCGTTCTCAAGCTGAGTGATGAGCTCGCGTGCCCTGTCCATAAAACTATATACTGAGGTCAAGTATTCGCCGTAGACTGCGCGTCGCGTGTCGGCAATCTGCGCTTTGCGAGTTGCGGCCGCTAAATCCCGTTGAGTGCGGTTTCCTATCAGGCCCGACGCCAGTGTGGCACCCGAGCCGATCAGTGCGCCAAGCGCGGTGAAAGCACCGACGAGCCACTCGGAAGTCACGATGGACAGTCCATCACCATCTGCCAGGACGCGCAGGCGGTTAGGAGCCAGACGATCACCCGGCCACGCGAAGAGCACGCGCCCGCGTACCGCAACCGTGGCGTCAGTTCAGTCCCGGGCGGGTTGGCTGTCACCGAGGCGCCAGCCCTCCAGGGCGGCGTACCAGAGGCCGACCCGCGCCGTGTTCCTCGGCCAGGATCTGGCCGTGATCGCGAAGGGGACCCACTCACCGTCAGCGGCGTGCATCTGGATTAGACGTACCCTGGACGACCACCGGCCAGAGGCTATCTCGAAGTTCTCGACCTCAGCGCGGCGCCAGGTGCGCGTCCGCAATGGACTGCGATAGGTCAGGGTGTCGCCGACGGCAATGACACGTGACCGGGCGGCCAGCGCGACCGGCACCAGCCACGGTAGCCAGACGAACACCAGAAAGAGGCCCCGCGCGGAGCGCTCGCCAATCGAGCTCAGGACCATCAGCAGGCAAAGGAAGCCGATCCAGGCCACCACAAACACGAGACCTCCGTGATGAGGCTTGATAACGACGCCAGGCTCACCCGGTATCACGCCTCTAGCGTGGCCCCGGGCGGACAGGGACGGCAAGGCAGGACCCTCATCTGCCGCGCTACGGGCCTTGACACCCTCGGAAGTACGGGAAGGACTATGGGCGGGAGGGCAGCTGCTGCAACGCCATGAGTTGCCTTCGGGGTCGCTGAAGGTTACGAACGAGCTCCACGGTTGGACGTCAACGCCGCTGGCCTGCACGCCGTGGGCTATAAGTTCTGCCCGGGCCGTCTCGACATCGGCCACGAGTCCTGGGCCGCGGTCTTGAGCACCCAACCTCTTCTGCCGCATGTAGCCCGTCTTGGCCTCATGTACCAGCAGGGAGGGGTGCCTCGGTCAGGGCGATAGAACCAGCATGCGCAATTGGCAGGCATTGGTCCTGGTACACAGTCTCGCCTGGGAATCCCCACGGTCAGGAACCCAGGGCGTTGCCATGTCCGGAAGACGCCCGCAGCGCATCGGTCAGCAATGCGACCAGCGCCTCGAGCTGCACGTCGGCCGAGGAGGAGACCTCTTGGTCCGACCCGTCCAGCGCCCGGGCGGCAAGCCCTGCCTTGCTGTCGATCAGCCCGGCGATCCGGGCGTCGATGGTCTGCGCGGCGATGATGCGCCACGCGGTCACTGGCTCGGCCTGCCCTATGCGGTGGCTGCGGTCGATGGCCTGGGTCTGCTCCGCGTCGGTCCAGGACATCTCGGCCAGCACGATGTTCGAGGCGACCTGCAGATTCAGGCCCACGCCAGCCGCGGTCAGCGAGCACACCGCGACCGCGACGTCCGGGTCGTTCACGAAGGCTTCGAGGTTCGCCTGCCGCGCTGTGGGCGTCTGGCCGCCGCGGATCGACGAGAAGCGCACCCCCTGCCGGGCGAAGATCTCTTCGGCGGCGTCCATCACGTCGACGTGCTTGGCGAAGAAGACGACCTTGCCGGCGCTGCGGGCCAGCTGAGCCGCGTAGTCCGCGGCCAGTCCGGCCTTCGCCTGGCCGATGCGCCGCATCATGGTGAACACGTTCTCGCCGGACTTTGCGCCCGTCGCCTCCTTCAGCTCCGACTGGGCCACCCGGCGGACGAGGTCGTGGTCGATGCCCTCGGCGCCGGCGTCGGAGGATCGGTTCGCGAGCGCGGTCTTGTACCGCGCCACCATCCGGCCAGCGAGGTCCTGTTCTGCCTCCCGGATCGACCGGCCCGCCCGTTCGTCCAGCTCAACGGGGAGATCAGCGATACGGCGGGCGGGGATGTCGGCGGCCACGTCGAGCTTGCGCCGGCGCACGATGCCCAGGTCGATCACGCACTGGCGCGCCGCGGCGTAGAAGCTTCGGTCGGCAGGCGTCAGGCCGGTGTCCTCAAGCGCGTCCATCAGCTCGTCGAGGGGCTTGCTGTCGTCGATCCAGCCGAGGAACTGCCAGATTGCCCGGAAGTCCTCGATGTCGTTGATCAGCGGGGTGCCGGTCAGCGCCATCAGCAGGGGCCGGTCCGTACGGGACCTGATGCGGTCGGAGAGCGCGAGGACGTTCTGCGAGCGCTGCGAGGTCTTGTTCTTCATGAAGTGAGCCTCGTCCACGACCATGCCGCGGAAGCCGAAGTCACCGAGCCAGCCCATGTGGCGGTCGAGAACCTCGTAGTTGAGCACGACGATATCGGCAAATCCGTTGACAGCCTCGCCGTCACCCTGCACCACCGTGGCCGGGCGGTGGGGAGCCCAGCGGGCCGCCTCACGGGCCCAGTTGGTCTTGACGACGTTCGGCACGACGACCAGCAGCGGGTAGGCATTCGCTGCCTCCGCGGCGAGCAGCGCCTGGGCCGTCTTGCCCAGACCCGGCTCATCGGCGAGCAGGAATGTCCGGTGACCGGCAGCGGCTGCGGCGACCAGCTGCCCCTGATGCGGCATCAGTTCCAGGCCCGCCGGGGTGAACCGTTCCGTCGGCGCCGGGAGCGCCATGCACGCCGGGGCACCCCCGCCGGCACGTTCGAAGGAACTCAGCAGCGGGCCGAGCAGCTCCCAGCCGGCCAGGCGGCGCGGACGGGAGGTGGCCTGCGGAACGGCGGAGAAGTCGGGGGCGAGAAAGGGGTTCGCCAGTTGCCGGGAGATCACCGGCTGCGGCACGACCCGCCGCTCCGAGCCGGCGGAAGCTGCAGCGGTCTGCGCAGGCGCGATCTCCTCGGGCGCCGGCTCGATGCCGAGGTCCCGCAGCATCTCCCGCTTGAGCGACTGGGCCGCCTCGGAGACGCCGGAGCCCTCGGCGAGCAGCGCCAATAGCCCAGCGTCCTGGACGGCGGTCGTCGCGAGGATGGCCGCGACGCCGTCCAGGCGCTTGAGCTGCTCGGCCCGATGACTGTCGCTTCCGGCCGCCGCCCGGACGCGGGCACGCTCGTCCCGCAGCAGCAGGGCGACGGCCTGGAACTTCGTGCGCACGGCAGGCGTCACGCGGCCGCGCCGGGCAGCCGCCTCGACTTCGCGGACGGTCCGGGCGAGCACCGGGACGACATCGCCGCGGTGGTGGACGTGTCGCTGCTTCCGCGGGGCGGTACGGCGAGCGCCCGTCTGGCGCTGGCCTGGTCGGGCCACAGACTTCTCCTCTGGAATGCCGGGACACGGTGGCCACGGCAGCATGCAGCACAGTCCCGCGGCCGGGCGAGAAACGCCCCCAGGCAGCGGGCCTGGTGCTTTGAACCCCGAGCCGACTTGCGGATCTCCGACGATCGACGCAGGCAGGCCCCGGCAGGCCATTTACACGAACCCTCAGCCGCCGGTGGGTGGGCTGGTGACCACGGCGCGGGAAAGTCGCCGCCGGACGACCGGCTCGATTCTCGTCTACCGCTCATGTCAACGCGCGCGAGAGCGCATAATTCCCGGCCGCACTGTCGGTGAGCGTCCTCGATTGCCGCATAGCGGAGTGGTCAACCAGCTGACCAGTCATGGCCCAGCGACCAGATCCACCAATTCTGCGCGGACGGGGTGTCTGATATGCCGCGTTCATGTTGAGGTCCTAGCGGGCGGATGGATCACGTCGGGGTGGCTGGCACCCTGGCCCCGGTCAGGCTGTCACCCTTGGCGGCGCTGCGGCAGTGTGCGTCAATGAGCTGGGCCCCGGTGAGGGAGCGGCTGGGATGGGTGCGGTGTGGTATCGGCTACGGGCGGACGTGCGGGTCAGGTGGCGGACGCTGGCGCTGATCGCGGTGCTGGTGGGGGTCGGCGGGGGTGTCGCCCTGACCGCGTTCGCCGGCGCCCGGCGCACGGCCGCGGCGGTCCCGCAGATGCTGGCCTATAGCCGCCCCGATGACGGCCAGGTGGCCGTGGGCGGTTTTTCCTGCCCGCCACGCAGGGTGACTGGCCCGGCGGCCAGGTCTTTGGCGCCGCTGCCCGCGGCGCGCCGGGTGCTGCGCCTGCCTCAAGTCGCGGCCTACATGCGCTTCTTCTTCATGTTCTTCTCCACTAGCCGCTCCGGCCGGGGACTCGGGAGCGTCAACGCGTTCGCTTCCGCCGATGCCCAGGGCCTTCGTGCCATCGACCGCCCGCTGATGGTTGCGGGCCGGTTGCCCGCCCCCGGGCGCCCCTTCGACGTCGCGGTTAACGGCACCGCGGCGCAAAGACTCCACCTCAGCGTCGGAAGCCGGCTGATCCTCTACTCCTACTCAGAGAAGCAGCTGCTGAACTGCGGCTTCGATGCCGCGAACAGACCTGCCGCCCCGGCAGGCCCACGATTCACGCTGCGGGTGGCCGGGATCGTCCGGCTTCCCTCCGATGTCAACGCGATCGTCCCGCTGGCCGCCGCTCAGGACGTTGATTACGAGGGACAGGGCAACGTCTTCCTGACCCCGGCCTTTCTGCTCCGTTACGCTGCCGCGCTGAGTGTCCCGGTCCAGGACGTGAGCGGGATGAACGCCTACGACATACGCTTGCGTGGCGGGGTCGCCGGATGGAATGCCTTCGGGGCCCGGGTCCAGCGGCTAGATCACGGCACCTTGCTGCAGGCTGGTGGCGCTGGAGGTGGCGGCCAGGGGTCGCAGGTCGCCGCCGCCAGCGCTGAGCGGGGCACGCAGCTGGCAGTTGTGGCTCTGCTGCTGTTCGGGGCGCTCGCCGGGCTTGTCACCTTGCTGCTGGCTGGGCAGGCGCTGGCCCGGCAGGTGCTGCTGGAAGAGGCTGACCTGGCGATACTTGCCGGGCTGGGGATGAGTCGGCCCGAGATCGTGACCATGGTGGTGGTGCGGGCGGCGCTGACTGGGGTGACCGGGGGCGTGCTGGCCGTAGCCGCGGCGGTGGCTGCCTCACCGCTGATGCCGGTGGGACTGGCCCGCCAGGCGGAGATCTCACCAGGGATCTCGGTCGATGCCCTCGTGCTCGGGGCCGGGTTCCTGGCCATCGTGGTGCTGGTGGCGGCGCTGTCCGTGCTGCCTGCCTGGCGGGTGAGCGGCTACGCTCCCGGGCGGCGTAGCACGAGCCCCCGCCCCGCGGGCAGGTTGCGCCTGGCTGGCTGGCTCGCTAATTCGCCGCTGCCGATTGCGACCGTGATGGGTGTGCGATTCGGGCTGGAGCGAGGCCGCGGCCGGACAGCCGTGCCGGTAGGGACCGCGCTGGCGGGAGCCGCCGCGGCGGTGCTGGCGGTCGCGGCGGCCCTGACCTTCGGAGCCAGCGTCGATCAGCTGGTGAACTCTCCCCGGCAGCAGGGGTGGAACTGGGACGTGCTGGTCGGCAACCCGAACGCCGAGACGGACCCCGCGGGACAGATCGTGCCACAGCTGGTCGCCGACCGGCTGGTCGGGTCCTACTCGGCGATGACGGACTTGCAGGGAGGCGCGACCGTCGATGGCACGGGGGTGGGGACCACCTTGGTGTTCGACCCACTCAAAGGCGCGGTGTTCCCGCCGCTGCTCGACGGCCGGGCACCCCGCGCCCGGGGTGAGATCGTGCTCGGCACCACAACGCTGCGCCAGATCGGCCGGCAGGTGGGCCAGACGGTCCGGTTCGGCACACCCGTCGGCAC
Source organism: uncultured Actinomycetes bacterium (assembly GCA_963742055.1). GTDB lineage: Bacteria > Actinomycetota > Actinomycetes > Streptosporangiales > Streptosporangiaceae > RYN-230. The sequence continues at coordinate 160,136 of CAVUKT010000042.1, read as the reverse complement.
GACCACCATGCGGATCGTTGGACGCATGATCGTCCCATCGGTTGGTGACATGCTCACCAACGGCCTGGGTCAGGGGGCCTGGGTGTCGGCCAGCTACTTCCGGTGGCTCAACGCGAAAGTTGCCCGTATACACCTGGCCAACGCGCCGTCACCGTTCTACCAGCTGTTCGCCGTCCGCTACGCCCCGGGTGTGCCATCAGCCGAGGCCTTCGCCCGGCTGCGGCACGACTTCGGCCCCACCGTGCTCCGCCAGCTCCCGGGCGAGAACATCGCGAACCTGCAAAGCGTCAACGGCCTTCCGCTGGTGCTGGCCGGACTGGCCGCCTTCCTGGGCGCCACTGCCCTCGGCAACACGCTGACGATCTTCGTCCGCCGCCGCCGCCGTGACCTCGCCATCCTCAAGACCCTGGGATTCGAGCGGTGGCAGGTCGCAAGCGCCGTGGCCTGGCAGGCCACCTCCTTCATGCTGGTGGCCCTCGCGGTCGGGCTGCCGCTCGGCGTGGCCGCCGGACGCTGGGCCTGGGACCTGGCGGCCACGCAGCTCCAGTCGGCCGCACCACCAGCCGTCCCGGTCCTCGCCATCGCACTCGTCGTGCCAGCCGCGCTGCTGGCCGGCAACGCCCTGGCCGCCTTGCCCGCCCGCACCGCAGCCCGGACAGCACCGGCGATCTCACTCCGGCAGGAATAATGACCAGCAACGCCAGCCCTCACCAGCCCGCCCGTTCAGAACATGCTCACCCGTCGCCCAAGCGGGCCGCCTCAGCCAGCCGCGCGGGGCGGCCATGGCCGGACAGTTCACCGACATCGTCCTGTTCGTCGGGTTCTTGTTCGGGTTCCTGCTCACCACGCTCCAGGTATTCGCGACCAACCACTACTCTGACGCCCGCTCTCAGGCCGAGTCCGAGCCGACGAGCCTGGTGACGATGTACGACGACCTAGGCGTATTTCCGCCGCAGGTGCGCGCAACGGGGCATCGCGTGATTGTCTGTTACATGTGGTCGGTCGCCGAGCGTGATTGGAAGGCGCAAGAGCGGGGGGACACTCAGGAGTCGCCCGACACGGTCGTGTGGGGCGACCGCCTGCGTAATTTCAGAAACAAGCTTCCCCAGGACTTGCCTGCAACTCAGGTGGTCAGCACGGACCTGAGCAATGCGGACAATGCGCGCCAGCAGCTTCTGTTCCTGGCTCAGCCCCAAATACCGGCAATCCTGTGGGCTATCGTGTTCGTCAGTGGCGGCATCCTGATTTTCTTGCAGGTTGGCGACTCTCAATCGCAACGAAAGATCATCAGGCGCACAGTGCTGGCCGCAGTGACCGTGCTGATGACCGTCGAAGTTGCTTCTCTCGTTGTCCTCGACCACCCGTTCTCTCCCATCGCTCGGATTCAGCCCAGCGCGATGACAGACGCCATCGCGCTACTGGAGGCCGGCCGCACCGGGCAACCTAGCCCGCACGACTGTGGTCTGTCGGCGACGACCAACTCGTCCCGTCTCAGGACCCACGCTGGTTCGCCGTCGGGAGCGGCCGACGGCAGCAATCCGTGGTTGCTGGTGACCACGGTGCGATGGCCCCGCTCGTAGCGCCGGTTGACCACGTGAGACAAGGCGCCGGCTTCACGGCCTCGCAGGCAATCACATACGAGGCCACGGCTCAGCAGCGCGGGAAGCATCAGCAGCCACCGAGGGAAGCTCCCGTCGAGATGCCACTCGCCCAAAGGAGGTACTCGGTTCCATATTCGAAAAGTGTTCGCAACCTGGAGCCCCCTTACGGAATCGAACCGTAGACCTTCTCCTTACCATGGACCACCAGACGGTCCCTGGAAGCGCCGCAGAGGCCCTGAGCAGGCAGAACGCTAGCTCACGCTAGCGGAGACGAGCCCAAGACCGGCCCCCGCTGGCCGGGTTGCCCCCAAAATGCCCCATGATCTGCACTCGATCCCGGCTGGACAGACAGGCCTGCCTGGTGGGCCAGTCCCTGCCCGCGTTCTCACCGCCGGACGCGAGCGCCGGCCCCTGCCGCCAGTGCCTCCACTTCCGCCAGGCTGGCCATTGACGCGTCCCCGGGGGTCGTCATGGCCAGCGCCCCATGTGCGGTGCCAAACTCCACGGCGGTCCGCAGATCATCCGCCGTGAGCAGACCGTAGATCAGGCCGGACGCGAAGCTATCACCACCACCTACGGCCGCCGCTCACCAGTCGCTCCAGGAATACCTACGGGGCCGGCTGATCCAAGACGCAGACGAGCCGACCCTGGAGGAGGTCCTCGACCGCGCCGGCGGCCGATCCGGCGGATCGGTCCCGCTCGAGGACGCCGTAGCCGCGATCCGCGACGACCGTGATCGTCGCTGACGCCAGCGTCCTGGTCGTGGCCCTGGCCGATGACGGTCCCGACGGGGACCAGGCCCGGTCCCGGCTGCATGGCGAGCGGCTGACCGTGCCCGAACTCGCCGACCTCGAGGTCGCATCGGTATTGCGGCGGCAGATGAAGGCAGGCACCCTCGACGCCCGGCGCGCGCTCCTAGCTCTCGCCGACCTGGCCGCACTGCCAGCCCGGCGGGCACCGCACCGTCCCCTGCTCCCCGCTGCTGGGAACTACGGAACAACCTTCAGCGTTCCCCCGTGCGGCGGACACGGGTCACGCTACGAGTGTCTGCTGTTGAAGGTGCTGTTCGTATTCGGCCGGCGGGCGGTTGCCGATCGAGCTGTGGAGCCTGGTCTGGTTGTACCAGTTAAGCCAGGTGAAAATGGCTTTCCGTGCCTGAGCGCGGGTGGCGAAGTGGTCGCCGTCGATGACCTCGCGCTTGAATCCGGCGAAGAACGATTCGGCCATGGCGTTGTCGTAGCTGTCACCGACGGTGCCCATGGACTGGGTGATGCCCAGCGTCCGGCAGCGGCCCGGAACTCCCCGGCGGTGTATTGCGTGCCGTGATCGGTGTGAAAAACGATCCCCGCGCGGCAGGTTGCGCCGCCCGCCGCGGGCCGCGACGGCCGCCAGCAGCGCATCCAGGCACAGCTGCGTGCGCAGGTGATCGGTGATGGACCAGCCCAGCAGCCGTCGTGAGCACGCGTCCACGACGGTCGCGAGGTAGCACCAGCCCTCATCTGTCCAGATGTAGGTCGCGTCGCCGATCCACAGCTCATCGCGTGCGGACCGCCCGAACTCGCGGCGCACCAGATCAGCCGCCGGAGCCTGCGACGGGTCGCGGCGCGTGGTGCGGATCTTCCGGCGGCTGCACCGGCCCGCCAGGCCCTGGCGGGCCATCTCCCGCTCCACCGCCTTGTGGTTCACCATGATGCCCTCCCGGGCCAGCTGGGCGGTCACCCGCGGCGACCCGTAACGGCGCCGGGAGTTGCGGTGCACCCGCGCGATGTGCGCCGGCAGCGATCTCCCGGGCCGCCGCGGCCGGTCCCGGCCCGGCAGCTATGCCGCGCCGCCCAGGCATAGAACCCTGACGCCGAGACCTTGCAGACCCGGCACAGCGTGCGGACGGGGAAGTCGGCCTTCTGGGCAGCGACGAACGCGAAGATCCTCACGCGCGCGACTCCTTCACCCAGAAGGCCGTGGCTCGTTTCAGGATCTCGCGCTCCACCTCCAGCTCCGCCACCCGGCGGCGCAGCGCTGCGTTCTCCCTGGCCTCCGCCGACTCGGCCTCGAACCGGCCCGGATCCGCTGCCGTGCGGCTTTCCCTGTCCTTCTTCAGCCAGTAACTGAGGTTCGACTCGCCGATGCCCAGCTCCTGGGCGATCGCGGCGATCGGCCGGCCCGACGACCGCACCAGCGCGACCGCATCAGCCTTGAATTCCGGCGAGAACTGCCGGCGTTGCTGTCCCATCGGGACTCCCTCCGCCAGGCACAGCCTGGCAGGTCGGGTGTCCACCACACGGGGGGAGGCTCAACCTCACCATCTACGACGCGGCCTACGCCGCCTCGCATTACAGCCATCGGAGTCGCCGCCGAAGCCGATACCTAGCGGCTCGCCGGCTGGGCGCAGGCACGGTTCGGGCCGGCGAAGGCTAGGCCGACCGGGTGAAAGCGACGGCTGCTCCGGATGGCGCCTATTGTCAAGCGGAGTCCATCCGGCAGGAGTCCGGGAGCCGCGAAGCCGTCTGCCGGCGGCGGCTCATTCCCGGAGATAATTGCCGGGTGCCTCGCCGATCGGGGGGTAGCGGTCGCTGCCCATTGGAGGCGGGGCGCCAGGCGAGCCGGCGCGTGCGGCGGACCAGTCCGCCCAGTCCTCCCACCAGGAGCCGGTCTTCCGCTCGGCCGCCGCCCGCCACTGCGCGGGACTATCCGGATAGTCCTCGGCCACCTCGTAGCGGGCCTTGGGGTGGGCGGGTTGACGATCCCCGCGATGTGGCCGCCGGAACTCAGCACATAACGCACCGTGCCGCCGAGGAGGCGGTGCGCCTCATACGACGCTTCCCACGGCACGATGTGGTCGTTGATCGCGCCCACTACGTAGGTATCGCTCTTGACATCAGCCAGCGCCAGCCGCTGGCCGGCCAGTGTCCAGCTCACCCCGGGCCAGCTCGTTGCGGAGATAAAGCGATCGCAGGTAAAACGAGTGCATCGCCGCGGGCAGCCGGGTGCTGTCCGCGTTCCAGGCGAGAATGTCGAAGGCCGGCGGCTTCTGTCCCATCAGCCAGTTCGACACCACGTAACTGAAAATGAGGTCATTGGCCCGCAGGAGGTCGAACGTCGTGGCCATCTGCGATCCCTCGAGCAGGCCCTTGGTCTCCATCTGCCGTTCCAGCCGGGCCACGGTCTTCTCGTCGGTGAAAGCGCCGAGTACGCCGGGCTGGCTGTAGTCGAGCAGGGTGTTCAGCAAGGTGAGCGAGCCGACCCGGTCGTCGGCCGTGCGGGCCAGGTAGGCGGCGAGCATCGCAGTCAGGGCGCCGCCCAGGCAAAGCCCGGCGATATCGACCTTGTCCGCGCCGGTGATGTCGCCGATTACGTCGAGGGCTGTGCGGGGTCCCTCGATCAGGTAGTCCTCCAGCGAGACGTCCCGCATCGAGGGCCCGGGATTGCGGTAGGAGATCGCGAACACGGTGCGCTCATGCTGGACCGCCCACTCCAGGAAACTGCGCCCCGGTGCCAGGTCCATGATGTAGTACTTGTTGATCCAGGGCGGGCTCGCCAGCAGCGGGATCGCGCGCACCTTGCGCGTCTGCGGCGCGTACTGGATGAGTTCCATGAGCTCGTTGCGGAAAATCACTTTCCCCGGCGTGGCCGCGAGGTTGCGGCCCAGCTCAAACGGCTCCCGGTCAACCTGCTGCGGGTGACCACGGTTGTGCGCCAGGTCCGCGGTGAAGTTCCGGGCACCGCGGACCACGCTAGCGCCTGCGGTGTCGAAGGCCTGTTTCACCGCCGCCGGGTTCGTGACCAGCAGATTCGTCGGAGCGAATGCGTCAGACAGCAGGCCGACCGCCAGCTGCGCCTTCGCGTCCGCGCCTGGATCACCCGAGCCGGCCGCCAGCAGATCCTCCCCGTACCGGCGCGCGGCGAGATACCACTGGCGCAGGGCGAAGAACGCCGGGTTGGCCTCCCAGGCCGGGTCGGCGAACCGGCGGTCCTTGGGGTCAGCAGGAAGCGGCGGCTCGGAATCCCGGCCGGCCCAGCGGGACAACGCGGCCGGGCCGATCCTGGCGACGCTGGTGCCGAACCGGAGGGTCGCGGCGGCCACGGCGTCCGGCTGGCGCGCAGCCCGGGACAGCACGGAGCCCACCGAGCCGGCGAAGCCGGCCGGATCTATCCGCGCCACCAGCCCGGCCTCGGGCCCGAGCGCATCGGCCGCTCGCTCCCCGTCCTGCCAGGACGACTGCTGTGCGGTCATTCGTTATCTCCTTGGTAGCTCGGTAGCGCGGCTGCGGCTGGCCGAAGATCGCGGCGATGCCCTCCGCCTCCGGCGCAGGGCCAGCCCGCGGGGAGTTAGGCATGCTTGCTCTCCTCACATGTCCAGGCCACCGTTGACCGCCCACATCTGCCCAGTGATGTAAGCGGAGTCGTCGGCGGCGAGGAAGCAGACCACCCGGGCGATCTCGTCCGCGCGGCCCAGGCGTCCCACCGGGATCTGGCCGCGGACCCGGTCCAGCGCCTTGTCCGGCATCCCGGCCAGCATCTCGGTCGCGATGAAGCCGGGCGTCACCGCATTCACGGTGACTCCCATTCCGTCGCCTGGCGGCCGTCCGGCCTTGTTGAGCTGGAAGATCGCCTCCCGGGCCAGCGATTTGGTCAGGCCGAACAGGCCTGACTTGGACGCCGCGTAGTTCGCCTGGCCGATGTTGCCGGTCTCGCCGATGACCGAGGACACGTTCACCACCCGGCCGGTGCCGCGCTCGATCATGTGCTCCAGCGCGGCCTGGGCGATGAAGAACGCACCAGACAGGTTGACGTCGATCACCTTGTGCCAGTCGTCGTCTGTCATCTTGGCCACCGTCCGGTCGATGGCGATCCCGGCGTTGTTGACGAGGATGTCGAGCCGGCCGTGCTGGGAGATCACCTCGCGGACCACGTTCCGGCAGTCATCGGCCACGCCGATGTTGCCCTCGTGGACCGTGACCTTCTGTCCGGGGTAATCGGCGTTCATGCTGGCGGCGAACTTCTCGGACCGTTCCGGGTGATGCCAGTAACCGGCCGCGACAGACGCGCCCTGGTCCGCCAGGGCGCGGCAGACCGCGGCGCCGATCCCGCCGGTGCCGCCGGTCACCAGCGCCACCCTGCCCCGGACACCGCTGCCCTGGGCGCCGGCTGGCACCTTCGCGCCAGGTCCGGTTGCTTCGTGGAAGAAGTCATCATGTGTTCCCATCCGGTAGTCGCTCGTGGTTACTGCTGGTCCTTCGTTGGCCGCGGCCTTTTGCAGCTCCTCCGGTATCGAGGGGTCGCGCAGGGTGGAGACGTCGCCCAGTTCGCGGCCTTCCGCGATGTCCCGGAGCAACCGCCGCATGATCTTTCCGGACCTGGTCTTGGGCAGGTCGGCTGCCCAGATGATCCGCCGCGGCCGGGCGAACTTGCCGATCTGGGTACCGACGTGGTCGCGCAGTTCGCTGGCCAGCTCAGGCCCCGCGTCGGTCTCCCCGACTACGGTCACGTAGGCCACGATCGCGGCCCCGGTCGTCTCATCGGTCTCCGCGATCACCGCCGCCTCCGCCACGGCGGCGTGGCCGACCAGGGCCGATTCGATCTCGGCGGTGGACAGCCGGTGCCCCGACACGTTGATCACGTCATCGATACGGCCGGTGATCCAGAAGTAGCCGTCCTCGTCCCGCCGGGCGCCGTCCCCGACGAAGTAGGTACGCGGCCCGAACCGCGAGAAGTAGGTCTCCACGTAGCGGTCGGGGTCGTCGAACAGGGTGCGCAGCATGCTCGGCCAGGGCTGGGTCAGCACCAGCACCCCGCTGCCCTCGCTGACCTCCTGGCCGTCCTCATCGAACAGTGCCGCCGACACACCGGGCAGCGGGAGGGTGGCCGACCCGGGCTTGGCCACGGTGATGCCAGGCAGCGGCGAGATCATGATGGCGCCGGTCTCGGTCTGCCACCAGGTGTCCACGACCGGGCAGCGCTCGCCGCCGATCACGACGTAGTACCACAGCCATGCCTTCGGGTTGATCGGCTCGCCGACGCAGCCGAGCAGCCTGAGGGAGGCCAGGTCGTGCCGGGCCGGGTATTCCGCACCCCACTTCATGGCGGCCCGGATCGCCGTCGGTGCCGTATAGAAGATCGACACCCGGTACCGCTCGATAACGTCCCACCAGGCGTCCTTGTCCGGATAGTCGGGCGCGCCCTCGAACATCACCGAGGTGCACCCGTTCGCCATCGGGCCGTACACGATGTAGGAGTGGCCGGTGATCCAGCCGACATCGGCGGAGCACCAGAAGACGTCACGCGCGGGATCAAGGTCGAAGACCATGGCCGTGGTGGTGGCTACCCCTGTGAGGTAGCCGCCGGTGGTGTGGACGATTCCCTTGGGCTTCGCCGTGGAGCCGGACGAGTAGAGCAGGAAAAGGGGATGCTCGGCTTCCATCGGCTCGGCCGGGCACTCGGGGTCTGCGGCGGCCAGCAGGTCGCCGTACCAGACGTCACGGCCCTCCCGCATGTCGCAGGGCGTGCCCGTGCTCTTGACCACCACGACGGTGCTCAGGCTGTCCAGGCCGGAGATCACCTCGTCGACGGCCTCCTTGATCGGGGCCGTCTTGCCCCTGCGCCGGGCGCCATCTGTGGTGATCAGCGCCTTCGCGCTGGACACTGCCATCCGCTCACCGACGGCGGAGGGCGAGAAGCCACCGAACACGACGTTGTGCGGGGCACCGATGCGGGCGCAGGCCAGCATGGCCACGACGACTTCGGGAATCATCGGCAGGTAGATGCCGACCACGTCTCCCTTGCCGATGCCCCGGGCCTTCAGCCCGTTAGCCAGCCGCTGTACCTCGCCGAGGATCTCGGCGTAGGTCAGTTCGCGCTGCTCACCTTCCTCGCCATGCCAGTGGAAGGCGACCCGGTCCCCGTGACCCTCGTTCACGTGCCGGTCGAGGCAGTTGTAGGACGCGTTCAGCTGGCCGTCAGCGAACCAGCGAGTAGAACGGGGGGTTGCTGTCGTCGAGGACGGTGCTGAACGGGGTCTGCCAGTCCAGCCGCTGCCGCGCCTGCTCGGCCCACCACGCCGGCGAATCCGCTGCCTGCTTATAGACGGCGGTATCGCCCACTCTGGCTGACGCGGCGAAGTCCTGCGGGGGAGGAAATTCTTTGGTGTCAAGCAGCTGCTCGACGCGCGCTTGCAGCTCTTCGGCACGCTGGCGGGGGGAAGTATGCGTTCTCGGCATAGCTGGCTCCTCCTGAACCGGCGGAGGCACAGGTCACTGGCGGACGCTTAGACGCTCGGCCGCAACGCCACGGTCGCAACCGTCCTCTGCCTTGTCGTAGGTGGCGCGAGATGCGCCGATCGGACGGCTCTAGAGAGCACGCTGCCCCATGAGGTGTGGCTAAACGTGATCCCGGCGAAAAGTCTGGGGATGACCCCAAAACCGCTGATCGTGCCGATGGCTTTCATCCTGTTGCCGCGGAAAGCCATCGAGCACCAGTGGACGGGTGGCCTTGCTGTGGTCAATGAGGAACAAGTGGCGTTCGTCCGTTTTTGCGGCGCGTGATCCGCTCCTGCCCGACTCGGTCGTCGCGGCCCTCCCTGATTGGCCGGCCACGTTTGGCTGCCGCATTTCGGGTAGCGGAGGGATGTGGTCGCGTGATTTCCAGGACCCCGGATCGCAACCAGCTGTGCTGGTCACGCTGGCCATGCAGCCCATTGAGCCCGCGACTGGCGGCGAGGTGGCAGTGAAAACGTTCGTGGTTAATCGGCACGGTCGTCTGGTGTTCCCCGCCAATTTCCTTGGTGACCTGGACTTCTCGGTGCTCGAAACACTCGACCAGTTCACCGCGGTGATCGAGCGGGATTTCGAAGCGAAGGCGCCGACTGGGACCGATATCCTGGCCCGTCTCGAGTCCGGAGGCTACTCAGGGCGCTTCGAACTGTTGCGTGATCTCGGCCAGAACCTGTACTGGGCCAATCGGTACGCGATCACCATGTTCGATAAGCGGCCAACGCGCTGGCGTGACCTCGCGAAGCATCGCGACGATGTCTTCCTGCCGGTGCTGACCCCGTGGAAAGACGGCGAGCGCAAAGTTACCGCGGTCGAGCAGCGCGTTCCGTGAGCTGCCTGCCACGTGGGATCCTGCCACCGAGGACACGGTGTTCAGCCTGCTGTTCGACCTGTTCCGCAACAAGCTGCATCACGCAACGGAACTGCCGGCGATCAAGCCAACCGTGGCCGAGTTCCTGGGCCGGGCCGACGCGCTGACGTTCGTGCTGCCCGAGCACGACCCCGACTACCCGATGTTCCGGACCGAGGACATTGCCGACGTTCACGAGAACGTCCCCGAACTGGAAGCGCTGATGCGCTGGGCGATGGTGCTGCACAACCAGTACCCGTGGGACCGTTCCCGCACCGAGCTGCGCCGGCCTGCCGAGATCGGCGACGATGACTTCGTGGTCGCGTTCCATCCCCGCAACCGCGATGTGATGGCGTTCATCGACCGGGTGAAGCGCGCAGCGGCCGCTGGTCCCGACGGCGCCGGCGAAGCCGTCCTCCCGGCCAGCCCGGCACGGGCCGCCCGATGCCGTCGCACCAGCCGCCCCCTACCCGCCGGTGCGGGTGCGGGAGGCGTTCGCGGTCCAGCCGAAGCTTGAGGCGCTGGCTATTGTGCGCGGCGAGCACGTCTGTGACAACGCCGACGTCATCAGGAACGCCAGTTTCTCCTGGTCGCCGATGAGCGCAGACGAGATCAGCGCGAAGACCGGTATCGTGCAGCGCCGCTACACCAGCCGTGAGCCGGAAGAGCTGGCCCTGCATGCGGCCCGGGCTGCGCTGGCGAAGGCCGGCCGGGCGCCCCGGGAAATCGGCGCGGTGCTGGTCAGCACCTGCACCAGTAACCGGCAGATTCCGTCGATGGCCTGCTGGCTGTCCGGCGAGCTTGGCCTGCAGCAGACGCACGCCTCCGCTGACCTGGTAGCGGCCTGCGCAGGGCTGCCCTACGGGCTGGCCGAGGCCATCCGCCAGCTCCAGGAGGTCAGCCGCCCGGTCCTGCTGGTCTGCGTGGAGAAGTTCTCCGACAAGATCGGCAGCGTCCGCACCTCGCGGATGATCTTCGGGGACGGCGCCGCGGCGATGGTCATCGCCCCGGCTGCCCCGGACGCGGCCGGCGACGTGGAGGTCGTGCAGACCTACGCAGGCGGCCCGCACAGCGAGGTCAACTCGATCATCTGGCCGAACCCGGAATTCGACAATGACATCACCGTGTACGGTCCCGAGGTCAAGTCCCTGGTTCAGCGTTACCTGGCCCAGATGCTCGACGAACTCCGCGCCCAGCCGGATCCGGACGACGCCGGGCGGACGTTGCTGGAAAGCATTGAGCTCATCATCCCGCACCAGGCCAACAAGACGATGATCCTCAACCTGGCGCGCCAGGCCGGGCTGGGCGCTGACCAGCTGTATTTCAACGTCGAGAAGATGGGCAACGTGTCGGCAGCGAGCATCCCGATCGCGGTCCACGATGCCGTGCGCGAGGGCGTGATAACCCGCCCCACCCGGGTGTTCGCTCCCGGTTTCGGGGCCGGCGCCGTCGGCGGTTACGCGGTGATGCGCATCGACCCCGCCATCGTCGCGGACGAGGTGGTGCTGGACATCCAGGAGGCCGCAGGCCAGTCCGCAGCCGCGCGGATGGCCGGGAGCACGAGCGACGACATCCGCGCCGCCTTCGGCGAGTAGCCGGGATGAGCGTTTCGGTGGGGAGTTGTAATGAGCGGCGATTCCCGGGCCGCATTCGGGCGCGTCGCAACCGTCAACCGGGCCGAGACGGCGATGCGGCCGCGGGCCGGCAGCCTCACTCTGGCCGAGTCAAGCTTGGTCAAAACTTTCAGAAATCTATTCCTAGTTTCTAGGGAGGAAACGTAGCGTCGGTGTCAGCGGTCGAGGCTCGGCTGTCGCTGACCGCCGGGTTACTTGAGGGTCAGCGAGAGGATCCGCGTCATGGGTGAGGCCCGGCTGCACGTGGTGTTCGGGGCGGGCCAGGCCGGAAGTGCTCTTTCCGCGCAACTGGCCGGGCTGGGTGCCGCGGTCCGGGCGGTGTCCCGGCACCGGCCAGTCACGCTGGCTGGGGGGATTGGCTGGCGGCCCGCGGATCTCGCCGATCCCGAGGCGGCCGCGGATGCGGCCAACGGCGCCTCGGTGGTGTACCAGTCTGTTAATGCCCCGTATACGCAGTGGCCGGAGCCGGTTCCCGCTGTTGCAGCGGGGCGTGCTGGCTGCTACCGAGCGCGCCGGTGCGCTGCTGGTGGAGCTGGAGAACTTATGCGGCTACGGCCCGGCCGAGGGCAAAGCCGGCACGCCCAGGGAGAAGGAGAAGGGTCATGAGTCTCATTGACGAGGCGCTGAGCGCGAATGCAACCATCGCCAACGGCTACGACCCCGCCCGTGGGGGACCGCCGGCGCCCAAGATCGCGATCGTCACCTGCGCGGATCCCCGGCTAACCAGCATCGAGCAGATGCTGGGTCTGGCCCCTGCCGATGTGGACATGATCAGGAACTTCGGCACCGTGATCGATGACGACGCGGTCCGGTCGCTTGTTCTGTCAACCAGGCTGCTGGGCACCCGGGAGATAATGATCATCAATCACACCGACTGCGGGATGCTCAGGTTCACCGACAGCGAACTGGAGGCCCGGCTCCGCAAGGAGACGGGGCGGGCGCCGATTGCGCCGGCCAAGTTCTACAGCTTCACCGACGCCCAGGTGAACACCAAGGAGCAGATTCAGAAGGCCAGGTCACATCCATGGATCTCGCCGGACGTTCCGGTCAGGGGGTTCGTTTTTGACGTCAGCACCGGGCGGCTCAGCGAAGTGTTCTCGGACGGGGAGACCCTCACGGGTTAGGGAGGGCGCCGCCGCCTTGGCGCGTGCTGCTGTGCGAGGACACAGCGGGGCGGGGCTGGCGCTTAAGGCTGCATGAGCCCCCAGACCCTCGCTGTCCACGCGGACAGGGGCGCGAGCTTGGTGGCCGCCTCGTGGATGGTGGCCGTCGGTGCCGGGTAGCCCGGCGCGCCGGCCGGGCGGGGCGGCGATCGCCGGCTGAGGTTGGGGGCCGTCGCGTTCTCAGGTTCGCAATGCCCGCAGCCTGGCCGAACATACGTTGAGAGGAAATGCCGGGCCATACCGGGGCGTACGGCGGCTGGGTCGTCTGGACCTGTAGCTCTCGGCAGCAGAGGCGCGGCAACGCGGTCGTTAGGGTTGCCAGGGCGATTGTAAGGAGCAATTGGGGGAAGCGCCGGCCTTCTGGGCCGGCCGCCGAAGCGCCATCCACGCCGTGTCAGACAGGCAGCCCATGCCGAAGGAGATGCCGACATGCCGAGCCAGGCAATGCAGGACTTGATGGACGCCATCAGGGACCGGCAGAAGGCCAGCGCCGGCCAGGCCCCGCCGGCGCTGGAAGAGCGCCGCGCTGCCTTCGCCCCCGCGGGCCGCCTTCATCCGGTGCCTGACGACGTGCTGGTGACGGAGGTGACCGCTGGCGGGGTGCCAGCCCACTGGCTTGCCGCCCCGGGAACCGACACCGGCCGGGTGCTCCTCTTCCTGCATGGCGGAGGTTACGAGCTGGGGTCGCTTCGCAGCGACGGGGAGCTGGCGGCCCGGCTGGGACGGGCCAGCGGGATGCGGGTGCTGTTCCCTGAATACCGCCTGGCCCCCGAGCATCCCTTCCCGGCCGCCATCGACGACGTCCTGGCCGCCTGGCGCTGGCTGCGCACCGGCCAGGACCTGAGCGCACGATCAATAGCGGTGGCCGGCGGCTCGGCCGGCGGAGGGCTCGCGGTCGCCCTGCTGGTGGCCTTGCGTGACGCCGGGGAGGCCTTGCCCGCGGCCGCCGCGCTGATGTCCCCGACGGTGGATCTGACCAGCTCGGGGGCCTCGATGACCGAGTGCGCCGAGCAGGATCCGGTCTCTACCCCCGCCATGCTCCGTCAGTTCGCCTCCGGCTACCTGGCCGGGGCTGACCCTAAAACGCCCCTGGCATCGCCACTGTTCGCCTCACTATCCGGGCTCCCGCCGCTGCTTGTCGAGGTAGGCACCGCCGACCTGCTGCTCAGCGATTCCGAACGCCTGGCCACAGCAGCAACCCAAGCCGGAGTCGACGTCACCCTGGAGATCGGCGAGGGCCTGCCCCACGTCTACCCGATCATGTTCGGCACCCCCGAGGCAGCCGAGGCCACGGAGCAGATCGGGAAGTTCCTGCGGGCCCGGGTTCGCTAACCAGACAGACCACAGACAGCGAGCTTCCCGGCCCCGGCCCGTCACTTAGCTGCGTAACGACCGGGGAGCTTGCTGATCACCCCAAGGGCACCCGCCGAAAGGCCGCCCATCCCCCGCAAATCGCCTGGTCACAAGCACCCGATCCTCAATGTGCCACTCACTTTGATCTTTCCGGTGTGCAGGCCGACCGCACCGACCGGCTTGCCCACACCGAAAGGCTGGCACGGTGACTCCCTCTCCCGCTGTCACGCTCACAGGACGCCGAAGCGGTCATATGCGTCGCGCAGCGTGCTCCCCTGGGCAAGAGCGTCACGCAGCCCGTTCTCCTTCTCCGCCTTCTGCGCCGCACGCTGCACAACCTCCGGCGCAAGCCCGGCGGGCACGACCACGACGCCGTCAACGTCGGCGACCACGAGATCACCGGGCTGGACCAGCAGGCCGCCAACGACCGCGGCCTGCCGCCACGCGGTCACCGCGGTCCTGCGCTTACAGTCCAGCGGCAATCCGCCGCGGCACCATACTGGGTAACCCATGCCCATGATGCGGCGCTGGTCACGGCAGTAGCCGTCGATCACGGTGCCGCGGGCGCCGCGGGCGCGGGCCGCGGTCGAGAACAGCTCGCCCCAGCAAGCGGCACGGGCCGAGCCGCCCGCGGCCACCAGCACGACCTCCCCAGGCGCGAGGTCATCGAGTGCAGCGATCTCGCCGGTGTATGGCTCTGCGGGGATCTCCCCGGCTTCGGCGACGAGAAAGGGGTTGGCCCAGCCCGCGACGACCACATCGGCCGCGCCGCCTAGTAGGCGGATCGCCGGGTCGAGGGTGTGGTCGCGGTGCCCGAGGCCGTCGAGAATGTCCGACACGACCGCCGTATACAGCCGCGCCGCGGCCAGGTCGGGCCGGGCCACGCCCTGGCGATCCGCGGTCATCGGGTGCCGCCTGGCCGAACGAGGATCTTCAAGTGTTTCTCCGGTTCGTCCCTGAGCAGCTCAAAGCCGCCGCTTACCGCGGCGGTGATCGGGATGCGGTCGGTGACCAGCGGCGCGGCTTGCACGACGCCCCTGCCCATGAGCCCGAGCGCTATGCGGAAGTCGGTGTCCCAAACATGTGAAAGCGAGCCGATGATCGACTTCTCCGCGCCGACTAGGTCCATGGGCAGCACGCTGACCGGCCTGGTGCCCAGGCCGAGCAGGACCGCACGGCCGCCTGAACGCAGGGCCCGGACCGCGGTTGCTACGGCGTGCGGACGGCCGGCACTCTCCACGGCGACATCGGCCTGGAGCACCGCCGCGTCATCCGGCGGCACGGCACGGTCGGCACCCAGGCGGCAGGCCAGGCTCCGCCGGCCCGCGAGCGGCTCGACGACCGCCACGCTGCCTGCCCCGAACGCGCGCGCTGCCTGCACTGCCATCAGCCCAACCGCGCCCGCGCCCACCACCGCGACCTGCTCGCCAGGCCGGAGCATGCCGCGGCGCAATGCCCGCACCGCGACCGCGAGGGTCTCCACCAGCGGCGCCTCGTCGTCGGCCACCGTGTCAGGCAGCGGGAGGCACATTCGGGCCGGTGCGTTGCACAGCTCCGCAAGGCCGCCGTCGCCGTGCAGGCCAAGCCCGCCAAGCTGCGGGCAGCGGGTGACCTCGCCGCGCCGGCACCAATGGCAGGTGCCGCAGAAGACGATCGTGTTGACCGCGACCCGCTGGCCCGTTTGGGGTTCGGCGACGCCGTCGCCAACCGCCACAACGCGGCCGGCGAACTCGTGGCCGAGAATGATTGGCGCGCGGGTCCCGGTGATCGGGTGCGGCACGTTGACCGGAATGAACCCCGGGCCGCTCAGCCACTCCTCGATGTCGGTGCCGCAGATACCGCACCAGCCCACCCGCAGCTGCACCTCACCTGGCCTGGGCGGCGGAGGCGGTGGCACCTCGTCGACCCGGACCGCGCCTCTGGCATGCCAGCGGACCGCAAGCATGTCACGCCCCCCAGCGATCTTCGTTACCAGTCACAGGTCCCCTGGTCACAGGCCGCGTCCGGGCAGTACCGGCGAAGAATACCGCACCCGGGTCGACCTGATCCCAGCCGCCGACCTTAAACCCGGAGTGCGTGAACGAGTCGAGCGCGGCCTGGTCGCGCTGTGAACTCCCGGGAACGCCAGCACCTAACCTAGCTTGACATCCAGGCTGCGATTCATGCCATCCGCTCGCACCCGCAGCGAGGCGGCCTGTCCGGTGGCCTGGTCGTCGAACTGACCCGGGGCTTGCGGCGGCAGCCGGGCCGCCCGCGGCGGCTGTCGTGGGCCGCCGGGCGCGCCGCCACCGGGAGGGCCTGGTCGCCGCCGCCGCGCATGGGGTCAGCAACCTGCGCGTATTCGGCAGCGTGGCCCGCAGCGAAGACCGCCCGACAGTGACGTGGACCTGCTCGCCGACTTCCCGCCCGGGCTGAGCCTGTTCGGGCTGGATGACCTGCTGGTCACGCAGCTGTCGATCCCCTGGCGGCAGACCGCCCGCATGCGCGATTACCTCGCCCACCGCTACTTCGACACCGCGAGCAGGCCAGCATGGTCCGCCGCTACATCATCTGGCGCAACAACCACGCCTACGACGAACGACTCCGCCAGGTCGTCATCCGGGCAAACGTAGCCTGACGCGGCACTAGTACGCACGGCGACGGGAACGTCCGGCCACCGCGGCAATGATCAGCAAGATGATGCCCACCACGATGGCGACATATCCGCGGATGTGATGGTAACCCCGCCCGTGGGAGGCGGAGCCGGGAAAGAACGAAGGCAGTGAGTGGATGGGCTCGACCAGGTAGATGATGCCCACGACCACCGCCAGGATGCCGAGGACGACTAGCACCACCATGACCAACCGCGACATCTCGGACCTCCTTCTGGGGGCAGCCAAATGCTAAGCCCGCGGCTGGCACAGGTGGGGTAACGATCAATAAAACCTTCGGGTCATTCTGGCGTGCTCATCAGAAGGCCAGATGACGAACAGCCAGGCGCGGGCGAGGGTGCGGACGCGTGGGGGTGGTCGTGCCCTCGGGCACGGGGGACGGCACCCGCGATGCCGCACACCACACATCGCGGCAGACAGCATAGCGCAGCGTGACCAGTTGCTCGTGGCAGTGAGCACCTGCAACCGCCTACACGGCCACCGGTCCGTTGATGCCATGAGCTGTCACCCAGATCGGGTGATCTGCAGTGGCCGCTAGCGATGGCCGCAGAGATAAGCGTTGGCGGTAACCGTCCCCCATGCAAGTCTCATCACCTGGTTCGCACACCAAGGTGAGGTCGACGACGCCGCAACGGCTGAAGTACGCTGCTTTCAATGCGTCTTTGAGGGGGGTCGCTGGCCTTCTGTTCGCCACGGTCAGCGTCAACGCCAGATGAAAGTCCCGGGCTGTTGGCTACGCAAACGCTCACATTTCTCTTCACTGATATCGAGGGCTCCACGGCGTTGCTGGTGCGCCTGGGCGACGGGTACGCGCAGGTACTTGCCGATCATCATCGGCTGATCCGGGCGAGCCTCGCCGCGCACGGCGGCGAGGAGGTTGACACTCAAGGTGATGCGTTCTTCGCCGTGTTCTCGTCGCCGAGTGCCTGCATTGCCGCGGCGATCGAGATGCAGCGGGCGTTTCTTTCCTGCTCGTGGCCAGCAGGCGAACAAGTCCGCGTCCGCATGGGCGTTCATTCCGGTGAGGCGTTGCGGACCGAAGCCGGCCTGGTTGGTCTCAGCGTTCACCGGGCTGCCCGGGTTGCGGCAGTCGGCCACGGAGGGCAGACCCTGGTCTCGGCGGCAACGGCTAGCCTGCTCGGCGACTCGATGCCGGTGGGCGCATCGCTGAAGGACCTCGGGCTGCATCGGTTGAAGGACCTGGGACGGCCCGGACAGATCTTCCAGCTGGAGGCGGACGGACTCGCGACGGCTTTCCCGCCACTTCGGTCGCTGGACAACCCGAAGCTACTGAACAACCTCCCGGTCCAGGTGTCCAGCTTCATCGGCCGCGAGGCTGAGCTCAGCGAGGTGGGCCGGTTGATTGCAGCTTCTCGTCTCGTGACTCTCACCGGCTCGGGTGGCGCGGGCAAGACCCGGCTCGCGCTCCAGCTCGCAGCGGGGCTCCTGGATGGCTCGGGCGACGGAGTATGGTTCGTGGATCTCGCGCCCCTGCAGGATCCGGAACTCGTCGCGGTCACCGTGGCCAACGTGCTCGGCATACCAGTGGACGAGGGCCGACCAGCGGCCGACACCCTTATCGACGCCGTCGGGCGGCACAGCCTCCTTGTGCTGCTGGATAACTGCGAGCACGTCATCGATGCGTGCGCCAAGCTGGCGGACGCACTCCTCCGGAGCTGCCCGAACGTCGTGCTGCTCGCCACCAGCCGTGAGCCGCTGGGCATCGCCGGGGAGTACGTCCACCGGGTTCCGTCCCTCGATACACCAGCCGAGGACGACACTACGGAGTCGATCGGCAACTCCGAGGCCGTGCGGCTGTTCACTGACCGCGCCGCGCAGCACGGGGTGGCGCTCGCCTGGGATGAGCGAACCACTCCGGTTGCCGGCCGGATCTGATGGCGCGGCGGCGCAGGTGAGCGCGGATCGCGGTGCTGGAGTACGCCTTATCGCCCAGAACCCGGGCCGGGCGGGTCCTGGGCCGCCCGGGGCCCTGGCGCGCGATGCTGAGCCGCTCCATCAGCGGGAGGAAGGCCAGGCAGTCGTGGCGCTGCCCGGAGCTGGTCACCCGGGCCAGCGGCAGGCAGGCCGGGTCAGCCAGCAGGTGAACCTTGGTGGTCAGGCCGCCCCGGGACCGGCCTAACGTTTCCCGGTCCTTGTAATTCGCTTCAGCCCCTGATGCGCACCGGGGCGCTCAGCCCGGCTACGGCCAGCCGCGCCGGGTCAATATCGCCGGGCGGCTGCCGCCGCGCCCCGGCGGCGTGCTGGTGCGCCCGGACCACCGTCGCGTCTGCCGCCACCGTCCACGCCGTGCCGTGCCCCTCATCGCAGCCGGCGCGGAACCGGTCCAGGATCTTCTCCCACGTCCCGTCGCCGCACCAGCGGCGGTGCCGGTTATAGACGGTCTTCCAGTTCCCGAACCGCCCGGGCAGATCCCGCCACGGGCATCCCGCCCGGGTCCGGAAAAAGATTCCGTTAATCACCAGCCGGTGATCATTCCACCGGTGTCCCTGCCGCGGATGGGCAGGCAGCAACGGTTCCAGCCGCGCCCACTCCGCATCACTTAGGTCATGCCGCTTCAGCCGGTTATCCTCCACGGCGCAATCCAGAGCGGAAAGGACCCACCAAGATCTACGGGACACGCCCTAGTACTCCAGCAGCACTTCGTGTTCTTGCCTTGTCTTCGCTGGTAGTGGCTGGTTTTGGCTCGGTGCTGGTGGCGGCGGCGCCAGCGGGACCAGGCCCAGGCGGCGGCGCGGCCGGGGGTGGTGGTGATCAGGTGTGCCAGGAGACGGCGGACCTCGCCGAGCGTGATCGGGATGAGGCCGCTGCCAGGGCTTTTGGGGCGATCGCCGCCGTGACGGCCAGGTAGGCGTGCGCCAGCATGGCGAGCGTGATGTGCCGGTACCAGGCGTCGTAGCGGCGGACCTGGTAGTGGTCGAGGCCGGTTTCGTTCTTGGCGGTCTGGAAGCATTCCCCGGCCGCCCAGCGGGCCCCGGCCACCCGGATCAGCTCGTCGTCGGCCGTCCCTGCGGGGGCGCAGCACAGGTAATAGGCCAGTTCATGCTCGCCCTTGCTGTTGCGGGTGAGCGAGCGGCGCACCAGCAGCCACCGGGACCAGCCCGGCGGGGTGGTGTCCTCGTAGCACGGCAGTGAGGCGACCGCCCAGTCAAACAGGCGCGGGCCCTTGGCGCCGTCGCCGCAGCTGCGGCGTTTCCATGCCTGCTGCGGGGCGTGCGCGGCCAGGACATCGGCGCGGGAGGTGCCGGTACTGCCGGGGACGACCTGGTTGCAGGCGCACGGCGACGACGTAGCCGATGCGGCGCTGCTCCAGCCAGGACCGGAACTTGTAATCCTTGCCGTAAGCCTCATCGGCGGTCACCCACGCGGCGGGAACACCGGCATCCAGCGCCCGGCCCAGCATCTGGCGGGCCAGCTCGGTCTTGGTCGCGAACTCCATCTCATCGGGCACCGCCGCCTCGCGGCAGCGGTCCCGGTCGGCCACCCATGATTTGGGCAGGTACAGCTCGCGGTCGATCAGGGCACGGCCCTTGCTGGAGGCGTAGGCGCAGAACACGCCCAGCTGGCAGTTCTCGACCCGGCCCGCCGTCCCGGAGTACTGCCGCTGCACCCCGGCCGACTTGGTGCCCTTCTTCAGGAACCCGGTCTCATCCACCACCAGCACGCCATCAGCAGAGCCAAGATGCTGGCTACGTAGGCCCGCACATCGTCACGGACCCCGTCAGCGTCCCAGGCCGCCGCGTTCAGCAGCCGCTGCATCCCATCCGGCGTCGCATCCCCGGCGGCCTCGGCCAGGGTCCACCCGTTCTTGCTGGCCAGCGGCGCTAACAAGCCCCGCACATACGCCCGGGCCCGGCGCCGCGGCTCGACCCGGTGAAACCGGCCAGCCACCAGCGCGAACAAGTCATCTAGTACGAGACTGGCCCCAGCCGAGGGCGCGGCAGCACCCGGTGGAGCGGTAGCGGAGCCGGGTCCTGGCTATGCGGCGGGTGCGAGGGTGACCGTGTGGCCGAGGGCTTCGAGCTTGGCGATGAGCCGCTGGGTTTCTTTCGCCGGGTCGCTGCGGGTGGCGTAGAAGTCGGGGCCGAGGTCGGTGTAGGTCGTTTCGGTGGTCAGCACGTGCCAGACGATCACGGCCAGGGTGTGGGCGATGGCGACGATGGCGCGTTTTTTGGCGGCGGGGTTGCGGTAGCCGCCGAACCGCAGCACCAGCCGGTGGTACCGGGCTTTGAGCCGCCCGTGGGTGCGGACCGCGGACCAGGCGCATTCCACCAGCAGGGGCTGCAGGTGCTGGCTGCCTTTGCGGGGCTTGCCATGCTTGCGTTTCCCGGCCGATTCGTGGTTGCCCGGGCACAGCCCGGCCCATGAGGCCAGGTGCGCTGCGGTGGCGAAGAACTCGCCGGGGGCTGCCCCGATCTCAGAGATGATCGCGGCGGCGGCGACCTGGCCGATCCCGGGGATGGTGGTCAGCAGGTCACGCTGGCGGGCAAAAGGGACCATCATCGCCTCGATCTGGGCGTCCAGCTTCGCGATCATCTCGTTCAGGTGGGCGATGTGGTTCAGGTGCAGCTGGCACATCAGCGCGTGGTGGTCATCAAAGCGGCCTTCCAGCGCGTGGGACAGGTCGCCCATCTTGGACCGCATCCGGCCCCGGGCAAGCTCTGCTAGTACGTCCCCGCGCCGTTCCCCGTCGATCAGCGCCCGGATCATCGCCAGCCCGGAGACCGTGTCGATGGAGGACGCCACCGAGTCCAGCTTGATCCCGGCGTCCTGGAGCACCCCGCCCAGCCGCTGGGTCTCCGAGGACCGCTCCTGCACGATCTTGCGCCGGTAGCGGACGATGTCGCGGACCGCCTTGATGTCTTCCGGGGGGATGAAGCTGCCCCGCAGCAGCCCGCACTCCAGCAACTCCGCCAGCCACGACGCGTTCAACCGCGTCGGTCTTGCGACCGGGCACGTTCTTGACGTGCGCGGCGTTGCAGACCAGCACCTGCCCGAAGCTGCCGGGTTCCAGTAGTGCGTGATACACCGGCATCGTGTAAACGCCGGTGGCCTCCATCGCCACATGGGTCACGCCCTGCGACGCCAGCCAGCGGGCCATCTCCCGCAGCACCCCGTAGAACGCGCCGAACTTGCGGACCTGGGTGTCCCGCCTGCCCGGCCCGGAGCCTGGCGTCCGGACCGCCACCGTGACCTGGTCCTTGTGCACGTCGATCCCCGCGCACCGCTCATACAGCACCTGCATCCCGGGCACCCCTTTCCCATCCGGCCAGGATGATCAGGTGCGCTGCCCGCGAAGCCCATCAAGATCAAAGACACTAGTACCCGCGCTCGCAGCGGCAACCGGGAACACCCGGCACATGCAGGGCTTCCGCGTCAATCTAAACCACGGTCTGAACGAACCAAGGGCGGCCGACGTCAGCGGGCAGCACACCTGCCCAGTCTCATCCACCCGTGGACAGCCCGACAGGGCAATCTGGATCTAAACCCGCGATCCACGCGGCGAGATCATCATCTGTCAGCACAAGACCGGCATACTACCCAAGCCCAATCACGAAGTGCTGCTGGAGTACTAGTGCGCCGCCTGGTAGTCGCGGAAGATGGCCGCCGGGACGCGGCCCCGATCGGAAATCTCCAGGCCCGATGCCCTGGCCCAGTCACGGACGGCAGCGGTGTCAGTCCGTGCGCGCGGCCGGCGCCCGTTGCCGGGGGCTACGTGTGGGGTGGTGATTGCCCGGGCCCTCGATACGTATCCGGCTGCGGCCTTGCTGAGGCCGTTACCATCCTTAGCGCAAAGGTCAATCTCATACATATTGCCGTCGAGCCCCATCGTGCGGGTCTGGACGTCTTTTGCTTTCCCGCAGACATCACAGGTGAGCGTTACCTGAGTAAGAGTAGCCATGGTTCCTTTATCTCAGCTGATTCAGTGATCATTTGATGGTAAGCGGTCCGGCCGTGTGCCCGGAGCGGGGATGCCAAAGATCCGGCGGCCCCAGGCTCATCTTCACTCCGCGGAGTGGCGGTTGTTCGCCGCGCGGGTCAGGACCGGTGATCTCGGCCTGCGCTGAGCCGCGCTCGCTGGTCGTCGCCCTGCGGGGCGTCGTGGTAGCCACGATGCCCCCTTTCGCATCCCTGGCACAGGCCCGGGATATCAGCTGGCGGCCATGGCGAGGGCCTGCCGCTCGCGTTCTGGGTCCACGCCGTGGGCAGGCATGCCCGGCCGGGGCAGCGGGTCACCCTCAGCCAGCAGCCACGCCCACGTGCCTGCCACGGTTTCCTCGACCGGGCGGCACCTCAGCCCGGCCGCGTACGCGGCTGAGACGCCGGCCTGGTGCAGGCCGGCCAGTTCACCGTCCGGCGGCACCCAGATGGGCAGCTCGGTCCAGGGCCTGATGCCGGTCTTCTCGATGACCTCTGGCGATACCCAGACCAGCCGGGCCGCCGAGCCGGTGACGGCCATGGCCGCTTCCAGCAGGCGGCTCATGGTCGCCTGGCCTGGCTTGCTGACGGTATTGAACGTGCCGCAGATCCCGGCGTCTGCCGCGTGCAGCAGCCAGGCCGCCAGGTCACGGCAGTCGATGTACTGCAGGGGACGGCCGGGAGGCCCTGGTGCGAGCGCGTCGCCGCCGCATCCCCGGTTGAGGTGCTCGTCCCACGTATATCCCGCGCTGAGCTGCTCGCTGTACTCCGCCGCTGTACGCGCAGCGCTGTCCAAACCGGAGGTAGAGCTAGGCCTGGCTGCTTAGCAGGATCTTGCCCCGGGCTTTGCGGTCGGCGATTGCGCGCAGGGCGCTGCGGGCGTCTGCGAACGGGTACGTCTGGACCGGAGGATCGGGCAGCGTTCCGACCCGCCGCAGCTTGACCAGCTGGGCCCACAGGCCGGTCAGTGTTGCCGGCTGCTGCTCGAAGAACTCCCGGGAGGCGGCGCCGAGCACGCCGGTGTTACCCAGCAGGAGCCGGTTTACCTTGACGGCAGGGATCTCGCCGGCTGTGAATCCCACCACGACGAGCCGGCCTTCCGGTGCCAGCGAGCGAAGGCTGTCGGTCATCCGGTCCCCGCCGACCGGGTTGACCACGATGTTAACCGCCCGGTCCCCGATCAGGTCGCGCACCGCGGCGAGCCAGCCGTCGCTCAGGACGGCGTGGTGCGCGCCGCACTGCAAGGCGAACTCCTTCTTCGCTTCCTCGCTGACGACCGCGACGGTGCGCAGCCCGAGCGCCCGCCCGAGCTGGATCGCGGCGGTCCCGACGCCTCCCGCCGCACCATGCACCAGCAGCGTGTCCCCCGGCTGCGGCCGTGCCCGCCGGGCCAGCGCGAACAGCGCGGTCAGGTAATTCAAGGGGGCGGCCGCGCCCGCCTCGAAGCTCATGCCGTCCGGCAGCGGCAGCACCCTTGTTGCCGGAGCCGACAGGACCTCCTGCCAGCAGCCGTAGTCCAGCAGCACCGCAACGCGCTGGCCCGCGGCCAGCCCGGTGCCGGGCGGGGCGGACCGGACCACCCCGGCGGCGTCCATGCCGGGCGTGTACGGAAGGGGCACTTTCATCTGGTAGGCGCCCCTGGTCTGCAGCAGGTCCGCGAACGACACACCGGCGGCGATTACGTCGATCAGCACGCCACCATCGGCAGCTGGCTCGTCAGCTTCGGTCCACAGAACGTCATCGGGGCCCGTGTAGTCCATGATCTTATGAGCGAACACCTGCTGCTCCTCTCACCTTGTGCTCGACATCCTCCCCGGACCATCCCGCTAGGATCTACTACGCCCTTTTGGCCACGCCGACCACCGGGACGCTGAACTCGGTATGCGCGTGGGCACCTAGGCCAGGCCGTCCGTCCGGTCCGGATCGGCGCAGGTGCGGGGCTGGCCCGCTTGTCAGGTTCGCCTGGTTCCTGGGACGATGGGCGGGTGAGGCTGGGGATCTTGTGCGGCGGTGGTCCCGCCCCGGGGATGAATTCGGTCATTTCTGCAGCCACGATCGAGGCCCGGAACTCCGGGTGGGACGTCCTGGGGATCATGGACGGGTTCCAGCACCTGATCGAGGGCCGGATCGAGGAGGCGCGGCCCCTGTCCATCACGGACGTGTCGAGGATCCACGTCCTGGGCGGGTCGATCATCCGGACCTCACGGGCCAACCCGACGGTGCGCGACGAGGACGCCGCCGACCCGGACTGGAGGCTGCATGCCTGTCTTGATTCGCTGCAGAAGCTGGGGATCGGCGCGCTCGTGACGATCGGCGGGGACGACACCGCGTTCTCGGCGGCCCGGCTGGCCGGGGCGGCCGGAGGGGCCCTGCGCGTGGCACACGTGCCGAAGACCATCGACAACGACCTGCCGCTACCGGGCGGCGCGCCGACCTTCGGCTTCGAGACGGCCAGGAGCGTGGGGGTCCAGATCGTCGGCAACCTGATGACCGACGCAATCACCACTCAGCGGTGGTACCTGGTGGTGGCCATGGGCCGCTCGGCCGGCCATCTGGCCCTGGGCATCGGAAAGTCGGCCGGGGCGACCCTCACGATGATCGCCGAGGAGTTCCCCCGCGACGAGCCCATCCGGCTGTCGCGCCTGGTGGACGTCCTGGAGACCTCGATGCTCAAGCGGATCGCCCACGGCCGCCCCTTCGGCGTGGCGGTGCTGGCCGAGGGCATCGGCCTGCGCCTCCCCCAGGACGAGCTCCAGAAGGCCATGCCGGAGGTCGATCGGGACGAGCACGGCCACGTCCGGCTGGCCGAGCTCGAGCTGGACCGGCTGCTGGCCAAGCAGGTCAAGGACCGTTTCAAGGAGAGAGGGCAGAACGTCACGGTCGAGGGCAAGAACATCGGCTACGAGCTCCGGTGCGCGCCCCCCATCCCCTTCGACATCGAGTACACCCGCGACCTCGGCTACAGCGCCGTCGACTACCTGAAGCAGCTGCTGGAGGGCGACGAGCCCGGCGGCATGATCACGATCCAGGAAGGGCACATGGTGCCGCTGCCCTTCGGGTCGTTCAGCGATCCGGAGACGGGGCGGGTGCGGATCCGGCTGGTGAACGTCGAGTCGAGCTCGTACCGGGTGGCCCGCGAGTACATGATCCGGCTGGACCGCAAGGACCTCGAGGATCCGGAGAAGCTCCGCCCGATCGCGGAGGCCTCAGGGCTCACGCCCGAGGCCTTCCGCGACCGGTACGGCTATCTGGCCGAGGGCTGAGCCCCGGCCACCGGGCCGCCCGGATCCCGTCGGCGGGAACCCTGAGCGTGCCGAGAATCCTGTGCCGCCCGGAAACTCGATCGTGTCGCTGGCCTGCCTGTTTGCCTGCGATGCTGGCGTGGTGATGGTTGGCTGACCAGGTGCTGCTCAAGATCGTCTGTCTGCTGATGCGCTGGTTATTCAGCCTGGCCGGGAGCTGCTGGACCGGACCCTGATCCTCGAGCAGGCGCACCTGCACGCCGTCCTGACCGAATACCAGGAGCATTACAACACCGCCCGGTCCCATCAGGGCACCGGCCAGCGCGTCCCGGACGATGACATCAGTCCCCGCGTCACCGCAGCAGACCCCGGCACGTGGCAGATACGCCGAAAACGGGTCCTCAGCGGCCTGATCAACGAATACCAACGAGCCGCCTGAAACCGAGAAGACCCAGGGTCCCAGCCAGGATCCTATTTTCGAGCGGCACAGGAGCCTGAGTTCCGGGGCAAATCGCCCCGGAGTTGCGTGCACCGGGTAAACCGTTGTAGCGCCCAGGCGTCCCTATGTAGGAAGATGCTCCGGGTATGCGAGGACCGCGGGCGGCCAGGAATCATCGGCGCGCCCTGGACGGAGATGGGGAACGCCATGCGGCAGCGGCGCGGTCATGGGTTCGGGCGACTGGCACGGATGTCATGCGCGGCGGTGATTCTCGCCAGTGTCCCGGTGCTCGCGGCATCGTCAGCCAGCGCCGCCCCGGCCGTCTCGGCCCGCAACATGGTGGTCACGATGTTCTCGGCGCCCGGTGACTTCATCGGGCAGGGAATCTCCCGGGAGTTCGATGCGACCAACGCGAACATCAGCGGGACCGCCACCCGTAGCGGGATCAGCTTGTCGGTGAACGGCGGCACGGTGGACAGTTCGTGGACCTTCGTGGTTAACCCGCCCCGCGGGGCCAGATTCCGGGAGGGCTACTTCCCCGGGGTCCAGCAGGCGGAACTGCGGGCTGCCGGGCGTCCGGGCCTCGACATCTACGGCAGCGGACGAGCATGCGACGCGGACACCGGCTCTTTTGACGTGCGGGACCTGGCCACATCCGGCTCGAAGATCACCCGGCTCGACTTGCTGTACACCCAGTACTGCGACGCGGGACCCGGGGCATTGTTCGGCGAGATCCGGATCGGCGAGCCGCAGCCGGGCGGTCTTGTGGTGTCGTCGAGCTCGATTACCTGGCCGCCGACGGGAGCGGGCGGGATCACGACCGTCCCGCTCTACGTCAGGAACCGCGGACGCAAGCCGGTCGCGGTCAGCAGGGCCGCGCTGACGGGCTACGCGGCCAGCGATTTCCGCTTGAGTAAGGACCGGTGCAGCGGCAAGGTCCTGGCCCCCGGCTCCTCCTGCTCCTTGTCCGTGGGCTTCATGCCGTCCCCGCCCGGTCCGCGCACCGCAGCCCTGCAGATCCGGCTGGGAAGGACCGCGGTCAAGGTGCAACTCGATTCCCCGGTGCCGGTGGGGACAACCAGCCTGACGATGAAGAGCCAGCCCGGCGACTTTGTGGGACAGGGCAAGAACTGGAGTTACACGGCCGCGAACGCGGGGTTTTACTTCGTCGGATCACCCGCCGGGCTGACCGAGAACGTTAATGTCGGCGGAGTGTGGTTCTGGGACGCGCAGATAGCTCCCGCCGCCGGCCACCAGCTCACCGCCGGGAATTATCCCGATGTCGCTGCCACCGGCCCGGGAAACGTGCTTGACGTCTTCGGTGACAGCCATGGCTGTGACACGGTGACCGGGTCGTTCCAGGTCAAGCAGGTCAGCTTCTCCGGTCAGTCCCTCGAGCATCTGGACGCGACCTTCATCCAGCACTGTGAGGGCGCTGCCCCCGCCCTGACGGGTGAGATCAAATACGACAGCGCCCCGGTGCTGACTCCGCCGGCCGAGGTCAGCAACCTCACGGCGACCAGGAGCAGCCAGGCAGTCAGGCTGACCTGGAAGAACCCAGCCCTCAGCCGATACCGCTACACCGTGGTCCGGGTCGAGCCGGCCAACCCGGGGGGCGTCGGACCGTCCGCGGGGGTCGCCGCTTACTCCGGCACTCGTCAGAGCACGACGGTGACCGGCCTGCTGGCCGGGCACAAATACACCATCGTGGTCTACACCGTGGACCGGTACGGCAACGTGAGCAAGCCGGCCGAGCGGGTCGTCGGCGGCTGATCACGATCCCCGCACGGCCACAGGACAGGAGCGCGCCATGACCAAAGGCGTGCAGGACCGCACGGTGGAAGTGGCCCGGGTCAGGGACTCCTTCTCTCGGCGATCTACTCGACCTCACGCCCCGACGCGGCAGTAGCACTCACGGCCGCCGATTGCGTCCTGGTCAACCTCCCGTCGGGCAGCGGAGCGACCGGCCGAGACGGGCTGCGGCGCTAGCCGGCGAGTGCCCGGGCCCTGGACTTGACCGCGGCGCGCATGGCCGCTGATATGGGCGGCCGGCTGGCGTGACGGCGTCGCTCGTGGTGGTCGCAGATGTGGGTATCTGCGTGTGTCACCGGCACGGCTGCCCGGCCCGATGATGGCCAGCCGGCGGATACTGGTTATTGGGCGGCAACCCAGGAGGGAGCTGGCACGATCAGCTCCGCGTTGCGGTCCTGCACCGAACCCCGCCGGCCGTTGACGCCGCCGGCGGGCTTGGGCGCCTGCCAGTCGTTGACGCCGAGTTCGCGAGACAGCGATGCCAGGTCCAGCGGGCTGGCCAGGCGGCCGCCGGAGGACGGCGGCGCAGCGGTGTCGATGATGGTGACGATGACCGACAGGGTGCCGTCCCGGTTGTCGGCGATCTCTACCAGGCGGCTTTGCTGCGGCCAGTCGATGTGCGCAGCGGTGTTAACTTCCCAGAACCCGCCATCGAAGGGCGAGCCTGCCTGCTGGGCGTGCCCCAGCAGCTGGTTGATGTGGGTGTGGCCGTTGACCCAGGCGACGACGTTGGGGAAGCGCAGCAACAGCGCCTGCATGTCCGGCCCGAGCACGCGCGGG
The DNA here is from genome assembly GCA_963742055.1 of uncultured Actinomycetes bacterium. Classification (GTDB taxonomy): domain Bacteria; phylum Actinomycetota; class Actinomycetes; order Streptosporangiales; family Streptosporangiaceae; genus RYN-230. Next base: position 131,409 of record CAVUKT010000042.1, on the reverse strand, counting down.
CCGGTTTCGCCGGGCGCCAGCGAGGGGTTGTCCATGGTGCCGATCGTGTGGTGGCTGAACAGGACGAACAGCTGGTCTCGTGCACGCTGGCTGACGACCTGGCCGGACGGATCGAGGTAACTACTGCTGCCCGCGATGAGCTGCTGCTCAAGCCAGCCGAACTGCGTCTGGTCGAGTGAGCCGTTGGGGCCGCCGCCCTGATTCACCGTGTCCAGCACGATGAACCTGATCGCGCCGCTGCCGAAGGCGTAGTAGGCGGTGCCATCGGCCAGATTCTGGCTGGTATAGCCGTGCCCGCGCGGCTGCCCGGTAGTGATGAAGTGCTCCTGCACGATCTGCGCGCGCGACAGCAGCCGCCGGTCCGGGTCGGCGGGGACCTGCCGGGAGGGACCCCCGATCAGCAACGCGACCACGGCGGGGTTGTCGGCCAGCAGCTCGGAGAACAAAAGGTTGAGGTCGATATCGGGGGCAAGACCGATGATCTTGTCTGTGCTGGTGGCGATGCCGTTCAGGGCCGGGTCGTCGGGGATAGCGCCCTGGAGCAGCCCATCGTGGTTGCCGAACACCGTGAGCCACGGCATGTTCAGGCCGGTGGCTGCGAACGGGCGCACCGCCGCTTCGAGCAGGCCCGGCACGACCGGAAAGCCATATACCGAGCGCGGCAGGTCATCCTGGCCGCCGGCGGGAGTGCCGTCCGGGTGCCAGTAGTGAATGTCATAGTCCACCCAGTCCATGACGCCCTGGTAGATAGCCGGATCCCCCGAACCCGGCCTGACCGGCCGGCCGTCGAGCACGTCGATCGCCCACCGCGCCTCGTTGTACTGGGTGTTGTCAACGTTGTCCCCGGTGCAGATGGTGAAGGCGAGCGGCGCGCCGGTGGCGGGGCCCCGGCCGACCCGGTTCACCGCGCGCACCATCGCGTCACCGACCTGGACCGTCAACATCTCCTGCGGGCGGTAGGACCCGTCCAGAGTCGCCACCTCCGCGGCCACCGGCGAGCCCGGGTCGCCGAACCGGTCCAGGAACTCCACCCGTGCCGGCGACTCCGCATCCAGCATGTGGATGTCGGAGAACTGCGAGAACGCCACCACCGGGCGGCGGCGCCCGAAACGGCCAGGGCTCGCTATACCGCCAATATCCTGGCGGACCAGATGCGGCTCGCCAGGGCCGGGAACGATCAGCTGGTAACCGCCGGTCCCCGGCAACCCGCGCACCAGGGTCCGGTCCAGGGTCGTCCCGAATGGGTCCGCCAGCGGCGCGGCCAGCGCCCGGCGGGCGGGAAAGGCAACTAAACCGGCAGCGCCCAAGCCGCCGGCCAACGCCGAAGTCTTCAGGAATGAACGCCGCGAAATATCCATGGTCGTTCATACACCCGCGTTTTCCGGCATACCAGCATACGCCCCGCTTGCTTTACTAAACCTTTACCCCGGCCCCGGAGACGGGATCATAACGCCTTCCGGCCGCGGTGACATATGGTCCCATGCCGCTGCCGCGCGGCCGACTGGAAGCCCGGCTCAGCGAACTGGGGTCCACGCCGCAGCGCAGACCCGCCAGGTCGCGCCCGCGCTGCCCGTATGGGCCGCTCCACCTGTGCGGGCCCGAGAGCCGAGGCTCCTCTGTGCAACCCTCCCCCAGAGCGCAGTACCTGCCCCGCGTTACCCATAACCGGGTTATCTGCATGCGATTAGATGAACGCTTGGCGCGACTTTCAGCCGCAAATATTCGGTGACACGTCGTATGGGCACGACTGTGCTGGCTACGCTGCGCAGTCAGCTTCGGTCACAGCTCGGTCCGTATCCGCTTCATCAGCAGCCATCGACGCCCGGCAACCCTCCGCATCGGATGCCTTGCCGCCGCACCGTGGACCGGCAGCCGGAAGTCAGCCAGTTCCACCGTGTATCAGATCAGCCAGCCGCTTCTCTGTGTGGGTGAGCAACTACCGCTGGAGGTTCAGCGTCCAGCGCAACACCGGCAAAGATGGGGGAACCAGTGGCTGCGAACAAGTTCGTGCTCAAGCATCACCAGGTTGAGGTGGATTACACCCTCGGCGCTACCCCGGGAATCCCGGCTCTGGTCTACCAGGACGGCAGTTCGGCCCCGAAGAGCTTCACCGCCGCCGAGATCACCACGGACCAGACCGGGCTCGGGACACTGGTCTCCGTCGCCTTGGTGACGTCCATCGACACCGGCGGCGAGAGGTTCGGGTTCTTCCTCCCGCAGCTGGACGTCCCGCGGGGACAGTCGGAGGAATTCCGCACCGTAGGCGTGCACGAGAGGTTCAGCGGGCCCGACTCCATCCCGCACCGCGACCCGTCATGGCGGTGCATCGAGCTGCACGGCACGGCGCAGACCGTGATCGTGGAGTTGTAGCGGCTGCCCGCGCTGGTAACCCGGCCTGCGCAGCCGGCATGCCCGGGCCCGAGCATCCTGGACCGGATCACCGCACCTGTCATCGGGCACAGGCCCGGACCGCAACGCGTCATGACCGGGCCTGCGGCAGTCTCGCCAGCACGCGATCTTGACCGTCACTGCTCACATCGCCGGTGCCGCCGGCAACTGGCGCCGGTCGGCAGCAGTCCCGCCTGATGGGCCCAGCCGCCAGGCGGGGCAGCCACACACCCCGACTCCGGAAGCCCGAGCCGACGGCCCTGCCGTCACTTACCGCGACCCTTGAGGTGAGCGAGATCCGCCGATGTGGTCGGCGATTCGATTGGCTGCAATGCTGTTTCAACTGGGTTCTGATGGGGGTGATCTGTGCGTGCCGGGTGCCTGTGACCGCCGTCGTTTCCCGCGTTGGGTGCCTCGCGGGTTCACTGCCGTTCACCGAGTTTCTGCACGAAACTGACGCCATCGCCGATGGGAATCAGAACCACTTTCACCCGGGGATCGCCGGCGATCGCGTCATTGAGGGAACGGATCGCAGCGACGTCCTCGTCGTCCGGGAGATCACCGACCACGTGGCCGCCCTGCAGTGTGTTATCCAGCAGGATCAGGCCTCCTGGCCGCAGGCGGGCCAGCACCTCTTCGTAGTACTGGGCGTAGCCGGTCTTGTCGGCGTCGATAAACGCGAAGTCGAACTGCTCGCCAGGTGGCAGCGCGCGCAGGGTTTCCAGGCCCGGACCGAGCCGCAGCTCGATCCGGCTGGCGACGCCGGCTTCCTGCCACGCCGCGCGGGCAATCGAGGTCCACTCCTGGCTGATGTCACAGCACAGCAAGCGCCCGCCGGGACCCAGCCCTCGCGCCACGGCCAGAGCCGAATAGCCGGTGAACGTGCCGATCTCCACCGCGCGCGTGGCTCCCATGGCCCGGACCAGCATCTCCATCAGCACCGCCTGGTCATCGCCGATCTGCATGCCCGCGGCACCGCCGGTCTTCTCCAGCGTGATGCGCTGCAGCTCAAGCTGGTGCGCGTCGGGCGGGGTGGAATGCACTGCCGCGTAATCATCGATCACTGCATCGATGAACTGGCTCCGCCTGCGAGCGGCCGGTGGGGTCATATCCGTCCTTCTCCTTCCAGGGATGCCACATCTTTGAGGTCTGCATCGTCTCATCAGCGACCCCGGCGACCGCGAGGTCGTGGCCGCCGTATCAGACCGGAGGGACCAGCTGGCGGTGCATGCCCAGATTCAGACAATCGACATACAGCGCTGCACGCGGCATGCGCTGGCCCGCAGCGCTATCCAGCCGGAAGTCCAAACGGCCCCGCCACTATTGACGCTGGCTTCACTGCGTGCCAGCTTTCTCACAAGACGGGTAAATCCGGCAGGCTGCACGAGCTTCCCGGGCATGCCTCGGCTCTGCCAGCTCCGCCCATCCTGGGGAGGGTCACATGAGAGCTGCCGTTCCTAGCCGTATACACAGTATTGCTATTCGGTTCATTCTGCCGTTAACAGGTGTCCTGGCGCTAGTTGGCTCGATGGCAGCTGCCACGTCGCCCGCGACATCCACAGCAGTACCGGGCCGTTTCCTGCTGGGTGTGAGCGCGACCTCGGCGTCGAACGCCTGGGCGGTTGGCTTCATCGGCGGCTCGCCGCAGCAGACGCTCATTCAGCACTGGAACGGCACGGCCTGGAAGCAGGTGGCCACCCCCGATCCCGGGCCAGTGGGCAACATCCTGGACGGCGTGAGTGCCGTGTCCGCCTCGGACGCGTGGGCCGTCGGTGGCGCGTACCTGGCCGACGGCACCACCCAGAAGCTGGTGTTGCACTGGAACGGCAGGGCCTGGAAGCAGGTGACCGTTCCCGGCCCGCCAGGAGGGCTGGACGCGGTAAGCGCTGACTCCGCCTCCGATGCCTGGGCGGTCGGGGGCACGACGATACTGCACTGGAACGGCTCAAGCTGGGCACAGGTGAACGTCGCCATTCCCTCGGCCTCACTGGTCGCCGTGAGCGCGCAGTCTTCCTCCGATGTCTGGGCAGTCGGGACCACGAACACTGCGACAGGGCAGGCCGATCTGACCCTGCACTGGAACGGCAGCAACTGGACGCAAGCCCCCAGCCCGAGTCCCGCGGCTAACGCCAGCAGCCTGGATGCCGTCAGCACCCTCTCTTCATCCCAAGCCTGGGCCGTCGGTGCCTACGGGGCCTACGAGAAAACACTGACGCTGCGGTGGAACGGCAGCATCTGGACGCACGTCGCCGCGCCGAACCCCGCCGCAGCACAGGGACAGGGCAGCACCCTGCTCGGCGTGACCACGCTCTCGGCGTCGAACGCCTGGGCCGTCGGGGCCTACAGCGACTCCAGCAACACAAGCCAAAATCTGGTGCTGCACTGGAACGGCACGGCCTGGAAGCAAACCGCCTCCCCGACGCCGCCAGCAGGCGCCGAGCTGACCTCCGTGAGCGCCGTGTCCCGCTCGGATGCGTGGGCAGTCGGGTACGCCGGTCCGACGACGGCAACGCCAGCAGCGACACTCATCCTCCACTGGAACGGCACCAGCTGGAAAGTATCCTGAATTACCTTGCAGGTTGCCCCTGCGACCTTGTGCCGTGCCAAAACCTGTCTCTGGCCGCTGAGCTGGTGATTTCCAGTGGCATAAGCCTGCTCCGCGGTACTCGCTGATCAAGCCGTGAACGACCTGCCTGCGCTTGATCCGGGCAGTCATATCGACCGCGGGACCGGGTTCGTGCAGCGGAGGTCGCTGTTCCCGCGACTGGTGCGGACGATGACCGCTGTAATGCCGCACGTACTCAGTCAATGTCTGCCGGAGAGCCGTTCACCGTAGATCAGCAGGTGGTCGAGGCACTCACGCCGTAGCGTCCCCACATACCGCTCCGCAAAAGAGTTCGCCCTGGGTGACCGGACCGGCGTCTTAATGATCCGCACGCCGGTGCCGGCGAGCACGTCGTCGAAGGCCGCCGTGAACATGCTGTCCCGATCGCGGATCAGGAACCTGAATGGGGCGGCGCGTTGACCGAGGTCCATGATCAGGTTGCGGGCCTGCTAGGCGGTCCAGGAGCCGGTGGGGTGGGCGGTGACGCCCAGGATGTGCACGCGGCGGGTCTGGATCTCCATCGCGAACAAGACGTGCAGGCGCTTGAGGAACACGGTGTCAACATGCAGGAAGTCGCATGCCAGGATCCCGGACGCCTGGGCGGCCAGGAACTGCCGCCAGGTCGGCGATGCCCGGCGGGGCGCGGGCGTGAGCCCGGCTGCGGCCAGGATCCGCCGGATGGTTCCCGCGCCGATGCGATAGCCGAGGCCGAGGAGCTCACCTTGGATGCGCCGGTGCCCCCACCACGGGTTCTGACTGGCCAGCCGCCGGACCAGCTCGCGGATCTCCTCTGGGACCGGCGGACGTCCGGTGGCGTTCGGGTAGGTCCACTTGTTCTTGACGATGCGCCGGTGCCAGGCGAGCAGAGTGCCGGGCGTCACGATCCGGTGCAGCCGCAGGTGCCTGGGCAGCAGCCGCGCGAGCGCGGCGATCACGGCACGGTCAGCCCAATTCGGCTTGGGATGGGTGACCTGGCAGCGCAGGACTGCGACCTCATGCCGCAAGACCAAGATCTCCACGTCTTTGGAGGTGTCGCTGCGGGCGAGCAGCGCCAGCCAGCCAACCGGACCATGAACAGATAGACAAGGCGGATGAGCACGACCGCTGAGGGTAGAAGCCCACCTCAGATGCTCTGCACCAGTTCTGGCACCCCACAGGCAGCTGTCGCCGGACGTGCCGACACGAGCGCGGCACTGGCAGCAGCCACCGCGGTGCTCCTCGCCCGGATGCGCACAGCACGCCGCGGCCAGCTCACCGGGGGCACACACTGAACCCCACCAGCCAGCCGACACGAGGTTCATTTCAGTCGCCGTCGACAAACGCGGAGGAGATAGTGACCTTCCCTTAAGGTTACGCATTTCTTATTGGCAAGCCAGTTTCCGGCCCGCGAGGCCGCTTCAGGGACCTTCGCCTCTGGACACACTTGCATGTAGCCGCGTCTGATGGAAATTTAAGGGTGGCTCACGGGCCGGGGGCGATGAGTGGTTATGGTGCAGACAGGCCGTGACGACGAGGGGAGCCGTAGCTTTATTCCGGCTGCGCCCACGTGTCAGATCACATATCTGAGTGATGGGCGGGACACCCCATACAGGATTGCCGAAGAACACAGGGAGTCACTGGTCGCGGCGGGCCGCAGCTTCCTTGACGCGAGCGGCGGTGACGCGTGCCTGCTACTGGCCGGCCCGCTGGTATCGCCACTTGGCAACGAGGACAACAGCACGGAGAACGCGGTCGTGCGCTGCTGCAGGGACCGTTTCGGGTATCCGACCCAGCCGACGGTCCGAACGATCGACGTCGTGCTTGACACCTACGGTGGTTCGCTGGACAGCGCTTTCAAGACTGTTTTGTTCCTCTCCCGCTTTGCAGAGAGAATTAGGGTGTTCGTTCCAAGGCGCGCGAAGAGTGCCGGAACCTTGATCGCGATAGGTGCACAGGAACTACATATGTCACCATTCGCGGAGCTGGGTCCGCTGGACACCCAGATTGTGGATCCAAGAAACCCGACAGAACTAGTGTCGGCGCTTGACTGCTATCAGAGCGTGGATTATGTACGGGCGTTCGGCCTGACCACCCTGCATCAGGCCCTCGTGGCGCTGGCTAAAGAAATGCAGACCGGCATTCCTCTGTCTGAGCTGGTAAATACCGCCGAGCACCTCAGCTCGGGAAGCATTACTCCAATGCTCGCACAGGTGAAAGCCCTGGACTTCGGCGGCTGGGGACGGACACTGAAAATTGGTGAACTATATGCGAAGTCTCTTTTGTCCCGAGTCGGATACGCCTCGGCGGAGGCCGGGCGGATCGCCTATCAACTGGTCTACGGTTACACGCACCACCCATTCCCTATCGATCTTGACGAGGCATCCCGGGTAGGCTTGCGGCCGCTGCAGATGGACGGACAAGAGTACGTCGCGACAGCTAAGCTGCTTGAGTATTGCGCCGGGGATGACCTTTTCATTGGCTTCGTCAACGAGCATTCAGACTCTCGCCGTCAGGAACCCCCTTCCGCGCAGGGGGTCCAGATCAGGGCGGATGAGCAACCTTCCCCGACGGCCGGGGCGTCCGCGCACAACGGGGAGGAGCAGCCGATAGCCCTTCCGCACGGTCAGGTGACCGGCGCGGTCGAGGAAGGCCAGCGGTTCGCCGCGTCCGATCGTGCTATTAAGCCGAACACATCGGGTAGCTGATCACGGCCGCGGGCAGGATTGCCATGCTCACGTTGGGCCGGCCCGGTCTCTGCGGGAGGCCTGAATGCTGGCGTTAAGTTTGACCTCCGTGGACAACATGATCACCAGGACGGCGATCGCTGTAGCGGTCACGATCGCATTCTTGGTGATCGCCGGATGGCTGCCCAGGGCATGGCTGCACCGCAGGCGCGCCCAAGTTGTGATCGAGGACGTGGCCGCTGTGGTGGGCGTCCCAGAATCGGCTACCTCTGGCCTGTCGCCACAGCTACGGCAGGCAGTCTGGCGGCTTCTGCTCCGCGAGAAAGAACGCGGGGACGCGTCCTATGCGGTACTCAAGACACTGAAGCAGGACATCGACGACGGGCTGCTGCGCGCCCACGGCCATGTCCAGATGCGGACGATTGCCGCGGAGCTTCGCTCCTCGACGGAAGACTCGCTGGCCGCGCTTGCGGCTGGTGTCCGCGCAGTGGGACCAGCGCAGGCTGAAGGGCTGGTGGCTGCGCTCGGCGCGCTCCTACCGTCGCAGCGCGGCTGGATGGTCCGTGCTTTTCCCGTGCTTCGCGGTGAGGGTCGCGACGTCGATGTCGGACTAACACTTGAGCTCGCCCAATTTGAGCGTGCGCCAGATGCGGTAACGACCTTCTGGGCTAGTTCAGAGGTGTCGCGCGAGGCAGACAGGGAAGCAGTACAGGCGGTCGCCATGCGGACGCTGTACCAGCTGGTTGAGCCAGCCGCCCGGTGGATCGAGACCCGCCTGGTGGCCCAGCAGCTGGCACAGTCCGGTGTCCCGATGAGCTGGCGGCTGCTGAACAGACGGAAGAGGCGTCAGGAGCTAGTCGGGCTACAAATGCAGCTTGCTGGCCAGATGTCGCTCTATGCAGCCACGGAGCAGGAGGCGTTCTACCGTGGATTCGCCGACCAGGCCCTCGCCGACCTCGCGGAGGCGGCTCAGCGGCTGCCGGCGTACTTCAGGCCGCACTCGACGGCTGCCGCGGTGCACGAACGGCTCGGCTGGGGGTATCGGCGCAGTGATGATCTGGCTAGGGCGGCGGACGAGTTCGAGCGCGCGGTCCGGCGGTATGACACAGCGGCGGGACTACTCGCCGCGATACCCGGCGCTGCGCCAGAGCCCAGGGACGCGGCGCTGGAACGGGTAAAGGTGCGCCGGGCAAAGTGCCGGCTGCTGTCCGATGACCGCAGTCATCTCGAGATCGCAATGCGAGAGCTTGTCGAACTGCTGCGCATTACCAGCTCGACGGCGCTCGATCTCTATAACAGCGCCTGCCTGTTCGCAGTGGCCATGAGCTGCCCGGCCGTGCCAGAAGAGGTGCGTTCGACGTACGCGCCGCAGGCCTGGCATCTACTCGGTCAGGCGCTGCTCGCCGAGGGCGCTGGTGGCCCGTGGGGCAACGTGATGACGGATGTCGAGTTCGACGCACTGGAACATGAGAAACGCCGCGATTTCTGCAGCGCACTGAGGGCGCGACACCCTGAGCTCACACCCCTGGATGCGACGGCGGCACAGATAGTGGTGAAGCATGCAATGCATGCGATCGGGGTCGAGCTGCCCAGCAATCTATAAGCGCCCCCGCAGGCGCTGTGCGCGTTGTGGACGCTGTCTGCGGCAGACTCCTAGGAGCCAGCGGCGCGGAACGCGCCGGGGTGCGGCCCAGGCCACATCAGCATCGCGCACGGAGGGCGAGTGCGCGCGGATCGGTGCACGTCAGATCGCCTAATGGGCGGACCCCTGGTTCCTCCCTGTGGCTGCAGCCGCGGCGCCCGAAGGGGCGATCTGTGCGAGCCGAGCTGCAAACTGGCTGCAACCGCTTTCGGCCACGCTCGGAAGGAGGATTAGAGCGTGCCGGGCAGCGGCTTATTGCGGCTGTCGGGCCCGGGTGAGGGGAAGGCGTTCACATGCCGGTGGTGCGAGTCGCGGCGGTGCAGGCGAGCTGTGTGCTTATGGACAAGCAGGCGACGCTCGACAAAGTCGCCGAGCTGACGGCCAAGGCTGCCGCGCTGGGCGCTCAGCTGGTGGTTTTCCCCGAGGTATTTGTGCCTGGTACCCCGATCTGGATCGATACCCGGCCCATTTGGGACGGTGACGATGACTGGTTCCGGCTGCTCGCCGAAAACGCTCTCGTGGTACCGGGCCCTGAGACCGAACGCCTGTCGGGCCTCGCGCTTGACCACGGGCTGTGGCTGGTTATCGGTGTCGAGGAGCGGGAACGCGGCGGCGGGACCATCTATAACACCCTGCTGTACTTCTCGCCGGACGGCGTCCTGGCGGAGCGCCACCGCAAGCTGGTCCCCACCGGCGCTGAGCGGACTGTGTGGGGGATGGGTGATGGGTCGACGCTCAGGGTGGTGGACACGCAATTCGGCCGGATCGGGGGCCTGATCTGCTGGGAGAATTACATGCCGCTGGCCCGGTTCTGCATGTACGCGCAGGGAGTTGATCTTTGGCTCGCGCCCACGCTGGCGCTAGGGGACGGGTGGATTGCGACTATGCGCCACATCGCGCGGGAGAACCGGATGTTCGTCATCGGCGTCAACCCGGTCCTGCACGTTGACCAGATTCCGGCGGGCTTCCCGCACCGTGACCGGCTTGTCCCGCATCAGTACCGTGAGGACAACGGCGACTGGCTCGAGGACGGCAACACCGTCATCGTCTCACCGAGCGGAGAGATCCTCGCGGGCCCGGTGCGGCAGCGCGAGGACACCCTCATCGCCGACCTGGACCTCGGCGTGGTCTTGTCCGCCCGCCGCCTCCTCGACCCGGTTGGCCATTATCACCGCCCCGATATCTTCCGCCTGTACGTTGATACCTCACCTCGCCCCGCGGTGGTTGAAGGACCCATCCCGGGCAGCGAACCGATGCCCCCAACAGCACAAGCAATCCCGGCAGAGCGAGCCAGCAATTGAAATGACAGCCGCAGCGCACCTACGACACGCTGGTGACCTTCCAGAAAACCGGCGGCGGCAGCGGCCTGCAGCTTGTACCCGACCTCGCGGTCGCGGTGCCCACTGTCAGCGCAGGCGGGACGCTGTATACCTTCACGCTGCGGCCTGGACTGCGCTACTCGACCGGGCGTCCGGTGCGGCCGCAGGATTTCCGCTACGCCCTCGAGCGGGTCTTGGATCTCAACCCGACCGCAGCCTCCTTCCTCGACGGGATCGCAGGCGCGGCTGCGTGCGCTCCCGGGAAGCTCTGCGGCCTGCGCGGAGTCAGTGTGGACGAGGCCGCGAGGACCGTGACGTTCCGGTTGACCTCGCCCGACCCTGACTTCCTGTACAAGCTGGCCTTCGAGTTCACCGCGCCTGTGCCGCCGGACATCCCGGCCCGTGATGTGGGCAGAGATCCCATTCCGGGGACGGCCCCGTACATGATCGCCCGCTACGTTCCCGCCGCCAAGTCCTGTTCACCCGCAACCCGTTCTTCCGGGAATGGTCGGCGGCCGCTCAGCCGGAAGGGTCCCCGATCGCATCGCATGGACCTTCGGCACGTCGCTGAGCCGTGAGGCGGCCCAGATTGAGGCCGGGCAGGCCGACTGGACCGACGATGCGCTGCCCGGCGTCGCCTCTCTCAGCGCCCTGTACCCCGGCCAGGTGCACATCAGCCCGCTGCCCGAAATCATCTACACCGCCTTCAACACCAGGGCCTCGCCGTTCAACGACCCCCGGGTCCGCCGCGCGTTCAGCCTCGCCGCCGACCGCGGACGCTTCGCCGCACTGCTCGGCGGTCCGGACCTCGCCGCCCCGGCTTGCCAGATCCTGCCACCCGGCATCCCGGGCTACCGGCCCTACTGCCCCTTCACCACTGACCCCAGCAGCTCTGGCACCTGGGTCGGCCCCGACCTAGCCACCGCCCGCAAACTCGTGACCGCATCCGGGACGACAGGCATGCACGTCACAGTCTGGTCTGACGATGCGGCACCCGACGGGACCACGGGCGCCTTCACCGTCTCGGTCCTGCGTGAACTCGGCTACCGGGCCACGCTGCACATCGCCCCGCACGCCGCCGTGGCGCAGGCCACCAACGACTCACGCCGCGGGATCCAGGCAACCGACGGCATCTGGTACGCCGACTACCCCTCAGCATCGGACTTCCTCGACCTGTTCTTCCGCTGTTCGGACTTTCGGCTCGCCGACCCCGCTGCCACCCGCAACGGCGCCTTCTACTGCAACCCCGCCATCGACCGCCTGATGAACCTGGCCGACACCCGGCAAGTCACCGACCCGGCCCGGGCCGGGCCGCGGCAACCTGGACAGCGGTCAACCGCGCTGTCACCTACGCGGCCCCCTGGGTGACACTGGCCAACCTGAACAACATCGACTTCCCGTCCGCGCGAGTAACCAACTACCAGTACAACCCCTTCCTCGGCGTACTGCTTGACCAGCTCCAGATGCGCCCGCAGCGGTCGTCCCGGCAATCCCGGTCCAGCCTGCCCTGACTGGACGGGCGTCAGCAGCACCCGGCGGAGCGCGGCGAACCGGGTCGGAAGCAGGCCCGGGCGAATTGGACCGGTCACCGGCCGTTGGGCATCAGCAGACCGAGACCGCGCACGCGCAACCAGCGTGCAACCTCATCGGAGTCGCGACCGCGAGCGGACCACGGGAACAGCTGCTCTGACGCCTCACGGGCTAGCCGGGCCTGTCAAGTCTCCGGCTCTGTCGCACTTTCGGTGGTGACGGATCGTGGTGTCAGCCGAGCAGTATGCGGTGGCGGAGGAGGGCGAACCCGGCGCGGCCATACATCTGCCGCTTGATCATCTTGGTCTTGGTGTTCACGCCTTCGGTCCGGCCGTTGTGAAACGGCAGGGTGACGGCGGCGATCGCGGCGTCGATGTCCAGGTCCAGGCCGCGGGCGAAGGCGTGGACGTTCGGCAGGTCGCTGGCCCTCGCGGTCTCGGCCCAGTCCCCGAGCCTGGCCTCGTTGGCGGGCTCTGGCGTGAGCAGGGCGGCGAAGGAGCCGATGAGGGCGGCGAGGCTGGTCATCTCGGGGCAGGCAGCGGCCAGCCCGCCGAGCAGCGTCTGCTGGTCGTCGCTGAGGGCGTCGGGCCGGGTGAGCAGGAGCCGGGTGACGCGCCGGGTGACAGGTGCGGCCGGTCAGCTTCGACCCGGCCCTGGGTGATGTAGCGGTAGAGCAGGTTCATGCTGCCGGGATAGCCCTGCTCGCGGATCTCGGCGAGCAGTTGCCAGACGGGCACGGCGGGGTCGGAGGCGCGGCGGGCGCGCAGGTGATCACGGTAGGGATCGACCAGGGTCGCCCGGTACTGGGGCGCGCGGATCATCCGCTCTGGTTCGGCGGCGCGGGCGTAACGCTTGACGGTGTTCAGTGACAGGCCGAGGCGGCGTGAGCATTCCAGCAGCCCGGTGCCCCTGTCGAGTGAGGTCGTGGACCTGCCGCCACCGCTCGGCTGTTGTCTCGGCCTGCTTGCCCTATTTCAGCGGCGGACCGGCGGCTGCCCAGCAGGAGCTGTGCGCGGCGACCTCTTTTAGGACGGCTCCGGCCAGGCTGGTTGGGTCGGACCGGGGCGCCCTGCCGGGATTGCTCCTGGTGGGTTTCCCCGGCCCGCCCGCCGCACCCGGCGTGCGACTCTCACCGCACCGGGCGCTCCACGTGCCTTGCCCGCTGGGGCTAGCCGGGCGCTGGGACCGGCTGGGGTGCCCACGGGGTCGGTATGCTGCTGCCGCGGTAGCGGTAGCGGGTGACCGGCACGGCGGACGCGCCGGTGAACCTGACCCCGTTGGCTGCGAACTGCCAGGTTCCGCGCACGCAGAAGCGGCGGCGCAGTTCTGGCATCCCGATGCGGGAGTCCTTGTGTTCGCCGCAGCCAGCGCATGATCCGGCCCCACGCGTGGGGGTCGACCGCGCTGAATACGGCTTTGGACACTCCGTGACGGAAGTAGTTCGCCCACCCGGCCAGGGTCCGGTTGATGCTCTGGATGAGCACGCCGGGGTCCAGGTGCCGGGTTGACCTGTATGTCTTGGCTGAGATCTTGTCCTTGACGGCCTGGATGGCCTTCCTGGACGGGATCGTGTAGACGTAGTGCTTCGCGGTGCCCCGTTTCCGCATCCGGCGGATCGTGAAGCCCAGGAAGTCGAAGCCCTCGTCGATGCAGACCACGCGGGTTTTCTCCTCAGCCAGCCGCAGCCCCAGCGGGGCCAGGACGGCGGCTGCCTCCTCTCGCAGTGCCTCGGCGTGGGCGCGGGTGCCGTTGACCATGACGACGAAGTCGTCGGCATAGCGGACCAGCCGCCACGTGCCCAGCCCTTGCGCCTGCGTTTCTCCCGCTGCCACCTGGTGCCCATCTGCGCCTGCCACTGCCGGGTGAAGTGATCATCCAGCGCGGACAGCGCGATGTTGGCCAGCAGCGGGGAGAGTATCCCGCCCTGCGGGGTTCCCGTGTATGTCTCTTCCCGGTCGCCGTCGGCCGTCATGACCCCGGCCTTGAGGAACGCCTTGACCAGCGCGAGCACCCGCTTGTCCTTGATCCTCGCCCGGAGGCGGCCCATGAGGGGGACATGCCCGATTTCATCGAAGCAGGCCCTGATGTCGGCCTCCAGCACCCAGGTGTATCCCTGGGTGGCGAACAGCTGGATCTCGGCGATCGCGTCGTGCGCGCGGCGGCCCGGGCGGAACCCGTATGAGCACGGCTGGAAGTCCGCCTCGAAGATGGGTTCGAGCACGAGCTTGAGGGCGGCCTGGACCACCCGGTCGGCCACGGTCGGTATCCCGAGCTTGCGGAGCTTGCCGCTCTTCTTCGGGATCATCACCTGCCGCACCGGCACCGGCCGGAACTCGCCGGACTTCAGCGAGTCCCGGATCTGCTCCAGGAACGCCCCCGCCCCGATCCGGTTCTCGATGTCGGCCACCGTGGCCTTGTCGATCCCCGGCGTCCGCGACCCGGCGTTGGCCCTCACGCGCAGCCATCCCTCAGCCAGGAAATCCGGGTCGCAAACGAGGTTGAACAGGTCACCGAACCGGCGGGAGCGATCTTCTCCCGCCCAGCGGTGCAACTTGGCCTGCATCTCCCGTACCTTGCGGTACGCGCCGCGCCTGCCGGCAGGCTGCTCACCTACCGCACGGCACCGGGATTCCCCGGTGCATCTTCGGGCATTACAGCTCCTTCCTTGACTGACACGCTGCCGCCCTTCCCCATGCGGCCGGCTCTCCCGGCCCCGGAGTACTACGGCGGCTCCGCCCCGTCCGCGCCTTCGGCAGGCATCGCGCCTATCCGCCCCGCCTCCCTGGCAAGAAGGCGGACAACGGAGCGGTCACGGACGGTTCCCGCGTTCACTGCTGACCCGTCGACGGGTTAGGCACCCGGCTCTGCCCCTGCGGCCTCGCCACGGTTACGCCGCAGGCATTCACCGTGGCCTCCCATCCCAGGCTGGCAAGACCCGGACAGGAGTTCCCCGCCCGTGATGAGGGGCGGGTGCGCACCGCTGACCAGCCCGTATCCACCGGGTTTGAGCTGGCGGCACCTCAAGAGGCGTAACGACACCGGTTCCTCGCGTATACCTTCCCGTCTCGCTCACCGCGCCCGGCCCATCCGGCAGTGCCAGGCCGACGCGACTTTGTCGAGGCTGCTCCCGCCCTCCCCGGCGATCCCCGGATCAGGCTGCCTCCAGCTTCAGCCCGCTGCTGCGACAGCGAGCCGATGGACGGTCTCTCACCTCCATCAGGTCAAACAGCGCCTCGCGGCGCACTGCCACAGGTGCCAGCGGTCACCGGCCTGGACCGCGCCGGGCGCGCCCGGCGGACCGCTTCGGCATAGGCGCCGGACCCGTCGCGGCAGACGACCTGCGCGCCCGGGTGACCGCGCAGCCAGGCCTCCAGCGACTCAGCCGTCCGGCCCGGCAGGACATCGACCCGCTGGCCGGTCTCGGCGTTGATCAGGATGGTCGCGTAGACGTGGCCGCGGCGCAGCGCGAAGTCATCGACGCCGAGCACCCGCGGCACGCTCGACCTCGGGCAGCGGAAGCCGCAGCAGCAGGCGCAGCGCGGTATGCCGCGACAGCGGGACGCCCAGCGCGGCCAGCAGCCCGGCCCCGGCCCGGCCGGCTAACCGGCGGGCCACCTCGCCGGCCTGGCCGGCCAGCCGCGCGGTGCGCCGCTGGTAACGGTCCAGCACACCCGGGACCTGTTCCCGGAATGTCTGCACCGGGCAGCCCAGAACCGGGCACCGCATCCGCCGCACCCGGACCCGCACCACGACCGGCCGGCCGTCCGCGGGCACGTCCGCGACCGTCCGCCCGTAATACCCGTGCACCTGGCCGGTCCAGGCCACCGCATCGCGGGCACGGCACCGGTCCGCCCGCTGTCCGCGCCCGGACCACGATCACGCCGTCCCGGTCCGCCACGTCCTCGATGACCAGGGACGACAACCCGGAGAACACGATTCCCGCCAGCTCACTTATGTCACACCAGCCGACCTGCCACAGCACCAATCGTGGCATAACCTGACACGCCGTCACCACCGAAAGTGCGACAGAGCCAACTTAACGGTGTAACTGATCTTGGTTGTTAGTTCCTGCCTGCGCTGAGGCGTCCGTCGAAGGTGATGGCGAAAGCGTTCAGCGCCGCTTTCCACCGCTTGGTCCACCGCTGGCGGCCCTTGCCGGTGGGGTCGAGGCACCTGATCACCAGGTAGAGGCACTTTAGCGCCGCCAGCTCGGTCGGGAAATGGCCGCGGGCTTTGACCGCCCGCCGCAGCCGGGCGTTGATCGACTCGATCGCGTTGGTCGAGCAGATGACCGTCCTGATCTCCATGTCGTACTCCAGGAACGGCATGAACTCTGCCCACGCGTTCTCCCACAGCCGGATGATCGCCCCGATAACGTTGTCCCCATTTCTCGGAGATCGTCAGCGAACTGGCCCAGGCCGCCGCCTCGGTACCGCGATGTAAATGGGCTTGAGGTCGCGTTTGAGATCTGCGTCCCAGTCCCGTCTCGGACGCAGCCGGAAGATATTGCGGATCAGGTGTGGCCGCCAAGAATCAACATGCTGGATTTCCTGGGTCAGGATGCTCTGGTGGTGTGTCGGTGGAGGCCAGGAGGTCGGCGGCCGAGGCGTAGCGGTGGTCTGCGGGGATGATGGCGGGGTGATGGTTATCGAGGATGGGCAGTACGTCGTTGATCGCGTTCCAGAGGGTGCTTTTGCAGATGTCGAACAGTTCGGCGAGGGTGTCGAGGGTGCAGATTCGGCGCTGGTAGAGGATGGTGGCGAGAATCCGGTCGCCGTCGGTGATCTTCTGGCGGAAGACTCCGCCACGGGTGCCGGGGCGCCGGTTGCCGCTGCGTTGGCGGTGGCGGCGTTGTTCGATCGCGGCGGCGTAGGGCACGATCAGTTTCTCAAGCAGGGTGTCCAGTGCGTCGCGGCTCATTCCGGTCAGACGCGGGTCGGTCAGGGCATGGCGGGTCGGGTGCGGCGGGACGTGCGCGGCGGGGCTGGTGCCGGTGGCCCAGGCTCGTAGGTCGTCTGCTCGGGTGAAGTAGCGGACGACGGCCGGGGTGATGCTGATCTTCTCCTCGTCCAGGAGCTGGCGGGTGGCTTTGATCGCCTGGCCGATCGTGACCGGGTTGATCCCGAGCAGGTCACACAGCACCTTCTGCGGGCAGAGCTGCCGCAGGTAGATGACGGTGATCAGGACCTCGTCGGAGTCGGAGAGGAGGGCGCGGCTGCGGCCGGTGGTGGCGACACGTCGGCCGCCGCGCAGGACGTAGCGGTGTTGCTCGGCCCGAGCTTCCTGCGCCGGGGCGAGCCGTGAGCGCAGCGCGTCGAGGACGTGGCTGCTCATGCCGGTCAGACGAGGGTCGGCGAGCATCGCCAGAGTCTGGGCCCGGGCTTGGGCTCGGTCACCGGTGCGGGACGCGGCGGCCAGGATGGCGACCGGGGTGACGGTGTAGTTCCACCAGCCGTGAAGCGAGTGCGCGGTGATCGGCAGGGCTGCGAGCTGCTCGCGGCTGACCGCGATCCCGGTCGGGTAGGAGCCGGTATCCAGGACGGCTTCGACCTTCAGGCCGGTCGTGGTCGTGGTCGCGGCGATCGTGTTGAGGACGACTTCGTGGCTGGCCAACGGCCGTCCGCGCCAGTTCATGGTGATGTGGGAGAACAGCCGGTGCTCGATCTTGTTCCATTTCGAGGTGCCAGGCGGAAAATGGCAGACCGTGATGGTGAGGTCGGTCTCGGCGGCGAACGCGGCCAGCTCGGCCTTCCAGAGCCGGTAGCGATAGCTGTTCGAACCGCCCGCGTCCGCGGTGATCAGCAGACGGGAAGCGTCCGGGTAGTCCAGGTGGCCGCGTGCCTGCCACCAGCGGCGGATCGAGGCGACCGCGAATGCCGCGGTGTCGTGGTTGACCCCGACGTTCACCCAGCCGGTGTTGGAGGCCATGTCGTAGATCCCATAGGGAACCACGGTCTCGACGTTCGGGCCTGCCGAGAAGCTGTGGTCCTCGACCTGCACTGGCCGGCCGCGTAGCTGCCATTCCCGCCCGTTCATGGGCAGCAGCCCGAGTTGCTCCTTCTTCTTCGCATCCACGCTGATCACCGGCTCGCCCGCCGCCTGATGGTCCTTGACCTGCGCGTTGATATAGCGGAACTGCGCGTCCCGATCAGGATGCTGATCGCCTTCCAGAACCTTGGCGGTGCCCTGCAGGCTGAACCCGTTCTCCTTCAGCAACCGGCCCACCGTCGGTGCGGCCACCCGATGCCCCTGGCGCGTGAGTTCGGCGGCCAGGTGCCGTAGCGACTTCGTTGTCCACCGCAGCGGCGATTCGGGATCTCCGCGCTCGTCCGGCTCGACCATCGCCAGCAGTGCCGGCAGCAGAAGCGGATCGACGGCCTCGGCACGCAACCGGCCACCACCCGTCTGCCGGACTCGCCCATCGGGCAGCGGATCAGCCCCTGATTCGAGTTCGAACACGCCCTTGCGGACGGTGGTCTCGCTGACCCCGGCCACCTGCGCGACCAGCCGAACACCCCCATGACCGAGCAGCCGGGCCTCGGTCGCCAACGCCAACCGCCGCTGACGCTCGTTCAGATGCGGCAATAACACCGCGAACCGCGCCGCGACCTGATCGCGGACCTCTCCCGAGATGGCCATACCGACCCATCGAACCGGAAACCAAGAACCAACGTGTTGTTTCCTTACAACTACAGTGCACGATGCAGGTCTGAACGATCGTCTTCTCCCAGACGGCACTCACCGCATCGGGCAGGCCCTTGAGCCCGTCGCAGACCACCATCAGCACGTCCCGCGTCCCCCGGTTCTTGATTTCAGTCAAGACCCGCAGCCAGAACTTCGCTCCCTCGCCGTCGCCGTGCTCCCCGGCCCACAGGCCCAGGATGTCGCGCTCGCCGTCCACGGTGACACCCAGGGCCAGATAGACGGGCCGGTTGGCGACCTGCCCCTCGCGGATCTTCACCTGAATAGCATCAATGAACAGCACCGCGTATACCGGGATCGAGGGGCCGGGACTGCCAGTCCGCCATTCCCTCCATCACCCGGTCAGTGATCGTGGTAATAGTCTGCTTGGACACCTCCGCTCCGTAAACCTCGGCCAGATGCGCGGCGATCTCGCCGTGAGTCAGGCCCTTCGCCGACAGCGAGATCACCATTCCTCCACCCCCGACAGACGCCGCTGCCTCTTGGCGATGATTTTCGGCTCGAAGGACGAATCCCGGTCCCGCGGCACGCTGATATCCACCGGCCCGGTATCCGTCAGGACCGTCTTGGCCCGGTGACCGTTCCGGGAATTGCCGCCGTCACGGCCCGGCCGGATCATTCTTCCCGTAGCCTAGGTGGTCATCGAGCTCGCCTTCCAGCGCGTTCTCGACCACCATTTTCGTCAGCTTCCCCAGCAGCCCGCCCTCGCCGGTCAGCTGCAGCCCGCCCGCACGCGCCCGCTCGGTCAGCTCCCGCAGCAGCTGCTCATCCGTCGCCAGCAGCTGCGGGTCGTCCGCACCGGGCTGAGTCGTCACGCCTGTCACTGGTGTCTCCCTAGTTCTCAGGAAATACACCGATAAAATTACAGTCCCGGCTCAGCGAACGAGATCCGCCGCATGCACTAGCCGGTCGTCCGCCGGTGCTCAGGTGTCTAGGGTGCTCAGATGTCGAGAAAGCGATCCCGGCCACGACTCAATCATGACACCGGAAAAACGGCGCCGGTGAACCCGGCTTGAACTGGAGGTCTACCTGTCATGTCACTCGTTCGCGTTCACAACTTCTCCGTTTCGCTCGACGGCTTCGGCACCGGCGACGGCCAGAGCCTGGAATCCCCCTTCGGCCACGCCGGCACCCGGCTGCACGAATGGTTCTTCCCCACCCGCACGTTCCGCGCTATGGGCGGCAAGCAGGGCGGGAGCACCGGCATCGACGACGCCTTCGCGAGCAACTGGGGGCCGGGCATCGGCGCGGAGATCATGGGCCGCAACAAGTTCGGCTACCAGCGCGGCCCGTGGACTGACGAGGACTGGAAGGGCTGGTGGGGCGAGGAGCCGCCGTTCCGTACCCCCCCTTCGTGCTCACCCATCACGTCAGGCCCTCGATCGAGATGAAGGGCGGCACGACCTTCCACTTCATCGACGCCGGTCCGGAGCAGGCCCTTGCCGCCGCCAGGGACGCCGCGGGCGGCCTGGACGTGCGCATCGGCGGCGGCCCGGCCACCGTCCGCCAGTTCCTCGCCGCCAACCTGGTCGACCACATGCACCTCGTGATCGTGCCGATCCTCCTGGGCCGTGGCGAGTCCCTCTGGGACGGCCTGGAAGGCCTGGAGGACCGCTTCGCCACCGAGTCGGCGAGCTCTCCCAGCGGCGTCACCCACGTCACGTTCACCCGCCGCTAGCCGGGCTCAGGCCTTCGCCATTCCGTGCCGGACTGTTTTATTTTGCCGCAAAACACCGGCGTGTGTCCGACGGCAAACTGATGGCAAACGATCTTGAGGCCGGTTCCCAATCATGGGAACCGGCCTCTGACCTGCGCAAACTGGTGGGCGATACTGGGATTGAACCAGTGACCCCTTCGGTGTCAAGGGTGCTCAGATGTCGAGAAAGCAATCCTGGCTACGACCACACCATGAGCGCCGATGAGCCCAGTTTCGACCAGAGAGGTCTTCCCGTCATGTCACTTGTTCGCGTTCACAACTTTTCCGTCTCGCTCGATGGCTTCGGCGCCGGGGCCGACCAGAGCCCGGAAGCACCTTCGGGCATGCCGGCGTCCGGCTGGTGGGATGGTTCACCGGCACCCGTGCATTTCACGCCATGCAGGGCCAGGCAGGCGGGAGCACCGGCGTCGACGACGCCTTCGCGAGCACCTGGGGGCCGGGTATCGGCGCGGAGATCATGGGACGCAACAAGTTCGGCCCGCAGCGCGGACCGTGGACCGACGAGGAGTGGAAGGGCTGGTGGGGTGAGGAGCCGCCGTTCCATACCCCCGTCTTCGTGCTCACCCATCACCTCAGGCCCTCGATCGAGATGAAGGGCGGCACCACCTTCTGCTTCATCGACGCCAGCCCGGCGCAGGCGCTCGCGGCGGCCAGGGAGGCCGCGGGTGGCCTCGACGTCCGCATCGGCGGCGGCCCGGCCACCGTCCGCCAGTTCCTCGCCGCCGGCCTGATCGACCACATGCACATCGCGGTCGTGCCGATCCTGCTGGGCCGCGGCGAGTCCCTCTGGGACGGGCTGGAGGGCCTGGAGGAGGGCTTCGCCATCGAGTCGGTGAGCTCTCCCGGCGGCGTCACCCACGTCACGTTCACCCGTCGTTAGCCGCGCTCCGGCCTGCAACTGCACTTAGGTGAGGTCATAGTCGCGTCGCCGGTAGTGGGAGAGGCGGGCCTGATACTGGCGTTGTCGCCTCCCGGGCCCGGACGTGGTCGGGGTCGTGCGTGCGGGCTGGATGACACTGGAGCGCGGGCGGCGGATCAGCCTCCAGCCAGCCGCCTGGCCGCCGCACCCGCAAGAACCCGGCTCTGCTGTGCTTCGCCCGTGCTGCTGCCTGCCCGGCCGGGAGCCATGCACGTATGAGCAATCGCAGCGGCCTCATCCCGGTCACGCTCGGCGTGGTCCGAAGTCTCTTGGCGCGCCTGATCACTGCCCTGCCTCGCCGTACCGCCGTCTGGGTCTGGTCCCGCTGACGCCGCCACAGCACTACCAGCGAAGGCAAGCTAAGAACAACGAAGTGCTGCTGGAGTACTTGGTGTCAGGGACTTCGCGGTTGGTAGAGGCTCCTTGTTTTGGTCTGCTCCTTGTCAACCCGTGGGTGGGGACGCGGCGTGTTCCCGACGGGAGGCACCGAGCGAGATGGAGTGCAATGGCCGGCATCGACGAGCGGTTCACCGCCTACGTGCGTGACCGCGGTGAGCATCACCTGCGCGTGGCGGTGCTGCTCACAGGTGACTGGCATGCGGCCCAGGATCTGGTCCAGGAGAGCCTGGTCAAGCTCTACCGGGCCTGGCCGAAGCTGCGGCTGGACGGCGACCCGGACGCCTACCTGCGGCGGATCATGGTGAACACGCACCGGTCGTGGTGGCGCGCCCGGTGGCGCCGGGAGACGCCAGTCGGCGAGCTGCCTGACACCGTGATCGCAGACTTCGCCGACGGTCAGGCGTTCGCCGCGCTGGTGCGCCAGGCGCTCCAGGCGCTGCCGCAGCGGCAACGTGCCGCGGTGGTGCTGCGGTACTGCGCCGATTTGCCGGAGGCCGAGGTCGCGGACCTGCTCGGTTGCTCCGTGGGGACAGTCAAGACGCACACGCATCGCGGCTTGCGGGCGATGCGCGAGAACCTCGAGGAGGACCGCTATGGACGACAGCGAAACTGAGGCGCGCCGCCTGCTCGCGGTGGCCACTACGGACATGCCGCCGGGGATCGACCTGCTAGAAGGGTTCGCCGCGGCGCGACAGCGGGACCGGGCACGCCGGACGCGGACGGGCGCGGTGCTGTCGGCCGGGGTCGCGGTGGCAGCGGCCTTGGTGACGGCGCTTACGCTGATCACCGCCGGTTCGACCCCATCGGCGCGCGCTGCTGTCAGCAGCGCGCTGACTCGCACACTGACGCAGAGCTATCACCTCACTGAGCAAGGCGGCAGTTATTTCATCTCGAACGGCCGGGTCACTCACGGCCCTCGCTACACGTGCACGAGCGTGGCAGACCCGGTGCGGCATCTCGAGGCGACTTCCTGCCCGACCGGCGCGATGATCCGCACGGTGGGCCGCTACCGGTATGACTACTACGCCGACGTTCCGGTGCACGATAAGCACTGGGCCCGGACACCGGTCGCATGCCCTGGCCAAGCCGCAACCATCGGTGGTTTCACCACCGCCACACCCCAGCAGATGCTGGCCGAGATCAAGAAGGCCGCCAAGGTGACCGTGGCAGGGCCCGTCTCGGGACCTGGGTGGACCGGCACCCAGTACGCGTTCAGCAAGACAACCCCAGCGGCGAAGATGAAACAAACACTCAGGGGTACCGTGGACGTGGACAAGCAAGGACGAGCCCGGGCACTCGTCCTGACCATCGGGCTAACCGGCGCTACGCAGGTAACCGGGGAGACGCGGTTCCTGACGTTCAGCGACTTCGGGGCGCCGGTGACAGTCATTCCCCCGCCAGCGGATCAGACTTTCTCCCGCCCCTGCTGATCAGCCGTTGACGAGCACGGCCGCTCCCTCGAAGCGGCCATGCTCCAGGTCAGCGAGGCTCGGCTGGCACTCCGTAGCGGATCACCACGAGCTTGGTCCTGTGACCAGGTAGCGTTCCTCCCAGCATCAGTGGGCCAAATTTCGCGGCGGGTGGTGCCTGGTGATGCGAGTAGCGCCTGCTGGCCGCTGGCGGTGTCAGCCAGGGCTCCGGCGAGCTCGCTGACCTGCTGCCGGATCTCGACGGCGCGGGCGTGCCGGGCCGCGGGCGTGAGCGGCGGCCTGTCCGTGTCCGGGGGCCGCCGGCCTGCCCGCGGACGCGGTAGGCCTTCGCCATTCCGTACGTGCTTGTTCAATTCCTGCCGCAAAACACCGGCGTGTCTTGATGGCAAATGATCTCGAGGCCGATCCCCGTCCCCGGAGAACCGGCCTCTGACCTGCGCAAACTGGTGGGCGATGCTGGGTTCGAACCAGCGACCTCCTCGGTGTCAACGAGGCGCGCTCCCACTGCGCCAATCGCCCTCGAGGCGGAGGCGGGAATCGAACCCGCGTACAGGGCTTTGCAGGCCCTTGCCTAAGCCACTCGGCCACTCCGCCAGCGCCAACGTTCCCTGCTGGGGGAATCATGGCTTTGGACATCCGAAGAACCGTGCGGGCCTGGGGCCTGCGGGACGGAATCCGGCGCCTCCGAGCGGACGACGGGATTCGAACCCGCGACCCTCACCTTGGCAAGGTGATGCTCTACCAACTGAGCCACGTCCGCATGCCCGCCAAGGCGGGCTGCTGCACTCCCGCCAGGGCGGGCGTGCGTTCAGAACTGTAGCCGATCCTGGCCCGCGAGCAAACTCGGGAGGGCGGCGCGGCGCCGCGCGATGGCGCTGGCGCAGGCGGGTCGTGATCCTCCTCAGCCGGGCACCCAGGCCTCCGGCCCGCCGTCCAAGACCAGGACCCCGGCCTGCCGTCGCGCCGGGATCCCAGGCCTGCCGGACGGGACCGGAACAGCCCCGCCCGCCGTGGGGTTACCCCAGCCATGATCGCTCCCGAGGGCGGGTTCCGTCATCAGCAGGTCACGGTAGGCGACGCGGACCTCCACGTGGTGGAGGCCGGGGACCCTGGCGCCCCGCCGTTCGTGTTCCTGCACGGCTGGCCCGAGTCCTCGCGGACCTGGGCCGAGATCATGACGCTGGCCGCCGGATCGGTCCGGGCGATCGCCATCGACCTGCCGGGCGTGGGGGAGTCGGCCGGGGCCGCCACCGATGGCTCCAAGCGCGAGATCGCCGGGGTCGTGGACCAGTTCCTGTCCGTCATGGGGCTGACCGGGGTGACGCTGGTGGGCCACGACATCGGCGGCATGGTCACCTACGCCTACCTGCGGGCCTACCAGGGCATCGACCGGGCCGTGATCATGGACGTGCCGCTGCCCGGCGTGCCGCCGTGGGAGGAGTTCGTGCGATCGCCTTTCCTGTTCCACTTCGCGCTGCACGCGGTGCCGGATCTGCCCGAACGGCTGGTGCAGGGCCGGCAGGAGGACTACTTCGGCTACTTTTACGGCGCGGTGTCGGCCGACCCGTCCAAGATCACTGAGGATGCGCGGCGCGCTTACCAGGCCGCCTACGCCAGCGACAGTGCGCTGACCGCGTCCTTCAACTGGTACCGCGCCTTCCCCCGGGACGTCGAGGACAGCCAGCGGGCCAGCCAAGGGCCGCCGGTCAGCACGCCCCTGCTGTACCTGCGCGGCGAGCGGGAACGTGGCGGCGACATCGGCCCCTACGTGCAAGGGCTGCGGGACGCCGGGGTGACCCACGTCCAGAGCGCCCTCGTGCCGGGCGCCGCTCATTTCACCCAGGAGGAAGCCCCGGCGCAAACCTGGCGTCTGATCTCCCGCTTCGCGCAGGGGTAGGCAGCCGAGGCTCACTTCAGGGAACCGACCTGGTCGGCGTAGTAGGTCACCTCCGCCCACATGCTCGGCGATCTCGCGCAGCGTCCAGGCGTCTGGCTGCGGGCGCATCCCAGGCGTCCGCCCCGGCCGGTCTCGTAGCGCAGCACGTACCAGCGGCCGAGCCGGCGCAGCCGGGAGCAGGCCTCGGCATAGTCCGGTTCGGTGAAGCGGGCCCAGTCCGCGTCCAGCGTGACCGTCCCGCCCGAGCCACTCGTCGGGTATCGGCGGCGGCGCCGGCCAGCAACGCCTCCACCTGATGCAGGTGATCCACCAGGTGATCGGCGATCCGGCGCAGCGCCTTGTGCGGCGTCCACGTGTTCGGCAGGCCATCGTCCATCGCCCGCGCGATGGGCCTGCCACTCCCACGCGTGCCAGGTCCGGTTGCCAGTTCCAGGCACCCGCTCCACGGCCGCTGCTACCAGTTGTGCCGGGTTCCGGCGTCCGCGTCGTCAGCTCAGTGCTTCAACTCTGGCCGAAGAATGCTTCGGCCCTGCGCCGAAGTAACCTCCGACCGAAGCCGGCGGCGGAGGGCGGCCGAAATCCATTTCCCGCCCGGAAGCCCGGCGGGGCACAATCGGCAGCATGGCAGATGATCCAGGTCGCCGGGGGCACAGTCTGGGCGGACGACACTGGTGGTCCCGGAGCCACCGTGGTACTGCTGCACCCCGGCATCGGCGACTCGCGAGTCTGGGATCCGATCGTGCCGCGGCTGGCCGCCCGGTACCGGGTGATCCGTTACGACGCGCGCGGCCATGGCATGTCCCCGCCGGCGACCGCGCCGTACACGCTGCTGGATGACCTGATCATGGTGCTCGACCAGCTGGAGGTGGCCCAGGCGACGTTCGTCGGCTGCAGCCAGGGCGGCGCGACCTCCATCGACCTCGCGCTGGCCCAGCCGGAGCGGGTGAGCGCGCTGGTGCTCGTCTCGCCGGGCGTGAGCGGCTATCCGTCGCCCGGCGATCCGGAACTGGACGCCCAGTTCGACGCGCTCGCGGCCGCGGGCGACGTCGAGGGCATCGCCCGGCTGGCCCTGGGCATCTGGACCACCGGGGAGCCTGATGACGCGGCTGCTCGCCCAGCTGCGCAGCGCGGCCAAGGCGTGGCTGGCCAACGGCGACTACGAAAAGCCAGCACCGCCGGCGTTCGACCGTCTCGGCAGCATCACGGCGCCGGCCGTGCTGCTTATCGGGGACCAGGATCATCCGCCGCTTATCGAATGCGATGAGGCGATCGTGGCCCGCATCCCCGGGTGCCGCAAGATCGACGTCCCCGGGGGCGACCACCTGCTGCCGTTGCGGGTTCCTGAACTCGTCGCGGACACGATTGAGGAATTCGCCGGCTGAGCATTCGCGCGAGCCCGGGCCACCCCGGCTGATCCCCGGGGCCCGCCGGGGCGGGGCACCGGCATCGCCTGCCGCCGGTGGCAATGGCAGGCTGTCAGCCATGCGAACTGTGATCGTCACCGGCGACGGCCTCACCGTCCAGGATGTCATCGACGTGGCCAGCGGCGAGGCCACCGCCGAGCTCGGCCCGGACGTGCCCGCCACCATGGAGTTCAGCCGCTCAGTCGTGGCCGCCGCGACCCAGGGGGACACCCCCGTCTACGGGGTGAACACCGGCTTCGGCGCGCTGGCCGACACGCCGGTCCCCATCCAGGACCTGGCCCGGCTGCAGGGCGCCATCATCCGCTCGCACGCCGCGGGCACCGGGGCGCCGCTCGACGACGCGGCCGTCCGCGCGATCCTCCTGCTGCGCGCCCGGACCCTGGCCGCCGGGTACTCGGGCGTCCGGACCGACCTGCCCCGCCGCCTCCTGGAGCTGCTCAGCCTCGGCCTGCTCCCGGTCGTGCCCAGCAAGGGCTCCGTCGGCGCCTCCGGCGACCTGGCCCAGCTCGCCCACCTGGCCCAGCCGCTGATCGGCGAGGGCAGGCTGCGCGGCCCCGGCGACCCGCCGCAGGGCCTGCCCAGCGCCGAGGTGCTCGCCGAGCACGGGCTGGTCCCGCTGGAGCTGGCGCCCAAGGAAGGCCTGTCCCTGGTCAACGGGACCGAGCCGATGCAGGCGCTGCTGGCGTTCTCGGTGCTACGACGCGCGGATGCTGGTCCAGGCGGCCGACATCGCCTGCGCCCTGTCGATCGAGGCGCTGCTGGGCACCGACCGGCCCTACGACGAGCGGGTGCAGGCCCTGCGCCCGCACCCGGGCCAGCTGGACAGCGCGGCCAACCTGCGCGCCCTGCTGGCCGGGCTCGCCGCTGCTGGCCAGCCACCGGCACAGCCGGCACGCGGTGCAGGACGCGTACTGCCTGCGCTGCGCGCCGCAGGTGCACGGCGCGGTCCGGGACGTGCTGGCCCACGCCAGCCGGGTGATCGACATCGAGCTGGGCGCGGTGGTGGACAACCCGATCGTGGTCGCCGACGGCGAGGTGATGACGTCCGGGAACTTCCACGGCGAGCCGCTGGCTTTCGCCGCGGACATGCTGGCCATGGCCCTGGCCGAGCTGGCCAGCATCAGCGAGCGCCGGGTGGACCGGATGCTGGACCCGGCGTTCTCCCGCGGCCTGCCGCCGTTCCTGGCCCCGGACGCGGGCACCAACTCCGGCTTCATGCTCGCCCAGTACACCGCCGCGTCCCTGGTCAGCGAGAACAAGGTGCTGGCCCACCCGGCCAGCGTGGACACCATCCCGACGTCGGGCAAGCAGGAAGATCATGTGTCCATGGGCTGGCACGCGGTGCGCAAGCTCCGCGAGGTGGTGGCGAACGTCCGGACCTGCCTGGCCGTCGAGGTCTGCTGCGCGGCCCAGGGCATCGACCTGCGGGCCGACGTCGCCGCGCCCAGCGAGCCGCTGCGCGCCGTGCACGCGGCGATCCGGGCGCGGGTCCCGATGATGCCCGTGGACCGTGAGGTGGCCGAACAGATCACGGCCGTGGACGCCTTGCTGCCTTCTCTTGCCGCAACGGCTGGCGCGCACGCCGGTGCCCTGCGCTAGCGTTTTCGTGTGACGGTGTGGATGAACGGCACCCTCGTGCCGGCCGACCAGGCCCGGGTACCCGTGACCGATCACGGGCTGACCACCGGGGACGGGGTGTTCGAGGCGCTCAAGGTCACCGGGGGCGTGCCGTTCGCGCTGACCCGGCACCTGGCCCGGCTCTGCGCCTCGGCCCGGGGGCTGGGCCTGCCTGAGCCGGATCTGGACCAGATCCGGGCCGGGGTGGACGCGGTGCTGGCCGGGGCGGGGCGCCCGGACCGGGCCCGGATCCGGATCACGGTCACGGCGGGGGAGTCGGCGCTGGGCTCCCAGCGGACGGCCGCGGCTCCGGCCACGATCATCCAGCTCGCCGGGCTGCACGACGCGGCGCCCACCTGCGACGTGATCATGTTCCCCTGGCCCCGCAACGAGCGGGGCGCCCTGGCCGGGGTCAAGACGACCTCCTACGCCGAGAACGTGTTCGCGCTGTCCTACGCGCAGCAGCAGGGCGGCGCCGAGGCGATCTTCGGCAACCTGGCCGGGAACCTGTGCGAGGGGTCGGGGACCAACGTGTTCGTGGTGGCCGGCGGGCGGCTGGTCACCCCGCCGCTGTCGGCGGGCTGCCTGGCCGGGGTGACCCGCGGGCTGGTCATCGAGTGGGCCGGCGCCGTGGAGGAGAACCTGCCGCTGGCTGCGCTGGCGCAGGCGCGGGAGGCGTTCCTGACCGGGACGAGCCGGGACGTGCAGCCGATCCGCAGCGTGGACGGGGTCGCTGCTGCCCGCGGCGCCCGGGCCGGTGACCCGCAAGGCCGCCGACATCTTCGCCGAGCGCTCCGCCGCAGACCTCGACCCTTAGCACGCGGATGCGGGTTGGGGTGTCCGGTGCGCATGGGACCGGGAAGACGACGCTGGTGCAGGAGCTGTGCGTGCACCTCGCCGGGCACGTGCCGGTCGATGAGCCGTACTTCCTGCTGGAGGAAGAAGGCTACGAGTTCGAGTTCCCGCCGTCGCTGGACGACTACCGGGCCCAGCTCAGGTGCTCGCTGCGCGTGCTGCGTTCTGCGGCTCCCAGGGTCGTTTTCGACCGCACCCCGCTGGATTTCCTGGCTTACCTCGCTGCGCTGGGCGCCAGCATCGAGGGCGAGGCTGACCCATCCGCCGTGCGCTCCGCCCTGGCCAGCCTGGATTTGCTGATTGTCACGCCGATAACGCCTGAGACAGAACGGGTGCTGCCCCGGCCCGGCCTGCCCCAGCTCCGGGAAACGATGAACGGTGCGCTGCTGGATCTGCTGTCCAGCGACCCGCTGGAGGCCTGGGGCGACGTTCCGGTGATCGAGCTGAGCGGCCCGCTAGACGGGCGGCTTGAGGCTGTCCTGGCTGAAAAAGATCGTTAGCGTACCGTCAACCCGTCTGGCCCCAGGATGCTTACCAGGTGGGGGCCCTGGAGCTCAGCTCCGGCGCAGCAGCTGGTTCAGCTCACCGTCGAGGTTGATGTACTCACCTTCCCGCCCGGCCGGGATCACCTGGAACGTGCGGAGCAGGAACCCGGCCAGCGCGGTCAGCGGGGCCTCGAAGTGGGCCTGGCCGAACGGCGAGGACAAGGAGATGTTCAGCACCCGCTGCCCGGTCGGCGTGTCCGCAGGCCACACCCGGACATCACCGTCGCCGGCCGGCTCGGTCATCCCGCCCGCCAGCAAGTCCCGGGCGAAGATCCACTCAACGGGCTCGTCCATACCCACATGAAACGCCATGCGGATGGCGTACGGATCCTCGGCCCGGTAGTGAAGACTCGCCGTGAGGGGAACGCCATCATGCTCTGGAACCACGAGTCTGAGGCCGAGCTCGGCTGCGACGGTGTTGATGCTGTTCATTGCCTCGCCAAACCTTTGCCTTGTCTCATCCCGGAACGCCGGGCTTCATCCATCCAGCGATGCCGTCCCACGGGGTGACGAGGCACGCAGGCACGTAAGTCTTCAGTAGGAGGATTCCGCGAACGCTGCCACTACTAACCTCGGTCACTGCGGACCAAATCAGCCGTGACCTGGGCAAACGCTTCTCGCGTCTCAACGTAATCATGACCCAGCACTGTTCCTGTGACCAGGAACAACACGCTGTGATCTAGCTCTCAGTAGCGCGTGGGGCCAAATTTTCGCTTCGCATCCCGTGCGCACCTCCGGGTTTGCGTTCAGATAGCGAACAGTCGTGCTTTGTCCGACGCGGCAGCATACAGCCTTCCGGGTTGGGCGCACTACCCGATGCCTCGACTTTCGTGCGGCCTTGTCCGTAATCACCACAATCACTGACTTAATTCCCGGGCAGTGGCTATTCGTATTCAACGGGACAAGCAGCCGCCGGGCTCCGCCGGCGGTTTCCGGCAAGGGTGCCCAGCAAGGGCTCCAGAGCCCTTATGCGTCCCTGAACTGATCTTCCTCAAGCCCGGTGACCAGGGCGGCCGCGGCCGCCTGTCCAGGCCGACTCAGGGCCTTCTGCGCGTCATGCTGGCCAGCTGCCGGGCCGCCGTCCCGGCGGTGCCGGCGACGATCGGGGATCAGGCACTCGTCCGGCTCCGGGCGGGCCGGGCGATCCCGGCGCCCGCGGCGACGCCACGCCCCGCGCGGATACGCTAGTCTGTGTTGGCCCGCGAGCGTTCCGGCCACAAGGAGCCGGGTCGTTTGGGGGCGCCAGGGCGATTAGCTCAGTGGGAGAGCGCCCCGCTCACACCGGAGAGGCCGCTGGTTCGAACCCAGCATCGCCCACCCGACGTAGACGAGCCCGCGTAGGTGCGCCAGCACCTGGCGGGCTCCAGCTGAAAGAAGCGTCAACCCGGTGGTCAAGGCCTGGTGGTCAAGGCCTGGTGGTCAGGCCCGGTGGTCAAGGCCGGGATGGTCGAGGCCCGGTGGCCTGAGGCGTTCTCGCAGATCGCGGAGAACGCCGCTGACCGGGGCCGGGCTTAGGCTTCGGCTATGCAGATCATCAAGGGTGCGGGGCAGTGGGCGGCGCCGGCGGCTGGCGCCGCCAACGACTGGGTCGAGCACCTGACGGTGCCGGCCCTGTCCGTGGGGACCTACTGCATACCGGCGGGCGGGGTGGACGACCAGAGCCCGCACGCCGAGGACGAGATCTACGTGGTCACCGCCGGCCAGGCCCGGATCGCGACGCCGCAGGGCGCGGCCGAGGTGGGCCCCGGTTCGGTGATCTTCGTGCCGGCGGGCGAGGAGCACCGCTTCATCGACGTCACCGAAGACCTGGCGCTGCTGGTCGTGTTCGGCCCGGCGTACACGGGCGAATGATCTTGCAGTGGCTGAGGACCTCCGGGTCTGGTGCAGATCGCCGCGATCTGCACCAGACCCGGGAGGTCCCTCAGGGCCGGCCGTCATGCCCGGCTGGATCAGGCCGGACGGTTCTCGAAGTAGTGACCCTTGTCGAGGTCCTCGATGAGCCCGGGCTGCGCCGGCTGCCACCCCATCAGCTCGCGGGTCAGCGCGCTTGACGCCGGGGCGTCCATCCCGATGAAGCCCCCCAGCCAGGTGAAGTGCTCGGCGGCCTGCTCGGCGGGGATCGAGACCACCGGCACGTCCAGATGGCGGCCGATCACCTCGGCGACGTCGCGGATCGGCACGCCCTCATCGGCGACCGCGTGCAGCGTCGATCCTGCGGGGGCCTTCTCCACCGCCAGGCGGAACAGGTGCGCGGAATCGAGCCGGTGCACGGCAGGCCAGCGGTTGGACCCATCGCCGATATAAGCGGAGGCGCCCTGGTCGCGGGCGATGGCGACCAGGGTCGCCATGAAGCCGTTATCCCCGTCGCCGTGATTGGTCGGAGGCAGCCGCATGACCGACGAGCGGACCCCGCGGGAAGCCAGGGAGAGCACGAACTCGGCCGTGGCCATCCGGGTCGCCGGACCGCTGCCGTGCGCGGCGGCCAGCGCCGGGTCGGGATCATGCCCGTCCCGTTCGGTCGCCACCCGCCCCGGTGCGACACCGAGGGTCCCGGAGGCGATGACGAGCGGCCGGTCAGAACCCGCCAGCACCTCGCCGAAGATCTCGACGGCGCGGCGGTCCGCATCGGCAGCGCCCTGGAAGTCGCCGGTGAAGGCGATGTCGTGCTTGAACGCGAGGTGGATCACGCCATCCGAGGCGGCCGCCGCGTCCCGCAGGGCGTCGAGGTCGTCAAGGGTGCCGTGCTGGACCTGCGCCCCGGCCGCGGTCAGGGCCTCGGCCGAGGCTTCCGAGCGGGCGAGCCCGGTGACCTGATGGCCCGCGCCGAGGAGTTCGGGGACGACGGCGGAGCCGATCCAGCCGGACGCGCCGGTAACGAATACACGCATGTGACAACCTCCAGGTGATCGACCGTCCGCACCGCAGAGTGCGCTGCGGCAGATCGATGTCAGCTACTGTCATGACTCTACCACGCGATGTCAGCCGCTGCCATCAGGTGGGGTCCCGGGCCGGGCGCCGGGCGACCCGGCCCGGCTGGTCAGAGACCACCATTTCCTGATATCCCGGGAATGACCTTGGTGTGCTGATCCTGGGGGGGTGCCCGTGGAATCCTTTATCGACCAGGCTGGCCGCCGGCGCAGCGACCTGGACGCCCGGCACCGGCCCTGGCGGCCGCAGACCCTGCCCGGCCTGCTTGACGCGGTGGCGGCGCAGTTCCCGGACCGGCCGTTCGTGATCGGCGAGGAGGAGACCCTCAGCTACGCCGGCCTGGCGGCCCGCTCGGCCGGGCTGGCCCGCGGCCTGATCGCCCGCGGGGTGCAGGCCGGCGAGCGGGTCGCGCTGGTCATGCCCAACGGCCCGGACATGATCGCGGCGCGGTTCGCGGTGGCGCGGGCGGGCGCGGTGGCCGTCCCGGTCAGCTTCCGGCTGCACGCCCGGGAACTCGCCCAGGTACTGGCGCAGTCCGAGGCCAGCGCGCTGATGACGATGGAGGAATTCCGCGACATCAACGCCCTGGAGGCGCTCGATGGCATCGCCCCGGACTGGGAACGGCTCAGCCCGGCCCCGGCCGGGCTGCCCGGCCCGGCCGCCCTCCCCGGCCCGGCCGCCCTGCTCGCGCTCCGGCTGATCGTGACCGTGCCGGGCGGCGCGGAGCCGGCCCGCCCCGGCCTGCTGACCCTGGACGGGCTGGCCACCGGTCCGGATGCCGCACTGGACGGCGAGCTCGCGGCCCGGGCGTCCAGAGCAGGCGCCCAGGATGTCACCACGATCTTCTACACGTCGGGCACGACCGGGCTGCCGAAGGGCGTGCTCTCCACCCACGATATGGAGCTGCGCAGCGCGTACGGCTCGGCCTACGCCCGCGCGTTCGAGGACGGGCGGCGCATCATGTTCGCGCTGCCGCTCAACCACGTGTTCGCCTACATCGAGGGCCTGCTGGCGTCGATGTTCGTGGCCGGCAGCGTGGTGGTGCAGTCGGTGTTCGACCCCGGGGCCTCGCTGGCCGCCATCGGGCGGCATCAGGTCGGTGAGGCGCTGTTCGTGCCCACGATGAGCCTGGCCGTGGTGGAGGCCGCGCGCCGGTCGCAGTACGACCTGTCCTCCCTGCACTCGGTCATGTCCGCGGCCTCGTCGGCGCCCGCCAGCCTGTGGCACGACCTGCAGGACGTGCTCGGCGCCGAGCAGCTGGTCACCGCGTACGGGATGAGCGAGACCTCGGCCGCATCCACGTTCACCCGGGTCGGCGGCCCGGTCGGCGACCTGGAGCATACGGTGGGCTGGCCCAAGGCGGGCGGTATCGCCGGGGACCCCGGCCTGGGCGGCGCGCTGGCCGAGTACAAGGCCGTCAACCAGATCACCGGGGCGGATCTGCCCCGGGGCCAGCCGCCGGCGAGCTGGTCGCCCGCGGGCCCATCGTCTGCCAGGGATATTTCCGCCAGCCTGAGGCCACCGCGGCCGCGACGCTGCCGGGCGGCTGGCTGCGGTCCGGCGACCTGGGCTACCTCCGCGAGGACGGCGCGCTGGTGCTGACCGGCCGGGCCAAGGAGGTCTACAAGTGCGGCGGTGAGCTGGTCATGCCGACCGAGGTGGAGGCGTTCCTGACCGGGCGGCCCGATATCGCGCAGGCCTACGTGGTCGGCGTCCCGGACGCCCGGATGGGGGAGGTCGGCTGCGCCCTGGGTGGTCCCGGCGCAGGACGCCAAGCTGGACCCGGAAGAGGTGATCAGTTACTGCCACGCCCAGCTGGCCCGGTACAAGGTGCCCCAGTACGTGATGGTCACCACCGCCGGGGAACTGCCGCTCACCGTGTCCGGCAAGGTCCAGAAGTTCCGGCTGGCCGAGCGGGCCATCACCGCGCTGGGCTAGCCCCGGTGCCGGGCACCGGGAATCACGGCGTTCCGGCGGAGGCAGCCTGGTGCGGGGTGCTCAGCAGCGCAGCACCACGCGGCCGATGGCCTCCAGCAGGCGCCAGCAGGTCCAGGCCGGCCGGGGCCTGGTCGAACGGCAGCTCGCGGTGGATCTGCGGGCTGATCCGACGCCGGCCCACATCGTGACCAGCGTGTCGTGCACGGTGCGCAGCAGGGCCGGGTTCTCCCGCCGGTACGCCGCCAGGTGCAGGCCGAGCACGGAGTAGTTCCGGAGCAGCACATGGTTGGCGGGCACCTGGCCGAGCACGCCCCCGGTGAAGCCGACCAGCACGATCCTTCCCTCGAACGCCACGCACCGCCGGGCCCACCCGAACGTCTCCCCGCCGACCACGTCGATGATGACATCGGCGCCCCGCCCGCCGGTCTCGGCGCGGACCCGCGCGACCGGGTCCAGCTCGCCCGGCCAGGTCGATGACCAGCCCGGCCCCCATCCGGCGGCACGCCGCCGCCTTGCCGGGCCCGGTCACCGCGGCGATCACGGCGCAGCCCGCGGCCCGGCCCAGCTGCACCGCGGCCGAGCCCCACCCCGCCGGCCGCCGGTGATCAGCCCGTTCCCCGGCCCGCAGCCCCGCGCGGTGGTGCAGGGCCACGTAGGCGGTCTGGTAGGCGATGTGCAGCGCCGCCGCCGGCGCTGCACCGGCATCGACTCCAGCACCGGGTACAGCTGGGCATCCGGCACCGTGATCGACTGCTGCAAGGCCCCGTTCGGCAGCTCCGGCACCACCACGACTTGCTGGCCCGCCCGGAGCGCGGTGCCGTCGGCCTCCGCGACCACCCCCGGCCGCCTCGAATCCCGGCGAGAACGGCAGCGGCGGGCGCTCCTGATACCGGCCCGCGCACAGCAGCAGGTCGGGGAAGTTCAGGCCCGCGCGCGAGCCTCGACCCGGCCTGGCCAGAGCCGGCGGCCGGCCGCGCCTGAGCGGAGGCCTGGCGCGGCGTGCCGAGCTGGTGCGCGCGCGCCGACGACGAAGCCGCCCCGGCGCGCGTGGTGCCGGATTGACGCTGCCGTTGCAGGAGAAGCCGCAGTCCTCGACGACGTCCATCGTCGGAGACCCCGGCCCGGCGCCTGGCGCGTTAGGAAAGAGGAAACGGGCCGGCGGCCGGTGCCGGATGCTGCCCTGTACCCCCCTCGTAAGCTGCGCTGTGTGCCCGACCCCCGCAGTCAGCGAAACGGCGCTGGCGCCATCGCGCCGCACTCGCCGCCGTCGATGCGTGCCCAGCAGATCATGACAACGCGCCATCGCCGACCGCTCGCGTGCGGAGGTATCACCCGCGCACTAACCCGCAACGCACTGCCGCCCGCCAGCGCTCACCGCGGCGAAGGCGCCGGGCGCCCTCGCGCGCAGGATGCCGACGGACATGGACGTCATCCTGGTCGGCACCACCAGTGCCGAGGACATGAGCCCGCACGCCGCGCCGCTGTGGCCGCGACATCGGCGCGCACGCGCGGCGCCATCGACATCAGCGCGCCTGCACGCTTCTGTCCTGCCTGTGATGGCCGGATGATCGAGTCGGCCGCCCGACCGTGCTCGCGATCGGCGCCACCTGCTGACCCGCTACCTCGACCGATGACCCGTCCTCGGCCATGCTGTTCGCACGCGCGCGTTCTGCTCACCGCCACGCCAGCGCTTCCAGCTCGCCGCCGTGCTGTCCTACACGCCGCAGCTGATCCGTCCAAATTATGGACGGCCCGACCGGTACCGGCACGCGGTCCAGCTGATGAGCGAGGTGACCGGCAGGTCGTCGGCGCGGCCGGGCTGACCCTGGCCGACATCGACCTGTTCGTCTATCACCAGGCGAACAGCCGGATCATCGACGCGGTGGGGCAGCGCCTGCATCTCGACCCGGCCCGGGTGGTCAACGTGGTCGGCTTGTTCGCGAACACCTCGGCCGCGTCCCTGCCAATCGCGCTGGCCGCGGCCCAGCGGGCCGGCCGCCTGCACCACGGCGACCGGGTGCTGCTCGCCGCGTTCGGGGCCGGGCTGGTGTGGGGCGGGGTCGTGGTCACCTGGGGCGCCCCGGCTTATCCGGGCCGGGTCGCGATCTGGCTGAGCCAGGGAAGCCGGACGCCGAGGCCCTCGGCCTGCAGCGTGCCGGCGTTCACGGCGGCCAGCCCGGCCATGCGCGGTGATCACGAACAGCCAGCGGCTGTCGGGGGACCAGGCCAGCGTCCCGGGGCCTACGGCTTTCTGGTTCAGCCGGACCGCGACCTGCTGATCCGTTCCGGTGACCAGGTTGAGTAGGTGCAGCGTGACCTGGCCGCCGGGCGTGACCCGGTATATCGCGGCCGTGGCGCCGTCCGGTGCGATGACGCCGGGGGAGCGACCGACCGCGACCGCCGGGCCGCCCAGTTCGCCGCTGTGCCCCGGTGGCCGTGTTGGTGACCACTTCGGCGCAGGGCTGCGGCCGGTAGCAGTTCACGGTCAGCCAGCGGGTCGGGCCGACCGCCGCGAGTATGCCGCCGATGTAACGGGAGCCGCCCGGCCACACGTCGTAGATCTCGCCCACCCCCGACAGCAGCACGTTGCCACGCCCGTTCGGGCTGGCCAGCCACCACTCGCCAGGAGGCAGGCGGATCGACACGCCCGTCCTGCTGCCGTCCAGCCTGACCAGGGCGAGGGACTGGGGTGAGTTCTGCAGCCACACCTCGCCCGGCCGGGGCCCGGGGAGCACCGCCCCGCCCTGGCTCGAGCACCCCGGCAGCGGCCGGGCCGGTTTCCCGTCCGGCACCAGATAGCCCGGCACGAAGTCCAACGGGCGGATGATCATCTGGGTCGGGCCGGTCACGAACGAGACCGGCCCGGTGCTGCCTATCGAGGGCACGAAGGTCTGGGTGACGCGGCCCCGGGCCAGCTGGACCCGCACCGCGCGGTCGGGGCCGTAGCCGAGCAGTTCCCAGCCGGCCCGCACGCCAAGCAGCCGGTGACCCGCCTCGGTGACCGTGACCTGAGACTGCGCCGCGGCCAGCTTCACCGGGTGCCGGCCCAGGGTGAGCACGGCCGCCACCGCGATCACCGCGGCCCCGGCCAGGATCAGCGGCCAGCGCGGCCAGCGACGGCGCCCGGCGGCCCGGGCGAGCCGAACCCGACCTCATCGGACTCGCCCAGGCTCTCAGGGGAAGACCAGGTCATGACGCCAATCATCGCCGGTCAGCGGCCCCGGGGGCGCGGGAAGTCAGCCGACGGGCAGGCGGGAAGCGAGCTGGGCCGCCTTGGCCTGGGTCCGCCCGGCCTTCACGCCCACCTTGCCCGTGGTCTTCCCGGCCTTGACGCTGGCCTTGGTGGCTGCCTTCGCGGCTTTGGCGCTCGCCTTACCCGCGGTCTTGGCCGCTTTGAAACTCGCCTTGTGCGCGGCCTTTCCGGCCCTGGCGCGCACCTCGCCGGTCCTCTCGGCGCGGATCTGGCCCGCCCTGGCCAGGGCCAGATCGGCCTTGGCCTGCGCCAGGTCGGCCGTGCCCTGGGCCTTGCCGAGGGTGGTGCCGACCGCCACGCCCGCCTTCCCGGACGCCTTGGCCGTCTGCGTGGCCAGCGAGACGTCGTGCCGCGCGGCCTGGACCGCGTGGCGGCTCCGCCAGGCCAGCGACGGGTTCCCCTCCGTGTCGGCCGCGGCGATCAGCAGGCCGCCGAGCATGGTGAGGTTCTTGAGGAAGTGGATGCGCTGCTGCGCCCGCTCCTGCTCGTCCTTGGTCTCCCAGTACGGGTGCCCGGCCAGCGTGGTGGGAACCAGCGTGGCCGCCAGGGCCAGGGCGGACAGCCGCGGCCAGCGGCCGATCGCCAGCAGCGAGCCGGCCACCAGCTGGACCGCGCCGTTGATGCGGACCAGCTGCTCGGTGTCGTCCGGCAGGGCCGAGACGCGCTCCTTGAGCGGGCCCACCACCTTGTCGGCGCGCGGGGCGACCTTCTCGGGATGGCGCAGGGTGTCATAACCCTGGACGATGAAGATCGAGGCCAGCATGGGACGGGCGAGAGCTCTGAGTACAGCCATGGCCGCCACTTTCCCGCTCAGCGGAGTTCTAACCGTGCGAGAGCCCGGCGGCGTGGGGGGTGCCGGCCACGCGCGGCCACTGTGGTGGACTCTGACCGTGCCGCTGCCGAACCCCCGCCCGTCCCGGCCCGCGAACGCGCCCGCGCCGCGCCCCGCCCGGGCGCCGCTGCTCACGGTGTCCGGGGTGAGCCGCCGCTACGGGGACCGCGTCGCGCTGCAGCCCCTCGATCTCACGCTGGCCGCCGGCCAGTGCGTCGCCGTGCTCGGCGCGAACGGGTCCGGCAAGTCGACGCTGCTGCGTATCGCGGCCGGGCGGGACACGCCGAGCAGCGGCCAGGTGAGCTACGGCGGCCGGGTGATGTCCGAGGACGACCCGGTGGTCCGGACCGAGATCGCGGTGGTCGGCGACATGGTCAGCGCCTACCCGGACCTGACCGTCCGGGAGCACCTCCAGCTGGTCTCGGTGGCGCACGGTGAGGGCCACCTGGCGGCGGGCCTGGTGGACCGGGCGCTGGCCGAGTGCCGCCTGGAGGGCCACGCCGGGGCCCTGCCCGGTTCCCTGTCCAGCGGCCAGCTCCAGGCCCTGCAGCTGGCCACGGTGCTGGTCCGGCCGCTGCGGCTGATGGTCCTCGACGAGCCTGAGCAGCGCCTCGATCCCGCCGCCCGGCGCTGGCTGGGCGGCCTGCTGCGCGGTGAGAAGAGGCCGGCGCCGCGGTGTTGCTGGCCACCCACCACACCGAGCTCGCCGCGGCGGTGGCCGACCACGTCATCGTGCTCAGCGACGGCGCGGTCACCGCCGAGGGCCCGCCGGACGTGACGCTGGCGGCCCAGTGGCGTGACGGCCCAGTGGTGAGGGTCCGGTGGTCGAGTGAGTGCCCCGATGACCGTGACCCGCGACCCTATCGCCGTCCCGGACAGCACCGCGGCGACCTTCTCGCTGCTGCGCGAGCTGCGCCGGGGACGAGGCCGCAAGCAGGCGGCCAGCGCGGCGTACTGGGCCTACCTGATCGCGGTCATCGTGGTCAGCTACGGCGGCTCGCTGATCGTCACCGCCTACCGGGCGCTGCGCCACCCGCCGCCCGCGACCGCGGCGGCCCCGCGGCTGCTGCACGCGGCCCCGGCCGCGCTGACCGCGCTGGCGCTGCTGGTGTTCCTGGTCCTGCTGCGGGACGCGCTGTGGCGCGGCCCGGTCACGGTCCCGCAGGCCACCGCGGACTGGCTGCTCGGGACGCCGGTGTCCCGGCGGCGGCTGCTGCGGCCCCGGTTCCGCTGGGCGGCGGCCGGCGCGCTGCTGGTCGGCGCGGTGGCCGGGATCGTGCCCGCCGCCGCCCTGGTCGCCCTGGGCCTGGGCGGCCGTCTCGGCGGCGACGTGCTCCGGCTGGCCGGGGCGGCGATGGTGTCGATGGGCCTGCTGTTCGCGGTCGCCACCGGCTGGGCGGCCTGATCGAGCGGTACCCGGGGACCGGGCGGCAGGTCCGCGCGGCCACCCCGGTGGTGCTGGCGGCCGCGGTCGTGCTCGGCGGCCTGGCCGCCTGGGCCGGGCTCGGGCACCTGCCGGCCGCCGTGGCCACGGTGCTGCTCTGGTCCGGCCCGTGGGGATGGGCGGCCCAGCCGGTGATGGCCGCGGCCGTGCCACGCCGGCCCGGCCGGCCGGCCGGGAACCCGGCCCCCTGGTGGCCGGTGGCCCTGGCGCTGCTCGCCGGGACCGCGCTGGCCGCGCTGGCCTGCGCGGACCGGGCCGTGGCCGGGGTGCCCGCCGCCGCGCTCCGGGCCCGGGCCCGCACCCTCGGCGCGATGTCCGCGGCCGCGCTGAGCATGAACACCCGCGGCGTCGCGACCGCGTACACCGGGGCGGCCGGCACCCGCCGGGCCCGGTTCCGCCTCCCGCCGCCGCAGCGGCGCGAACTCGTGCTGCTCTGGCGCGACCTGCTCGCGCTGCTCCGGTCGCCGGCCCGGCTGGTGTCCGCGGTGCTGCTGGCCCTGCTGGCCGCCGCGCTCGCGGCCGTGGCCAGCCACGGGCGGCCGGTGTCACTCGTGCTGGTCGGCTGCGCGCTCAGCCTCGGCTACCTGGCCGCCGCGTGGCTGTGCGAGGGGGCCAGGCTGGACGCGGACGACCCGCGCCGGTCAGCCCAGCTGCCCTTCCGGTATGAGTCGCTGGCCTGGTGGCACGCGGCGGTGCCCTGCCTGGTGCTGCTCGCGGCCGTGGGGGTGCCCGCCGCCGTGGCCGGCATCGTCTCGGGCGATCTGCGTCCCCTGGTCCTGCTCGTGGTGACCATCCCGGTGCTGGTCAGCGGGGCGCTGGTCAATGTCTTCCGGGGCAGCTTCTCCCCGTCCCTCTTCGTGGGGGCCGACACCCCGGTGGGCAACACGGCGGCGCTGAGCATCGTGTTCTGGTACGCGTGGGGCACGGTGCTCGCCGTGCTGCCGATGACCGTGCTGGTGTCCAGCGCGCTCGGCTCGACGAGCTCCGGCCTCGCTCGTCCGCGCCGTGGTCATCGGGGCGGGTCTGGCGGTCGGGCTTGGTGCCTACGCGGCCCGCCGCGCGGGCCGGCTGCGGGCCGGCTGACCGGCCGCGACCGGCTGCCGGCTGCAGGCGCCGTGGTCCCGAGCGGCCGTGACCCGGCCGCGGCGGCAGGCGGCTCACGGGCTGGGATGCCCGGGGGTACTGGGATGCCCGGGGTACTGGGATGCAGGGTGTAGTGGACGTCCAGGCGGTCGGCGGACCGGTTGACGGTGATCGCGACGCTGTCGCCGGGGAGCACCGCGTGATCGTCCACGACGGCCAGGCCGGCCGCGGTGAAGCTGACCCGGTGGCTGAGCAGCGCCGGGCTCCCGGCCGGGCGTTCGAGGTAACCCGCCTCGAGCGTCCCGAGCACGCACGGGGTGATGGTCTCCGCGGCCCGGGTGACGGCCAGCCCGTGCCCGGCCAGCCCGTGCCCAGCCAGCCCTGCTCGGCCAGCCCGTGCTCGGCCAGCACCGTGTACAGGCCGCGCTCGGCCAGGTCGGCCGGGTCGAGGCCGTCCGCCAGCGGCAGCGGCAGGTAGGAGGTCTGCACGATGAGGGGCCGGCCGCCGGCCAGCCTGAGCCGGCGCAGCCGCAGCACCTGGCCGGGGCCGCCCAGCCGGGCGCTGACCTCGTCGGCCGGGGTGATGATCTCCGCGGCCAGCAGCCGGGTGCGGATCTCGGCGCCCTGGGCGGCCAGGTCGGCGGCGAAGCTGCGCAGGTGGCCGAGGTCGTATTCGTACCGGGCCGCCACGTAGGTGCCGCTGCCGTGCCGGGCGGCGATCAGCCCGTCGTCGGCCAGCAGCTGGAGCGCCTGGCGCAGCGTCATGATGCTGACCCCGAACTCGCCGGCCAGGTCCCGCTGGGCCGGCAGGGAGGTCCCGGCCGGCCACTGCCCGCTGGTGATCCGGTCCCGCAGCTCGGCGTGGATCCGGAGGTACTTCGGCTGCCGGTCCTCAGCGGTCCGCCGCGCAGTGCCTTCATCGCGCGCTCCGGTTCACGGTCGCGCCGTTCATCGCGCGCTCCGGTTCACGGTCGCGCCGTTCACCGGGCGGTGTCGATCGCGGCGCGCAGGTCGCCGACCGCGCGCGCGATGTCGCTGGCGCCCGCGCCGTCCAGGACCCGCCGCATCAGGGCGGAGGCCACGATGACCCCGTCGGCGTGCCGGGCCGCCGCGGCGGCCCGGGCCGGGGTGTCGATGCCGAAGCCGATCAGCACCGGCGGCGGCTGTCCTGCTGGGTGGCCGCAACGCCCAGAGCCCGCGCCGCCAGCGCCCACCGGCGCTCGTCGTCACGCTCGTTCGTGCTTCCCGTGGTGGCCATCACGCTCATCACGTAGAGGAAACCACGCGAACGCCGGGCGATGGCGCGCATCTGCGCCGGCGGCGTGGCCGGCGTGACCATCAAGGTGGCGTCCAGGCCGGCCCCGGCCGCGGCGGCGAGGTACTCATCGGCCTCCCCGACCGGGAGGTCGGGGATGATCGTCCCGCTGAAGCCCGCCCCGGCGAGCTCGTCGCAGTACCGCGTGATGCCCCGGTGATAGGCGTGGTTGGCGTAGCTCATCGCGATCAGCGGCACCTCGCCGTCGCGGCCGGCCCGGGGCCGGGCCCGGCGCAGCTCGGCCAGGATCGCGGTGGTGTTCGCGCCGCGGCTGATCGCGGTGCCTGACGCCTGCTGGATGACCGGCCCGTCGAGCATCGGGTCCGAGAACGGCAGCCCGATCTCGACCGCGTCCGCGCCCGCCTCGATCATCGCGGCGAGCAGGTCGGTCCAGTCGGGCCGGATCCCGGCGGTCACGTAGCTGACCAGGCTGGGCCGCCCGGCCGCGCGGGCCCGCTCCAGCACGGTCTGCACCCGGCTCATGCCCCGCCTCCCCGGGTGAGCTCCTTCAGGGTGGCCGCGTCCTTGTCGCCGCGGCCGGACATGGTGATCAGCACGCTCGTCCCGGCGGGCAGGTCCCCGGCGCGCGCGGCCCGGGCCACCCACGCCACCGCGTGGGCTGACTCCAGCGCGGCCAGGATGCCCTCGGTGCGGGCGCAGAGCCCGGCCGCCGCGATCGCCTCCTCGTCGGTCACCGTGTGGTACTCGGCGCGGCCGCGGGCGGCCAGGTAGGCGTGCTCGGGCCCGACGCCCGGGTAGTCCAGCCCGGCCGAGACCGACTCCGCCTCGAGGACCTGGCCGTGCTCGTCCTGGAGGAACGAGGACAGGAAGCCGTGCAGCACGCCGCGCCGCCCGTGGCTGACCGCCGCCCCGCCCGCGGCCTCCACGCCGACCAGCCGGGCCGGGGTGTCCGCGAACCCCGCGAACGTCCCCGCGGCGTTCGACCCGCCGCCCACGCAGGCCACCACCACGTCCGGCCGCCCGGACGGCAGCAGGTCCGGCCGCCCGGCGCACTGGGCGCGGGCCTCCTCGCCGATGACCCGCTGGAACTCGCGCACCAGCCACGGATACGGGTGCGGTCCCAGCACCGAGCCGATGCAGTAGTGGGTGGAGTCCACGGTGGTGACCCAGTGCCGCAGCGCCTCGGTGGTGGCGTCCTTGAGCGTGCGGGACCCGGAGGACACCGGCCGGACCGTGGCGCCCAGCAGCTCCATCCGGAACACGTTCAGTTCCTGCCGGGCCATGTCCCGCTCGCCCATGTACACGGTGCAGCCCAGGCCCAGGTGCGCGGCGACGGTGGCGGTGGCCACCCCGTGCTGGCCCGCGCCGGTCTCCGCGACCAGCGCGGTCTTGCCGAGCCGCCGGGCCAGCAGGGCCTGGCCGGCCACGTTGTTGATCTTGTGGCTGCCGGTGTGGGCCAGGTCCTCGCGCTTGAACAGCACCCGCACGCCCAGTTCGGCCGACAGCCGCGGTGCGCCGCTGACCGGCGTGGGCCGGCCCGCGTACTCGCGGAGCAGGCCGTCCAGCTCGGCCCGGAAGCCCTCGTCGGCCCAGGCGGCGCGGAACTCCCGCTCCAGTTCCTCGCACGCGGGCACCAGGGCCTCGGGCACGAACCGCCCGCCGAACGGCCCGAACCGGCCCGCCGGCCCCGGGTCGCCCATGATCACCGTTCCGCCTTCATCTGGTCCGCGACCTTCACTCTCGGTCCGCGACCTTCATCACCGCACCGCCTTCACCGGGTGCGGGCTGGCCGCACCTGACTTCTAGAGTTCTAGAACAATATCAAACGGGACGCCGCCGGGGTAGCGGCGCGGCATCGTCCCTCCTGATCGCGGTCATATCCGGGGCTGGGTGACAGCTGTTGACCGCCGATCATGATGGGCGCGGCCGGCCCGGCCGCCGGGGCGGAGCTGGCCAGCGGCGGCAGGGCGGCCCGGCAGAAAAGCCGTTAATGGGATCTTGTGCGCGTGCCGGGCCGGAGCATCATCAGCACACGAGCCATGCGTGGGCCGCACGGCGAGCCCTAACGAGCCAGGCCGCAAGGCGGCCATCCGTGGGAGGTGCTGAGCAATGGCCGCCAGCAACGAGGCCGCGAGCAACGAGACCGGCCGGCCAGCGAGCCGCCGGGACCGGGCCGCTGAAGCTGCACCGCAACCTGAGCGTCTGGGAGGCCATCGGCATCTCGCTGGCCCTGATGGCGCCCTCCATGGCGGCCAGCATCAACCCGCAGGGCACGGCGACGACCGTCGGCCGGGCGGTGCCGATCGCGTTCGCGCTCGCGTTCGTCGGGGTGCTGCTGGTCGCCTACACGTTCGTCCGGCTGACCCAGCGCTTCCACCACTCCGGGTCGGTGTACGGGTTCGTGGGCGCGACCCTCGGCCCGCGGGCCGGGGTGATCTCCGGCTGGGCGCTGACCGGCACCTACACGTTCTACGCCGTGGTCACCTCGATGGCGGGCGGCCGGTTCGCGGCCAACTTCCTGAACGCGATCGGCATCTGGAAGAACCCGCCGACCTGGTCCGGGTTCCTGCTCGGGGCCATCGGGATGGTGCT
Organism: uncultured Actinomycetes bacterium; assembly: GCA_963742055.1. GTDB lineage: Bacteria > Actinomycetota > Actinomycetes > Streptosporangiales > Streptosporangiaceae > RYN-230. Next base: position 86,411 of record CAVUKT010000042.1, on the reverse strand, counting down.
GGTCTGGTGGCTGGCCATCACCCCGGCCCGGGGCGGCACGCGGATCCTCCTGGCCGCCGAGGGCATCACCGTGCTGCTGATCCTCATCGTGATCGTGATCGTGTTCGCCAAGCTGGCCGGGCACAGTGCCCCGCACGGGCTCGGGCGTGGACTGGGCGGTGTTCAGCCTCCCGTCCGGCGTGCCGCTGTCCACGATCTTCCTCGGCGTGGTGTTCGGCTTCCTGTCCTTCGCCGGGTTCGAGGCCGCGTCCACGCTCGGTGAGGAAACCCGGCGGCCCAGGCGGGACATCCCGCGGGCCATCCTCGGCGTGGCCATCTTCGGCGGCATCTACTTCGTCGTGGTCACCGCGGTCGAGGTGATGGGCTTCGGCACCTCGGCCAAGGGCGTCGCCGCGTTCATCAACTCCACCTCGCTGATCGGTGACCTGGGCACCACCTACGTCTCGTCCTGGCTGGGCACGGTCATCACGGCCGGCGCGATGATCTCGGCGTTCGGGTGCGCGCTCGCGTCCACCGTCGGCGCGTCGAGGCTGACCTTCGCGATGAGCCGGGACGGCATGCTGCCCGCCCGGTTCAGCCACGTCTCGCCCCGGCGCCGGACCCCCACCGTCGCGGCCGCGGCCGTGGTGCTGGCCGTCTACGTGATCATCGCCTTCACCTGGTTCGTGCTCGGCGGCGACCCGTTCACGCTGTTCCTGGAGAGCGGCACGATCGGCACGCTGATCCTGCTGGTCGTCTACATCCTGGCCACGATCGGGATGGTCCGGCTGGTGTTCTTCTCCGGGGACTCCCGATCCGCCGGTGGGAACTCGTGATCCCGGTGCTGGGCATCATCGTCCTCGGCTACACCCTGTTCCGGAACGTCTGGCCGCTGCCCACCGGGGTGGACTGGTGGGGCCCGTCGGTGGCTATCGCCTGGTTCGTGGTCGGTATCGCCTGGGTGCTGGCCCGGCCCGCCGCGACCCAGCGGGCGGGGGAGCTGCTGACCCAGGCCGAGGGGCTGGCCGGGACCACCGACTCCGAGCCGGACCGGCTGTCCCGGCAGGGTTCCTAGATCCGGCGGGGTTCCTGAATCGCCGGGATGCCAGAAATCGCGAGGACGGGGGTCAGCCTTCGCTGGCAGGCAGCCGGCGGAGAATCTCCTGCAGCATCTGACTGTGGCCGTCCAGGGTCTGGCGGATAGCCCGGGTCTCTTCGTGCACGACGCTGAGCAAGTAAGCCACGGCGTCGATCTTCGCTGGGAGCGCGTGCTCGACCTGCTCTTCTAGCTGCTCGACGCGATGTTCCAGTTCCTCGATGGTGCCCATGGGCTCACCCTAGCCAGCCGCCGCGGACATTTCCCGGGCAACGATCTAGGTCTATTTCCGCCCCGGCTAGCTGTTGCGGCCCCGGGCGTCCACCGGCCAGCGCTCGGTGACCTGCCCGTCCTGCACCACGTGCAGTTCGTTGACCAGGTTGACCGTGGTGCAGACGTGGTTGGGGATCACGACGACCCGGTCGCCCACCGCCGGCCGCGGGCCGGACCCGGTGGCGGCCACGGCGTGGTGCTCCCACAGCCCGGTGACCGTGGCCTCGGGGAACGCGGGCAGCAGCCCGTGCCCCGGAGTCCACGCCGGGCGGTCGTAGCCGAGCACCTTGGCCCCCGCGTCGAGGACGAACCGGTCCGGCGCCGGGGTGCTGACCACGGTGGCCAGCACGGACAGCGCCACCTCGTCCAGCGTGCAGCTGCCCAGGATGACCTGCTGGGCGTCGTTGAACGCGTACACCCCGGGCCGCAGTTCGGTGACCGCGCCGCCGCCCTGCCCACCGGTGCCGCTGACGCCTGGGCGGCACTGATGGTCGCGGCGCTGGGCGTGGACCCGCCGCTGCGCACCGGGCACGGCAGCCCCGCGGCGGCCAGGCTGTCCGCCGCGGCGGACAGCGCGGCCGCCTCGTCGGCCGCGGCCCGGGCGGGCATGCCCGGCGCGTAGCTGTGCCCGGGGAAGGTGAACACGCCGTCCACGGCCAGGCCCGCCCGGGCCGCCGCGGTCGCGATCCGGCCCGCGTCGGCGGGAGCGACCCCGCTGCGCCGCAGCCCGCAGTCCACCTCGACCAGGACGCGCAGCTCGGCGTGCCCGCGGACGGCCTCGGCCAGCTGATGTACCGAGGCCAGCGAATCCACCCCGGCCATCAGCCGGATCCGGCCCGCGAGCGCCCGCAGCCGGGGCGCCCGGTCCAGGTCAACCCAGAGCGGATACGCAACGAAGACCTCCGCGAGGCCGGCGTCCGCGAACGTCTCCGCCTCGCCCAGGGTGGCGACGGAGATCCCGGCCGCCCCGTGCCCGAGCTGGCGCCGGGCGATCTCGACGGACTTGTGCGTCTTCGCGTGCGGCCGCAGCGCGAGGCCGCGGCCCGCGGCGCGGCTGGCCATCGCCCGCAGATTCTGGTCCAGGCGGGCCTCGTCCACCAGGACGGCGGGGGTCGCCGGCACCCCGCCGGGCGGCGCCCAGCTGCTCACCCGGCTCAGCCGCGCTGCCCCGCGGAACCACCCGCGGGCTCGTAGGACCACAGCTCGCTGGACACCCCGACCGGCGGCGGGGCCTGGCCGCCTTCCCGCTCGGCCTGCGAGCGGTGCCCGTGCCCGAAGGCGGGGGAGTTCAGCCACGCCCGGAAGGACTCCTCGTCCCGCCACCGGGTCACCACCAGCCACGTGGTCCGCTCGTCGGTGGGCTTGAGCAGCTCGAATCCCTCGAACCCGTCCTGGTTGTCCACGGCGCCCGGCCCGGGCCGCGAAGCGGCGGGCCAGTTCGTCACCGCTGTCCGCCGGCACGGTGATCGCATTGATCTTGATAACCGTCATAGGCCCGATCATGCCAGCCCGGGCACCCGTGCGCGCGGCGCAGCGGGCTGCGGGGCGCGGGCGCTGTGCGAGCCGGTCCGGGGCCGGGCAGCCCGGGGTGCCTGCGCGGCGCAGCCGTCCGGCCGCAGTCACGCCCGCAGGTGGCCGTATCTTGTCCACCATGGGGCGTACCCGCATGTACCGCAATGGGACCCTGGAAGATGAGGGGTTCCCCGTCTCCAAAGTGTCCGACTACCTCGCCGACCCGACCGCGGTCGTCTGGTTCGACCTGTGCGAGCCGACCGCGGACGACCTGTCCTCGATCAGCGAGGAACTGGGGCTGCACCCGCTGGCCGTCGAGGACGCGGTGGCCGAGCACCAGCGCGCCAAGCTGGACCGCTACCAGTCCCACATCTTCGTCACCTCTTACGGCGTGAAGCTGAATCAGAACACCGGTGAGCTGGAGACCGACGAGATCGACGCGTTCGTCACCGACCGCGCGCTGGTCACCGTCCGGCGCAGCAAGGGCTTTGACATCGACGCGGTCGTCCGCCGCTGGGACGACTCACCCGACCTGGCCCCCTGCGGGGTGGGCTTTCTCCTCTACGGGCTGCTCGACTACGTGGTGGACACCCATTTCGAGGCGGTCCAGTCGCTGGACACCGAGATCGAGACGCTCGAGGACCAGTTGTTCGACGACGACCCGCGGGACAAGGACATGCAGCGGCGCACCTTCGAGCTGCGCAAGTCCCTGGTCCTGCTGCGGCGCGTGGTGCTGCCCATGCGCGAGGTGCTCAACTCGCTGCTGCGCCGCGACCTGCACGTGGTGGACGGGGAGATCCTGCCCTACTTCCATGACATCTATGACCACGTGCTCCGGGCCACCGAATGGACCGAGTCCCTCCGCGACCTGGTCACGACCATCCTGGAGACGCATCTCACGGTCCGCGGCAACCGGCTCAACGTGATCATGAAGCAAGTCACCAGCTGGGCCGCGATCATCGCGGTGCCGACTGCGGTCACCGGATTTTACGGGCAGAATGTGCCATATCCCGGTTTCGGCAAGGCGGAGGGCTTCTGGACCTCCACTGTGGTCATGGTTGGTATCTCCTTGGGCCTGTATGTCATCTTCCGCCGCAAAGACTGGCTGTAAGCCAGTGTTTGCGCAGCTAGAGAGGCATGTTCGCGGTGCGGATATCACCCGCTGGGGACGGTTCGGGGTGCCCGCTGCGTCGCATAGGACAGGCGAAGGGGCGGGACACGCCGGCAGGCGGGAACCGGGTATGTCGGGAATCCGTTACAGCGGGCAGGCCGGTGGGCGAGTGAGCGCCCTGCGGGCCTTTGGCGGGCATAGGTAACAAGGGAGCGGAACTTGCAGACTCCAGCGGATGGGGCGGCTTCGGGCGGGGCGGCCGAGGACGGGCCTGCGCCGGACACGACCACCGAGAGCACGGCCGCCCAGGCCAGGCGAGGCCCAGGCCAGCGAGACCCAGGCCAGTCGCGGCCCAGGCCAGTGAGACCCAGGCCGGAGAGCGTCCCGCCCGGGGACGCCGGGAGCGCGGCGGCCGGGGGGACCGGAGCCGGCGGCTCACGGCGGACCAAGGTGGCCCTGCTGGCCGCGGCAGGCGTGGGTGTCCTCGTGATCGCGGGCGTGACCATCGGCACGCTCGGCGCGGCCAGCCCCGCCGGGCACACCACCAACGTCTCGGACCGTCATTCCAGCGGCGCCGCGGCGGCCGCGCCGCTGCAGGTGGAGTCCGTGACCCAGGGCGGCGCGGTGACCCGCACCAACGGTGCTAGCCCGGTCCGGGTGACGCTGTCCGCGCCGCTGGCCAGCAACTCCCCGATGCCGGCCGTGCACCCCGCCACCCCCGGCACCTGGACGAAGGCGGGCACCACGCTGACGTTCACCCCCGCCACGCCGTTCTGGCCGGGCACCCGGGTGCGCGTCACCCTGGCCGGCGGCAGCGGCGGCCTCCGGTCCGCCGCGGGCGGGGTCCTGGCCAAGACCACGACCGAGCGGTTCACCACCCAGCACTGGTCCAGCCTGCGGCTCAAGCAGATGCTGGCCCAGCTGGGCTACCTGCCGCTGAAGTGGAAGCCGCAGAACCCCACCGCGTTCCAGCCCGACAACGTGGCGACCGAGCTGTCCGCCATGTACTCGCCGCCGGCCGGGCCTTCACCTGGAAGAAGGGTTACCCGTCCATCCTGACCAGCTTCTGGGGCGGCCAGTCCAGCCTGATCATGCAGGGGGCGATCCGGGCCTTCCAGTCCAACCACGGCCTGACCATGACCGGCGTCATGACGCCCCCGCTGTGGCGGGATGTGGTCCGGGCCGCCGCGGCGGGCAAGGCCAACCCCAGCGGCTACACCTACGCGCTGGCCAGCAAGGCGAGCCCGGAAACGCTGACCGTGTGGCACGACGGGCATGTCGTCCTGCACACGCTGGCCAACACCGGCATCCCGGCCGCGCCGACCGCGGACGGCACCTTCCCGGTCTACCTGCGCTACGCGTTCCAGATCATGAAGGGCACCAACCCGGACGGGTCGCACTACGCCGACCCGGTCGCCTGGGTGGCCTACTTCAACGGCGGTGACGCGGTGCACTACTTCCCGCGTGGCTACTACGGCGCCCCGCAGAGCCTGGGCTGCGTCGAGCTCCCGTACGCCCAGGCGCACTTCGTGTGGCCCTACCTGACCTACGGCTCCCTGGTCACCGTCCGCTGACCGGCCGCGTCAGGGGGAGCCGCCGGAGCGTGCCGGTGTGACTGCTCACATCTTGGCTGTGCAGCTGCTCGACGATCTGCTTCCCCTGGGCAGCGGTCACGTAGGTGAGGCCGCCGATCTTGATGTAGGTGTCGCCGAATACGGCGCCGTAGCTGGCGGCCGCGCTCGCCCCGACCGCTCCCGCGTTTCCCTTGGGGTCGGGCTCGGAGAACGCCTCGTCACCCACGCCGGAGACGGGCGTCGGCGGGTAGCCGACCGTCTTCAGCGCGGAGACGTCGTTGGCGAGCGCCGACTTCCCGAACTGTGTTTCGACCGAGATCTGCAGCAGGGCGCTGTTCGGGCCGTCGTAATCGCAGCCGAAGACCACGCCCTGAACGCTGCTGGACTTCGTCTTGGTGAAGGCGGTGCCGGTGATCTGTGACGCTGCCGCGACCGGCAGGGCCGCGCACACGTCAAAGTTCTTGACCGCGCCGCCGCCGGTGGTGGTATCCGTCGAGGTGCTGTTACCCGTCGAGGTGGTCGTGCCCGAAGACGCGGTGCTGGCCGTCGAAGCCGGGGCACCCCCCGAACATGCCGCCGCCGCGGCGGTGAGCAGGATCAGGCCAGCCCCGGCCAACAGGGCCCTCCCGGGCCCGCTCTTTCCGGGCCCGGTGCTTCCGAACATAGGAGGGACTTTCATGGCTGCTCCAGGTTGGGTTTCCGCTGATGGACGCAGGCAGAACGCACCCCCGTGGTGTTCCCGCTGCTGTCCTGACCGACGTTAGGAGTGCCGCCAGGCAGGAGTAATCGGGGATAACCCTCGGCTTGGGCGCCCGATCTGGCGCCGGGCAGCGGGGGGCTCTACCGTCGCGGCCATGGGCGGGTTCATCATGGAGCGGTACTGGCCGGGCGTGACCGAGGCGGACGTGCGGCGGGCGGGAACGCGCTGCGGGCGGCCGACGGGGATGATGTCCGTTACCTGGGCAGCATCCTGATGCCCGGGGACGAGGTTGTCTGTTCCGGTTCGACGCCGTCAGCGCCCAGCAGGTCGCGGCCAGCAGCGAGCAGGCCCGGCTGCGCTGCGACCGGTCGTCGCGGCCGTCTTCCTCGATCCGGAGCTCGCCGCAGGGCCCAGGGCCCGTCAGGGCCCCGGGCGTCCCATCCGGGCACCCAGCTCGGCCCGGGACGTGATGCCCAGCTTGCGGTACACCCGGGCCAGATTGGCCTCGACCGTCTTGACCGCGAGGAACAGCTGCTGCGCCACTTCGCGGTTGGTCAGGCCGGCCGCGGCCAGTTCCGCGACGCGTCGCTCGGTCTCGGTCAGCGTGCCCGGGGCCGCCGGGCGCAGGTTCACCCGGGCCAGTTCCGCCCCGGCCAGCGCCGCCCAGGCCGCGGCACCGAACGCGGTGAACTCACGGTGGGCCTCGGTGAGCGCATCCCGGGCCAGCCGCTTGGCCTTGGCGCGGCGCTGAATCTGGCCGCGATCAGCAGCGTCCTGGCCCGGTTGAAACGCAGCGGCGAAGTGTCATACCAGCCGCAGGCCTGCTCGATGGTGGCCACGGCCTCCGGCATCCGGCCGCGCGCGGCCGCAACCATCGCCCGCCCAGTCATCGCGATCGCCCCGGCCGAGCGCCGTCCGGAGCTGGCCACCCGGTCATCGAGGTAGTCGAGGAAAGCCACGGCGCTCGTCCAGCCGCCCGGTCGCCACGAGGGCCTCCAGGTAGTCCAGGTACGAGCGGCTGTAGCCGGGCTCACCCAGATGCATGCGGTCACCACGGCATACCAGCGATCGAGATGGCGGCGGCAGTGACCGGGTCTCCCCGGGACAGCGCGACGAAGCCGAGCGCTTCGGAGGTTCGCAGCCTGTCCCAGTTGGTAGTCATGACACCGTTGCGCGGTGTGCCCAGCATGTCTACCGCCTCGTCCAGACGGCCTTCGTGGGCCATGACGTGGCCGAGGTTGAAGCGGGCTGCCCGCCAGCGCAGCCAGGCTGCCCTGCTCGGCCACGTCCAGCTGCTCTTCAGCGAACTGCCGGGCCCGGGCGAGCTGCCCTTGCCACAGGCGATGTGCGGCAGGTGCGCGAGGATGTAGGCGATCGAGGACAGGTCCGCCGACGCGCGGGCCTCGGCCAGCAGGGTCAGCAGCAGGCTTTGCGCCTCGTCCAGCTCGTCGGCGTACTTCAGCAACGCCGCGTAGCTGGCGTCGGCCCGGTCGGACAGCCTGCTGCGGCTCGGGATGGCTGCGCTCGAGGTCGATGGCGCGGCCGAACATGTCATGGATCCAGGCCCCGGCCAGCCCGGAACCGGGCGCCCGCGGCCTGGCACAGCGCACCGGACAGCACGGCGGGATCGGGCTGTCCGGTCTGCTCCAGCAATCCCACCGCCTCGGTCGCGGACGCATCGGCCAGCGCGATGTCATCGGTCACCGCGGCCAGGGTCAGCAGGGCTTCCGAGCGGATCTCCGGGTCCGCGGCCGCTCGGCCACCGCGATCTGGAGCTCAGCCGCCGCGCCACCCCAGCCGATCACTTCTGTCGCCATCTCGGCGAGCCGGATCCCCCGGCGGGCCCGCTGCGGCCCGGCGGGGGTCAGCGCGATCGCCTGCCGCTGGGCCGCCACCGCTCCCGGGCTGTCGCCCGCCCGGACCAGCGCGTCGGCCAGGAGGTCGAGCCGCGCGGCCGCGGTCGGCGTCGGCCTCCGTGTGCTGCAGAGCCAGCCGCGACAGCTCCACCGCGATGTCGGGCGCGCCGCCGGCGAGCGCGGCCGCCACGCCGGCGTCGAGCGCCCAGGCGACCTCGGGATCTGCGCTCACCGCCGCCAGAGCCGCGTGGCGGGCCCGTTCCAGCGGGTCATCCGCGCCCGCCGACAGCCGCTGATGCAGCGCGCGCCGGGCGGTCGGCGGCAACGCGGCGTAGGCGGCGGCGCCCACCAGCGGGTGGGCGGCCCGCACGACCCGGGGATCACCGAGCACCAGCGGCTCGTCCGACGGCGACGAGCCCGGCGAGCACCGCTCGCTCCACGCGCCCGGATCGAGTCCCGCGTCGGTGAACCGCCATGATGCCGCCGTGCCCGCCGCGATCTGGAGAATCTCCGCCGGCACGCTCGCGACCCGCTCGGCGACCAGCCCATCCAGGCTGGTCGGAACCGGCAGCGGAACGCCCGGCCGGGGAACGATCTCCAGCCGGGCCAGGGCGCGGGCCAGTTCCAGCGCGTACAGCGGGTTCCCGCCGGACGTCGCGTGCACGCGCAGCAGAACCGGCCGGGTCAGCCGCGGCCTCCAGCCGACCGCGAGCAACTCAAACAACGCGCCCACGGTGACCGGGCCCACCGCGCAGCGACAGCACCCGGTCATCGGGCAGGCCGTCCACAGGGGGCCCACTGCGATCCGTCACCGCGCGCCGTGGCCACCAGCCGCACTCGGTCCGGCCTGGCTCGATCCGCCGCAACGCGAACCGCAGCGCGCCCGCGCTCGCCGCGTCCAGGTAGGGCAGGTCATCCAGGGCGATCAGCACCGGGCTCGACTGCGCCAGCGCAGCCAGCACCGACCACAGCGCGGTCCCGACAGCGCGCTCGTCGGCCACCTCGCCGCTCCTCCGACTGCAGCATCACCACCTGCAGGGCCTGACGCTGCGGGGCCGGCAGGGCGGGCAGCACCGCCGCCGCCGGCGGCGGTGCGCGAGCAGATCGGTGAGTCCCACCCACGGAAGCCGGGCCTCAGCGATCCCGGCCCGGGAGGCCAGCACCAGGTAGCCGGTACTGGACGCCTGCTGCACCACCCACTCCCACAAGGCGGTCTTCCCGATCCCGGCCTGCCCGGTGAGGACCGCCGCCACCGTCCGGGCCGCCGGGTCCAGGAACCCCGACAGCAGGCCGCGCTCGGCGTCGCGCGCCACGATCACCGGCTCGGCCGCTGACCGGCGCGCGTGCTCGCCCATAACCCCCCTGGGTCCTGCGCCCGCCGTGCCGTCCCGGCACCGGCTGACTCTGGACGCCATCCTGGCATCCGCGCGCGAGATCCTGGCATCCCGCGGGCACCCGGCGCATCCTGCGCCGCGCGCGTCCTGCGGGATATCCAGACGCGGCCACGTCCGCGGCTCGATAGCATCGGAGGCTGGGGCTACTGGCCCCACTCACCCGATCTCTATCCAGGGAGCCCGCCGTGTCGGCCCAGCAGCTTCACATCACCCTCGCCGGACGCGAGCACGTGGTGGACGCGGGCACTACGGCCGGCGACGCGCTCCTGCCCGGCGAGCCCGCGGCCGGGCCCAGGTCCACGGTGATCGCGGCCCGGGTCAACGGCGAACTGCGCGACCTGGCCGCACCGCTGGCCGACGGCGACGCCGTCGAGCCGGTCGAGGTGGGCAGCGACGACGGCCGGGCGATCATGCGGCACTCCACCGCGCACGTGATGGCCCAGGCCGTCCAGGAGCTGTTCCCCGAGGCCAAGCTGGGTATCGGGCCGCCGGTGGAGAACGGCTTCTACTACGACTTCGACGTGGCGGCCCCGTTCAGCCCCGAGGACCTCAAGGCCATCGAGCAGCGGATGCGCCAGATCGTGAAGCAGGGCCAGCGCTTTTCCCGGCGCGAGGTCAGCGACGAGCAGGCCCGCAAGGAACTGGCGGGTGAGCCTTACAAGCTCGAGCTGATCGGGCTCAAGGGCGGCGCGGCCGCGCCCGACGCTGGCTCCCCGACCGCACCCTCCGAGGTCAGTGTCGAGGAGGCCGTCGAGGTCGGCGGCAGCCAGCTGACCATCTACGACAACCTCGACCCGGCCACCGGCCAGGAATGCTGGAAGGACCTGTGCCGCGGTCCGCACGTGCCCACCACCCGGCAGATCCCGGCGTTCAAGCTGATGCGTTCCAGCGGCGCGTACTGGCGGGGCAGCGAGAAGAACCCGCAGCTGCAGCGGATCTACGGCACCGCCTGGGAGTCGCGGGAGGCGCAGGACGAGTACCTGAAGCTGCTCGCCGAGGCGGAGCGCCGCGATCACCGGCGGCTGGGCGCCGAGCTGGACCTGTTCTCCTTCCCGACCGAGATCGGCTCCGGGCTGCCGGTCTTCCACCCCAAGGGCGCGATCATCCGCCGGGTGATGGAGGACTACGCGCGCCGCCGCCACGAGGAAGCGGGTTACCAGTACGTCAACACCCCGCACCTGACCAAGGAAGAGCTGTTCCAGACCTCCGGGCACCTCGGCTTCTACGCCGAGAGCATGTTCCCGCCCATGGAACTGGACGGCGCCCGGTACTACATGAAGCCGATGAACTGCCCGATGCACGTGCTCATCTACTCCTCGCGCGGGCGGTCCTACCGGGAGCTGCCGCTCCGGCTGTTCGAGTTCGGCACCGTGTACCGCTACGAGAAGTCCGGCGTCGTGCACGGGCTGACCCGGGCCCGCGGCTTCACCCAGGACGACTCGCACATCTTCTGCACCCCCGAGCAGCTGGGCCCCGAGCTGGCCTCGCTGCTGGACTTCGTGGTCGGCCTGCTCCGGGACTTCGGGCTGACGGAGTTCGAGGCCGAGCTGTCCACCCGGCCGGAGAAGTTCGTCGGCGAGCCCGCCGAGTGGGACGCGGCCGAGGCGGCGCTGAAGGATGCCCTGGACGCCTCGGGCCTGCCGTACACGGTCGCCGAGGGTGAGGGCGCGTTCTACGCCCCGAAGATCGACGTGCACGTCAAGGACGCGATCGGGCGCCGCTGGCAGCTGTCCACCCTGCAGGTGGACTTCCAGGAGCCGGGCCGGTTCGGCATCGAGTACCAGGCTCCCGACGGTTCCCGGCAGCGCCCGTACATGATCCACCGGGCCCTGTTCGGGTCGATCGAGCGGTTCTTCGGCATCCTGCTCGAGCACTACGCCGGGGCTTTCCCGCCGTGGCTCGCGCCGGTCCAGGTGGTCGGCATCCCGATCACCGACGGGCACGTGCCCTACCTGGAGAAGGTCGCGGCCCAGCTGCGTGAGCGGGGAATCCGGGTCGAGGTGGACACCAGCGACGACCGGATGCAGAAGAAGATCAGGAACGCGCAGCGGCAGAAGGTGCCGTACATGCTGCTGGCCGGGGACGAGGACGTGGCCAAGGGCGCGGTCTCGTTCCGCTTCCGCGACGGCGGGCAGCGCAACGGGGTCCCGATCGCCGACGCCATCGCCGAGATCGTCAGCGCCGTCGAGAAGCGCATCCAGGTCTGAGCAGCTCCATGACCGAACCAGCCGCGCCGGAGCCCAGCGCCGAGGTGCCGGAGGTGCAGGACGGGGCCGGGATACCCGACGGCTTCGCCCGGCTCTGGATGCCGCACCGGATGGCCTACATCAAGGGCGAGAACAAGCCGGCCGGCCAGGAGGGCGACGGCTGCCCGTTCTGCCGGATCCCCTCGCTCAGCGACGAGGACGGCCTGATCGTGGCCCGCGGCGAGCTGGTCTACAGCATCCTCAACCTGTACCCCTACAACGCGGGGCACCTGATGGTGCTGCCCTACCGGCACGTGGCCGACTACACCGACCTGGACGAGGCGGAGACCGCGGAGCTGGCCGCCTTCACCAAGCGGGCCATGACCGCGCTGCGCACCGCCTCGGCCGCGCAGGGCTTCAACATCGGCATGAACATGGGGTCGGTGGCGGGCGCGGGCATCGCGGCGCACCTGCATCAGCACGTGGTGCCCCGGTGGGGCGGGGACACCAACTTCATGCCCGTCGTCGGGCACACCCGCGTCCTGCCCGCAGCTGCTCCGCGACACCCGCAAGCTGATCGCCGACGCCTGGCCCGGCTAAGCGGACAGGCCGCTGAACCTATGCCCCGCACGGAATTATGGCTGCCACAACTGGTACGCCCGGGGGAATGCCCGGACATGACGAGACGATTCATTTCGCTAATCAGCCAAAGGGCCTGCTCGTGGGCCCGAAATTATGACCGAATTCGGGGTTTTTGTGAATATCGGCAGCCGGCCTGCGTGACCAGCGCAGCGATCACTGCCCGGGGCGGGCGCTCCGCTTTGTGGCGGCGTTCGGCCTGGGTCCCGATCGGACCTGCCGGGCGGCAGTAGCTGGCCAAGGTGGCAGTCGTCATGTGAAATGCGCCGGCCGGCTCATAGGCGCCCCCTCCACTAATGTTGAGGTGGCGTCGATCTGCTATACGATTCCCGGGTGAGTACCAGCCCCTCCGGGTACGTGTGCTTCTGGTACGCCTGGCCGGTAAACCTGCAGATCTTGGCAAGCGTCAACCGCGAGGGCATGATTTGCACCTAGGGCAGGCCAGATCGCAGTGAGCGCCGGCTTCCCCGAGCAGCGCCTCTGCCCGGGGAGCGGAGAGGTGGGACCATGACTGGCGGCGCCGGGGAGGCGATCCCACAGCACGAGCCGCCGCTCAGTACGGACGCCCCGGCTTCGGCCGATGCCTTAAGCCCTGAGCCGGCCCGGCCGCCGCCGCGTCAGGTGACGCCCCGCCCCCGGGCCCGGACGGCCAGGACACGGCTGGGGCCGTGCTCGCCGGGATCTCCGGTGACATACAGCGGCTGCTCGTCACGTCGGAGCGTTACCACGCCCGCGCAGAGCAACGTGAAGGGGTCATCGACCACCTGCGTTCCGAGGTCGAACGGCTGCGCCGCGGCGAGCGGCGGGGCATGCTGCGCCCGCTGCTGGCGGAGATGTGCCGGCTGCGTGACGACCTGCTCCGGCAGGCGGAAGACCTGCCCGGCGAGTTCGATGCTGAGCGGGCGCGCCTGCTGCTGCGCTCCTATGCCGACTCAGTGATGGTGGCCCTGGAAGATAACGGCGTGGTGGCCTTCACGCCCGCGGACGGCGAGCCTTTCAACCCGAGAATGCACCGCCGTGCGGGCAGCGAGCAGGCAGGTGGCCCCGGGCAGGCCGGCCACATTGCCCGGGTCCGGCGCAGCGGATACCTGGACGTGGAAACGGTCAACCCGATCGCCCTGGCCGAGGTGACGCTGTTCCTGCCCGCTGGCGGGCAGGGTGAGCTTCCGGCCGCTCAGCAGGGCCATGATGCTGACGATCCCGCGACACCCCGCCCTCCCGCTGCTACCGAGGAGAAGGAACGACCGTGAGCGAGCCACAGCAGGGAATCTTCGGTATCGACCTCGGCACCACGTACTCGGTGGTGGGCTATATCGATGAGACCGGCCGGCCTGCGGTAACCCGCAACAGCTACGGTGACGACACGACGCCCGTCGGTGGTGTATCTTCGAGAACGATGGACAACGTCGTCGTCGGCAAGGTGGCCAAAGAGTCCGCCGGGATGTACCCTGACCAGGTCGTTTCCCTGATCAAGCGGGAGATGGGTGACCGGGAGTGCCGGCGGACGTTCTTCGGCGTCGAGCACACGCCCGCCGTCCATCTCCGCGATCATCCTGAGCGCGCTCGCCAAGGACGCTGAAGTCGACACCGGTGCGCAAGGTCACCGACGTGGTGATCACCGTCCCGGCCTACTTCGGCCTGCTGGAAAAGGACGCCACCCGGCAAGGCCGGTGAGATCGCCGGCCTGAACGTCATCGGGATCGTGCCCGAGCCGGTGGCGGCCGCCCTGCACTACGGGGTCACCGGGACCGCGGACGGCACCACCTTCCTGGTGTTACGACCTCGGCGGCGGGACCTTCGACGTCAGCCTGATCCGGATGACCGACCAGTCCGTCGAGGTGCTGGTCGGTCGGCGGCGATCCCCGGCTCGGCGGCGCCGACTGGGACGAGAAGCTGTTCGACTACCTCGTGGACCAGACCATCGCGCAGTGCGGCGATGATTCGCTGCGGGACGACGAGGCGATGCTGCAGGACCTGCGCACGCTGGCGGAGAAGACCAAGAAGGACCTGTCAGCGCGGCCGAGACCAAGACGCTCATCGTCCGGTACACCGGGACCGCGGCCAAGATCACCGTGACCCGTCAGCAGTTCGAGGAGATGACCGCCGACCTGCTCGATGAGACGATCCGCATCACCGAGCAGGACGCTCACCGAGGCCGAGGAGAGGCTACCCAGGCATCCGTGAGCAGATCAGCCAGCTCCTGCTGGTCGGCGGGTCCAGCCGGATGCCCGCCGTGAGCGCGAGCGCTGAAGAAGCGAGTTCGACTGGGAGCCCAGGCTCACCGACCCCGACCTGGCCGTGGCCAAGGGCGCGGCCCTGTACGCCGCGGGCCAGACGGTCCGCTACGTGGAGACCGAGATCGGCCCGCGGGCCAGGAGCGTGAGCCCGGGCAGCCGGGCGAAGGCACACCGCGGGGCTGGCCGCCCCCGGCCCGGTGACCGACGAGGCCGTCCGCGCCGTGGCCGATGCAGTCCGGCCTCGACGAGGACAGGTCCGCGATCTGGCCCGGCGGACGATCGTCAACGTGCTGCCGAAGGCGATTGGCATCAAGCTGGTCGACACGACCAAGCCGGACTGGGAAGACGATATCGATTCCGCGTTTTACATCGAGCATCTCGTCGATGCCCAGACCCAGCTTCCGTTCCCCGGCCGGACCTTCGTGGCCAACACCCTGACCGCCCGCCAGGACGGAGATCGAGATCGAGATCTGGGAGCAGGCCGGAGCCAGCCCGAGCCGCGAGATGGCCGCCAACCACCGGGTCGACGAGGGCGGGGCCGATCACAGGGCCTGGCGCGCGTTCGCGCTGCCGGCGGGATCGCCCGTCAACATCGACATCAAGGTGGACGCGGAAGGAACCGTCCACCTGCGCGCCGTCGAGCCGACCAGCGGGCACGAAGTTCAGATCTCCGTCCGGATCAGCATCCTGTCCGAAGAGCAAGTGGCCGAGGCGAAGATCGCGCACGCGGCCTGACCGTCAGCACCTAGCGCCATGCCGTTCGACGAGGCCTCGTACGTCCAGGATTTCATCAGGAAACATCGCGGCGGGCCAGCGTCTTCCCCGACGATCTGATGGCGCGCTACGCGATCACTCTCCCGGCGACCGACTCCGAGATCGCGGCGCAGCTCAAGGCGGTCCGCGCGTACTGGAACAAGACCTACCTGGGCAAGTCCACCGCGGCCCAGGTGGCGAGGATGTGCCGGGCCGAGGACGAGCGGCTCCGGGCCGAGCACGGCCAGGCGATGGAGACAGACGCGCCTGGTGGGAGAAGCGCCAGTCCGAGCGGCAGTCGGCGGCCGAGGCGTCGATCGACCGCGCTGGCCGAGGAGCTACGGCAGGGCTACGGTCAGCTCGGCGTGGTGACCAGTGGCATCGTGGAGAAGTTCGCGGCCCGGCTCGGCCTTTCCGGCGCAGACGCACTCCAGGCGGTTCGAGCGGGCAGGCCTGACGCTGGTCGAGGCGGATCTCGCTGCCCGACTCGGAGCCGATC
Organism: uncultured Actinomycetes bacterium; assembly: GCA_963742055.1. GTDB lineage: Bacteria > Actinomycetota > Actinomycetes > Streptosporangiales > Streptosporangiaceae > RYN-230. Next base: position 70,602 of record CAVUKT010000042.1, on the reverse strand, counting down.
GCGCCTTCACCGCCCTGCTCAAGAGCTTGTCGGAATGCGGCGCGACTCGGTGCCTGAGCTGGTCCATCCCGGCGCCGGGCCGTTCAAGCTGGTGGAGCGGTACGTCTGCCTGGCCGACCCGGCCAAGCGGCTGGATGCCGTCGCGGTGGAGGCGCAGAGCACCGAGGCCGAAAAACGCGGCATCTCCGCGACCGAGAACGCGCGGCGCAGCGCGCTGAAGATCCTGCGCAAGGCGTCCAAGGACGGCGTGGACTTGCGTGACGTCGCGCTGTATCACCTGGTCACGATCGCCAGGGAGGCGGCGCAGCTGTCCGTGGGCCTGGCGGTGGACGAACTGCACAAGACGCGGCCTGGACCGCACCGACGCCGCGATCATCGCGGTCGTGCTGCGCCGAGCAGAACTCCTCGGCGGGCACGGCTGGCGTGGGCGCAGACGGTGCAGAACCTGCTCAAGACGGGCCGGCTGCGCGAGGCCGACCGGGCCGCGCAGAGCCTGCCCGGGAACAGCGGCCATCGCGCGGACGCGGTCCAGTTGGTCGCAGAGGCGAGGACACGGCTCGACGCGCTGCTCGCGCGAGGCCGAGCGGCGCGCTGGCGGTTCCCGACGAGATCCGGGCCGCGAAGCTGCTCAAGGACGCCGCGCCAGATCAGCGTAGAGGACGCCGATGAGGCCCTGGCGGCGATTCCGCTGCCGCCTCCGGCCGGGCTGCGCGCGGTCTGCGACGGCGCCACGGTCAAGCTGTTCTGGCGGCCCGCGGCCGGACACGACGGCGAGACGGTCTACGCGTGCTGCCGCACCGAGCAGCGGCCTCCCGCCGCGGCCGCGGACGGCGAGGTGGTGTTCCGGCGACCGGGGTGACGCGTGCACCGACACGCACGCGCCGGTGGCCCGGGTCCTGCAGTACGGCGTGTTCGCGCTCGGCACGGGCGGCCGAGTTCGCGGCCCGCGACCGTGCCGGTCACCTTGCTGCCGCCGGTGGCACAGCTGGAAGCCGACGTCGGCCCGGCCACGATCGCCCTTGCGCTGGTCGGCGCATCCGGCCGCGCACGAGGTCCGGGTTACCCGCACCGCCCCCGGCGGCCGCGCGCGCGGGTGCCGGTGACGGGCAAGCGGCTGCCACGTGCACCGGCCTGACCGAGGGGCAGGCCCAGCACTTCGAGGTCACCGCGATCTACCGGGGCCTGGACGGCGCCGAGATGGCGCTCCGCCGCCGAGCAGATCAACGTCACCCCGCGATCGGAAGCGCAGCCGATCCGCAAGCTGCGGACCGGCCGGTCGAGCCGGCGGGACGGTGCGGGTCAAGGTGTCCTGGACGCCAGTGGACAAATCAGAGGTAGCGCATCATGCGCTCGGACACCCCGCCCGCGCTGGCTCGGGACGTGGGTGTCGCCGCAGCAGATGGCGGAGTCCGGCCAGGAGGTGACCGGGCGCGGTTTCCGGGCCCGGCGAGATCGCCCTCGAGGCCGAATCGCCGCCCGGCGTGCACTATCTTGTGCCGTTCTCGATCGGCGGCACCGGCATCGTGGTCGGCCGGCCGGCCGCGGTCGCCGTCACCGACCCGGTGCGGCACCTCGCGGTGACGCCGTTCGCCAGCTACGCCACGGTGTCCTGGGAATGGCCGCCGCACGGCCCAGCTCGCCGAGGTGGCCTGGGAGCTCGACGGCGAGGCCGACTGCCATGGTCGATCAGCCGGGCCCAGTACCGTTCCCTCGGCGGCGCGCGCGTTCCGCTGGGACGTGGGCCCTGCACCGTCGAGGTCCGCGCGGTGATCATGGTCGGCGACGTCCAGCTTCACCGCCCCGCCGGCCCGCGCCGTGGTCGACAGGTGGTGGACATCGCCGATCGCGTACACGGTCTCGGCCACCCCGTCGTTCGGCCCGTTCGGCGGCCGCTCTAAGCGGGTCTCTTTCCGCTCCGAAGCAGCCTGCGACGGGTGTGCGGGTCCGGATGGTGGCCTCAGCCGGGCCGGGTGATGCCCACCGAGCGCCGACCGCGGGTTCGTGCTGCTGGACACCACCCTGGCCCTGCGGCCCGGCGTCCCCGTCGAGCACCACGTCACCGTGCCGCGGTCGGTCAAGCGGCCGTACTGGGTGCGGTGCTTCGTCGTGGGCGGCCGGGCCAAGCTCGTCGATCCGCCGATCTCAAGCCTGAAGGAGACGTTGTGGCCATCACCGTCTGCCCGTTCTGCTTCCGCAGGATCGACTCCGTCGCATCTGGCCTATCAGTGCGCCGGCCGCGGCAACATGGAATGCAAGAAGGAAGAGGACGAGGTCAGGATGAGGTTGACCGGTAGCGCGCTGGAGACCTTTCCGACCTTCAGCCGGCCCTGGCCGGTGCGGCCCGGCGACCTGCCCCGACCTGCGGCGGTCCCGGCCAGGCGCCGGGCCTGCCCGATATGCCATACCGCGCTGCCGATCGACTTCGTCGACTCCAAGAGCCCGATGATCGGCCTGGTCGGGGCCAAGGGCAGCGGCAAGACGGTGCTGATGACCGTCCTCGTCCGGCACTTCCGGGAGGTCGTGGGCAGGCGGTTCGGCGCGGACATCCAGGATCGCCACCGACAACCCCGACGGCCATCAGGGGCTCAGCGACTACCAGGCCAACCGGGAGGTCAGCCGCTGTACGACGGCCGGACTCTTCCGCCCGGGACGGCCCAGCAGCAGCAATCCGGCGGCGCAGGCCCGCCGTGGTGCTGCGCTGGCGGCAGGAATCCGGCCGCCTGGTGGGCGGCCGGTCGCTGCGCTCCACGGTGCTGTCGTTCGTCGATACCGCGGGCGAGGACCTGAACGACCTGGAGACCGCCTTCACCCTGGAGTACATCTCGGTCTGCGACGCCCTCATCATCACGCTCGACCCGTTCGCGCTGCCGGGCGCGCGCGCCCGGCTCAACCTGCCCGGCCGCCGCGATCCAGGTCGCCGACGACGTGCCGCCTGAACGTCGTGTCGCCAGGATCACCGAACTGCTCCGCACCGAGCACAAGATCAAGAACAAGAAGCGGATCAAGCTGCCGGTCGCGATCGTGTTCACCAAGATCGACGCGTTCTACCCGACGCCTCGACCGGCAGAACCCCATCATGGCGACCGCCGCCCGGGCTTCCCGCCTACGAGAACGCCGATGGCCTGGCCGTCCACGAGCACATGCTGGCGCTGCTGCACTCGTGGCAGCGCCGCCGACATCGACACGCACATGCGGCTTAACTACACGGACTACCGCTACTTCGGCGTGTCCGCGCTCGGGGCGGAGCCGGATTACGGCACGCGGCACCGTTGCCCCGGGCGGCGTGCAGCCGCACCGGGTCGAGGACCCGGTGCTCTGGCTGCTGTCCAAGTCGGGGACGGTGCCGTCGGCATGACCGCCGACGCGTTCGGCCGCCTCCTCTACACCGACTGCCGCGCCGGGTACCGGCCGCGGGCGGGCGGCGGCTTCCAGGTCCAGGCGCAGTCCGCCGGAGTGGACTCCGCGCAGTCGGCGCATGGCCGTCGGCTGGCTCCTGTACGACATGCAGAACGCGTACATCGTGCAGCGGCCGCCCGGTCGAGGAGTTCCCCCTCGGGTTCGCGCACGCCTGTGAAGCCGGGTACGGGACGGCCCAGAGCCGCTACCTGGGCAAGGAGACCGCGGGTGGCCGGCACGGGCAATCACCTCACCGACTGCCTGCTGACCCGCGACCCCGATCTTTACGGCCCGACCCGCCCGGCCAGCTCTGGCGGTCGGACCTCTGGCGAGCCGGGGCCGTGGGACACCGCAGACTGCCCGCCGTTCCCCGGCGACCTGCCGCTGGGGCCGCTGACCGTGGACGCTGTCGCCGTCCTGGCTGGTCGCCGCAGCCCGGAGCGGGCGCCGGTGCTGGCCAGGCTGCTCAGCGTGCTGGAGGACCCGGCCGGGCAGGCGGGTCGTGATCGTGGCGGCCGGCCCGGACGAGGCGCTGCGCTGGATCGCCGCGGCCACCCTGCTGCTGCCGGTGCAGCCAGCGCTACATGTGTCCTTCAAGGTCTTCTGCTCGAACCCGCAGACGGCGCGCCACCGTATCGTCGCTGTGCCCCGGGAGCTCAGCCCGCAGGTGGCCCCCGGCCGGAGGAGTCCGCCTTCGTCCTTGACGCCGAGGGCTGCCCCATCGACGATGTCGCGGCCAGCGCCCGGGCCCGGTTCTTGGTCAGCCAGTTCGCTGCCGCCGATCCCTATGACGTCGTCGATGCGGTGGAACTGGCTGACGTACTGGCTGCGGGGCATCCGGGGGACGAGCTGGATGCGGCCCGCACCGCGTGGGCGGTGACCGTGCCCGGCGCATCTGCCGCCGATCTGCCCGCCCTGCTGCGGTGGCTGGCCGCCGCCGGCCCGCAGGCGCTGGCCGCCCACGGTCCCGCGGTGATCGGCGCCGTCATGGCCGCCGGACCGCCGCCCGGCGCCCTGCGCTGGATCGATGGTGCCGCTGCGGCCGGGCTGGCCGACGTGGATCGTCCCGCGGTCCGCCGCCTCCTGCTGGGTGCCGAGGTCGCCGAGATACGCGCGGGGGGCGCTCCGCCGACGGTGGCACTGCCTCCGGTCAACGTGGGTGCCGACGCCCGCCGGGACGCGGACAGCGAGATCTCCTCAGCTATCCTCCTCGGTTCCGACGCAGAGGCCGAAGCGTTGCTGCGGCTGGCCTGGCGCCATGCGATCGAGCCGCGGCTGGCGCCGTTGCTGGACCGCCTGGGCGTCTTCGTGGCCGGCTGGCTCGAGAAACCCGTGGCCGGCTACGACGCGCAGCACTGGGCGCTCCACGAGGAAATCCTGGACCTGGCCCAGGCTGAGCTGCGCGACCGGCTCGCAGAGCGCGGGCCCGGCGGGATCAGTGAGGCGCTGGCCACCTTGTGGCCTTATTTCACCGCCCGCAGAGCTGATCTGGCTGATCCGCTCGCCTGTCACCTGCACGCGGTGGAACTGCGCAGCCTGCGCACCCGCCAGCGGACCCAGCACGTGCGCATCCTGCTGGACTCCGCGATCCGCGGCACGCCGCCCGCTGCCACCGCCCGCGTGCTGGCCGACCTGCAGCGGGCGCTGCTGTGGTGGGGGGTCATCGAGCCGCCCGAAGCGCTGGCCGTGCTCCTCATGCCGCTGCCGCCCGGCGTCACGGTCGAGCCGGCGATCACCGACCTGGCGGTGGTCCAGCTGCAGCGCCGGGTAGCCCGGCCGGACAGCCGTCTCCTGGGTGACCTGCGCTACCTGCGGCGGTGCGGGGCCGATCTGTCAGCGCCGCCGCTACCCGGGCTGCTGGCCACCGACGACGAGGTCGCAGAGTTCCTGGAGCAGGCGCGTGGCGTGGCGTCCCCCCGCCAGGTGCGGGAACTACACCCGGCCCTGCGCAGACTCAGCCAAGGCGACCTGCTGGTGCTCCGGCAGCGGGTTCCCGATCTCCTCCAGGTGTGCCTGGAATGCCCGGAGCCGGCGCTCGGGTCCGCGGTACTGGGCGCGCTCCCGCTGCTGGCCGCGCGGCCGATGGCCGTCGCCTGGGCGGCGGGGCTCCGGCGGCCCGGTGATGAGGTGCGGACCGTGGTCCGCGGGGTCAGCTGGCTTGAGGATCCCGGCGTGCCGGGGGAAGTGCAGGTCCTGATCGCAGAGGCCATCCAGGACGTCCTGGCCGGGCTGAGCAGCGCTGACCGGGAGGAGTGGGCCGCCAGCGTGCAGCGGATGCTCACGCCCGGAGCGGCCAGGCTGTGGCCAGAGCTCGTCGCGGGGGGCGCCCGGCCACGCTGGGGGCTGCGTCCCCGGGCCAAGCGGGGCAAGTGACAGATGGCCCCGTTCATCCTCGCGTTCAAGGTCATCTGCTGGCTCGGGATGCTGCTCGGCCTGGGGCTCTGCTCGCACGGCGCGCTGCGAGGCCTGGTGCGCGCGCCCAGGACCATCACGCCCCAGGATTACCAGGCGGAGCGCTTGGCCGCGCATCCGGTCAAGCCGGGTGGCTTCCCGCCGGATATGGCCTGGCCGTTCTACCCGTTCCGCCAGCTCAGAACGGATCTCAGGCTGATCGGGGCGTCCTGCTATCAGGGGTACGGCGCCGTCTGGGTGTGGCCGAGAGACGTGTTCGCCGACGGCGTGGACAGCCACCCGTTCGTCTGGGTGGTGCTGCTCAGCCCCATCACCTTGTCGGCCCTCACCTTCCTGCTGGTGGCAGGCCTGACCATGACCGCGATCTACCTGCTGTTCGCCCTGATCGCAGTGGGTTTCACGCTGGTCACCGGGGCGCTGTTCTGGCCCGCTGCCGCCCTGCTCCGCGGGGCGGAGCGGGGCTGGCGGACGGTGATGCGTGCGGAGGCATCCTGCCCGACGCCGCCCTGCTACCACGTGAGCCCGCGGCCTGCCTACCGGTGCCCGCGCTGCGCGCGGCTGCACCGCGACATCCGCCCGGGACGGCTGGGCCTGCTTACCCGCCGCTGTGTCTGCGGGCGCCTGCTGCCCACCATGGTGCTGCGGGCCGCCTGGCGCCTGGACGCGGTCTGCCAGCGGTGCGGCAACCCGGTCCGGCCTGGCTCAGCGGCCGTCCGTGATCTCCGCATCCCGGTTTTCGGCGACATGTCAGCCGGCAAGACCCGGTGGCTGTACTCGGCGCTGGACAGCCTGATGGAGACCACCAGGAAGGCCGGTCTCGAGTTCGGCTTCCCGGACCCGGCCTCCGAGGAGGCGGCGGAGGTTGCGCTCGCCCTGATCCGGGCCGGGCGGGACACGCTGAAGACCTCGGTCAACCTGCCTGCCGCGCTCAGCTGCCGGCTGGGCACGGGGCGCGGCTGCACCCTGGTGCACCTGTTCGACGCGGCGGGCGAGAATTTCCAGGACTCGCAGTTGCATGATTCGCTGGGGTTCCTGGGAGCCGCCCAGGGCCTGGTCTACGTGCTGGACCCGTTCTCGATCGGTGCCATCCGCGATCAGCTGACCGGCCACAATGCCGCCACCATCCGGCATGCCCACGCCGCCGCCGGCGACCCTGAGAACGCCTACTCCGGGGTGGTGTCCCGGCTGCGCGACAGCGGGGTGAAGGCGTCGGCGCAGCGGCTGGCCGTGGTCATCTCCAAAGCCGACATCCTGCAGGCGGCAGGCCTCCGCCTGCCCAGCGGTTCCCGGGCCATTGCGGACTGGCTGGCCCAGCGGGGCGTCCACAACCTGGTCCTGTCCGCGCCGCGCGAGTTCGCCGAGGTCAACTACTTCATGGTCGCCTCGCAGGCAGGCGGCGAGTCGTGCCCTCACGACCCCGGCAAACCGCTGCGGTGGCTGCTCAGGACCCATGGTGCCCGGCTGCCGGCCCAGCCCCCGGCCGGCGCGGTCAAGGCCGCGCCGTGATTCCGCCGACCTTCACCATCTACCGGATCGTCATCGTGGTGCTCACGCTGGTGGCCCTGCTCCTGATCGGGCTGTACCTGGCCGGGCCCTGACCACTGCTGGGGGCTGTCCCCGGTGCCGGCGGGGACGCGCCTGCGGCCCGCCCCCGCCTCGCCCGCGAGCTAGCTGCCCTCGGCCGCGCTGGCCGCCACCTTGTCGGCCAGATGCGACGGGAGCGGCTCGTAGCGCAGGTAGCTGCGGCTGAACGAGCCGGTGCCGTGCGACATCGAGCGCAGGTCGATCGCGTACCGGGTGAGTTCCAGCTGCGGCACCTCGGCCTTGACCAGGGTGCGCCCGCCGGCCACCGGCTCGGTGCCGAGCACCCGGCCGCGCCGCGAGGACAGGTCGGACATGACCGCGCCCACGTAGTCGTCCGCGACCAGCACGGACAGCTCGTCCACCGGCTCGAGCAGCAGCACCTTGGCCTTGTCCGCGGCGTCCCGCAGGGCCGCCCGGCCCGCCTTCTGGAAGGCCATGTCCGAGGAGTCCACCGGGTGCGCCTTGCCGTCGAACAGGGTGACCCTGACGTCCACCATCGGGTAGCCGGCCATCACCCCCTGCTCCAGCTGGGCCCGCACGCCCTTTTCCACCGAGGGGATGAACTGGCGGGGCACCACGCCCCCGACGACCTTGTCCACGAACTCGAAGCCGGTGCCCGACGTGGTCGGCTCCACCTCGATGTGGCACACCCCGAACTCGCCGTGCCCGCCGGTCTGCTTGACGTTGCGGCCCAGCCCCCGGGCCTTCCCGGCCACCGTCTCGCGCAGCGGGACGCGCAGGCCCTTGGTCTCCACGCCCACCCCGTACCGCGAGGACAGCCGGTCCAGCAGCAGGTCGGAATGGGCCTCGCCCATGCACCACAGGACCAGCTGGCGGGTCTCGGAGTTGTTCTCCATCCGCAGCGTCGGGTCCTCGGCCACCAGGCGGTAGATCGCCTGCGACATCTTGTCCTCGTCGGCCTTGGACTTGGCCGCGATGGCCACCGGGAGCAGCGGGTCGGGCATCGACCACGGCTCCATCAGCAGCGGGCGCTCCTTGTCCGACAGGGTGTCGCCGGTCTCGGCGCTGGACAGCTTGGCCACGGCGCAGATGTCCCCGGCCACGCACTGCGGCACCGGGCGCTGCTGCTTGCCCAGCGGCGAGGTGAGGGCGCCGATCCGCTCGTCCATGTCGTGGTCGGCGTGACCACGCTCGGCCAGGCCGTGCCCGGACACGTGCACCGCGCGCGTCGGGCCGCAGCGTCCCGGAGAACACCCGGACCAGGCTGATCCGCCCCACGTAGGGGTCGGACGTGGTCTTGACCACCTCGGCCAGCAACGGCCCGTCCGGGTCACAGGACAGCCCGGTGACCGCCTTGCCGTCCAGGGTGGTCACGCCGGGCAGGGGATGCTCGCCGGGGGCCGGGAACGCCTGGGTCATGATCTCCAGCAGTTCGGCCAGCCCGATGCCCTGCAGGCTCGACGTGGCCAGCACCGGGTAGAAGCTGCCCTGGGCGACGGCCTTCTCCAGGTCCTCGATCAGCACCTTGGGATCGATGGTCTCCCCGGACAGGTACCGGTCCATGAGGGTCTCGTCTTCGCTTTCCTGGATGACGCCCTCGATCAGCGCGCTGCGCATCTCCTCGACCCGGTCGGCCTGGTCCGCGTCGGGGTCGCGCTCGGTGCGGGTGCCGCTGCTGTAGTCGTAGAAGCGCCCGGACAGCAGGCCGATCAGCCCGGCCACGGCCCCGGAACCCGAGGTCACCGGCAGGTAGAGCGGCGCGACGGAGTCGCCGAACGCGTCCTGGCAGGCCCGCAGGGCCTCGTCGAAGTCGGCCCGCTGGTGATCCAGCTTGGTGATGACCACGGCCCGGGGCATCCCGACGCTGGCGCACTCCTCCCACAGCATCCGGGTCAGCCCGTCCACCCCGTCGGTGGCCGGCACGGTGAACAGTGCGGCGTCCGCGGCCCGCAGGCCCGCCCGCAGGTCGCCGGTGAAGTCGGCGTACCCTGGTGTGTCGAGGAGGTTGATCTTGATCCCGGCGTGCACCACCGGTGCCAGGGTCAGGTTCACCGAGCGCTGCTGCCGGACTTCCACCTCATCGAAGTCGCTAACCGTGGTGCCGTCTTCCACCCGGCCGGTCCGCGGGATGGCGCCCGTACCCGCCAGAAGAGCCTCGACCAGAGTTGTCTTGCCTGACCCGGAGTGGCCGACCAGCGCGACATTCCGCACGCTGCCGGGCTGATCGGCCCCTGCTGTACCGCCTGTAGCTGTCGATCCTCTCCTGTCGGTCATGAGTACTCGCCTCCTACGACGCTGTTCGGCTGCCTCACAACCAGCCTTTACCTGCTGGACACCCGACCACAAGCCCCCAGCCGGAATCGTCCCTCCTGTCCACTCCGCCAGTAGGATCGGACGGCCATGCTGAACGCCCTGAGACCCTTCTTCGCCCGCCTGCTGCGGCCGGTCGGCGAGGCGCTGGCGCGCACCCCCATCACCCCGAACATGATCACGGCGACCGGGACGGTCGGCGTGGCCGTCGGGGCGCTCTGGCTGTTCCCCACCGGCCACCTGTTCGCCGGGACCCTGGTGTGCTGGGGCTTCGCCATGTTCGACATGCTGGACGGCCTGCTGGCCCGGATGAAAGGGACATCCGGGGCCTGGGGCGCGTTCCTGGACTCGACCCTGGACCGGATCGGGGACTCGGCGGTCTTCGGCGGGCTGGCCATCTACCTGGCCCGCGACCATCAGCCCGTGCTGGCCTGCGTGGCACTGTTCTGCCTGGTCGCGGGGTCGATGGTGTCGTATGCCCGGGCCCGGGCCGAGGGGATAGGCGTGCGCGCCGACGTGGGCGTGGCCGAGCGCTCGGAGCGGCTGGTGCTGGTGCTGGTCGTGACCGGCCTCACCGGGCTGGGCGTGCCGTTCGTGCTGGCCATCGGGCTGTGGCTGCTCGCGGTGGGCAGCACGGTCACGTTCGTGCAGCGCGTCCTGGTGGTACGCAAGGCGGTCGGCCCGGGCGCCACGCCGCAGCCCGCCGGCCGCGGCCGCCGCGGCCCGCCGCCGGGCCGGCCGGCGGACCGGTCCCCGCGGTCCGGGTAACGGCGCCGCGGGCACGGCGGGACGGGTAACGGCGTACCCGGTGCCCGGCCGCGGCGGTTCGCGACCCTGGTGATAGCGGCGCGCGAAAGGATAAGGCGTGACCTCGGTACGGGACCGGCTGACCGACGCCGGGTACGCCCTCGGCTGGACCCTGGTCTGCCGGGTGCCGGAATCCTGGGCCCGCGGCGCCTTCCAGTTCGGCGCGGACCTCGCCTGGCGCCGCCAGGGGCCCGGGGTCCAGGTGCTGGAGGCGAACCTGCGCCGCGTCATCGGCCCGTCCGTGACCGGCAAGGAACTGCGCGCGCTGTCCCGGCAGACCATGCGCTCCTACGCCCGCTACTGGCTGGAGGCGTTCCGGCTGCCGGTGATCGGCCAGCAGCGGATCCAGGCCGACATGCACGCGACCGGCGAGGAGAACCTCCAGGGCAACCTGGCCGCGGGACGCGGGGTGATCATCGCCCTGCCGCACACCGGCAACTACGAGCTGGCCGGGGCCTGGATCATCGGCCGCGGGGTGGGCAAGTTCACCACGGTCGCCGAGCGGCTCAAGCCCGAGTCCCTGTTCCGGCGGTTCCTGGAGTTCCGCGAAGGGCTCGGCATGGAGGTGCTCCCGGCCAGCGGCGGGGACAGCCGGTTCGGCGTGCTGGCCCAGCGGCTGCGGGCCGGCGGCCTGGTCTGCCTGGTCTCCGACCGGGACGTCACCGGCCGCGGCATCGAGGTGGAGTTCTTCGGCGAGAAGGCGCGGATGATGGCGGGCCCCGCCGCGCTGGCCGTGCAGACCGGCGCGGCCCTGCTCCCCGCCACGCTGTCGTTCGACGGCCCGGCTGGGGAGCTCATATCCACGACGAGGTTCCGGTGCCGGAGTCCGGAACCCGGCGGGAGAAGGTCGCGGCGATGACCCAGGCGGTCGCCCGGGACTACGAGGACGGCATCCGCGCGCACCCGCAGGACTGGCACATGCTCCAGAAGGTCTTCGTCGCCGATCTCGACCCGGAGCGGCTGGCCGCCGCGGACCGCGCGGCCAGCGACGGCGAGCCGGCCAGCGCGGACGCACGGCGCAGCGACGCGGCGCACGGGCGGCGGGCCGTGAGAGTCGGCATCGTCTGCCCCTACACCTGGGCCGTGCCCGGCGGGGTCCAGCAGCACATCCGGGACCTGGCCGAGGCGCTGATCGGCCTGGGCCACGAGGTCTCGGTGATCTCGCCCGCCGACGACGACACCCCGCTGCCCGCCTACGTGGTGCCCGCCGGCCGGGCCGTCCCGGTGCCCTACAACGGGTCGGTGGCCCGGCTGGCGTTCGGCTTCCTGTCCGCCAGCCGGGTCCGCCGCTGGGTCAAGGAGGGCGGGTTCGACGTGCTGCACGTGCACGAGCCCGCCGCGCCCAGCCTGTCCCTGCTGGCCTGCTGGGTGGCGGACGGGCCGATCGTGGCCACCGTGCACACCGCCACCACGCGGTCCCGGGTCATGCACGCCTCCGGGCCGGCCCTGCGGACCGCGCTGGAGAAGGTCAACGGGTGGATCGCGGTCTCCGAGGCCGCGCGCACCACCCTGGTCGAGCACATCGGCGGCGACGCGGTGCTGATCCCGAACGGGGTGACCGTCAGCCGGTATGAGAAGGCCAGCCCGCTCCCGGGCTGGCCCGGGGAAGGCGGCGCGCTCGGCTTCCTGGGCCGGATGGACGAACCGCGCAAGGGCCTGGACGTGCTGCTGCGCGCGTTCGCCGAGCTGGGCGCGCAGCGGCCCGGACTGCGGCTGCTGATCGCCGGGCCCGGCGACACCGGCGATGTGCTGGCCAAGGTCCCCGCGCCGCTGCGCCCGCGGGTGATCCTGCTCGGCCAGGTCAGCGAGGAGGACAAGGCCCGCGTCTACCACTCGGTCGACGTCTTCTGCGCACCGAACACCGGCGGGGAGAGCTTCGGCATCGTGCTCGCCGAGGCCATGGCGGCCGGGGCGCCCATCGCGGCCAGCGACCTCGACGCCTTCCGGAAGGTGCTGCGGGGCGGCCGGGCGGGCGAGCTGTTCGAGACCGGTGACCCGGCGGCGCTGGCCGAGGCGGCCGGCGCGGCTGCTGGACGACCCGGCGCGGCGGGCCGCCCTGTCCGCGGCGGCCTCGGAGGCGGTCCGGGCCTACGACTGGCCGGTCGTGGCCCGCGACGTGATCCGCGTCTACGAGGCCGTGATGGCGGCGTCCGGCCAGGTCGGGGTGGCCACATGACCGGGCCCGGGTGAGTGATCCATGCTGATCGACGTCATCCTCATCGCCGTGGCGGCGGTGCTCGTCGGCGTGTACGTGTCCTGGCGCGCGGGCCGCCTCGACCGGCTGCACGCGCGGGTGGACGGGGCCCGGGCCGCGCTCGACGCGGCGCTGGTCCGGCGCAGCTCGGTCGCGCTGGAACTAGCCGCCTGCGGCCTGCTCGACCCGGCCACCAGCCTGCTGCTGGCCGGGGCGGCGCACGACGCGCGGGCGGCCGGTGAGCCGAACGAGCTCGCCGAGAGCGACCTGACCCGGGCCCTGCGGGCCGTGCTCAGCCAGCCTGATTTCCGGGCCTGCCTGGACGGCCAGGGCAGTGTCGACGAGCTGCTCGACGAGCTGGAGTCCGCCGCGCACCAGGTGTTCCTGGCCCGCAAGTTCTACAACGACGCGGTCGCCGCGACCCAGGCGGCGCGGCGCCGCTGGCTGGCCCGGGTGCTCGGGCTGGCCGGGGGAGCGCCGCTGCCGGCCTTCTTCGAGATGGATGACTCGCTGGTCGTCGCGACGGCCGAGGCCGGCGGCTCCGACATGCCCCATTTGACCAGCTGACCGAGCGCCTACCATGGACGTAACTCAACTCTGCCGATCCGAATGAGGTCCACCGTGTCACGCAGTACCGCATCCAGCTCCGCGAGCCCCACCGTGACGGAGGCCGCAGCCACGCAGACCGGCACCGCGCGGGTCAAGCGGGGCATGGCGGACATGCTCAAGGGCGGCGTGATCATGGACGTGGTGACGCCGGATCAGGCCAAGATCGCCGAGGACGCCGGGGCGGTCGCGGTGATGGCGCTGGAACGGGTCCCGGCCGACATCCGGGCCCAGGGCGGCGTGGCCCGGATGAGCGACCCCGACATGATCGACGGGATCATCGCGGCGGTGTCCATCCCGGTCATGGCCAAGTGCCGGATCGGGCACTTCGCCGAGGCGCAGGTCCTCCAGGCCATCGGGGTGGACTACATCGACGAGTCCGAGGTGCTGACCCCGGCCGACGAAGCCCACCACGTGGACAAGTGGGACTTCACCGTGCCGTTCGTGTGCGGCGCCACCAACCTGGGCGAGGCGCTCCGGCGGCTGGCCGAGGGCGCGGCCATGATCAGGTCGAAGGGGGAGGCGGGCACCGGCAACGTGGTCGAGGCCACCCGGCACATGCGCTCCATCTCCGGCGCCATCCGCGCGCCTGGGCACGCTGCGGGACGAGGAGCTCTACGCGGCCGCCAAGGACCTGCAGGCCCCCTACGAGCTGGTCGCCGAGGTGGCCCGGCTGGGCAAGCTGCCGGTCGTGCTGTTCACCGCGGGCGGCATCGCCACCCCCGCGGACGCGGCGATGATGATGCAGCTGGGCGCCGAAGGGGTCTTCGTCGGCTCGGGGATCTTCAAGTCCGGCGACCCGGCCGCCCGCGCCGCCGCGATCGTGAAGGCCACCACCTTCCACGACGACCCCGACGTCGTGGCCAAGGTGTCCCGCGGGCTCGGTGAGCCCATGGTCGGGATCAGCACCGACACCCTGCCCCCCGCCGACCGTTACGCCAGCCGCGGCTGGTGACTGAGCGGCCTGCCCCGTCCGGCGCTGGCGTCCGCGCCAGCGCTGACGGGGCACCGTCGCTCCCTGCTATTACGCACCGTCTTCACCCACCCACTGGGGAGGGGAGCGGCAGATGTTCGAGAGGTTCACTGACCGGGCTCGCCGGGTCGTCGTCCTGGCCCAGGAAGAGGCCCGGATGCTCAACCACAACTACATCGGCACCGAGCACCTCCTGCTCGGCCTGATCCACGAGGGTGCCGGCGTCGCGGTCAGGGCGCTGGAATCCCTCGGCATCAGCCTGGACGACGTACGGCGAGCACGTCGAGGAGATGATCGGCCGGGGCCAGCACGAGCTGTCCGGGCATATCCCGTTCACGCCGCGGGCCAAGAAGGTGCTCGAGCTCTCGCTGCGCGAGTCCCAGCAGCTCGGGCACGACTACATCGGCACCGAGCACATCCTGCTCGGCCTGATCCGCGAGGGTGAGGGCGTGGCCGCCCAGGTGCTGGTCAAGCTGGGCGCGGACCTGAACCGGGTCCGTCAGCAGGTCCTCCAGCTCCTCGGCGGCGCAGGTGCACGAGCTGGCCGGCGAGAGCCAGGCCGGCGGCCGGTGGGAGGCGGCCGAGCGACCTGACCGGGATGGGGCCCGAGGTGCGCATCGTGGGCTCGCCCGCCCAGCTCGCGGAGATCCTCGCGCGGCTGCGCTCGATCGACACGAGGCTGGCCGCCGTGGAGCGGCACCTGGGCCTGGGGGCGCAGGAGCCCGGACCGGCCGCGGGCGAGGAGCCCGCTCCGCGGTCCGGACCCGCCGCCCCGCCGGAGGACGAAGGCCCCGCCGCGGAGGCTGGTCCCCAGGCGACCGCCAGGCTGAGCCGGCCAGCGGGCTGCAGCACGGGCGGCGGGAAGATCCGCCGTGTTCCGGGTGTTGCAGCCAGACCGCTACGCTCGAAGCAGCCCCCGCTGCCCGGAAGGACCCGCCATGCCCGACCACATCCCCGCCGAGGGCCCGCAGGGGGACCGGCCGTGGGCGTGCTCTCCCTCCAGGGTGACGTGATCGAGCACTTCCGGGCGCTGGAGTCGGCCGGGGCCCGGCCGCTGCGGGTCCGCCGGCCGGACGAGCTCGACCAGGTGGACGGGCTGATCATCCCGGGCGGGGAGTCCACCACGATGTGGAAGCTCGCGGTGATCTTCGAGATGATGGAGCCGCTGCGCAAGCGGATCAGCGGGGGGATGCCGGTCTTCGGGTCGTGCGCTGGCATGATCATGCTGGCCGACCGGCTGCTGGACGGCATCGCGGGGCAGGAAACGCTGGGCGGCATCGACATGACCGTGCGGCGCAACGCGTTCGGGCGCCAGGTGGACTCGTTCGAGGCGGACATCCCGCTGACCGGGGTGCCCGGCGCCGGCGCTGCGGGCCGTGTTCATCCGGGCGCCGTGGGTCGAGGACACCGGCCCGGACGTCGAGATACTCGGGGCTGACCCGGGCACCGGTAGGATCGTCGCGGTCCGCCAGGGCCCGGCGCTGGCCACCGCCTTCCACCCCGAGCTGACCGGCGACCTGCGGGTGCACAAGCTGTTTCGTTGACATGGTGAGGGATCGGATATGAGCGGCCACTCCAAGTGGGCCACGACCAAGCACAAGAAGGCGGTCATCGACGCCCGGCGGGGCAAGCTCTTCGCCAAGCTGATCAAGAACGTCGAGGTGGCGGCGCGGACCGGGGGCGCGGACCCGGCCGGCAACCCCACCTTGTTCGACGCGGTGCAGAAGGCCAAGAAGAGCTCGGTACCGAACGAGAACATCGACCGGGCCATCCGCCGCGGCGCCGGCCTGGAAGCGGGCGGCGCCGCCTACGAGAACATCGCCTACGAGGGGTACGCGCCCGGCGGGGTCGCGGTGCTCGTGGAGTGCCTGACCGACAACCGGAACCGGGCCGCCGCCGACGTGCGGACCGCGCTCACCCGCAACGGCGGGTCCATGGCCGACCCCGGCTCGGTGTCCTACCTGTTCCACCGCAAGGGCGTGGTGATCGTGCCCAAGGCGGACGGGGCCAGCGAGGACGACGTGCTCACCGCGGTGCTCGACGCGGGCGCCGAGGAGGTCAACGACCTGGGCGAGTCGTTCGAGGTGATCAGCGAGCCGACCGATCTGATCGCGGTGCGCAGCGCGCTGCAGCAGGCCGGGATCGAGTACGACTCCGCCGAGGCGGCGTTCCTGCCCACCGTCGAGGTGGAGCTGGACGAGGAGCAGGCCAAGCGGGTCTTCCGGCTGATCGAGGCGGTGGAGGACTCCGACGACGTCCAGGACGTCTACGCGAACTACTCGGTGCCCGACGACGTCATGGAGAAGCTCGGCTGACGCGTGGACATCAGGGAACTGGGTCCCGCTGACGACCCCGGCGCGCTGCTGGACCTGAGTGTCCGGGCCTTCGGGCCGATCGCCGCGGCCGGACCGGACGCGCTGGCAGGAAAACGCCGAAGCCGCCATCGGGGCCCGGCAGTACCTGGGCGCGTTCGACGGCGGGCAGCTGCTGGCCGCCGCCCGCTACCACGACATGGTCCAGTGGTGGCATGGCCAGCCGGTACCGATGGCCGGGGTGGCCAGCGTCGCGGTGGCGCCCGAGGAACGCGGGCGCGGCACCGGCCGGGCCCTGATGCGCGCCCTGCTCGGGCTGATCGGCGACCGTGGCTACCAGATTTCCGCGCTGTATCCCGCCACCCTCGCGCTGTACCGGTCCCTGGGCTGGGAGATCGCGGGCGGACTGAGCCAGGTGACGATCCCGGCCCGTTCGCTGCGCTCGCTGGTCGCCCCGGACGCGTCCCTGCCCCGGCCGGCCCCGGGACCGAGGCCGCGCCGCCCGCCGCCGCCGCACCCGCGGATGCGCCGCTGCGGGCCCCGCGACGCCACCGACGTGCTCGCCACCATCGGCCGCGTGCACCAGGCCCTGCGTGACTGCGGCCCGAACACCCGGGACGAGGCGGCCGTGGCCCGCTGGCTCAGCGACGAGCAGCGCTTCGCCTACCTGGCGCCGGACGGGTTCCTCGCCTACCGCTGGCAGCACGGCAACGACGAGCTCCTGGTGGAACGGGTCATCGCCAGCTCGGCCGCGGCCACCCGGGCCATCTGGGGCATGGTGGCCTCGCACTCCTCCATCGCCGGCACGGTCCAGGCCACCGTCGGCCCCGCCGACCCGGTGCAGTGGCTGACCACCGACCCGGACGTGAGCCAGGCCGGGCCGGACGGCCTGGATGCTCCGGGTGGTGGACGCGGCCGCGGCCGTGGCCGGGCGGGGCTTCCCGCCCGGGGTCGAGCTCACCGCGGTCCTCCGGCTGGCCGACCCGGACCGGCCGGCCCACGACGGCTGGTGGACGCTGGACGTGGGCGGCAGCAAGGGCGTGCTCACCCCGGCCGAGCCGGGGCCAGCAGACCCGCGCGCCGGCGCCGGCCGCGCTGACCCTCGGACCGCGCGGATTCGCCGCGCTGTACGGGGGCACGCCGCTGGCCACCCTGCGCCGGGCCGGGCTGGCGGCCGGCGGTGACCCCGGCGGCGACGCCGCGCTGGACGCCGCGTTCGGGGCGGACCCGTTCATGCTCGACTTCTTCTGAGCCGCTCGGTTCTCCGGCCGCCTCCGGCCGCTGATCTGGGCCGCCGCAGCCGCCGGGAATGCCGACACGCCGGGCCTGCTGGGCGCGCCGGGCGGCCCGGGCCGGTAGGGTCAGACCCGACCGAACACGTGTTCGTGAGAGCCCGGATCGGCCGGGTCGGCCGGGATGGAGCAGCAGATGCGGGTGCTCGGCGTCGATCCGGGACTGACCCGGTGCGGGCTTGGTGTGGTGGAGGGCGCCGCCGGCCGGCCGCCCGGCCTGGTCGCCGCGGGCGTCGCGCGGACCCCGCCCACCGCGGATATCGCGGCCCGGCTGCTGGCCCTGGAAGTGGAGATCGACTCCTGGCTGGCCGAGCACCACCCGGACGCGGTGGCCGTGGAGCGCGTGTTCAGCCAGCACAACGTGCGCACCGTGATGGGTACCGCGCAGGCGGGCGCGGTGGCGGTGCTGTGCGCGGCGCGGCGCGGCCTGCCGGTCGCGCTGCACACGCCGAGCGAGGTGAAGGCCGCGGTGACCGGGAGCGGGCGGGCGGACAAGGCCCAGGTGACGACGATGGTGATGCGGCTGCTCCGGCTGGCCGACCCGCCGAAGCCCGCGGACACCGCGGACGCCCTGGCCCTGGCCATCTGCCATCTCTGGCGCGGCCCGCAGACCCGGCTCGCGGCCGCCGCCCTGCTAGCCCGGACGCCGGCGGCCGGCTGCGCGCGCCGGACCCCCGCGATCGACGCTGCGCGCCGAGCGGCGGCGAGCCGCCGCGGCAACACCACTGCATGGACTGACTCAGGAGGCCACCGGTGATTTCGCATCTGGACGGGCTGGTGTGCGCGATCGCCCCGGAGGGGGCGGTGATCGAGGTGGGCGGGGTGGGGCTGCTGGTCCAGGCCACGCCCGGGCACGCTGGCCGCGCTGCGCACCGGCGAGCGGGCCCGGGTCGCCACCTCCCTGGTGGTCCGCGAGGACGCGCTGACCCTGTACGGCTTCGCCAGCGACGACGAGCGGGACGTATTCGAGCTGGTGCAGACGGCCAGCGGGGTGGGACCGCGGCTCGCGCTGGCCATGCTGGCCTCGTTCAGCCCGGACGGCCTGCGCCAGGCCATCGCGGCGGAGGACGTGGCCGCGCTGACCCGGGTGCCGGGCATCGGCCGCAAGGGCGCGCAGCGGATCGTGCTGGAACTGGCCGGGCGGCTGGGCTCGCCCGCCGCCCCGGCCGGGGTCATGGGCCCGCCGCCCGGGCCGGCGCGGCCGCCGGCGGCGCCGCGCTCTGGCGTGATCAGGTCCGCGCCGGCCTGGTCAACCTGGGCTGGCCCGCCCGGGACGCCGAGCAGGCCATCGCCGCGGTCGCCGCCGACCTGGCCGTCAGCCCGGCCGGGACGGCGGCGGATGGGCAGCAGTGGACGTGTCCGTCGCGCTGCGGGCCGCGCTGCGCAAGCTGAGCCGCACATGACCAGCCCGGGCCCGCGGCCGGGCCGGGGCGCCCATTCCGCCGCCGGGGACGCGGCGGAGGAGGCGCAGCTGTCCGCCGCGGAGCAGGCCCTGGCCGCCGCGGAGGAGCAGGCCCTGGCCGCCGCCGCGGAGCGGGAGCGCCTGGTCTCGCCGCTGGCCGACGCGGACGAGCGGGCCATCGAAGGCGCGCTGCGGCCCAAACGGCTCGCCGAGGTCATCGGCCAGACCCGGGTCCGCGAGCAGCTGTCCCTGGTGCTGGAGGGCGCGCTGCGGCGGGGCCGGGCCCCGGACCACGTGCTGCTGTCCGGGCCGCCGGGCCTGGGCAAGACCACGTTCGCGATGATCATCGCGGCGGAGCTGGGCGCGCCGCTGCGGATCACCAGCGGGCCGGCCATCGAGCGGGCCGGCGACCTGGCCGCCATCCTGTCCACGCTGGGCGAGCGGGACGTGGTGTTCATCGACGAGATCCACCGGCTGGCCCGCCCCGCCGAGGAGATGCTCTACCTGGCCATGGAGGACTTCCGGGTCGACGTCGTGGTCGGCAAGGGACCAGGCGCGACCGCCATCCCGCTGGAGATCGCCCCGTTCACCCTGGTCGGCGCGACCACCCGGGCCGGGCTGCTGCCCGCCCCGCTGCGCGACCGGTTCGGCTTCACCGCGCGCCTGGACTTCTACGAGCCAGCCGAGCTGGAGATCATCGTCCGCCGGTCGGCCGACCTGCTCGGGGTGGCGCTGCGCGACGACGGCGCGGACGAGATCGCCGGCCGGTCCCGGGGCACCCCGCGGATCGCCAACCGGCTGCTGCGCCGGGTCCGTGACTACGCCGAGGTCCGCGCCGACGGCGTGGTCACCCGTGACCTGGCCCGCGCCGCCCTGGAACTGTACGAGGTGGACGAGGAGGGCCTGGACCGGCTGGACCGCGCGGTGCTCAGCGCCCTGGTGACCACGGTTCGGCGGCGGCCCGGTCGGGCTTGTCCACGCTCGCCGTGGCGGTGGGCGAGGAGGCCGAGACGGTGGAGGTGGTCGCCGAGCCGTTCCTGGTCCGGCGGGGCCTGATGGCCAGGACCCCGCGCGGCCGGGTGGCCACCCCGGCGGCCTGGCAGCACCTGGGGCTGGACCCGCCCGAGCCGCCGGGCCTGGCCCTGCCGGGCAGCCTGTTCGAGTGACCTGCGGCTGAGCCCGTGTCCGGCCTGCCTGCCCGAAATGGTCGCGGGGATGTCACGATCAGTCGCCAGAAGCCGTAGCCTGTTGGTGCGCTGCCCGCGCGCCGCTACACTTCGGCAGTTGGTCAACCGCTGCCCGGATGGCCACGGATTTCCGGCCCAGCCGGCCGAAAGGCCAGGCGCGCGGCCAGGCAGAGCTCATCAACTGGAAGGAAACCCCGCGATGGGGCACATGCATTATCTTGCGGCCGCCAAGTCCGGCGGCGGGAGCTACACGTTCCTGATCGTCATCGTGGTGCTGTTCGGGCTGCTCTACTTCGTCATGATCAGGCCGCAGCGGAACAAGCAGCGCCAGGCTCAGCAGATGCAGAGCCAGGTCCAGCCAGGTCAGCGGGTTCGCACCACGGCGGGCATGTACGCCACCGTCGTCGAGGCCGATGATCAGGACGTGCTGCTCGAAGTGGCGCCCGGCGTGCAGATCCGGTTCCTGCGCCGGGCCGTGCTGGACGTCCTGCCGGACGATGACGGCATGGCCGGAACTGATGCGGCGGACGCGACGTTCCATGAGCAGGACAGTCCGGAGGATGTGTCCAGCGAGGTAACCACGGACGGCCCGGTGACCACCACCGAGCACCCGAATGGCACCGAGCACCAGAACGGCTCCGGCCCGGCCAGCACCGCTGACCACACGGCTCAGGACGAGCGCACCGCGGAATAACCGCCTGCCCCGCGCCCAGCGTCGGGCCGGGGGACACGCGAAGCGAAGGACAGACGAGAATTGGCTCCCCCTAGCGGTAACGTCTCCCGGCCCGGCCGGGCGCTGGCCGTCCTGGCCGCGCTGATCGTGGTGATGTTCCTGGCCATCGTGGGCGGCAACATCGGCTCGCCCGGGCAGTGGGGCAAGGACTTCAAGGTCCACCTGGGCCTGGACCTGACCAGCGGCACCACGGTGGCGCTGAAGGCCGAGGCGCCGAAGGGCGTGTCTCAGCGCGCAGTTCGCGGCGGACATGACCCAGGCCAAGAACATCATGGCCAACCGGGTCAACGGCGCGGGCTTCACCGAGGCGCAGGTCCAGCAGCAGGGCAGCGACATCATCAACGTCGCGGTCCCCGGGGCCGGGCAGCCAGAAGGTCGTGAACCTGGTCGGGACGACCGCCCAGCTGCTGTTCCGCGAGGTGCTCCTGGAGGCGCCGAACACGGGCGCCACCACCCGCGGCCACGCCCACGCCCACGCCGACCCCGTCGGCCAGCGGGTCGCCGTCGGCTACCCCGTCGTCCAGCGCCTCGGCCAAGGCCAGCGCGACGCCGACGGCGTCCGCGTCGGCCAGTTCGTCGGCCAAGAACGGGGCCCTGGGCAGCGGGGCGGCCAGCGGGGCAGCGGCGAAGGAGATGGCGAGCCGATCTCATCACCTGACCGCAGCGCACGCCAAGGCGTCCGCCACCCCGTCGGCCTCGGCGAGCGCCTCGGGCAGCGCGAGCCCGTCGGCCAGCGCGTCCGCCACCCCGTCGCCGGCCAGCAGCTCCGGCCTGTCCACCGTGGCGGGGGCCAGCGGTGACGCCAGCCTGGTCAGCGCGCCCGTCAAGGCCCAGTTCAACAAGCTCAACTGCGCCAACCCGAACTGGAAGCAGCAGGTCGGCTACACCGCCGAGCAGTACAACAACCCGAATATCCAGACCGTCTCGTGCGGCTCCCTGAATGGGGTGCACGTACAAGTTCGTCCTGGACAAGGCCCACGTCCTCGGCAAGGACATCAAGTCGGCCAGCGCCACCCAGTCCACCACGACCGTGGACTGGCAGACCAACCTGAACTTCAACTCCGCGGGCGGCGCGGCGTTCGGGAAGATCACCGAGCAGATGTTCAGCAAGTACGGGGCGACACTCGGCGCTGGATCGAGCTGGCCGTGGTGCTGGACGGCAAGGTGATCTCGTTCCCGGTGATCCAGGGCGCGATCACCGGCGGGTCCGCGCAGATCACCGGCAGCTTCAGCCAGACCCAGGCCACCTACCTGGCCAACGTGCTGAACTACGGCGCGCTGCCGCTGACGTTCACCAAGGAGTCCGTCCAGTCGATCTCGCCCTCGCTGGGCAGCGACCAGCTGCACGCCGGCCTGCTCGCGGGCGCCATCGGCCTGCTCCTGGTCGTGCTCTACTGCCTGCTGTACTACCGGGGCCTGGCCATCGTGGCGGTCTCCAGCCTGGTCATCGCGGCGGTCCTGGTCTTCGAGGCGATCATCCTGCTCGGCAAGTACCAGGACTTCGCGCTGGAGCTGTCCGGCGTCGCCGGCCTCATCGTGGCCATCGGCATCACCGCGGACTCGTTCGTGGTGTTCTTCGAGCGATTGCGTGACGAGGTGCGCGACGGCCGGACCCTGCGCACGGCGGTGGAACGCGGCTGGAAACGGGCCCGGCGCACGGTGCTGGTCTCCGACACCGTGTCGTTCCTGGCCGCGGCGCTGCTGTGGTACTTCTCCATCGGTGAGGTCAAGGGCTTCGCCTTCACCCTCGGCCTGACCACGATCATCGACGTCGTGGTGGTCTTCCTGTTCACCAAGCCGATGATCACCCTGCTGGCCCGGACCAAGTTCTTCGGCCAGGGCCACCGCTGCTCCGGTCTCGATCCCGCCCGGCTGGGCGCGCGGACACCGTGGCGATCCACCAGGACCGCCCGGGTGCGCGCCGGCGCCCCGTCGAAGGAGGCATGATGTCGCGGCTCGGCAACGTCGGCGGCCGCCTGTACCGCGGCGAGGTCTCCTTCGACTTCGTCGGCCGCCAGAAGCTCTGGTACTCGATCTCCGGGCTGATCCTGGTGCTCAGCCTGGTCGGGCTGTTCGCCCGCGGGCTGAACTTCAGCGTGGACTTCAAGGGCGGGTCGGTCATCCAGTTCCCGGCCACCTCGACCACCTCGCTCATGCAGGTGCAGAACGCGGTCGGCGACACCGGCGACGGCCAGGGCGCCATCGTCCAGCACGTCGGGAGCGGGAACAGCGCCACCTGGCAGGTCCAGACGCGGCAAGCTGGACTACTCCCAGGGGCAGCAGGTCCAGTCCACGCTGTCCCGGGAGCTGGGCGTCCCGCAGAGCCAGATCAGCGTGAACTTCGTGGGGGCCAGCTGGGGGTCGCAGATCTCGCAGAAGGCCCTGCAGGCGCTGATCGCGTTCCTCATCGTGATCGTCATCTACCTGTCCATCGCGTTCGAGTGGCGGATGGCGCGTGGCCGCGCTGATCGCGCTGGTGCACGACATCGTGATCACCGTCGGCATCTACGCGCTGGCCGGGTTCCAGGTCGCCCCGGCCACCGTGATCGGGCTGCTGACGATCCTGGGCTACTCGCTGTACGACACGGTGGTCGTCTTCGACAAGGTCCGGGAGAATACCGCCGGCCTGCTCGGGTCGGCCCGCAGCACCTACAGCCAGGCCGCCAACCTGGCCCTCAACCAGACCCTGGTGCGGTCCATCAACACCTCGATCATCGCGCTGCTGCCGGTGGCCGCGATCCTGTTCATCGGCGGCGGGCTGCTGGGCGCCGGCGAGCTGAACGACCTGGCCCTGGTGCTGTTCGTCGGCATGCTGTCCGGCACCTACTCCTCCATCTTCATCGCCACCCCGGTGCTGGCGGACCTCAAGGAGCGCGACCCGCAGTACAAGGCGCTGGCCAAGCGGGTGGCGCAGCGGACTTCCGGCAGCCGGGCCGCCAAGCGGGCCGGCGCGAAGGCTTCGCGTCCCACCGTGGCGGGTGCGGGCGCCGCGGCGGGCGGGGCCGCGGTGGCGGGGTCGGCCACCGTGCTCGACGACGACACCGACGTCCCCGACACCGACGTTCCCGACCGACGTCCCCGACCCGGACGTCCCGGCCAGGACGCGGACGCCGGCGACGCGGGGGCCGGCGAGGACCGGGTGCCCGCGGGGCGGGCGGCGCGCCCGGCTCCCGGGCAGCCGTCCCGGCCCGCGGCAGCAGCCCCGCCGGAACACCTCCGCCAAGCGCCGCCCCGGCGGCAAGAAGAAGCGGCGCTAGATGGTGCAGCCCGCGGACGAGCGGCACGGACATCGCGGAGCTGATCAGGTCCCGGGTCCGGGACATCGCCGACTACCCGCAGCCCGGGGTGATGTTCAAGGACATCACCCCGCTGCTCGCCGACGGCCGCCGCGCTCGCCGCGGTGGTGAGCCGCGCTGGCCAGCGGGTACGACGGGGTGGACAAGGTGGCCGGGATCGAGGCCCGCGGGTTCATCCTGGCCGCGCCCGTCGCGATCGCGCTCGGGGCGGGTTTCGTGCCGGTGCGCAAGCAGGGCAAGCTGCCCGGGCCCACCTACGCGCAGAGCTACGACCTGGAGTACGGCAGCGCCACCGTCGAGGTGCACCAGGACGCGTTCGCCCCGGGGGAGCGGGTGCTCATCGTGGACGACGTGCTGGCCACCGGGGGCACCGGCTCGGCCACCGCGGAACTGGTCCGCAAGGCGGGCGCCGAGGTCGCCGCGATCGCGGTGATCATGGAATTGAGCTTCCTCAACGGCCGGTCCCGGCTGCCGGACGCCGCCATCCGGTCACTGCTGGTGGTGTGACAAGGGCTGAGCTCGGCACCTTCCGGATCTTCCGCCGATAGAATGGGGTTCTTGGCGGACGTGAGGAGTGCCTGTGGCCGGTGACGTGGCAACGACCGGCGGTGCCGGAGCCGGGCCACCCATGCCCTCCCGGGCCAGCCCGACGCGGCGGCGGAGGACACAGTGGCGCCGCCGCCCGCCGAGGCAGGCCCGGCTGAGCTGGACACAGACCAGGCCAGGAGCGCGGCTCGACGAGACCGCCACGGCCCCGGGATCCCGGCCGGTCAACGGCCGGAGCCCGGCCACCAGCCGGAGCGCGGGAGCCGGGCGCGGCGCCGGGTCGGGACGGGCCGCGCGCCAGGCTGGCCCGGCTCGGGGCGACCCGGGGCGGCGGGATCAACCCGGTGCTCGAGCCGATGATCAAAACGGTGCGGGCGACCCACCCCAAGGCGGATGTCCGGCTGATCGAGCACGCCTACGACGTGGCCGCGCACTGGCACACCGGGCAGAAGCGCAAGAGCGGCGACCCGTACATCACCCACCCGCTCGCCGTGGCCACCATCCTGGCCGAGCTGGGCATGAACCACGAGACCCTGTGCGCGGCCCTGCTGCACGACACGGTGGAGGACACCGACTACGCCCTCGACCAGCTGCGCGCCGATTTCGGGGACGAGATCGCGGCCCTGGTGGACGGGGTCACCAAGCTGGACAAGGTCAAGTACGGCGAGGTCGCCGAGGCCGAGACCGTGCGCAAGATGGTGGTCGCGATGTCCCGCGACATCAGGGTCCTGGTCATCAAGCTCGCCGACCGGCTGCACAACATGCGCACGCTGCGCTATCTCCCCCGGGCGAAGCAGGAGCGCAAGTCGCGTGAGGTGCTGGAGATCTTCGCGCCGCTCGCCCACCGGCTGGGCATGAACACCATCAAGTGGGAACTGGAGGACCTGGCCTTCGCGACGCTGTACCCCAAGCGGTACGACGAGATCGCCCGGCTGGTCTCCGAGCGCGCCCCGCGCCGCGACGTCTTCCTCCAGGAGGTCATCGAGGACGTCTCCACCGACCTGCGCGACGCCAAGGTCAAGGCGCGGGTGACCGGCCGCCCCAAGCACTACTACTCCGTCTACCAGAAGATGATCGCCCGCAACGTGGGCTTCGACGACATCTACGACCTGGTGGGCATCCGCGTCCTGGTGGACTCGGTGCGCGACTGCTACGCCGCGCTCGGCACCGTCCACGCCCGGTGGAACCCCGTTCCCGGGCGGTTCAAGGACTACATCGCGATGCCCAAGTTCAACATGTACCAGTCGCTGCACACCACCGTGATCGGCCCCGGCGGCAAGCCGGTCGAGCTGCAGATCAGGACGTGGGGCATGCACCGGCGCGCGGAGTACGGCGTGGCCGCGCACTGGAAGTACAAGGAAGAGGTGGCCGGCGGCGGCCGGGGCGGCCGGGACGGCGCCGGCGACATGGCCTGGCTGCGCCAGCTCGTGGACTGGCAGCGCGAGACGGCCGACCCGGCCGAGTTCCTGGAGTCGCTCCGGTTCGACCTCGGGGCCGCCGAGGTCTACGTGTTCACCCCGCGGGGCGAGGTCATCGCGCTGCCCCAGGGGGCCACGCCGGTGGACTTCGCCTACGCCATCCACACCGAGGTGGGGCACCGCACCATCGGCGCCCGGGTCAACGGCCGCCTGGTGGCGCTGGAGAGCGCCCTGGACAACGGCGACACCGTCGAGATCTTCACCTCCAAGGCCCAGGACGCCGGGCCGAGCCGCGACTGGCTGCAGTTCGTCAAGAGCGCCCGGGCCCGCAACAAGATCCGGCACTGGTTCTCCAAGGAGCGCCGGGAAGCCGCGACCGAGACCGGCAAGACCGCCATCGCCCGGGCCATGCGCAAGCACGGCCTGCCGCTGCAGCGCCTGGCCACCGGCGACGCGCTGGTCGCCATCGCGACCGAGCTGCACTACCCGGACCTGTCCGCGCTGTACGCGGCGGTGGGGGAAGGCCACGTCAGCGCGCAGTCGGTGGCGGCCAAGCTGGTCCAGTCGGCCGGCGGGATGGCGGGCGCCCAGGAGGACCTGGCCGAGGCGACGCTGCCCACCCGCCCGCCGGCATCCCGGCCGCTCGGTGATTCCGGGGTCGTGGTGGAAGGCTCCTCCGACGTGTGGGCGCGGCTGTCCAAGTGCTGCACCCCGGTGCCCGGCGACGAGATCACCGGGTTCATCACCCGGGGCCACGGGGTGTCGGTGCACCGGGCCGACTGCCTGAACCTGCGCCACCTGCTCGACTCCCAGCCGGAGCGGCTGGTGGCGGTGCGCTGGTCGCCGACGGAGGACTCGCTGTTCCTGGTGGCCATCCAGGTGGAGGCGCTGGACCGGACCGGCCTGCTCTCCGACGTGACCCGGACCATCTCCGACCAGCACGTGAACATCCTGTCCGCCTCGGTCACCACGACCAGGGACCGGGTCGCGGTCAGCCGGTTCACGTTCGAGATGGGCGACCCCAAGCACCTCGGTCACGTGCTGCGCGCCGTCCGCGCCATCGACGGCGTCTACGACGTCTACCGGATCACGACTCAGTCGCGCCGCCTGGCGACGCCTGCGGCGCTGGCGCGAACGTGCTAGCCCGGCTCTGCAGACTTCGGCGAGGGTGCGCTCGGCTTCTTCTAGCCAGGACTGGCGGGCGGCGATGGCCTCCTCGGCCTCGGTGGCCGCGCGGGTGTCGCCGCGCTGCTCCGCCTTGGCCCGCCGCTCCTCCAGGCTGGCGATGGCGGTGCGGATCTGCTCCACGGTGCCCTGGGCCCGGGCCAGCGCCTCGGGGTTGGACCGGCGCCACTGCGCGTCCTCGGCCTTGCGGACCGCGTCCTCGATCCGGCGCAGGCCCTGCTCCAGGCGGTCGTGCGCCTCACGGGGCACCGACCCGGCCTGCTCCCAGCGTTCCTGGATGGAGCGCAGCGCGGCCCGGGCGGCCCGCACGTTGGTCACCGGGACCAGCTGGCCGGCCTCCTCCAGCAGCGCGGACTTCACCGCGGCGTGCTCGCGCAGCTCGTTCTCCTTGGCCGAGAACACGTTGGACCGCTCGGCGAAGAACTGATCCTGGGCGGCCTTGAACCGGCCCCAGAGCTCCTCCTCGTCGGTGCGTCCCGCCCGGCCCGCCGCCTTCCAGGAGCGCATCAGGTCCCGGTACGCCGCGGCGGTGGGTCCCCAGTCGGTGGAGGTGGCCAGCGCCTCCGCCTCCACGACCAGCTTCTCCTTGCGGGACTTGGCTTCCTCGCGCTCTTCTTCCAGCCCGGCGAAATAGGCCTTGCGCCGCTTGGCGAACGCGTTCCGCGCGGCCGACAGCCGCTTCCACAGCGCGGTCTCCACCGCCCGGTCGGCCCGCGGCGCGGCCTTCCACTCCTCGAGCAGCTGGCGCATCCGCTCCCCGCTGATCTTCCAGTGGGTGGCCTCGGCCGCGATCTGCTCGGCCTCGGCGACGATGCGCTCCTTGTACGTCCGGGCCTCGACCCGGGCCTGCTCGCGGGCGGCCCTGACCTCCTCGCGGCGGCTGTCCACCTGGCCGGTCAGGGCCTCGAGCCGGGCGTGCAGCGAGTCGAGGTCACCGACCGCGTTCGCCGTGGCCACCGCCTCCAGCAGCCGGTCGATGGTCGCCCGGGCGCTGCCGGGGGACAGGTCGGTGGTGGAGATGCGCTGCTCGAGCAGCGTGACCTCGGTCTCCAGGCCCTCGTACTTGCGGCGGTAGAAGGCGAGCGCCTCGTCCGGGCTGCCCGCCTGCCATGAGCCAACCACCCGCTCGCTCCCGCCGGCACGCACGTAGACCGTACCGTCGTCAGCTACCCTGCCCCACGGATCGTTGGCGGTGCTCACCGCTAACCTCCTGCTCAGCCCTGGGTCCTGGCGGCCTTGCCAGGCTCAGGTCTTCTTGATGGTGACGCTTTCGATAACGACTTTCTCCTTCGGGTGCCCATCCCCGGCCGCATTGGCGTTGTCACTACCCGCCTTGGCCACATTCTGGATGATCCCGAGTCCTTTGACGACCTCGCCGAACGGTGTGTAGCTCGGGCGCCAGCGTCGAGTTCTTGTACACGATGAAGAACTGGCTGCCGTTGGTATTGGGGCCAGAGTTCGCCATCGCCACCGTGCCCTGGGTGTACTTGGCCCCCGCCAGGTTCTCGTTAGCGAACTTGTAGCCGGGGCCGCCGCTGCCGGTGCCGGTCGGATCGCCGCACTGCAGCACGAACGGGTCGACGGTGGTCAGCCGGTGGCAGTGCGTGCCGTTGAAGTACTTCTTCGCCGCCAGGTACACGAAGGAGTTGACCGTGCAGGTGGCCTTGCTGTTCAGCAGGTCGATGACCACGTCGCCCCGGTTGGTGTGGATCGTGGCCTGGTAGCTCGCCTTGTAGTCGGGCTTGGCCGGCGGCAGGCCCACGTTCCGGGCGGCGGTCCCGCTGGCCTGGTAGCTGCAGGTGGTGGCGGGTTCCGCCTGGGTGGAGGCGGAGGCAGAGGCGGATGGCGTGGCCGAGGACGTCGCGGACACGGCCGCGGCCTTGCTGCCGCCCGGGCCGGCGAACAGGAAGTAGCCGCCCACGCCCAGCCCGACAACCACGCAGCAGACCACGGCCACTATCGTGATCTGGCGTGCTTTCCTGTCCCGTTCGGCGCGCCGCGCCTGCTGGCGCAGCATGCGTTCCCGGGCCAGCTTGCGCTGCCGCTCCTTCTTACCGCTCACCGATCCGTTCCTCCTGGCTGCCTGTTGCCTGCTTACCAGCGAAACTTCGCGAATGGTACCGGCACCCGTGAGGTCGTGACGCCGCTGTTATCGGTTCGCGGCTGGGCTGAGCAGATCGGTAGCCTGTAGCGGGGGAAGTTGACCGTGAGTCCGCCCTCTGTCCCGAACACCCGAAGGAGGTCACCCCGTGCTGATTACCGGGTTTCCGGCTGGTTCCTTCGCCGCCAATTGCTACCTGGTGGCCCCGGAACCCGGCGCGGAGTGCGTGATCATCGACCCCGGGGAGGACGCGGGGGCCAGGATCGCGGAAATCGTCGCCGACCACCGGCTGAAGCCGGTCGCGGTGCTGCTCACCCACGGCCACATCGACCACGTGTGGTCGGTGGCGCCGGTGTGCGGGGCGCGCGGCATCCCGGCCTACATTCACCCCGACGACCGGGCGCTGCTCTCCGACCCGGCCCGGGGCCTGCCCCTGGGCGCGGGCCAGCAGCTGTTCGGGGGCCTGGAGTTCACCGAGCCGGACGACGTCAGGGAACTCACCGACGGGACCGTGCTGAACCTGGCCGGCCTGGAGATCACGGTCGGCCACGCGCCCGGGCACACCCCGGGGTCGGTGGTGTTCCGCTCCGACCCGGCCGTCATGTTCTCCGGCGACCTGCTGTTCGCCGGGTCGATCGGGCGGACCGACCTGCCTGGCGGCGACACCGCCGCCATGATGGACAGCCTGGCCCGGGTCTGCCTGACGCTGCCGGACGAGACGCGGGTGCTGCCCGGCCACGGCCCGCAGACGACCATCGGCGTCGAGCGGGCCAGCAATCAGTTCCTGGTCGCGCTGGAACGCAATACCGGGCTGGGCGAGCCGGGACGACTCGGGCACGGGCGCCGTATATGAGGAGAGGCTGAGCAGGAAATGATCCGAACCCATGAGGCGGGCACGCTGCGCGCCGAGCAGGACGGCCAGACGGTGACCCTGGCGGGCTGGGTGGCCCGCCGCCGGGACCACGGCGGGGTCACCTTCATCGACCTGCGCGACGCCAGCGGGATCGTCCAGGTCGTGTTCCGGGACGAGGGCGAGGACGGGCCCGCGCACGCGCTGCGGGCCGAGTTCTGCGTGAAGGTCACCGGCCAGGTGCGCCGCAGGCCGCCGGGCAACGAGAACCCCGAGCTGCCCACCGGCGAGATCGAGGTGGCCGCGGACGAGCTGGAGGTGCTCGGCGAGTCGGACCCGCTGCCGTTCCCCATCGACGGGGCCGGCGACCTGAACGAGGAGACCCGGCTGCGCTACCGCTACCTGGACATGCGCCGCCCCGAGACCGCCGCCGCGCTGCGCGTCCGCTCCGAGGCCACCTACCTCGTCACCGACGTGCTGCGCAGCCACCGGTTCGTGTACGTGGAGACGCCCGACCTGACCCGGTCCACGCCGGAAGGGGCCCGGGACTTCCTGGTGCCGGTGCGGCTGCGCCCCGGTCACTGGTACGCGCTGCCCCAGTCGCCGCAGCTGTTCAAGCAGCTGCTGATGGTCGGCGGCATGGAGCGGTACTGGCAGCTGGCCCGCTGTTTCCGGGACGAGGACTTCCGGGCCGACCGGCAGCCCGAGTTCACCCAGATCGACATCGAGATGAGCTTCATCACCCGGGAAGACGTCGTCGAGGTGGCCGAGGACCTGGTCAGCCGGCTGTGGTCGGAGGTCGCGGGCTACCAGCTGCCCCGCCCCATCCCGCAGATGACCTACGCCGACGCCATGGCGCGGTTCGGCTCCGACAAGCCCGACCTGCGCTTCGGCCTGCGAGCTGACCGACCTGACCAGTTACTTCGCGCAGTCCTCGTTCCGGGTCTTCCAGGCCCCGTACGTCGGGGCGGTGGTGATGCCCGGCGGCGCCGGCCAGACCCGCCGGGAGCTGGACAACTGGCAGGAATGGGCCCAGCGCCCGGGGCGCCCGCGGGCTGGCCTACGTGCTCATCGACGCCTCGGGCGAGGTCTCCGACTCCGGCCCGGTGGCCAAGCACCTGTCGGCGGAGGAGCGGGCCGGGCTGTCCGCCGCGGTGGGGGCCGGGCCCGGCGACTGCGTGTTCTTCGCGGCCGGGCCGCCGCAGCAGGCCCGGTCCCTGCTCGGCGCGGCCCGGCTGGAGATCGGCCACCGGCTGGGCCTCATCGACCCCGACGCCTGGGCCTTCACCTGGGTGGTCGACGCGCCGATGTTCGAGGAGGACGGGCAGGGCGGCTGGACCGCGGTGCACCACCCGTTCACCGCGCCGCTGCCGGAGTGGGCGGACAAGTTCGCCGACGAGCCGGGCGGCGCCCTGGCCGACGCCTACGACCTGGTCTGCAACGGCAACGAGATCGGCGGCGGCTCGATCCGTATCCACCGGCCCGCCATGCAGCAGAAGGTGTTCGACGTCATCGGGCTGTCCCGGGAGGAGGCCAGGTCGCAGTTCGGCTTCCTGCTCGACGCGCTGCGCTACGGGCCGCCGCCGCACGGCGGCATCGCGTTCGGCTGGGACCGCCTGATCATGCTGCTGGCCGTGCGGGACACGATCCGCGACGTGATCGCCTTCCCCAAGGCGGCGTCCGGCGCCGACCCGCTCACCGGGGCGCCCACGCCGATCACGCCCGAGCAGCGGCGGGAGGCGGGCATCGACGTCATCGTGCCGCCGGGCGGCGACACCCCGGATCCCGACCCGCGGAACCTGACCGCCCGGCCCTGACCGGCTGGCCCTGGCCGCCTGGCCCTGAGCGCCGTGCGGGCCATGCCGGGCTGGCGGATAGTGTCGGGGTGTGGTACGGGCAGGCAGCGCTGACGGCGGCCAGGCGGACAGCCTGTTCGACGCGGCCGGGGAAGAAGCGGCGCGGGCGGCGGCCCCGCTCGCGGTGCGGATGCGCCCGCGCACCCTGGACGAGGTGGTCGGCCAGCGGCACCTGACCGGCGCGGGGACGCCGCTGCGCAAGCTGGCCGAGAACGACGCGGGCATGTCCGTGGTGCTGTGGGGCCCGCCGGGCACCGGCAAGACCACCCTGGCCCACGTCATCAGCCAGGTCACCAGCAGGCGCTTCACCGAGCTGTCCGCGGTCACCGCGGGCGTCAAGGACGTGCGCGCGGCGATCGAGAACGCCCGGCGCGAGCTGGGCCTGACCGGCACCCAGACGGTGCTGTTCATCGACGAGGTGCACCGCTTCAACAAGGCCCAGCAGGACGCCCTGCTGCCCGCCGTGGAGAACCGCTGGGTCTCGTTCATCGGCGCCACCACCGAGAACCCGTCGTTCTCCGTGGTCGGGCCGCTGCTGTCCCGGTCGCTGCTGCTCACCCTGGAGCCGCTCAGCGACGACGACATGCGCGCGGTGATCAGCCGCGCGCTGGCCGACGAGCGCGGCCTGGGCGGCTCGGTCAGCCTCGACGACGAGGCCCTGGACCACCTGATCCGGCTGGCCAGCGGCGACGCCCGGCGGGCGCTCACCTACCTGGAGTCCGCCGCGCTCGGCCTGCGCCGCGGGCGCCACCATCGACATCGACGTGCTGGAGCGGGCGGTGGACCGCGCCGCGGTCCGCTACGACCGGGCCGGCGACCAGCACTACGACGTGATCAGCGCGTTCATCAAGAGCATCCGGGGCAGTGACGCCGACGCCGCGGTGCATTACCTGGCCCGGATGATCGAGGCCGGCGAGGACCCCCGGTTCATCGCCCGGCGGCTGATCGTGCACGCCAGCGAGGACGTCGGGATGGCCGACCCGTCCGCGCTGGGCGTGGCGGTCGCCGCGGCCCAGGCCGTCGAGTTCGTCGGCCTGCCCGAGGCCCGGATCAACCTGACCCAGGCCACCATCCACCTGGCGCTGGCCCCGAAATCCAATTCCGTGATCAAGGCGATCGGCGCGGCCGCCGCGGACATCCGCGCCGGGATGGCCGGGCCGGTGCCCGCGCACCTGCGGGACGCGCACTACCCGGGAGCGGCCCGGCTCGGCCACGGCCAGGGCTACGCCTACCCGCATGACTACGCCGAGGGCGTGGTCACGCAGCAGTACGCACCGGATTCGCTGGCCAGCCGCACCTACTATGAGCCGTCACGGCACGGCGCCGAGGCGCGGTACGCGGAACGCTCCGAGCGGATCAAGGCGATCCTGGGCCGCGCCCAGCCGGACGAGCAGAGCCAGCCGGACGAGCAGAGCCCGGACGGGCAGAGCCGGACGAGCAGGCCGGGCGGGCCCGGCCAGGACGGTCCCTGACCCGGCTCGCTCCCGGTCCGGGGAACCCGCCGCCCGGGCCGTTCAGTCGCGCAATGGGAAGGCCGCCTGGGAGATAAGGTCAGGCAGATGAGGGAGCAGGCATGCTGAACGCGGTATGGGTGGCGGTCATCATCGCCGCCGCGTGCTGGGCGGTCCTGGTGGTCGCCGCGGTCTACGTGCTGATCAAGCTGGCCAGCCTGATCACCCAGACGTCCGCGGCCGTGTCCGGGCTGCGGGAGGACAGCGACGCGGTGATCGCGCGCGCGCACGCCACGATCGACGCCACCGCCGGGCAGCTGAACCGGACCGACGAGATCACCGCGAGCATGGACCAGGTGGCCGCGGGCATGGCCGAACTCACCGGCCGGGTGACCGCGCTCGCGCCGCTGGCCCGGCTCGCGGCGGCCACCTCCGGCACCAGGCTCGCCCGCGTCTCGGCCTTCGTGTACGGCGTGCGGCACGCCGCGGAGCTGCGGGCCGCGGCCGCCGGCGCCCGCCGGCAGCTGCCCGGCGGCCAGGTACGCCCCGCAGAACGCCCGGGGGTCCGGTCATGATCCGCAGGCTGTTCTGGCTCTCCCTCGGCGCGGCGCTCGGGATCTCCGGCTACCGCCGGGTGACCGCCGCGGCCCGGGCCATCATGCCCGCCCCGCGAGCCCGGGAGCTGGCCCGGTTCGCCGGGGATGTGCGTGAGGGCATGGACATCTACCGCCAGCGCCAGCTACAGACGTCACGTCCCGCCCTCGAGGGGCGCACCGACCATGAAGAGGATGGCCGTTGATGGAGTCGGCAGAGATCGCCCGCCGTTTCCTTACCTATTTCTCCGAGCGCGGGCACACCGTGGTCCCGTCGGCGTCGCTGATCGCCGACGACCCCACCCTGCTCCTGGTCAACGCGGGGATGCAGCCCTTCAAGCCGTACTTCCTCGGCCAGGTCGAACCGCCCTTCAAGCGGGCCACCAGCTGCCAGAAGTGCGTGCGCACGCCGGACATCGAAGAGGTCGGCAAGACCACCAGGCACGGCACCTTCTTCCAGATGCTGGGCAACTTCTCCTTCGGTGACTACTTCAAGGACCAGGCCATCCCGTTCGCCTGGGAACTGCTCACCACCCCGGAGCGCGACGGCGGCTTCGGGTTCCCCGAGGACCGGCTGTGGGCCACCGTGTACCACGACGACGACGAGGCGGCCCGCATCTGGCGGGACGTGGTCGGCGTGCCGGAGAGCCGCATCCAGCGCCGGGGGATGGCGGACAACTACTGGTCCATGGGCGTGCCCGGCCCGTGCGGTCCCTGCTCGGAGATCTACTACGACCGGGGACCCGACTACGGGCGGGAAGGCGGCCCGGTCGCCGACGAGGACCGCTACCTGGAGGTGTGGAACCTCGTCTTCATGCAGTTCCTGCGCGGTGAGGGAGCGGGCAAGGAGGGCTGGCCCATCCTGGGCGACCTGCCCTCCCGCAACATCGACACCGGCATGGGCCTGGAGCGGATGGCCGCCATCCTGCAGGGCGTGGACAACATCTACGAGATCGACACGCTGTGGAAGGTGCTCGACCGGGCCGCGGAGCTGACCGAGCAGAAGTACGGCCGTGACCACCGGGTCGACGTGGCCCTGCGGGTGGTCGCCGACCACGTGCGGACCGCGGCCATGCTGGTGGCCGACGGGGTGCTGCCCTCCAACGAGGGACGCGGCTACGTGCTGCGCCGGATCCTGCGCCGCAGCGTCTACAACCTCCGGCTGCTGGCCGGCGGGCAGCGCGGCGGCGGCAGCGAGGGCCGCTACCTGCACGAGCTGGCCGGAACCGCGCTGGGAGCCATGGCCGACCTGTACCCGGAGCTGGTCGAGGCGGCGCCGCGGGTGCTCGGGGTGATCGACGCCGAGGAGTCCACGTTCCTGTCCACGCTGCGCACCGGCTCGGCGATCTTCGACGCCGCGGTGGGCGAGAGCAAGCGGCGGGGGGCCGCCACGCTGTCGGGTGAGCAGGCCTTCCAGCTGCACGACACCTACGGCTTCCCGATCGACCTGACCCTGGAGATGGCCAGCGAGCAGGGCCTCCAGGTGGACGAGGAAGGCTTCCGGCGGCTGATGGCCGAGCAGCGCCAGCGGGCCAAGCAGGACTCCCTGGAGAAGAAGACCGGGAACGCGGACATCTCCGTGTTCGCCGGCCTGCTGGCCAAGTCCGGGCCGGTCATCTTCACCGGGTACGACGAGATCTCCGGCGAGGCCACGGTCACCGGGCTGCTGGCCGGCGGGGTGAGCGTCCCCGCGGCGGGCGCGGGCACCGAGGTCGAGGTCATCCTGGACCGGACCCCGTTCTACGCCCAGGGCGGCGGCCAGCTCGCGGACAGCGGGGTGATCCGGGTGGCCAGCGCCCCCGGCGCGGCCGGCGGCGAGGTGGAGGTCCGCGACGTGCAGACCCCCGTGCCCGGGCTGATCGTGCACCGGGGCGTGGTCACCTCCGGGGAAGTGGTGGTCGGCGCGGCCGCCGAGGCGGACATCGACACCGAGCGCCGCCGGGCCATCTCCCGCTCGCACACCGCCACCCACATGGTGCACCGCGCGATCCGCGGCGCCCTCGGCGACGCCGCGGCCCAGGCCGGGTCGGAGAACTCGCCCGGCCGCCTCCGCTTCGACTTCACCGCCGCGGGAGCTGTCCCGCCGGCCGTGCTGCGCGACGTGGAGGACGAGGTCAACACGGTCCTCATCGACGACCTCGCGGTCCGGGCGTTCGTCACGCCCATCGACGAGGCGCGGTCCATGGGCGCGATCGCCCTGTTCGGGGAGAAGTACGGCGACGAGGTCCGCGTGGTCGAGGTCGGCGACTACTCCCGCGAACTGTGCGGCGGCACCCACGTGGCCCACTCCGGCCAGCTCGGGCTGATCAAGATCCTCGGCGAGTCGTCCATCGGCACCGGCGTGCGCCGGGTGGAGGCGCTGGTCGGCACGGACGCCTTCCGCTACCTGGCCCGGGAAAGCGTCCTGGTCAGCCAGCTGACCGAGCAGCTCAAGACGCGCCGCGAAGACCTGCCGGACCGGATCGCCGTCGCTGGTCAGCCGCGTCCGGGAGGCCGAGCGTGACCTGGACCGGCTGCGCAGCGCGCAGATCCTGGGCGGCGCGGCCGAGCTGGCCGGCCAGCGCCGAGGATGTGGGCCCGGTCGCGTTCGTCGCGTACCAGGTCCCGGACGGCACGACCGCGGACGACATCCGCAAGCTCGCCCTGGATGTCCGGGGCCGGTTCCCGCAGCAGCGGCCCGCCGTGGTGATGATCGCGGGCGTGCCCGGCGGACCGGCCCGCGGTCGTCGTCGCGGTCAACGAGGCCGCCCGGGCGCTGGGCCTGGCCGCCGGGGCGCTGGTCCGCAGCGCGGCCCAGGCCCTGGGCGGGGGCGGCGGCGGCCGTGACGACATCGCCCAGGGCGGCGGCGCGCCGCAGGGCGACCAGGCCGGCCAGGCCATCTCCAGCGCATTTGAGGCGGTTCGTGCGGTTGTAAGAGACATGGCGTGATCCCGTGGCGTACGGTTAAGCCGTGCTGCAGCCAACCCGTTGCGCGAACGAGACCGCAGGGCTTCGGAGCTCGCGCTTGAGGACTGGCGTGCGACTCGGCATTGACCCTGGATCAGCCCGGATCGGCGTGGCCCGCTGCGACCCTGATGGCCTGCTGGCCAGCCCGCTGGCCACCGTCCCGCGCGGCCCCGGCGACCTGGATCAGCCTGGTCCGGATCGCGCTGGAGCACGAGGCGGTCGAGGTGATCGTCGGCCTGCCGACCAGCCTGTCCGGACGTGAGGGCGCCGCGGCCGCCGCGGCCCGGACGTTCGCCGGCGCCCTGGCCGGCCGCCTGGTGCCGATCCCGGTGCGGCTGGTGGACGAGCGGTTCACCACCGTCCTGGCCCACGAGGCGCTGCGCCAGGGAGGCAAAGGCGGACGGGCCCGGCGGCAGGTCGTGGACCAGGCGGCCGCCGCCCTGCTGCTGCAGGGAGCCCTGGACGCGGAGCGGGCCGCCGGCCGGCCTCCCGGCGAGATCGTTCCGCCCGGCCCCGGGACGGAAGGGTGAGCCGGCACGGGCGGCGCGGGACCCAGGGAGACGACGACCAGTGGGGGCCGGGGGACTACCCCCCGCAAGACGCCGACGAGCCCTTTGCCCCCGGTGGCTACGGCCAGGGCCGGCGTGACTGGTCGCGCAACCCCATCGCGACCGCCGACACGGGAGACTTCCCGGTAGCGGACTCAAGCCTGCCCCCCGCCTCCTACCCGCGGGACCCGGCCGGCCGGCCGGGCGAAGCTTTCGACTGGGGCCCCGACCCGCTGGGTCTCGATTCGCGCGGCTTCGATCAGCGCGGCGGTTCGCCCAGCCCGGCGGCTTCGATCAGCCTGGCGGCTTCGATCAGCCCGGCGGTTTCGGCCAGCCCGGCGGCTTCGGCCAGCCCGGCGGCTTCGACCAGCCCGGCGGCCGGGCTGGCCGCCAGCCCCAGCCTGAGCCCATGGCCCCCGACCGCTGGGCCCCGCAGTCCTGGGAGCCCCCGTCCTGGGACCGGGCGTCCTGGGACTCAGCAGTCGGCCGGCCCGGCGGGCTGGGCTGAACCCGCCCGGGGCCGTCCCGGACTGGTCGGAGCACGGTGACCCGCGCGGCGTGGCGCCAGGCAGCTACGACGACCTGCAGGCCGGGGAACTCCCGCCGCTGCCCCCGGGCCCGATGCCGGGGTCCGGGCACCCTTCCGGCCCGCTCCCGCCGCTGCCGGAGTCTGACTATCTGTGGGGCGAACCGCCGTCTGACCCGCTGCCCCCGGCGGGCCGGCGGTCCCGGCGTGACCAGGACCAGTCCCGCCGCCAGCGGCCCGCCACGGCGGGACCGGGCCTGGCCCGGCCGGCTACCAGGCAGGCCCGGCCGGCTACCCAGAAGACCCGGCTGGCTACCCCGACGACCCCGCTGGCTACCCGGACAATCCGGCTGTCTACCCGCCGGAGCAGGACGAACCGGCGGGCCGCCCGGGCCGGTCAGGCCGGGGGCGCCGCCGCCGCGGCGCCGAACCAGATGTCGGCCGGGGTCATCCGGGGTATGAGGGCTACGTGGATGACCCGCGTGACCTGGACATGGCCCCGGATCAGGGGCAGGAATCCCGGGACTTCGCCTCCTCCGGGGGCTGGTATCCGGGCGAGGAAGAGCCGCACGCCTGGGCCGAGGACGGCGCCGGCAGTGACCTGCTGCCCGGGCTGGACCAGGAGCAGGGATCCCGCGGAGGCACCGGCGGGGGATCCGGCGGCAAAGCCCGCAAGAAGGGGCGCAGGCGCGTCCGGGTCATCCTGCTCGCCATCCTGACCGTCTTCGTCCTGCTCATCGTGGCCGCCGGGGGAGTCGGCTACCACTACTACCACGAGTACATCGCCCCGCCGGACTTCTCCGGCCCGGGCACCGGCACCGTGGTCGTCCAGATCAAGCCGGGCCAGTTCGCCGACCAGATCGGCCTCACCCTGGCCAGCGACGGCGTGGTGGCCAGCGCGCGGGCCTTCTCCAACGCGGCCAAGGACAGCCCCCAGGGCAACGCGCTCGAGCCGGGCCTACTACAAGGTGCGCAAGCACATGAAGGCCTCGCTGGCCCTGGCCCTGCTGCTCAAGCCGTCCTCGCGGCAGCAGACCAAGATCACCGTCCCGGAGGGGTTCCGGGTCGCGCAGATCATCGCGCTGCTGGGCCAGGAGACCGGGAACCTCAAGGGGTACGAGCAGGCCATCGCGCACCCTGCCGATCTCGGCCTGCCAGCCTTCGCCAACGGCAAGCCGGAGGGGTACCTGTTCCCGGCCACCTACGCGATCCAGCCGAAGACGCCGCCGGCCGCCGTGCTCAAGGGCATGGTGACCCAGTTCAAGGCAGAACGCGCAGAGCATCGGGCTGCCGGCCGGCGCGGCGCAGCGGCCAGGAGATCGCAGGCCGCGGTCATCACCGTGGCGAGCCTCATCGAGGCCGAGGGCAAGCGCGCAGGACTTCGCCAAGATCGCCGAAGTGATCTACAACCGGCTCAACATGCACAGATGAAGCTGCAGCTGGACACGACCGTCCTGTACGCGATGTCGCTGGCGCACAGAGAGCAGGTTCAGCACTCAACTTCGCGTCGCCGTACAACACCTACGCGCACGCGGGCCTGCCGCCCGGGGCCGATCAACAACCCGGGGAACACCGCGATCCAGGCCGCGCTGCACCCGGATCATGGCAGCTACCTGTTCTTCCTGACCATCAACTCGAAGACGGGCAAGACGCTGTTCTTCACCAACGCGACGGCCTTCAACGCGGCGGTCGCGAAGTACGGCAGCACCGGCGGGGGCACCGGCTCCCGCACCGGTTCGGGCTGAACGCGCCGAGCATCCAGTTCAGCGGCCACCCGCAGGCACCAGAGGCGGGCAGCGACGTCCGCTTACGCTCCGCGTGGCCTGGAATACCCAGCGGGCCTGGATTGCTGTTACTCTTACCAGACGACCAGCCTGGCACTCGCGTGCTGGGCGTGTAAGCGGAGGACCACCTCCCACCTGGCCGGCCTTTGGCTGGCGGGTACGGCTGCCGGCTTCCGGGCCGGCGAGCCAGGCCGGGCGAGTGACCCGATCCAGTACTGGAGCGGGCCGCTGTCAGTCCGGGCGGTCGCGTCCCTGGCGAGGGCTGTGTTCTCGCCGGGCGGTGCGGCTTTGGTGGGCTCCGCATGCACTCGATGCGGGGCCTTTTTTCATGCGGCGGGCAGATCCGCCGCAAACCCGGGGCCCCGTGGACATGGTCGCAGCGCACCCGCCCGGGCACCCGGCCCAGGCGGTGGACTAGACCCATGGAGGTCACATCAGCGCCGAACCCCGTATCAACGATCGGATCCGCGTACCCGAAGTGCGGCTCGTTGGCCCTAACGGCGAGCAGGTCGGGATCGTTGCACTGAACGATGCGCTCCGGCTGGCCCAGGAAGCGGACCTCGACTTGGTGGAAGTTGCGCCCACGGCGCGCCCGCCGGTCTGCAAGCTCATGGACTACGGCAAGTTCAAGTACGAGTCCGCGCTCAAGGCCAGGGAATCGCGCAAGAATCAGGCGCAGACGGTCATCAAGGAGATCAAGCTCCGGCCGAAGATCGACCCGCACGACTACGGGACCAAGAAGGGTCACGTTGAGCGGTTCCTCAAGCAGGGCGACAAGGTCAAGGTAACGATCATGTTCAGGGGGCGTGAGCAGTCCCGGCCGGAACTCGGGTTCCGGCTGCTGCAGCGCCTGGCCGGCGATGTGGAGGAGCTCGGCTTCGTGGAAGCCCAGCCCAAGCAGGACGGCCGCAACATGATCATGGTGATCGGACCGCACCGCAAGAAGAGCGAGTCCAAGGCGGAGCGCTCGTCACGGGAGGCCGAAGAAGAGGCGGAGGCAGTGGCAGCACGTCCGGTGCCACGGCAGCGCCGCCCCGCGGCCGCCCCGGCCTCCGCGCAGGCTCGCCCCGCGGGCCCGGCGGCCGGTGACGACGGCCCCGGCCAGGCAGGAGCCTGACCAGGGCACCGCGTAGCTCGCCTAGCCTTGAGCGGCACGGGCACGGCCGCATGACGGCGTGCCCTGGCCGCGTAGGACAACCGTGCCCGCAGGCACACACGAAGATGGAGACGACGGCCACCATGCCGAAGATGAAGACGCACAGCGGCACCGCCAAGCGGTTCCGGATCACCGGCGGCGGCAAGGTGATGCGCCGCCGCGCCAACATGAACCACCTGCTCGAGCACAAGGCCAGCAGGCGGACCCGGCGGCTGGGCAAAGAGCTGGTGGTTGACGCCGCAGACACGAAGAAGATCAAGAAGATGCTGGGGAAGTAGCCCAGCCCGCCTCCAGGGAGATATGAAATGGCACGCGTGAAGCGGGCGGTCAACGCCCACAAGAAGCGCAGGGTCGTCCTTGAGCGGGCGAGCGGCTACCGTGGCCAGCGGTCACGGCTGTACCGCAAGGCCAAGGAGCAGGTCCTCCACTCGATGACGTACGCCTACCGGGACCGTAAGGACCGGAAGGGCGATTTCCGCCGGCTGTGGATCCAGCGCATCAACGCTGCCGCCCGCGCGGACGGCATCACCTACAACCGCTTCATCCAGGGGCTCCGGCTCGCGGACGTCGAAGTGGACCGCCGCATGCTCGCCGAGCTCGCGGTCAGTGACCCGGCCGCGTTCTCCGCGCTGGTCGAGCGTGGCCAAGGCCGCGCTGGCCGAGGCCGGCCCGGACGCCGACACCGCGGCGGCCTGACGCCCTCGTGGCCCGGGTCGAAGCGGCCTGCGCCTGACGCTGCAGACCGGCGCCGCGTGATGCTGCCCGCCGGCGCCGAGCTCACCAGCATCCGCTCACCGCGGGTCAAGGCGGCCCGCCAGCTCGCCAAGCGGGCGCTCCGGCAGCGGGCCAGGCAGTTCCTGGCCGAGGGACCGCAGGCGGTGGGCGAGGCGCTGGCGGCAGGCGGCGTGGTGACCCAGCTGTTCGTGACGGCCGCCGCGCAAGCCCGCTACGCGAGCCTCATCGGGCTCGCCGCCGGGCAGGGCGCGGACGTGCACGCGGTGAGCGGCGAGGTCATGACCGAGCTGGCCCAGACCATCACCCCGCAGGGGGTGCTGGCCGTGTGCCAGTTCATCGACGTGCGCCTCGACCAGCTCACGGTGACCCGGAGGCTGGGGCGTGCCCCCGGGCTGGCCCTCGCGGTCGTCCTGGCCAACGTCCGGGACCCGGGCAACGCCGGCACCGTCCTGCGCACCGCTGACGCGGCAGGTGCGGGCGGGGTCATCTTCGCCGGGTCATCGGTGGATCCGTACAACAGCAAGTGCGTCCGCGCGTCCGCCGGAAGCCTGTTCCACCTTCCGGTGGTGACCGGCCCGCCGGTGGCGGACGCGGTGCGCGCGCT
This sequence comes from uncultured Actinomycetes bacterium, assembly GCA_963742055.1. Classification (GTDB taxonomy): domain Bacteria; phylum Actinomycetota; class Actinomycetes; order Streptosporangiales; family Streptosporangiaceae; genus RYN-230. The sequence continues at coordinate 27,837 of CAVUKT010000042.1, read as the reverse complement.
TGCGAGAGCGCGGCCTGCGGGTGCTCGCGGCGGACGGCGGGGCCGGCACCACGCTGGACGACCTGCAGTCGGCCGGGCTGCTCAGCCAGCCCACCGCCTGGCTGTTCGGCAACGAGGCCTGGGGGCTGCCCGGCGACGTCCTCGACCTGGCCGACGACGCCGTGGCCGTGCCCATCTACGGCCGGGCCGAGAGCCTGAACCTGGCCGCCGCGGCGGCGGTATGCCTCTACGCCTCGGCCCGCGCGCAGGTGCCATCGGCGCGGGCCGGCGGCCCCGCGGCAAACCTGACGGAGCTGTGACGTCCCCCGAACAGCCCGCCCTGGGGGCTGCCGCATCACGTGGCGCAGGCGCTAGAGTCTGATCACGTTGCGTCATTCACGGGAACTCAACCCAGGAGCCGGACGGAGGCGGCGGTCAAGTGGACAGGTTCAGGCCCGACCCGGCGGTCGCCGCCCTGGCGAGCGTGCCCGCTGGCCAGGTCGTGGCCTCGGGCGGACTGGTCTGCGCCGATGACCTGCCCGACGGGCTCGTGGTGGCCGACCACCTGGGCCGGATCGTGGTGTTCAACCAGGCCGCTACCCGGCTGACCGGGATCGCCGCGCTGAACGCGCTGGGCCGGGATGTCCGGCAGGTACTCCCGCTGCGCGACTCCGAGGATCGCAGCTGGTGGGCGTGCGTCGACCCGTACCGGGGGCTGTCCACCCGCACCCGTCATCCAGAACTGCCGCTCTACCTGCCCGACGGCGCCGAGTTCCTGGTCACCATGGGGTACGTGCGGGTGCCGCGCTGCGCGCCGGGCACCGGGCAGGACTGGCCCGGCCCGGTCCAGCCGGGTGACGTCCAGCGCATCGCCATCAGCCTGCGCGGCACGCAGCAGCGGATCCGCCTGGAGCGCACCCGCGCCGACCTGGTCTCCACCGTCGCCCACGAGCTGCGGTCCCCGCTGACCAGCGTGAAAGGCTTCACCGCCACGCTGCTGGCCAAATGGACGCGGTTCACCGACGACCAGAAGCGGGTGATGCTGGAGACGGTCAATGCCGACGCTGACCGGGTGACCCGGCTCATCACCGAGCTGCTGGACGTGTCCCGGATCGAGGCCGGCCGCATCGAGGTGCACCGCCAGCTGGTGGACATCGGGCAGCGCGCGGAGAAGATCGTCGCGGGCCGGGTCGCCGCCGGTGACCCGCCGGACCGCTTCCGGATCGTGGCCGCCGAGGAGCTGCCGGAGACCTGGCTCGACGCGGACAAGGTTGACCAGATCCTCGGCAACCTGGTCGAGAACGCGGTCCGGCACGGGGCTGGTACCGTGACGATTGTGATACAGCCGGTGGACGACCTTCCTGCCCGGGCGCTGAACCGCGCGGGTAGTGCCGGCGCGGTGAACGGTTCCGTTATTGGTCATGGTTCTGCTGGCGGTTCTGCTGGGGCACCCGCGGTTGCGGTTGCGGTGCGCGACGAGGGTGACGGGGTGCCGCCCGAGCTGGTGCCGCGGATCTTCCGGCAGTTCTGGCGCGCGAAGCGCCGCGGCGGCGCCGGGCTCGGCCTGTACATCGTGAAGGGCCTGGTCGAAGCGCATGGGGGGACGATCACCGTGCAGCGTGCGCCCGGTGGCGGCGCCGAGTTCCGATTTACCATGCCCGCCGGGCTGCCCGACTTCGGGTAGGCGGGGGGCGGAATGCGGCGGCCCGGGGCGTGACCCCGGCCGGCGGGCCGGGTGGCCCGCGAGCCCGCTGCTCCGCGACTCGCCCCGGTGGGCCCGCTGGCCAGGTGACGGCCGCGCCGCGCCCTAGCCGTTCGCGATGATGATGGGCCGTAGCCCGAACCGACTTTCCCTTTCCTAACCCGGCCGCAGGAAGCAGGACGATGTCCGCACCAAATAAGCAGTACGACCCCGTGGAGGTGGCGAGCCTGTCTCCCGGGGAGGTCTCCCGCATGCGGGACGAGGCGCTCGCCGCCATCGCCGCGGCGACGACGCTCGATGAGCTCAAGGCCGCCCGGCTGGCGCACGCCGGGGACCGCTCGCCGCTGCGCCTGGCCAACGCCGAGATCGGCGCCCTCCCCCCGGAGGCGCGGGCCGAGGCCGGCAAGCGCATCGGCGCCACGATGCGTGAGGTCAACGAGGCGCTCGCGGCCCGGCAGCAGGTCCTGGAGGAAGAGCGCGACCAGCGGGTCCTGATCGAGGAGGCCGTGGACGTCACGCTGCCCTGGGACCACCAGCCCCAGGGGGCCAGGCACCCGGTCACCACGGTCAGCGAGCGGCTGGCCGACGTCTTCGTGTCCATGGGCTACGAGATCGCCGAAGGCCCTGAGGTCGAAGACGAGTGGTACAACTTCGACGCGCTCAACTTCCCGCCCGACCACCCGGCCCGGGAGATGCAGGACACGCTGTTCGTGGCCGGGCCGGACGGCACCGAGCACTCGGGCATGGTGCTGCGCACCCACACCTCGCCGGTCCAGATCCGGGCCATGCTCACCCGGCCGCTCCCGCTGTACGTGGTCAGCCCGGGCCAGTGCTACCGCAACGAGGCCCAGGACGCCACCCACAGCCCGGTCTTCCACCAGATCGAGTGCCTGGCGGTGGACGAAGGGCTGACCATGGCCGACCTGCGCGGGGCGGTCCAGGCCTTCGTGGACGCCATGTTCGGCGAGGGACTGCGCACCCGGCTGCGGCCGGACTACTTCCCGTTCACCGAGCCGTCCGCCGACGTCTCCATGGAATGCCACGTCTGCCGGGGCGCGTCGACCAGGCCGCGGCGGGACGCCCTGCCGGGTGTGCCGGTCCCAGGGCTGGATCGAGCTGGCCGGCTGCGGCATGGTCAACCCGAAGGTGCTCATCGCGTGCGGCATCGACCCGGACCGCTACAGCGGCTTCGCGTTCGGCCTCGGCATCGAGCGGGCCCTGATGGTCCGGCACGGCGTGACCGACATCAGGGACACCCTCGAGGGTGACGTCCGGTTCAGCCGGGCATTCGGGGTGGAGGCCTGATGCGCGTCTCACTGAACTGGGTGCTCGAGGTGGCCGGCGTGGACACCGGCACCGATCCGGCGGAAGTGGCCCGCCGCCTCACCGCGGCGGGCCTGGAAGTCGAGTCGGTCGAGCAGGTCGGGCACGACATCGAGGGCGTCGTGGTCGCCGAGGTCACCGAGATCGAGGAACTCACCGGCTTCAAGAAGCCGGTCCGGTACTGCCAGGTGGACACGGGCAGCGGCGAGCCGCGCGGTGTCATCTGCGGCGCGGTCAACTTCGCGGTCGGGGACCGGGTACCGCTGGCCCTGCCCGGGGCCCGGCTGCCCGGCGGGTTCGAGATCGGCGCCCGGAAGACCTACGGGCACATCTCGGAGGGGATGATCTGCTCCGCCGCCGAGCTCGGCCTCGGTGACGATCATTCCGGCATCCTGGTGCTGCCGCCGGACGCCCCGCTGGGCGCGGACTTCGTGCAGTACGCCGGGCTCGACGACCACGTGCTCGACATCGCGGTCACCCCGGACCGGGGCTACGCGCTCTCGGTCCGCGGCGTGGCCCGGGAGCTGGCCACGTCCTACGGGGTCCGGTTCGCCGACCCGGCCGACGCTGACCTGCCCGCCGACTTCGCCGCCGTGTCCGACCAGGTGCACGCGGCCAGCATCGGGGACCCCACCGCGTGCGACCGGTTCGTGCTCCGCGAGGTGCGCGGCTTCGACCCGGCCGCGGCCACGCCGCTGCGGATGCGGGTCCGGCTGGCCCGGGCCGGCCTGCGCACCGTGTCCCTGGCCGTGGACGTCACCAACTACCTGATGCTCGAGCTGGGCCAGCCGCTGCACGCGTTCGACGCCGACCGGCTCAGCGGGCCCATCGTGGTCCGCCGGGCCGAGCCGGGCGAGAAGCTGGAGACCCTCGACCACGTGCTGCGCGACCTCGACCCCGATGACGTGGTGATCGCGGACTCCTCCGGCCCCATCTCGATGGCCGGCACCATGGGCGGCCTGCTCACCGAGATCTCCGAGACCTCGTCCAACCTGGTGATCGAGGCCGCGCACTTCGACGCGCGGGCGATCGCCCGGGAGAGCCGCCGGCACAAGCTGTTCAGCGAGGCGTCCTACCGGTTCGAGCGGGGCGTTGACCGTGAGCTGCCGCTGCGGGCGTCGGCCAAGGCGGTAGCGCTGCTGGCCGGGCTGGGCGGCGGGACGGCCGTGCCCGGCTGCACCCACGCCCAGGTGGAGGTGCCGCAGGTCTCGATCACCATGGCCGTGGACTACCCGGACAAGGTGGCCGGCACGGTGTACGGCCGCGACGCCGTGCTGCGCCGGCTGCACGACGTGGGCTGCGAGGTGGCCGAGCCGGCCAGCCGGCCCAGGAGCCCGACGCCGGCCAGCGCGACCGCCCCGGCCCGCGGCCCCGGCGGCACCGGCGCGAACCGCTACCAGCGCCCTGACCACGGCAAGCATGACCGCAGCAAGCAGATGCTGGCGGTCATGCCGCCGTCCTGGCGGCCGGACCTGCAGTACCCGTGGGATCTGGCCGAGGAGGTCATCCGGCTCGAGGGCTACGAGAACGTCCCGGTGCGCACGCCGCGCGCCGCGGCGGGCCGCGGGCTCACCGAGCGCCAGCGGCTGCGCCGCACCACCGGCCGCTCCCTGGCCTGGTCCGGCTACGTCGAAGTGCTCAGCCAGCCGTTCAGTTCCGCGGCCGACTTCGACCGGCTGCTGCTGCCCGGGGACGACCCGCGGCGCCGGGCCCCGGTGATCGCCAACCCGCTCAACGACGACGAGCCGCTGCTGCGCACCATGGTGCTGCCGGGCCTGCTGCGGGTGCTGGTCCGCAACATCGGGCGGGGCTTCGCCGACATCGGGCTGTTCGAGACCGGGCGGGTGTTCCTGCAGCACCGGGGCGGCCCGCGCACCGCTCCTATCCTGCGCGTCGACCGCGGACCGACGGTGGCGGAGGTGGCCACCCTGGAAGCGGCGCTGCCCGATCAGCCGCTGCACATCGCGGCCGTGGTCGCCGGCGAGCGCGACCTGGACGGCTGGTGGGGCGAGGGGCGCCCGGCGTGCTGGGAGGACGCCGTCGAGGCCGCCCGCCAGGTGCTGCGGGACAACCGGGTCCCGTTCCGGATCCGGGCCGACCAGACCGCGCCCTGGCACCCGGGCCGCTGCGCCGCGCTGTTCGTCCAGGCCGAGGAGGGGCAAGACTGGCTGGCCGGGTACGCGGGGGAACTGCACCCGCGGGTCATCGCCGCGTTCGGCCTGCCGCCCAGGACCGCGGCCATGGAACTGGACCTGTCGGTGATCGAGACCGCCGCGGCGGCGCTCGGGCCGGTCGAGGCCCCGGTGATCTCGCCGTATCCGGTAGCCACCCAGGACGTCGCGCTGCTGGTGCCGGAGAGCGTGCCCGCCGCCGACGTGCAGGCGGCCCTCGTCGACGGTGTCCAGCGGCAGCGACTACGCGGGGCTGCTGGAGGACGTTCACCTGTTCGACGTCTACACCGGGGAGCAGGCCGGGCCGGGGCGCAAGTCCCTGGCCTACACGCTGCGTTTCCGGGCCCCGGACCGGACGCTGACGGTGGAGGAGACCACCGCGGCCCGGGACGCCGCCGTGGCGGAGGCCGCCCGCCGGGTGGGGGCGGAGTTGCGCGGCCCCTCCTGACCCGCCCCGGACGTCCCGGCCCGCCCCGGACGCGCACCGGCCCGCACGGACCAGCCTGAGGCCGGTCGCGCGTCCTTTTCTGGACAAAAACGGCGCTGCGCAATCGTATGTCGGTAACGTTCCTACTGGAGGTTGGTGGCCGATCACGGACCGTAAACATGGGGCGGGGGTCGCGGGCACCAGCTGAATGACGGCCGCAGCGCAGCGGCGGGGGCGGACCGGCCTGAAGGAGGAGCAGATCGCAAGCGGGGAATCCAGGATCCCGTTGAACGACCAGACCCCGCCCGGCCAGGGTCGCTGCGCCGCAGAGCCCATCGACCTTCCGCCAGGTCTTCGGGGTCTCGGAGTTCCGGGCGCTGTGGACGGCCCAGGTGCTGTCCGTCGCCGGGGATCAGCTGGCCAGGGTCGCGCTCACCCTGCTGGTCTTCCAGCGCACCGGCTCGGCGCTGCTGGCCGCGATCACCTTTGCCGTCAGCATCGTGCCGGCTTTCGTCGGCGGCCTGACCCTGTCTGGCCTGGCCGACCGGCTGCCGCGCAGGCAGGTGATGATCGCCAGTGACCTCAGCCGCGCGGTGCTCGTGGCCATCATGGCCATACCCGGGATGCCGGTGTTCCTGATGATCTGCATCTTCGGCGTCGTGACCATGATCGGCGCGCCATTCACCGCGGCGCGCGCCGCGCTGTACCCCGACATCCTCACCGGGGACCTCTACGTGCTCGGTACCGCAGTCACGCTCACGACCCTCCAGTTCGCTCAGGTCATCGGGTTCGCCGCGGGCGGCGCGATCGTGGCCTTCTTCGGCGTCCGGACCTCACTGCTGGTGGACTCGGCCACCTTCCTCGTCTCGGCCCTGATCACCCGGGCCCTGGTGCGGGCCAGGCCCACCGCCCGCGCCGCGCCGCGGGTCCGCCCCCTGTCACTGGCCGGATCTCAGCGCCGGGATCCGGCTGGTGTTCGGTAATCCGGCGCTGCGCACGCCCATGCTGCTCGGCTGGCTCGTCGCGTTCTACGACGTGCCCGAGGGCGTGGTAGCACCGCTTTCCCAGTCACTCGGCGGCGGAGACCTGGCGGCGGGCCTGATCCTGGCTGCGGCCGCGCTGGGCGCCTCCCTCGGCGCGGTGGGGTTCAGCCGCCTGGTCAGCCCGGCAGCGACGGCTGCGGTGGATGACCCGCATCGCCCCGCTGGCGCCCGGCGTGCTCGATCCTCTTCGCCTTCCGTCCCGCCCTTGCCGGCCGCTCTGGCCATCCTCATGGTCAGCGGAATCTTCGACTGCTATCAGGTCGCCGCCAACGCCACGTTCGTGCAGGCCACCCCCCCGTCCCAGCGAAGCCAGGCGTTCGGGATCGTCCAGGGCGGAATGAGCCTGGGACAAGGCACGGCCATGATCCTGGCCGGGGCGGCCGCAGAACGGTTCGCGCCCAGCCTGGTCATCGCCACCGCCGGCGCCATCGGCGCGGTGGCCGCCATCGTGGTCGCGTTGACGCGCCCGCGGGCGCGGCTGACTGGCGAGTTGCGCGACTCCTGCGCGATCTAGTCGTCGATCCGGGCCAGGCAGATGTGGTGGCGGGCGTGCGGGTTAGCCCCATCCGTGGGTCATCGGGTTCTCCTTCCTGGCTGGTGCGGTGGTGGTCGGGTGTGCGGGTCTAGCCCCATCCGTGGGTCATCGGGTTCTCCTTCCTGCGGTGCGGTGGTGGCGGTGTCGGTCTAGCCCCAGCCTGGTCATCGGGTGCTCCTTCCTGCCGGGCGGTGGTCGGTGCGGGTCAGCCCCATCCGTGGGTCATCGGGTTCTCCTTCCTGCGGTGTGCATGGTCAGGTTGTATGTGTCGGCTAGTGCAACATCGGGCGAAAAGTACCGCTTTGGGTAGTCGATCGACGTCAGACTTGACTCAGCATGTAACGTAGGGTCATTGTCTGACGACTCAGGCAGGGGAGCCTGACGCCGATGCGTAATGGGGGGTTGACAGGAGGCATACTGGCCCTGTGACAATACGGGGCGATGCTCTTACCCCGTGCAACGAACACGACCACCTGCCGGCCAGGGAGGCATTGATGCAGCTTGGAGTGTGCAAACGAATGCACGCGCCACTCGGAGCTGCCCGGGCCTGGCCACTCTGGGAGCTGCCGCGCTGGCTGACGGGCTACATCGTCGCCATGGTCGTGGTCTACCTGGCGGTGCTCTCGGTAGTCGCCCAGTTCTACACCCTGTCCCCGCGCCAGATCGTGATATTCGGGGCCCTGCTCCTGTGCGGCGCCGCCACCGTCGAGCTGACCAAACGCTCCGGTGAGAACGCCGGGCTGATCAGCGACATCTACGGGGTCTGGGAACTTCCCATCGCGATCCTGCTGCCCCTGGGCTACGCGATGCTGGTGCCGGTCATCCGGCTTGGCCCTCACCCAGTGGCGGGTCCGGCATATCCCTCTGCACCGCCGCGTCTTCACCGCGGCGATCATCGGGCTGTCCTATGCGGCCAGCGGGGCGCTGTTCCACGCGCTCTCCCATACTGGGTTCGAGTCGGTACCCAGCCCGCTGGACCATCCGACCGCATGGGTCCTGGCCATAGCCGCAGCCGCCCTGATGCAGTGGCTGGTGAACACCGCACTGCTGCTGCCGGCCATCAAGGGTTCCGACCCGGGGGTCCGGATGCGCGACCTGCTGCTGGCCCGGGAGAGCGTCCATAACGACGTGGCTGAGTTGTGCGTCGCGGTTCTCGTCACCCTGGCCATAGCGGTCAGCCCTCTCGCGCTCGTTTTCGCGCTCCCATTCGTCACGCTGCTTCAGCGCTCGGTCAGGCATTCCCAGCTGATGGCTGCGTCTCGCATCGATTCCAAGACGGGCCTGCTCAACGCCGGAACCTGGGAGCGTGAGGCAGCCTCCGAGGTGGCACGTGCTGTACGTACTCGTACCCCGCTGGCACTGGTCCTGATCGACGTTGATCATTTTAAGCTGGTTAACGACCTTCATGGCCACCTGGTCGGAGATAAAGCCCTTCGGGCTATTGCGCGCACCTTCAAGATTTTCTTGCGTGACTACGACCTCGCAGGCCGGTTCGGTGGCGAGGAGTTCGCGCTGTTGTTGCCGCAGACGAGCGCGGCTGACGCACGCCGGATTGCTGAACGTGTGCGCGTCCACATCGCCGAGATGCCGATCAGCGTCAGTGATGAACCGATGGCCGAGACACTTCAGGTTACTGTGTCGATCGGGGTCGCGGCGCTAGGTACGACTTGGGAGAGGACGACCGGCAGTCAGCTGACTGACTTGCTCGCGGGTGCCGACCGGGCCCTGTACCAGGCCAAGAACGCCGGGCGGAACCGCGTGTGGATGTTCACCGACACCGAGACCGTCGGAGACATGGCCATCCGCGAGCAGCAGCCCATCTGATCGCTGCCTGGGCCTGCTAATTCCTCGAGCTCGTCCCGGGTTGGGCTATCGCTGCCAGCCCGGCCTGAAGCCGATGCGGGTTAGGCGGCTCCCACGCGGACGCATTTCGCTGCGCCGTCATAATTTGCCTCAATTGCCCGCCACGGTGCACACTTTCTAAGACACGGTAAGTGCTGTCAGCGGCAGGATGTGGCGATAGCCGCAGCGGTGGCGCGGTCCCGCGCGAGCGGACCGGCGTACCGCCCAACCTCCTGCGCGGTCAGATTGAGCGGGTGCCGCCGGGTCAGTTTCCCTGGTGGTGGTCGGTTCAGCCCCACGGTTCCGGCGGTCATCGCGGCTGCTCCTTCCTGGGGCGGTGCGGCGGATGCGGGCGGTCGGTTCAGCCCCACTGGGTTCCGGCGGTCATCGCGGGTGCTCCTTCCCGGGGTCGGTTCCTGGGGGTCGGCGGTGCGGGCGGGCGCTTCAGCCCCACTGGGTTCCGGCGGTCATCGCGGGTGCTCCTTCCTGGGCGGGTGGGTGGGCCGGGGTGGCGGTTCAGCCCCACTGGGTTCCGGCGGTCATCGCGGGTGCTCCTTCCTGGGGGTGCGGCGGGCGCGGGCGGGCGGGTTCAGCCCCACTGGGTTCCGGCGGTCATCGCGGGTGCTCCTTCCTGACGCTTACACTGCTAGGCTACGAGGGGATCGAAAACTCTAACTCCATGGTGACGGAGAGGTACATAACGCGCATTACGGTCTCATGTCAGGAGCCGCATGGGCAGGTGGCTGGCCAGGCGGCCGCGGCCAGGACCGGGGAGTCAGCGTGACGATAAGTCACGAAAACCCCGGTGTCCGCTGAGGGTGGTATCGGTGCGTAGTGGGGTCTTGACAGCGGGCGTGCTAGCTCTGTGACAATACGGGGCAACGCTCTACCGTCCGCCGTGTGAAGTGCTGCGCAAGCGAAGGAGGACTTGGATGCGTTGCTGGCGTGTGCAAACGTATGCACGTCGCCGCGCGAACGTTCCGGGCCTGGCCGATCTGGGCTCTGCCCCGCGGGCTGGCCACCTTCATCGTCGTGACCACCGCGGTGTACGCGGCCGCCCTGGGCCTGGCCGCGAGCACGGCCCACGTCGACCCGTGGGACCTGTTCCTGTTCGCCGCGCTCATGCTCTGCATCGCGACCACGGTCGAGCTCACCAAGCGCGCCGGCGAGAACGCGGGAGTCATCAAGGACGTGTAGGCGGTCTGGGAACTCCCGATCGCGATCCTGCTGCCGCCCGTCTTCGTGCTGGTCGCGCCGCTTATCCGGATCGGCTTGACCCAGTGGCGGGATCAGGCGGATTCCCGCTGCACCGGCGGGTGTTCGCGGCCGCCGCCGTCGGCCTGTCCTACGGGCTGGCCTCGGTTGGTTTCCATGCGATCGCCCGCCTCGTGACCGGGCCGGGGGTGCTCGTCAACCCGGGACGCTACTCCCACGCGCAGGTGGCCGGGTGGCTGCTGGCGGTCGCCGCCGCCGCAGTGCTCCAGTGGGCAGCCAACCTGGCCCTGGTGCTGCCCGCCATCAAGGCCTCCGACCCGTGCCTGCGGATGCGGGACATGATCTTCGACCGGGAACGCGTCCAGAACGATGTCGCCGAGCTGTCCGTGGCCGTCCTGGTCACGCTCGGCATCGCGATCAGCCTGATCACGATCGTGTTCGCGCTGCCGTTCGTGACCCTGCTCCAGCGCTCGATGCGGCATGCCCAGCTGCTGAATGCCTCCCGCATCGACTCCAAGACGGGGCTGCTCAACGCGGGGACCTGGGAGCGTGAAGCCGCCTCCGAGGTAGCCCGGGCGGTCCGCACCCGCAGCCCCCTGGCCCTGGTCCTGATCGATGTCGATCATTTCAAGATCGTCAACGACCTGCATGGTCATCTCGCCGGGGATAAGGCGCTCCGGGCCATCGCGCACGTTTTCCGGATCTTCCTGCGCGACTACGACCTCGCCGGCCGGTTCGGGGGCGAGGAGTTCGCGGTGCTGCTGCCGCAGACCAGCGCGGCCGACGCGCGGCAGATCGCTGAACGGGTGCGCCTGCACATCGCGGAAATGCCGATCAGCGATCAGCGACGACCCGGCCGCGGAGCCGGTTCAGATCACCGTGTCCATGGGCGTGGCCGCGCTCGGCCAGCACCTGGGAACGGACCACGGGCAGCCAGCTCACGGACCTGCTCGCCGGCGCGGACCGCGCCCTGTACCAGGCCAAGAACGCGGGCCGGAACCACGTGGTCATGGTGACGGACACCGAGACCGTGGGGACGGTAGGCGATCCGGGCAGGCTGCCCCGCTTATCCGGGCTGCTGGCCCGCCTGACCGGGCCGCCGCCGGGGCTGGCCGCGTCAGGGCCCGGCCCGCGCCTGCCGGACGATCCTGGCCAGGCAGCCTGACGTCCAGGCTGAGCCGGTCCGGTCAGGCTGAGGGAGACGGAGGCGGACCCCGAGGGCATGGCCAGGACGGCGAGGATCTCCGACGGCCCCTTCGAGCACTTCGACGCGTCGCCGGTGCGGAGAATCTGCGGGGTGTCGAATCCCTCGCAGACCCAGCCTTTGATGGAGACGGGCCCGCCGCCGCCGTTGCCCGGGGCCCGCCCCGACGCGAGCGCGGCCGCGTAGGCGTGCTCGATCTTCATGGCCGCAGGACAGCCCACCGGTCCCTGCCCGACCTCCACCGTCACCGGGACGCCCGCCGCCGTTTTCCCGGTGCCGCACTTGTGGCCGGTCGCGGCGGGCATGGGCGACTGCGCGGTCGAGGACGCGGCCACGGGCTTAGCCGAGCCAGTGGCCGAACACCCCGTGAGCGCGCACCCGGTGAGCGCGGCCAGGGCCAGCACGGCGGGCCCAGCCGCGCCAGCGGGCCGCCAGGCAGGGAACGGCGCATGGAGGTCTCCTTTCGCGCCCCTCATCATGCCGTTATCCGGCTCCGCATACGCGGCCGGCTCCCCATGTCGCCAGGGGCTTTATCGCGGCCGCGAACACGGGGTGCGCGAACCCCGCCCGCGGAGCCGGAACCGCGGGCCCTCGTTTGCATAAGTACTCATCGATCATGCATAATTTTGCGAGAGGGGCCGGACCCCCGAGCCTCTGAATGCCCGCCAGGTGCGCCCTTCCCTCTCGCGACGATCCGCGGTGAGCCGCGTGGGTCGCGTCCCTGGCCAGAGCCCGGGAGGACGCATGGGTGTCCGCGTGGCGGTCGCTGGGGCCAGCGGCTACGCCGGCGGTGAACTGCTCCGCCTGATCGCCGGGCATCCCGACCTCGAACTCGGCCCGGTCACCGCGGGAGCCAACGCCGGGGCGCCGGTCACCGCCGTGCACCCGCACCTGCCCGGGCTGGCCGGCCTGACCTTCGCGGCCACCGATCCGGACCGGCTGGCCTCGGCCGACCTCGTCTTCCTCGCCCTGCATCACGAGGAGTCCGCCCGGGTAGCGGCCCGCCTCCCGGCGCAGGCCGCGGTCATCGACCTGAGCGCCAGCTTCCGGCTGTCCGACCCGGCGCAGTGGGCGGGCTTCTACCAGGGCGCGCACGCCGGGCGCTGGGTGTACGGGCTCCCCGAACTGCCGGGCGCCCGGGAGCGGATCACCGCCGCCCGCCGGGTCGCCGCCCCCGGCTGCCACGCCACCACGGTCATCCTGGCCCTCACCCCGCTGCTGGCCAGCGGGCTGGCCGAGCCGGGCGACATCGTGGCCGTGTCGGCCTCCGGCACCTCCGGGGCGGGCCGGACCCCGACCCACGCGCTGCTGGCCAGCGAGGTGATGGGCTCGGTGTCGGCGTACCAGGTGGGCGGGGTGCACCGGCACACCCCGGAGATCGAGCAGGCCCTCGCGGAAGCGGCGGGCGTGACGCCCACGGTCTCCTTCACCCCGCTGCTGGTGCCCATGCCCCGCGGCATCCTGGCCACCTGCACGGCCCGGCTGGCCCACCCGGGCGGCCCCGCCCGGCGACTCCGGCACCCTCCGCCAGGCCCTGGCCACCGCGTACGCGGGCGAGCCGTTCATCCACGTCCTGCCCGAGGGCCGCTGGCCCGCCACCGCGTCCACCCTCGGGTCCAACGCGGTGCACCTGCAGGTGGCGGCCGACGCCCACGCCGGGCGCGCCGTGGTCGTGGCCGCCCTGGACAACCTGGTCAAGGGGGCGGCCGGGCAAGCGATCCAGATCGCCAACCTCATGCTCGGCCTGCCAGAAGCGGCAGGCCTGACGGCTAACGGAGTCGCCCCATGAACCCTGCTGCGTCCGCCAACCGGGGAGCCAGGCCATGAGCGTCACCGCCCCGCTCGGATTCCGCGCGGCCGGCGTCGCGGCCGGCCTGAAAACGTCCGGTGAGCGCGACGTCGCCGTGGTGATCAACGACGGGCCTTCCCAGGCCGCCGCGGCCGTGTTCACCAGCAACCGGGTCAAGGCCGCCCCGGTGCTCTGGACGCAGCAGGTCGCGGCGGGCGGCCGGGTCCGGGCCGTCGCGCTCAACTCCGGCGGCGCCAACGCCTGCACCGGGCCGCTCGGGTTCCAGGACACCCACGCCACCGCCGAGCGGCTGGCCCAGCACGCAGACCCTCAGCAAAGGGCCCTCGCCGTCGGCGGACGGGACCGAGGGGGAGTCCGCGGGCGAGATCGCGGTGTGCTCCACCGGCCTGATCGGCGAACGGCTGCCCATGGACCTGCTGCTGAGCGGGCTCGACGCCGCCCTCGCCGACGCCTCCCGCAGCGGCGGCACCACCGCGGCCGACGCGATCAGGACCACCGACACGGTCAGCAAGATCGCGTTCCACCGGGCCCGCGGCTACACGGTCGGCGGGATGGCCAAGGGCGCGGGCATGCTCGCCCCGGGCCTGGCCACCATGCTGTGCGTGCTCACCACCGACGCCGACCTGGGCCCGGCCGACCTGGACCGGGCGCTGCGCGAGGCGACCAGGGTGACCTTCGACCGGCTGGACACCGACGGCTGCATGTCCACCAACGACACCGTGCTGCTGCTGGCCAGCGGGGCCGCGGGAACCGCTCCTGACCCGGGCGAGTTCGCCGCGGTGCTGACCGAGGTCTGCGCCGACCTGGCCCGCCAGCTGCAGGCGGACGCCGAGGGGGCCAGCAAGCTCATCGCGGTGGAGGTGGTCGGCGCGGCCAGCGAGCAGGACGCGGTCACCGCCGGCCGGGCCGTGGCCCGCTCGAACCTGCTCAAGTGCGCCATCGCGGGGGAGGACCCCAACTGGGGACGGGTGCTCTCCGCGGTGGGCACCACGGACGCGGCCTTCGAGCCGGAGCGCCTCAGCGTCGCCATCAACGGCGTCTGGGTCTGCCGCAACGGCTGCGCCGGCGACGACCGGTCCAAGGTGGACCTGCAGCCCAGGAACGTGACGATCACGGTGGACCTGTCCGCCGGGCCGCACGCCGCCACGATCAGCACCACCGACCTGACCGCGGCGTACGTGCACGAGAACTCGGCGTACTCCTCGTGACCGCCGCCGTGAGCCCCGGCGGGCCCGGCCAGGACGTGGCGCTGGCCAAGGCGCAGACCCTCATCGAGGCGCTGCCCTGGCTCAGCCGGTTCCACGGCCAGACCGTGGTGATCAAGTACGGCGGCCACGCCATGACCGACGACGACCTGCGCACCAAGTTCGCCCAGGACGTGGTGTTCCTGCGGCACGCCGGCCTGCGCCCGGTCGTGGTGCACGGCGGGGGCCCGCAGATCTCCGCCCATCTCGACCGGCTCGGCGTGCCGAGCACGTTCAAGGCCGGCCTGCGGGTCACCTCGCCGGAGGCCATGGACGTGGTCCGCATGGTGCTCACCGGCCAGGTGAACCGGGACCTGGTCGGGCTGATCAACCGGAACGGGCCGTTCGCGATCGGCATGTCGGGGGAGGACGCCAACCTGTTCACCGCCAGCCGCCGCGGCGCCGTGGTGGACGGCGAGCCGGTGGACCTCGGCCTGGTCGGCGAGATCGACACGGTGGACCCCGGAGTGGTGCTCGCGCTGCTGCGGGACGGCCGGGTGCCGGTCGTCTCGAGCGTGGCCCGCGGCGAGGACGGCGAGGTCTACAACGTCAACGCGGACACCGCCGCCGCCGCGCTGGCCGTCGCGCTGGACGCGGCCAAACTGGTCGTGCTCACCGACGTGGAGGGCCTGTACGCCGAGTGGCGGGGCGCCGGGCAGCACACCGCCGACGACGTGATCAGCCTGCTCAGCGCGACCGAGCTGGAGAAACTGCTGCCCGGCCTGAGCGCGGGCATGATCCCGAAGATGGAGGCCTGCCTGCGGGCGGTGCGCGGCGGCGTGCCCCAGGCGCACGTGATCGACGGGCGGCTGCCGCATTCGGTGCTGCTGGAGATCTTCACCGACTCCGGCATCGGCACCATGGTCATTCCCGGACGAAGCACCGGGCCCCCGGACGAGGCACCGGCCCCGGAAGGAGGGCAGGGATGAACGCGACGCAGCGCCTCCAGGCGCGGTACGAGGCGGCGCTCATGCCCAACTACGGCACCCCGCCGCTGGCGCTGGCCCGCGGCCAGGGCTGCCAGGTCTGGGACGCCGACGGGCGCGAGTACACCGACCTGTTCGCGGGCATCGCGGTCAGCTCGCTCGGTCACGCCCACCCGGCCCTCATCGACGCCGTGAGCAGGCAGGTCGCGCAGCCTGGCCCACACCTCCAACCTGTTCCTGCACGAAGGCGAGGTCGCGCTGGCCGAGCGGCTGCTCAGCCTGCTCGGCGCCACGGCGCCCCCCCAGCCGAGCACGGGCCGCGGCCGGGTGTTCTTCGCCAACTCCGGCACCGAGGCCAACGAGGCCGCCATCAAGCTGGTCCGCCGCTACCAGGGCCCGGACCGCCCGGTGTTCGTGGCCGCCGAGGACGGCTTCCACGGGCGGACCATGGGCGCCCTCGCGCTGACCGGCAAGAGCTCCATCCGCGAACCGTTCGGGCCGTTCGGCTTCACGGTCCGGTTCGTGCCCTACGGCGACGCGGCCGCGCTGCGCGCCGCGACCCGGGACGACACCGCGGCGGTGTTCCTGGAGCCGGCCCTCGGCGAAGGCGGCGTGGTCCCGCCGCCGCCCGGCTACCTGCAGGCCGCGCGGGACGCCTGCGACGCGTCCGGCGCGCTGCTGGTGGCGGACGAGATCCAGAGCGGCATCGGCCGCACCGGCGGGTGGTTCGCGCACCAGGCGGACGGGGTGACCCCGGACGTGCTCACCCTGGCCAAGGGCCTGGGCGGCGGGCTGCCGATCGGCGCGTGCATCGGGCTGGGCGACGCGGGCACCGCGCTGCGCAAGGGCGACCACGGCAGCACGTTCGGCGGCAACCCGGTGGCCTGCGCCGCGGCCCTGGCCGTGCTGGACACCATCGAGGCCGACGGGCTGCTGGAGCACGCGGCGGCGGTCGGGCGCCAGCTGGCGGACGGGCTGGCCCAGGTGAGCCACCCGCTGCTGCGCGGGGTCCGCGGCCGCGGCCTGTGGCTCGCCGCGGTGCTGACCCAGCCCCTCGCCGCCCAGGCGGAAGCGGCCGCCCGGGACGCGGGCTTCCTGGTCAACGCCGTCCAGCCGGACGCGATCCGGCTGGCCCCCGCGCTGATCCTGCGGCCACGACCAGGCCGCCGCGTTCCTCGACGCCTGGCCCGCCATCCTCGACGCGGTTCCCGTTCCAGGCGGGCCATCCCGGCCGGGCAGGGAGCCTGACATGCCCCGGCACTTCCTGCGCGATGACGACCTCAGCCCCGCCGAGCAGGCCGAGGTGCTCGACCTGGCCGCCGCGATGAAGGCGGACCGCTTCGGGTACCGGCCCCTCGCCGGGCCCCGCACCGTGGCCGTTCTGTTCGATAAGCCATCGACCCGCACGCGAATTTCGTTCTCGGTAGGAATTGCCGAGCTGGGCGGCCATCCGCTGCTGGTCGACGCGCAGACCTCGCAGCTCGGGCGCGGCGAGCCGGTCGCCGACACGGCCCGGGTACTGAGCAGGCAGGTGGCCGCGATCGTGTGGCGCACCTTCGGCCAGGACCGGGTCGCCGAGATGGCGTCGGCCGCCACCGTCCCGGTGATCAACGGGCTGACCGATGCCTTCCACCCCTGCCAGGTCCTCGCCGACCTGCAGACGGTCCGGGAGGCCCACGGCGCCCTGGCCGGGCTGACCCTGACCTTCCTCGGCGACGGGTCCAGCAACATGGCGCACTCCTACCTGCTGGGCGGGGCCACGGCCGGGATGCGGGTCGCGGATCGCGGCCCCGGAGGAGTACCGCCCGGATCCCGCGGTGCTCGCCGACGCGCAGGCCATCGCCGGCCGCACCGGCGGCGCGGTCGAGGTGACCGGCGACGCCAAGGCGGCCTGCGCCGACGCCGACGTGCTGGCCACCGACGTGTGGACCTCGATGGGCCAGGAAGGCGAGGAAGCCGGCCGGTCCGCGCTGCTGGCGCCCTACCAGCTGGACGAGGAGAAGCTGGGCCTGGCCGGGCCCGGCTGCGTCGTGCTGCACTGCCTGCCCGCGCACCGCGGTGAGGAGATCACCGCGGCGGTGATCGACGGGCCGCGCAGCGTCGTCTGGGACGAGGCGGAAAACCGGCTGCACGCCCAGAAGGCGCTGCTGGCCTGGCTGCTGGAGCGGTCCTCATGACGCCCGTGAGCCCGGTCACCAAGACCGCGCGGCAGGCCCAGATCGCCGGCATCCTGGCCCGGACCGCGGTCCGGTCCCAGGAGGAACTGGCCGAACTGCTCGCCGAGCGCGGGGTGCGGGTGGCCCAGACCACCCTGTCCCGCGACCTGGACGAGCTCGGCGCGGTACGGCTGCGCGGCGCCGACGGGGCGCTGGTCTACGCACTGCCCGGCGAGCCGGGCGGGCCCGGCTCGCGGCCCGGCGGGCTGGCCGGGGACCTGGCCAGCCTGTTCGGCCGCCCGGACGAGCCGGCCCGGCCGGCCCGGGCGCGCGCGACGCCGCGGACCGCGACCCGCCGGGCCGGCTGGCCCGCATCGCCGCCGAGTTCCTGCTCAGCGCGGAGGCCAGCGCGAACCTGGTGGTGCTGCGCACCCCCGCGGGCGCGGCGCAGTTCCTCGCCTCGGCCATCGACCACGCCGCCTGGTCCTCGATCCTCGGCACCGTCGCCGGGGACGACACGGTGCTGGTCATCTCCCGCGACCCGGCCGGCGGCACCGAGGTGGCCGAGGCCCTGCTGCGCATCGCGGAGCGGCGGAACTGACCGAAGCTCGCGACCCACGGCACCGGTGGACGCGTTCGGCCAGTCGGTGGCCAAGGGCTTTGTGGAACTATGGGCCTGCCCGGCGTGCCCGGGCTGAGGTAAACAACCAGGCAGATAACGAAAACCGGGCCGCGATGCCCGGACCCAGGAGAGGACCGTGGTGGCCGCCGAGGAGCAGACGCCCGAAGAACGCACTCCGACCAGGCTGTGGGGAGGGCGGTTCGGGTCCAGCCCCGCGGAGGCGCTGGCCCGGCTGTCGGTCAGCGTCCAGTTCGACTGGCGGCTGGCCCCCTACGACCTGCTCGCCTCCCGGGCCCACGCCCGGGTGCTGAACCGGGCCGGGCTGCTGGATGACGAGGAGGCCAGCCGCCTGCTGGCCGCGCTGGACGACCTCGACGAGGCCTGCCGCGAGGGCCGGTTCCGGCCCACGGTCGCGGACGAGGACGTGCACACCGCGCTGGAGCGCGGCCTGCTGGAGCGGGTCGGCGCGCTCGGCGGCAAGCTGCGGGCCGGCCGGAGCCGCAACGACCAGGTCGCCACCGACCTGCGGATGTACCTGCGGGACCACGTCCGGCGGGTGGTCTTGCGGCTGGCCGAGCTGGAGACGGCCCTGCTGGCCCAGGCCGAGGAGCACCTGGACACGCCGGCCCCCGGGATGACGCATCTGCAGCACGCCCAGCCGGTCGTGTTCGCCCACCAGCTGCTCGCCCACGGCCAGGCCTTCGCCCGGGACGTGAGCAGGCTGCGGGACTGGGACAAGCGGGCCGCGGTGTCCCCGCTCGGCGCGGGCGCGCTGGCCGGCTCGTCGCTGCCGCTGGATCCCGAGGCGGTCGCGGCCGAGCTGGGCTTCGACCGGGCCGCGGAGAACTCGATGGACGCGGTCAGCGACCGGGACTTCGCGGCCGAGTTCTGCTTCGACGCGGCGCTGCTCGGGGTGCACCTGTCCCGGCTCGGCGAGGAGATCGTGCTGTGGTCCACGTCCGAGTTCGGCTGGGTGGAGATCGACGACGCCTACGCGACCGGCTCCTCGATCATGCCGCAGAAGAAGAACCCGGACGTCGCCGAGCTGGCCCGGGGCAAGGCGGGCCGGCTCATCGGCGGCCTCACCGGCCTGCTCACCACGCTCAAGGGCCTGCCCCTGTCCTACAACCGCGACCTGCAGGAGGACAAGGAACCGGTCTTCGACGCGGTGGACACGCTGCTGCTGGTGCTGCCCGCGCTGGCCGGGCTGGTCAGCACGCTGCAGATCCACCCGCAGAAGCTGGCCCGCGGGGCCAGCACCGGATTCGCGCTGGCCACCGACCTGGCTGAGCTGCTGGTCCGGCGGGGGGTGCCGTTCCGTGACGCGCACGAGGTGGTGGGGCACCTGGTCGTGTGGTGCCAGGTGCACGACTGCGACCTGCCCGACGTGAGCGACGAGGACCTGGCCAAGATCTCGGAGTACCTCACCCCCGACATCCGTGAGGTGCTGTCGGTCCAGGGTGCGCTGGCCGCCCGCCGGGCGCCCGGCGGCACCGCGCCGGAGCGGGTGGCGGAGCAGCTCACCGCGCTGCGCGCGGTCGTGGACGAGCACGCCGCGTGGGCGGCCCGCTGACCGGCCCGCGGCCTGCCGCGGGGGAGCCGGAGCCGACGGGGCCGGGCCGGCCGGGCCGGGGCATCGGGGACGGCTCTGCTGCCCCGGGAGTTCTTCGCGGGCCGCGCGCTGCAGGTGGCCCCGCGGCTGCTGGGCTGCGTGCTGGAACATCAGACCGCCGAGGGACTCGTCGCCGTGGAGCTCACCGAGGTCGAGGCGTACGAGGGGAGCGTGGACCCGGCCTCGCACTCCTACCGGGGACGCACCGCGCGTAACGCGGTGATGTTCGGGCCGCCCGGGCACGCGTACGTGTACTTCACCTACGGCATGCACTTCTGCGCCAACCTGACCTGCGGGCCGGAAGGCACGGCCACCGCGGTGCTGCTGCGGGCGGGCCGGATCATCGAGGGGGTGCCGCTCGCGGCCGCGCGGCGGCTGGCGGGCCGCCCGGCGGCGCGGCTCGCTGGCCGGAATCTGGCGGACCGGGACCTGGCCCGCGGTCCGGGCCGTCTGGGCCAGGCCCTCGGCATCGACCGGGCCCAGAACGGCCTGGACGCGTGCGATCCCGCGTCACCGCTACGGGTCCGCGCGGCAGCACGGCCGGTGGCGCCCGGCCAGATCAGCCGGGGGCCGCGGGTCGGGGTGAGCAGCGCCGCCGACTGGCCCTGGCGGTTCTGGCTGACCGGGGATCCCACGGTGTCCGTCTACCGGCCGTGGGTGCCCCGGACCAGGCCGAAACCAGTTTCACCCTCGGCCTCCGATGATGGGACGATACCCCGGTGACTGACATCATCGACGACCTGACCTGGCGCGGCCTGATCGCGCTGTCCACCGATCCCGAGGAACTCCGCAAGGCCCTCGATGCTGGCCCGGTCACCCTGTACGTCGGATTCGACCCGACCGCCCCCGGCCTGCACATCGGGAACCTGGTCCAGCTGCTCACGCTGCGCCGCATCCAGCGGCCGGGCACCGCCCCATCGCGCTGGTCGGCGGGGCCACCGGGCTGATCGGGGACCCCAGCGGCAAGTCCGCCGAGCGCGTGCTCAACTCGCGCGAGGTCGTCGCCGGATGGGTGGAGCGGATCCGCCGTGAGGTGTCCCGGTTCCTGGACTTCACGCCCGGGCCCACCGGCGCGCTGATCGTTAGCAACCTGGAATGGACCGAGCCGCTCTCCGCGCTGGAGTTCCTGCGTGACATCGGCAAGCACTTCCCGGTCAACCAGATGCTCAGCCGGGAGTCGGTCCGGGCCCGGCTGGAAGCGGGCGGGATCAGCTACACCGAGTTCAGCTACCAGATCCTGCAGGCCAACGACTTCCTCGAGCTGTACCGGCGGCTCGGCTGCACGCTGCAGGTGGGCGGCAGTGACCAGTGGGGCAACCTGGTCTCCGGCGTCAACCTGATCCGGCGGGTGGAAGGGGCGGCCGCGCACGCGCTGGCCACCCCGCTGATCACCAAGCCGGACGGGACCAAGTACGGGAAGACCGAGGGCGGGGCCATCTGGATCAGCCCCGACCTGATGAGCCCGTACGCGTTCTACCAGTTCTGGCTGAACCGGGCCGACGAGGAGGTACCCGGCCTGCTCCGGGTGTTCAGCTTCTCCTCCCGCGAGGAGATCGAGGCCCTGGAGCAGGAAGCCAGGGCCAGGCCCGCGGCCCGGCTCGGCCAGCGGGCCCTGGCCGAGGAGATGACCACCCTGGTCCACGGCGCGGACGAGACCGCGAAGGCGATCGCGGCCAGCCGCGCCCTGTTCGGCCAGGGTGACCTGACCGAGCTCGACGAGAAAACCCTGGCCGCGGCCCTGGCCGAGGTCCCGTCCGCCACCAGGTCTACGGCCCAGGCCGCGACGGCGGAACGCGGCGAACTGCCCGACCGTCGCCGACCTGATGGCGGACGACCGCGATCGTGCCCAGCAAGTCCGCGGCCAGGCGGGCCATCGCCGAGGGCGGCGCCTACCTGAACAACCGCAAGGTCACCGAGCCGGACGACCGCCCGGCCCGGGCGGACCTGCTGCACGGCCGCTTCCTGGTGCTGCGCCGGGGCAAGCGCACCGTGGGCGGCGTCACGGTCCTGTCAGAGCAACCAGGCGACTGAGCCGGTACCAGCCAGGCGCACGGGCCAGCCGCCCGCCAGCATCCCCAGAACCTTTGAGACGGCCCAGATCCATCCCCGGCGGCTGGGCCCGGCAAACCCCGGCGCCGCCCGCCCAGGGCCCCGCTGAGGCCCTCCTGGGCCTGTCCCAGACCGGCCCCGGCGGGCCTGGATTCTCCCGTCGCAGGTCAGCGGGGGAGAGGCGGACGGGGCGGCCTCCGATTTGACGGGAACCGCTTTGCCGCTTAGTGTTTCCCCTGCCCCAAGGGAAACCGGAACGCCGCTGGCGGACGGTCCCGGGGGACGGCAAGGCCGGTTAGAAGGTGATCATCAGCTGATGATGAACTGGAACTGGCCGCCTGCGGAACGGAGCCCGGTCACGGGTGGTCCCGAACCGCAGTAAGCTGAAGCAGCAAACATGTTGCGGGGCTCGAGCCCACCAAGCTCAGTCAAAATCCTGGAGACAGGGACTTGACAGCCCGGGAACATGAAGGTAAGTTAGAAGGGTTGCCCCGGAGCTAAGGCGAAAGCCTGGCGATGGTGCGCGTCCGCTCCTTGAGAACTCAACAGCGTGCTAAAAGCCAGTGCACATGCACATAACCCCGTCAGTGGGGGCTTGGCCGGTAACGGCCTGGTACCTCACTACGGAATGCCAAGATCGCCTTACTGGCCGGCGTAAGCCGACCAATAGGGCACTCCATGTGTCAGCTCTCGCTAGCCTCGCCAGGCTGGCGGTTGCATATAGACATCAACGGAGAGTTTGATCCTGGCTCAGGACGAACGCTGGCGGCGTGCTTAACACATGCAAGTCGAGCGGAAAGGCCCTTCGGGGTACTCGAGCGGCGAACGGGTGAGTAACACGTGAGCAACCTGCCCTTAGCTCTGGGATAGCTCCGGGAAACCGGAATTAATACCGGATATGACCTAGGCCGACATCGGCCGTGGTGGAAAGTTTTTCGGCTAGGGATGGACTCGCGGCCTATCAGCTAGTTGGTGGGGTAATGGCCTACCAAGGCGACGACGGGTAGCCGGCCTGAGAGGGCGACCGGCCACACTGGGACTGAGACACGGCCCAGACTCCTACGGGAGGCAGCAGTGGGGAATCTTGCGCAATGGGCGAAAGCCTGACGCAGCGACGCCGCGTGGGGGATGAAGGCCTTCGGGTTGTAAACCCCTTTCAGCAGGGACGAAGCGAAAGTGACGGTACCTGCAGAAGAAGCGCCGGCTAACTACGTGCCAGCAGCCGCGGTAACACGTAGGGCGCAAGCGTTGTCCGGAATTATTGGGCGTAAAGAGCTCGTAGGCGGACTGTTGCGTCCGCTGTGAAAAGCTGGGGCTTAACCCTGGCCTTGCAGTGGATACGGGCAGACTAGAGGTAGGTAGGGGAGAATGGAATTCCCGGTGTAGCGGTGAAATGCGCAGATATCGGGAGGAACACCGGTGGCGAAGGCGGTTCTCTGGGCCTTACCTGACGCTGAGGAGCGAAAGCGTGGGGAGCGAACAGGATTAGATACCCTGGTAGTCCACGCTGTAAACGTTGGGCGCTAGGTGTGGGGTCCTTCCACGGATTCCGTGCCGCAGCTAACGCATTAAGCGCCCCGCCTGGGGAGTACGGCCGCAAGGCTAAAACTCAAAGGAATTGACGGGGGCCCGCACAAGCGGCGGAGCATGTTGCTTAATTCGACGCAACGCGAAGAACCTTACCAAGGTTTGACATGCAGGGAAAAGCCTCAGAGATGGGGTGTCCGTAAGGGCCCTGCACAGGTGGTGCATGGCTGTCGTCAGCTCGTGTCGTGAGATGTTGGGTTAAGTCCCGCAACGAGCGCAACCCTCGTTCTATGTTGCCAGCGGATAATGCCGGGGACTCATAGGAGACTGCCGGGGTCAACTCGGAGGAAGGTGGGGATGACGTCAAGTCATCATGCCCCTTATGTCTTGGGCTGCAAACATGCTACAATGGCCGGTACAGAGGGCTGCGAAACCGCAAGGTGGAGCGAATCTCAAAAAGCCGGTCTCAGTTCGGATTGGGGTCTGCAACTCGACCCCATGAAGTCGGAGTCGCTAGTAATCGCGAATCAGCAACGTCGCGGTGAATACGTTCCCGGGCCTTGTACACACCGCCCGTCACGTCACGAAAGTCGGCAACACCCGAAGCCGGTGGCCTAACCCGTAAGGGACGGAGCCGTCGAAGGTGGGGCCGGCGATTGGGACGAAGTCGTAACAAGGTAGCCGTACCGGAAGGTGCGGCTGGATCACCTCCTTTCTAAGGAGCAACTGGCGCGCTCGGCCACTTGTGGCCGATGTCGCGTCCAGAGCCACATCTCAGGCGAATGTTCTGAGGTGGCTGCTCACTAGTGGAGCACTGGTTATTCGGTCTGGGCAAGCTGCCCGCCCGGTTAGTACACCCGCTTGCGGGAGGAACGCCGGATACGGGGGAGTGGCCAGGCCGAGCACGCTGTTGGGTCCTGAGGGAACGGCCGCCTACATGGGGCCTCCTTCATTTGGGCCGGTGAGCCTCGCCTGGCAACGGGCTGAGGCGCCGGAACCGCCCGTATCTTGAGAACTGCACAGTGGACGCGAGCATCACATCAGTAGTGCCAAGTTATTAAGGGCGCACGGTGGATGCCTTGGCACCAGGAGCCGATGAAGGACGTAGGAGCCTGCGATAAGCCCCGGGGAGTCGGCAACCAGACTTCGATCCGGGGATTTCCGAATGGGGAAACCTGGCGGGTGTAATGGCCCGTCGCCCCTGCCTGAACACATAGGGCAGGTGGAGGTAACGTGGGGAAGTGAAACATCTCAGTACCCACAGGAAGAGAAAGCAACCGCGATTCCCTGAGTAGTGGTGAGCGAAATGGGAATAGGCCAAACCGATCACGTGTCATAGCCAGCAGGCGTTGCGTGATCGGGGTAGCGGGACCGCCCAGCCGGAGCTGCTGAACCGGCAGGAAGTAAGAAATCGCTTTGGTAATCGAAGGTTCTGGAAAGAACCGGCACAGAGGGTGACACCCCCGTAGGTGAAACCTAAGCGACTTCCGGGCGGGATCCCAAGTAGCACGGGGCCCGAGAAATCCCGTGTGAATCTGGGGGGACCACCCCCTAAGCCTAAATACTCCCTGGTGACCGATAGTGCACAAGTACCGTGAGGGAAAGGTGAAAAGTGCCCCGGTGAGGGGTCGTGAAATAGTACCTGAAACCGTGCGCCTACAAGCCGTGGGAGCGTGTCAGCCTTCGGGCTGACGTGAAGTGACCGCGTGCCTTTTGAAGAATGAGCCTGCGAGTTATGGTATGTGGCAAGGTTAACCCGTGTGGGGGAGCCGTAGCGAAAGCGAGTCTGAATAGGGCGAATGAGTCGCATGCCATAGACCCGAAGCGGAGTGATCTACCCATGGGCAGGTTGAAGCGCGGGTAAGACCGCGTGGAGGACCGAACCCACCAGGGTTGAAAACCTGGGGGATGACCTGTGGGTAGGGGTGAAAGGCCAATCAAACTCCGTGATAGCTGGTTCTCCCCGAAATGCATTTAGGTGCAGCGTCGCGTGTTTCTTACCGGAGGTAGAGCTACTGGATGGCCTAGGGGGCCTACAAGCTTACCGAAGTCAGCCAAACTCCGAATGCCGGTAAGTGAGAGCGCGGCAGTGAGACTGCGGGCGATAAGCTTCGTAGTCGAGAGGGAAACAACCCAGATCACCAGCTAAGGCCCCTAAGCGTGTGCTAAGTGGGAAAGGATGTAGAGTTGCTCAGACAACCAGGAGGTTGGCTTAGAAGCAGCCACCCTTGAAAGAGTGCGTAATAGCTCACTGGTCAAGTGATTCTGCGCCGACAATTTAGCGGGGCTCAAGCACACCGCCGAAGCTGTGGCATTCGCGTGATAACCCGGCCCTTTTGTGGCGACGGTGGATGGCGGTCTTGACCGTCGTGGTTTCGGCCGTGACTGTCTCGACTGCGGCCGCCCGAGCCTTTTAGGGTCCAGGTACGCGGATGGGTAGGGGAGCGTCGGGTGGCGAGAGAAGCGGCGGAGTGATCCAGCCGTGGACGCCACTCGAGTGAGAATGCAGGCATGAGTAGCGAAAGAGGGGTGAGAAACCCCTCCGCCGAATGACCAAGGGTTCCTGGGGCAGGCTAATCCGCCCAGGGTAAGTCGGGACCTAAGGCGAGGCCGACAGGCGTAGTCGATGGACAACGGGTTGATATTCCCGTACCCGCTTAGATGCGCCCATGCCGAATCTGGCGATGCTAAGCAACCAACGCCGGCGATCCTTCGGGATGACCCGGCCGCGGACGCGACCCAGACTAGTAGTAGGCAAGCCGAAGGGGCGACGCAGGAGGGTAGCTCTACCGGGCGATGGTTGTCCCGGAGTAAGGGTGTAGGGCGGTGCGTAGGCAAATCCGCGCACCATATGCCTGAGACCTGATGCCGAGCCGATTTAGGCGAAGTGAGTAATCCTATGCTGCCAAGAAAAACCTCGCGGCGAGCATCTTAGCGGCCCGTACCCTAAACCGACTCAGGTGGTCAGGTAGAGAATACCAAGGCGATCGGGTGAACTGTGGTTAAGGAACTAGGCAAATTGTCCCCGTAACTTTGGGAGAAGGGGAGCCGTGCTCGGTGACGAGACTTGCCCTCTGAGCTGGGTGCGGTCGCAGATACCAGGGGAAAGCGACTGTTTACTAAAAACACAGGTCCGTGCTAAGTCGCAAGACGACGTATACGGACTGACGCCTGCCCGGTGCTGGAACGTTAAGGGGAAGGGTTAGTGGCCTTCGGGTCGCGAAGCTCTGAACTTAAGCGCCAGTAAACGGCGGTGGTAACTATAACCATCCTAAGGTAGCGAAATTCCTTGTCGGGTAAGTTCCGACCTGCACGAATGGCGTAACGACTTTCCCACTGTCTCAACCACAGACCCGGCGAAATTGCACTACGAGTAAAGATGCTCGTTACGCGCAGCAGGACGGAAAGACCCCGGGACCTTCACTGCAGCTTGACATTGGTGTTTGGGACGTCTTGTGTAGGATAGGTGGGAGACTGTGAAGCAGGGACGCTAGTTCTTGTGGAGTCAACGGTGAAATACCACTCTGGTCGTTCTGGATGTCTAACCTGGGTCCGTGATCCGGATCAGGGACAGTGTCTGGTGGGTAGTTTAACTGGGGCGGTTGCCTCCTAAAAGGTAACGGAGGCGCCCAAAGGTACCCTCAGCCTGGTTGGCAATCAGGTGTCGAGTGTAAGTGCACAAGGGTGCTTGACTGTGAGACAGACATGTCGAGCAGGAGCGAAAGCTGGGACTAGTGATCCGGCGGTGGCATGTGGAAGCGCCGTCGCTAAACGGCTAAAAGGTACCCCGGGGATAACAGGCTGATCTTCCCCAAGAGTCCATATCGACGGGATGGTTTGGCACCTCGATGTCGGCTCGTCGCATCCTGGGGCCGGAGCAGGTCCCAAGGGTTGGGCTGTTCGCCCATTAAAGCGGTACGCGAGCTGGGTTTAGAACGTCGTGAGACAGTTCGGTCCCTATCCGCTGCGCGCGTAGGAGACTTGAGAGGGGCTGTCCCTAGTACGAGAGGACCGGGACGGACGAACCTCTGGTGTGCCAGTTGTTCTGCCAAGAGCACGGCTGGTTGGCTACGTTCGGAAGGGATAACCGCTGAAAGCATCTAAGCGGGAAGCTCGCCTCAAGATTAGGTCTCCCTCAGGGTTAACCTGGTAAGGCCCCCAGCTAGACGACTGGGTTGATAGGCCGGAGGTGGAAGCACGGCAACGTGTGGAGCTGACCGGTACTAATAGGCCGAGTGGCTTGGCTTCTACTTCTTTGTATGTTTCGCGTCCACTGTGCGGTTCCCGAGGTGCGGTCGGTGCCGTGCCGGGCTGGGACTGAGGTCCTGGCCGGTACGGTCCTGACATCTCCATAGTGTTTCGGTGGCCATGGCGAAGGGGAAACACCCGGTTCCATTCCGAACCCGGAAGTTAAGCCCTTCAGCGCCGATGGTACTGCGCGGGGGACCGC